>CABUIC010000022.1 GCA_902491515.1 uncultured Porphyromonadaceae bacterium
TATCTATGACTCTGGCAAACAATTAGTTGGATATTTTCTGAATATCCCTAATTACTTTTGCATATTCTTACAATCGATTTATATCACCAATCAACATTTCAGAATGAGAAAACTCTTACTCGCTTCATCGCTCGTCCTCGGCGGAATCCTCGGCGCTCACGCCGTAGCATGGTCCCCCTCGCCCGTTGTCACCGAAGAGACCGTCGGCAAAGACGGCGTGACTGTCTCCTGGTCTTACGACGACTCCGAATTCCGCGCAGACCTCTTTCAGGTAATCGTCTACAAGATGCACAAGGCATCCAAGGCCGAGAACTTCGTCCTCGCTCAGACATCCTTCGATGACATCGAGTCCACCGGCACGATGAAAAAGCATCAGACACGCGGTGCTATCTGGGACTTTATTCCCGACTGCCCCGGATGGTGGGTCAAGTTCCCCTTGTACATGCAGGGCGCAATGGGCGTCAACGCTTTCCAGTACTTCTCCGGTAGCGACAACGCCGACATCTTCGGCGGCTCATACCTCGTTTCCCCCGACTACGACCTCTCCCGCGTGGCTAATCCCGCACTCAAGGTCGAAGCCAAGCTCGCCAACGAGGCCACAAGCGTGACCGGCGGATTCGCCCTCTATGCATGGAACACCAACTGGTACGACCCCCGCAACATCGACTACAAGCCCATCTACAACAACGACAAGCACTACACCGACCTTGCCAACACCTCCTGGGCAACAAAGTCCGAGACCCTCGTCTTCCCCGATCCCGCCGACTACACCGACCCCGACCAGATTGAGGAAGTGCAGGGCATCGACCGCTCCCGCACCCGTCTCGTCTTCTACGGCTCCGGTTACAGCGCTTTCTGGGTCGATGACATCAAAGTTTCCATCGACCTCCAGCCCGGCGACATGGTCGACTACGGCGCCGCTATCAACGAAGTGAAGGGCAACACCTTCACCATCGACACCTCCGCCGACACCCCCGACGACTACACCTACGCATACGAAATCCGCCCCCTCTGGCTCGAACACGACGACTACCGCGACGTCACCACAATACGCTTCACCAACTACGCCTACTCCTCTCCCCGCCACGTAATCGGCGGATTCTCAGGAATCGACGAAATCGAAGCCCCCGCATCCAAGGTTCAGATTGCCGCACGCAACGGCCGGATTACCATCTCCGGAGCCGAAGGCCCCGCACAGGTCTTCAACATCGCAGGCCAGCAGGTCTATAACGGCCCCGCCGACGCTCCCATCGCCCTCGAGCGCGGAGTCTACATCGTCAAGGCCGGCGGCTCCACTGCCAAAATCGTTCTCTAAGCATCTCAAAACCAAATTCATAGGTCCGGAGACTTAGCCGGTCTCCGGACCTTTTCTATTCACCATTCACTCAATTCCAGGCCTATGAAGAAATTTACTCTTCTTGCCGCAGCGGCTCTCGCCTCCGCCATGAGCCTATCCGCGGCAGACTATTCCCTCCCGTTCTCCTTCGCCGCGTCGCAGGAGAACCTCGAAAAGTGCACAGTACTTGACGAGAACGGCGACAAGGCCAAAGACCATTCCGGCGACCCCAAAGCCGTTTGGTTCTACGCAGGCTACCCCACCGATGCCTTCAAGTACACCTACAGCGATGTCAACCAGGCCGACGACTGGCTGATTCTTCCTGCCGTCGACTTCGGCACAGCCAAGAAGGTAAAGGTTTCCTTCCAGATCAGAACCCATTCCGACAAGGAAGACTTCGAGGTTAAACTCGGACACTCCGCGACTGCCGCCGCAATGACCGTTCCCGTGTTGGCTAAATCCGCATTCACCCAGACCTCCTACGGCGAGCTCTCCGCAGAAATCGACGTACCCGAGGACGGCAACACCGAGTGGCATCTCGGCTTCCACGTAACAAGCCCCGCGTACAAATACTGTGTCTACGTCAAGGACATCAAGATTACGGTTGCCGGCTCCGAGGAGACTCAGATTGTCCCCGCCGCTCCCGACATTGCCGAGTCCGCCTTCGCAAACGACACCTTCACCGCCTCCGTTGGCGTGCCCGACAAGGACACCAAGGGCAACGCCCTCTCCGGCTCCGTCGAACTCCGCATGCTCATGGACGACACGCAGGTCGATTCCAAATCCGGTGAACCCGGCGAATCGCTCAACTTCTCCTACGCCATCTCGGCTGTCGGCGAGCACACCGCCTCATTCGTAGCCGTGCTCAACGGAGTCGAGAGCGCGCCTGTGAGCACAAAGTTCACCATCGAGGCTCCCGTAATCATCCCCGCAGCCCCCGTGCTCGTAGGCTCCACCCTTGACGGCCTCGCATACAGCGCCACCGTGAAGATGCCCTCGCTCGACACCGAAGGCAATGCCCTCTCCGGCTACCTCCGCCTTCTCTGCAAGGTCGACGGCACCACCGTCGACACCAAGACGGCCCTCGAGGCCGGCGAAGAGACCACCTTCGAGTACAACCTCTCCGCCGGACAGCACACCGTCAGCTTCCAGGCAAAACTCGGCGACGAGCTCAGCGAGGAAATCTCCGACGCCGTAACCGCCACCGAGCCTTCCTTCCCCCTCCCCTACGAGATGACAGCCTCCGCGGATGCCTTCAAGCAACTCGTGGTGGTCGACGTGGCAAACGATGGCGACACATACGGCAGCAACGGCAAATGGACATTCTCCGACGCAGCCTTTATATACCAGTACCACAGCGACAACGCCGCCGACGACTGGATGATCTTCCCCATGGTCGACCTCGGCACCTCCCGTCGTGTAAAAGTGTCCGTTTCCGTCAAGACCGGAGGCACCCAATATCCCGAGAGCTTCGAAGTCAAGCTCGGCGATGCCCGCACCGTAGCCGGTATGACCATACCCGTACTCAAGGAGGAAGACATCCGCTACAACGATTACACCGTATTTTCGGCTAAGGTCAACATTCCTGCTGAGATGAGCCAGATTTGCCTCGGCTTCCATGCAACCAGCCAGGCCGACCAGAATCGTCTCTACGTGAAGAGCATCAAGATCGAGGACGCTGACTTCCCCGAGATAATCCCCGCCGCTCCCGTAATCAAGGACAGCAAGATGGAATACCGCAGCTACACCGCAACCATCGGCATGCCTACTGTCGACGCTTCCGACAATCCCCTCACCGCCAACATGTCGCTCGAAATCCTTGTTGACGACGAGCTCGTCGAGACAAAGGCTGACTGCGCTCCGGGCGCCGACGTGCCAGTGGCCCTCTCCCTCACGGCCGGCGACCACACCATAGGCTTCCGCCTCGTCCTCGGCGAAAACACCGGCGAAACCGTCACCGAAACCGTAACCGCAACAGACATAGCCACTGGTCAGCTTCCCTACACCTTTACCGTCACCGAAGATTCCTTCACCGAGTGCAAGACCATCGACGTAGCCGGTGATGCAACCGAATCAGGCACAATGGGTGTATGGAGCTACAACTCTTCATATGGCAGCATAAAGTACACATACCATCGTGATAATCAGGCCGACGACTGGTTGATGCTCCCCCTTGTGAACTTCGGAGACGCTACCAAGGTTCAGGTTTCCTTTGACGTTCGCACCGGCAGTGGCGCAGAGAGCTTCGAAGCATTCCTCGGCCATGAACAGACCATCGAAGCCATGACCGTCAAAGTAATGGAAGAGGCTTCCTTCATGTCGAACAGCGACTTCAAGACCCTCACTGCAAGCGTTGACCTTCCTGCCGCAGAAGCTCGCGACGCCTCCAATGAATATTGCCTCGGCATCCACGCAAGCTCGGCAGCCGACCTCTACTACATCTACGTCAAGAACTTCAGAATCGAGGCTCTTGCCCTCCAGACCTCCGGCATCGACGCCGTCGAGGCTGAGGACGCCGACGCTCCCGTCGAGTACTTCAACCTCCAGGGCATCCGCGTAGACAACCCGGCCCACGGCATCTTCATCAAGCGCCAGGGCAACAAGACCTCCAAGGTTAAGTTCTAAATCCCACTCCCTGAACCTACTGTCCCACTCCGCGGCCTTCCGCCCACGGGGTGGGATTTTTGTAGAAATCGATTTTTTATGTACTTTTGTATTGCTCATTTATCAAAACCGTACCCCTCAATTACACCACATTATGGCAGACATCCAATTTGTATTATACAATCTTCCCGAACGCGAGGGAACGATACAGGCATTCGTAGAGGACGAAACCATCTGGCTCACGCAAAAGGGTATGGCGCAACTCTTTGGCGTGGAAGTAAACACAATAAACTACCACCTCAAAGAAATATTTACGTCAAACGAGTTATCAGAGGAGGCAACTATTCGAAATTTTCGAACAGTTCAGACTGAAGGGAAACGTCAAGTTGAACGCGAACGCATCTACTACAACCTTGATGTAATAATCAGCGTAGGATATCGCGTAAACAGCCGTCAGGCCACCCTTTTCCGCCAGTGGGCAACTCGGGTCCTTAATGAATTTATCCGCAAAGGATTCGTTCTTGATGACAACAGACTCAAGCAGGGGTCAACCGTTTTCGGCAAGGATTTCTTCCGTGAACTTCTTGAACGCGTCCGCTCGATAAGAGCCAGCGAAAGACGCATCTGGCAACAGATTACGGACATCTACGCAGAGTGCAGCATTGATTACGACCGCCTGTCCCCTACAACCAAGGACTTTTATGCCATGGTGCAGAATCGGTTTCATTATGCCATCACCGGCCATACCGCCGCTGAAATTATCCATGCCGGAGCAGACCACACAAAACCCAATATGGGTCTTTCAACCTGGAAACTCGCTCCAGACGGACGAATTCTGAAATCGGATGTGTCAATAGCTAAAAATTACCTTTCCGAGAAGGAGATACGCTCGCTGGAAAGGACTGTCTCATCGTATTTTGACTATATTGAGGGACAGATTGAAAGAGGCAATGTTTTCAATATGGAACAATTTGCCGCCAGCATAAACAAATTCCTGTCATTCAATGACTACAGCATCCTTCCCGACAAAGGCTCCATAAGCGCTTCCGAAGCAAAAACGAAAGCCGAAGAAGAGTACGACCTTTTCAATCCTACACAGCAGATTGATTCCGACTTCGACAAAGAAATCCGAAGCCTTTTCGAAAACGAATAAGCGTACTGCAAAATTTCGGAATAATTTACCGTATTCCAGAAACTTACTGGTGTCGCAAAACTGCGGAATCAACTATCGAAGGAGATGTATCAAAATTCTATGGAGGTGAGAATTCTAAGAATTTTCACCTCCATAATTTGTTGAAAGCCAGTAGGGACGCGCCATGGCGCGTCCGCCCCGAACGGGTGAATTTGAATTTTGACACACCCGCTTCGTGGATTTACGAGTGTTATTTTCAGACAGGGGTTCAGTCCTTTATCAGCATCGCCTCACTGACTTGCTCGGCGACCGCGCGGCCGAGGGTTGCCTCGACTATTGCGAGGGCGAACTCGAATGTGGCGCCGGGTCCGCAGGCCGTGATGATGCGGTCGGTGACTACCACGCGGGCATCGGCCTCGTAGATGCCGCCGCCGGCAACGAGGTCATGCTCCATTCCGGGATAGCATGTGGCCTTCAGGCCGCGGAGAACCCCGGTAGGCCCGAGTACCAGCGAGGGTGAGGCGCAGATGGAGGCGATACGGCCGTGGTGGACCTTGATGAGGTCGTTGAGGGGGGCGCAGGTGTGAAGATTCTCCGCACCGGGCATCCCGCCGGGAAGAATCAGCCAGTCGGAGCCGCCGAAGTCCGCCTCCTTGAAGGTAAGATCGGCGCGGACCTCCATGCCCTTGGCGCCCGTGAGGGTCTTGTTGTCGCTTATAGATACAGTCTTGACGTCCATGCCGGCGCGGCGGAGGACATCCACGGTGGCCAGAGCCTCGATTTCCTCGAAGCCATCGGCGAGAAACAGAAATGATTTCGACATATCGTTGGAATTAATGTGGTTGACGCTTAAACAATCCGGAATGCTTTTTCGTTTGCAAAAAAATTCGTAATTTTGGCAAAACACTCACGGATGCGAAAATTTTTCATACTGCTAATATCGGCATTTTTCCTGACACTCGCAAGCTGCGGGGAAAATAAATACAGGATGTACTCGGGCGCGGTGTGGGGAACCATGTTCCACATCACCTACGAATCGCCCTCGGACCTCAACGACTCCATTCTCGAGGAAATGGGGCGCGTCGACCGCTCGCTGTCGATGTTCAACCCCACCTCGCTCGTCTCTGCCGTCAACTCGGGCAAAAGCCTGCGGGCCGACAGCTACTTCACCGAGGTGCTCGCCACATCGCAGGAGGTCAGCGCCCTCTCCGGGGGCGCCTTCGACCCCACGGTCGGCCCCCTCGTCGAGCTCTGGGGCTTCGGGCCCGGAGGCGTCCCCGCCACCGAGCCCTCGGACTCGGCCATAGACGCGGCTCTCAGGCTCGTGGGCATAAGCGACTGCCATATCGGCGTCGACGGTCTCCTGACGAAGAAACATCCCCTGACGCATTTCGACTTTTCGGCCATAGCCAAAGGCTACGGCGTGGAGCGCGTGGCCCGCGTGCTGATGCGCAACGGCGTCGAGAACTTCATGGTGGAAATCGGCGGCGAAGTAGTGCTCCGTGGCCTCAATCCCCGCGGACGCGCCTGGCACATCCAGATTGAGGCTCCCGTGGCCGACGCCGACGAGCGCCGCGGACTCACCGTCCGACCCTTCGGCCCGGAGCTGACCTCCATAGCCAGCAGCGGCAACTACCGCAACTACCGCACCGGACCCGACGGCCGGAGAATCGGCCATACAATCTCGCCCTCGACGGGGCGGCCGTTCCAGGGCGACGTCCTGGCCTCGACCGTCATCCTCCGGGGGAGCGACTGCGGCCGCGCCGACGCCCTGGCCACGGCCGCGATGGCCCTCCCCTCGGCTCAAGCTGTCGAAATGCTACGGAAAGCAGGGGCGCAAGCCCTTATCGTGACCGGTTCGCCTGACAATTATAAAGCACTGACAGTCAATACGACGTCAAACCACAAAACGGGCCTGTAGGCAATTAGATGGCCATTTTCTTGGCTGTACACAAAAAATTTCGTAACTTCGCGAAGATGACCAAAGTCATATCCGTATTGATAACAAAACATATCTCGAAATGAAAGCTTGCTTTATGGGGCTCGGCTACATCGGCCTGCCCACCGCAATCATAGCAGCCCGCAACGGCAACGTCGACGTTGTCGGTGTTGACATAAATCCATCAGTAGTAGACAAAACAAACACCGGAGAGCTTCACATTATCGAGCCCGGACTCGAAGACTACCTCAAGGAAGTGATTTCCTCAGGCAAGCTCAGAGCCAAGACCTCCCCGGAGACCGCCGATGCCTTTTTCATGGTTGTCCCCACACCCTTCAAGGGCAACCACGAGCCGGATGTGTCCTTCGTGGAATCCGCCACACGCGCCGTCATCCCCTTCCTCAAGGAAGGCGACCTCTACGTGATTGAATCCACCTCCCCCGTAGGCACCACAGAAATGATGGCCGAAATAATTTATAATGAGCGCCCCGAGCTCAAGGGAAAGATATACATCGCATACTGCCCCGAGCGCGTGCTCCCCGGAAATGTAATCTACGAGCTCGTCCACAACGACCGCGTCATCGGCGGCATCGACGAGGCATCCACAAAGAAGGCTCAGGAATTCTACTCCCAGTTCGTGCAGGGCACACTCCATCCCACCAACGCCCGCACCGCCGAGATGTGCAAGCTCACGGAGAACTCCTCCCGCGACGTCCAGATAGCCTTCGCCAACGAACTCTCGCTCATATGCGACCGCGCCGGCATCAACGTCTGGGAACTCATCTCCCTGGCCAACCGCCATCCCCGCGTGAATATCCTCCAGCCCGGATGCGGCGTCGGCGGCCACTGCATCGCCGTCGACCCCTACTTCATCACCGCCGCCTACCCCAAGGAGGCAAAAATCATCGCCGCAGCCCGCAGCATCAACAACTACAAGGCCGACTGGTGCGCCGAGAAAATCCTCAACACCATGCTCCGCTTCGAGCTCGACAACAAGCGCAAGCCCGTCGTGGCCATGATGGGCGTGGCGTTCAAGCCTGATATCGACGACCTCCGCGAGAGCCCCGCAAAATACATCATCACCAAGGTGATGCAGAGCTGCAACAACGCCGACATCCTCGTTGTCGAGCCCAACGTCAAGGAGCACCGCGTGTTCAAGCTCACCCCCTACCTCGAGGCATACGAGAAGGCCGACATCGTGGTCTTCCTCACGGCCCACACCCCCTTCCGCTCGCTTCCCTGGCGCGACGATAAAGTGATTCTCGATTTCTGCGGAATATTCAAGAAATGAGCAGCGAGAAGCCCAATGCCGGGACCACACACAGCTACCCCGAGCGCGTGAACATCCGGGGTGCGCTGGTGTACCCCTTCACCTCCGCCGACCAGCTCATTGACTTCGCCGACGAACGCAAGGGCATCCTCGTGGCCGTGAACGCCCACAAGCTCCTCGACGCCAACGAGAAGACCCTCCCCATCATCAACAACAACATCGCCTACTGCGACGGCGCCGGGGCTGTGGCCGCGGCCAAAATCAAGGGCGCCGAAGGCGCCGTGAAGCTCGCCGGCTGCGAGATGTGGCTCAAAATCATCGAGCGCTTCCACGACAGCAAGACTTTCTACATCGTCGGAGCCAAGCCCGCGGTCCACGAGGCAACCGTGACGAAACTCCGCGAGGAGTTCCCCGGCATACGCATTCTCGGCCACCGCGACGGATACATCAAGACCCCCGAAGAACGCGAGGACCTGCTGAAGGACGTAGCCGAAAAGCGCCCCGACATCGTATTCGTGGCAATGGGCTCCCCCGCGCAGGAGCTCCTCATGAGCGAGATGCTCGAGCGCCACCGCGCAATATACCAGGGCCTCGGCGGAAGCTTCGACGTCTACACCGGAAACGTCCCCCGCGCCCCGAAATGGATGGCCGAGCACAAGCTCGAGTTCCTCTACCGCCTCATCAGGCAGCCGAAACGCATAAAGCACGACATTGACTACCTGCGCTTCGTATGGTGGTACATCACAAAGAATTTCTGATGAAAAAGATAATGCTCATCTTTGGGACCCGTCCCGAAGCCATAAAGATGGCCCCGCTCGTCAAGGCCCTCCAGGCACGTTCCGGGGAGTTCCGGACCGTCGTGGCCGTCACGGGCCAGCACCGCCAGATGCTCGACCAGGTGCTCCGACTCTTCGAAATCACCCCCGACTACGACCTAAACATCATGAAGCAGGGCCAGGACCTCACGGACGTCACCTGCCGCATCCTCACCGGAATGCGCGACATCCTCAAGGCCGACCGCCCCGACCTCGTGCTTGTACACGGCGACACCTCGACCTCCACCGCCGCCGCCCTCAGCGCCTTCTACGAGCAGATTCCCGTAGGCCACGTCGAGGCCGGACTCCGCACCGGCGACATCTACTCCCCCTGGCCCGAAGAGATGAACCGGCGCCTCACGGGACGCATCGCCACTCTCCACTTCTCCCCCACGGGCAAGAGCCGCGACAACCTCCTTGCCGAGAACGTCGACCCCGCGCAGATTACCGTCACCGGAAACACCGTCATCGACGCGCTGAAGACCGTCGTCTCCAAAATCGAAGGTGACGCCGAGCTCGACCGGACCCTCGCCGCCGGAATGGCCGAGGCCGGATACGACGTGGCCGCGCGCCTTGCCGACGGAAAGCGCCGCATGGTGCTCATGACCGGACACCGCCGCGAGAACTTCGGCGAAGGCTTCCACAACATCACCCTCGCCATCAAGGATCTCGCCGAGCGCTATCCCGACGTGGACTTCGTCTATCCCATGCACCTCAACCCGAATGTCCGCCGCCCCATCGCCGAGACTTTCGGAGGCACGATACATCCCAACGTGTTCTTCATCGAGCCCCTCGACTACCTCCCCTTCGTCTACATGATGAAGCAGAGCTACCTCATCATCACCGACAGCGGCGGCATTCAGGAGGAAGCGCCCTCGCTCGGCAAGCCCGTGCTCGTGATGCGCGAAGTGACCGAGCGCCCCGAGGCTCTCGAGGCGGGCACAATCCGCCTCGTGGGCACCGACCGCGCGAAAATCGTCACGGAGGCCGCCCGCTTCCTCGACGACGAGGCGTACTACAAGGCCAACAGTCTCAAGGCCAACCCCTACGGCGATGGTCAGGCATGCCGCCGCATCATCGATTTCATCGCCGAGAAGCTCTAAGAGCAACGCTGACAATTTTTTAGGCCCAATAAGCCCGCTATGCCCGATAGGGCACAGAGCTTATTGGGCCTAAGTGTGTTTATAGGCCTTAAATCTTATAAGAATTATAAGAATTATAAGAATTATAAGACTTATAAGACTTATAAGACTTATAAAATTTATAAATCTCATCCCCACGGGCGGATGGCGGGGATTGTTTCCGGGGCGGCGAGTCGGCGGAGGGCCGCGAGGGCTGCCGAGGCGAGGGCATCGTTAGCCGCCGAGACTTCCGGGGCCGAGGAGCGGTAGGCGATAGCGAGAATGCGGCGCTCAAGGGCCGTCTCGAGCTGTAGGCGGATTGCTCCGCTGTTGCGGCCTGCGGCCTCGTCTGGAATCTCTACCACAAGGAAATCGGGCTCGCCGGAAGTTCCGTCGGTGAACTCGCCGAGGGCAAGGAAGGGAAGGATGTCGGCCATGAGAGTGGCCCAGGCGGAGACAGCGACGCGCCGGAGGGCGAGGTCGTGTTCGTGGCGGAGAATGGCCGGACGCGCGGGAGCGTCGGCCGAGGCGCTCATAAGCGCCGCGTCGGCGTAGACGCCTCGGAGAAGCTGGGTAAGGGAAACGGATATGGTCATGGTTCAAGGGAAGGACGGAGATGTTTCTGAATAATCCGCATTGCCGAGCGGAGGGAGATATGGAAGGACGTGGGGCGCCTGAAGGCGAGGGTATAACGGATGCCGAAAGCAGGGTCGAGCCATGGACGCTGGCGCAGAACGGCGTCCACGTTCCGGCAGAAATCAATCCAGAAGCCGTCGTCCTTGTCCGGCACGCGCCCCAGAAGATAGGCCGCATAGACTTTCGAGGCCGATGCCTCCGAGGCGTAGAAGTGGCGCGGGCGGACGCGGAGGGCAAGCTGCGCGAGCGTCTTGGCCGGCATAAGCTGCCGCTCGGGGAGTTCGCGGAGTATGTTCCTGCAAATCTCCACGAACTCGCCGTCGCGGCTGCGGGTGAATGTATTGCTCATAGAACAAGATGTTGATAAAGGTTGGAGAATAAGGCTGTGTGTGTGTTTTCACACCGCAAAGATATGGCAAGTTTTGCAGATATGCAAATGTTTCTGCAATTAATTTTGGTTTATTTCAACGCGGTGTTTTTCAGCTTTGCGTCGCGGCCCTCGCGGAATGAGGTGAAGGAGTCGAAGATGTCGAGAAGGCCGAGGGAAGCGGTGTCGAGGCGTGCGTTGTAGGTCTCGGCCCCGACGGAGGCCGGCACATTCTTTCCGAGAAGCACGTCGCCTACTCCGGAATTGTCCTCGAAGAGCTTCATCTGGAGGTCGAGGAGACGGTATGCACCGTCGGCCGTCCCCTTGGCGGCGACCTGAGCTGGCATAGGCACGTTGGGCGCGCCGACAATCGGAATCACGGCGTCGGGCCTCGCCCATCGGTCCGCCAGGTCCTGCATTCTCACCCCCGCCGGGAGCTGCGACACGGGATAGATGAGCGCCCCCTTGGCCGAGCTTGCCAGAATGTTGTCCACCTGACAGACGAGGCGGTTGATATACTTCTGATTCTCGATCAGCCCCTCGACATAGGAGTGAATCTCGCCGTCGATAAGGGGATAAAACTTCACGGCGAAAGGATGCGAGCGATGGGAGAAGGGGGAGGTGTGGATGTCGAGGAGGCTGCCATCCGGCGCGAACCAGCGGCATACCCACGAGAAGCTGAAGTCCGCGCCCGAGCGGACCGGCGCCGCGTCGCGGGTCCACACCTCGGCCACACGCATCTTGCGAGGGTCGTCGGCGGAAAAGAAATCGCCCCCGCCCGGCGATGAAAGACTGCTGAAGCCGCCTTCGGGCGCCTCGTCCGAAAGCACGCAGCGGCGGAAAGCCTCGCGGACCAGCACCGTGCGCCCGGCGTCGCCGCGGGCGAAGCGGCTCACGGCCTCCTGGTAGCTCATGTCGTGGAGCATGCCGACAAGCTCGATGTCGCAGCCCCGCGGGTCGGAGAATCGATTGACGAAAAAGCGGCGCGGATCGACATTATCGACCCATGGCCCCGGGACGCCCTCGCGGCGGAGTGCCGACAGGCGCTGGACCGCGGCGCCCGAGATGAGGAATTCCTCGAGCAGGCGGCAGTCGAGCTCCACGAGGGCGTTGCGGCGGCTGACGGGGTCGGTGTAGCGTCCGGTCGCCGAATTGACGGCCCGGAAACGCCCGACGACAGTCTTGATGAGTCGGCGGATCATGTTGTTGGTGATGGGCGTGCGGCCCTCGTGGGCGAGGATTTCGCCCTCGGTGAGTCCTCGGGGCCCGCAGGCGGCGCGGTCGCTCCACTGGTCGCCGTAGGTGAAGCGCTTGTTGCGCTCGCGGTCCGCGCGGAAAGCGGCTCCCGCGGACCATGCGCCGAAAGCACGGCGGAGATGTTCGTTTTCAGTCATGGCAGGTCAAGGTCAATGGATTGGAAAAGAGGGGTGAGAGCGGCCTCGTCGAGCGTGAAGCGCTCGGGGCCGGGGTCGAGGACTCCGCGTGCGAGCATCACGGCCCGCGAGGTCATCGGATGGAGGTAGACACTGCGCCCGTCTGGCCCGAGCACCGCGCGGGGAGTTCCGGGGGCGGGACAGGTGTAGATATTGTCGGCGGCCATGAGCATCGCCGGAAGGGCTTCGGAGGGCTCGACCTCCGCCGGGCGCGTCCAGCCCTCGAGACGCAGCTCGAACAGCCGCACGCAGGCCTCGGGAAGGCGCAGAACCGCCAGACCTTCGCGCAGCGACTCCGGCGAGCCGAGGGCAGAAGCCACATCCTCCACGGCGAGGAGCCCGCGGGGGGCCTCCCTCAGTAGGCGGACATAGGCGCGGCGCAGGGAATCGCCTATCATGGCGTCGAGCGCGAGGCCGTCGGTATACTCTACGGTGCAGTCCTCGCGCGAGTGGACGAGGCCGGCGAAGAGCCGGTAGCGGGAAGCCATTTCGGATTTGGGAATTGTGGTTTTCATGGGGATATTATATAGTTGACTGTTATTCAATGATGTAAAGACGTGCCATAGCACGTCCGCCCCGTCAGGGCAATTTGTTTCGGCGGGGCGGAAGCGCCATGGCGGTCGGTTACGAGCGTACACCCACCACGCGGACGTGCGACTTGGGATAGCGGAGCACGAGGCAGCTTGCCTCCGTGAGCACCACGGCGTCGGTGTTGCGCTGGCCGCTCTTGCGCAGGTCGAGGGTCTCGCAGTTAAAGGGGATGTGGACGTACTTCGTCACGTACTCGGGATCCAGGATGAAGCCGTTGTCCTCATACCCGCACTGGTCGAAAATCTCGGAGTGCACCACGTAGAGCGTGCCGAAGTTCGAGCGGATTTCGCGGAACTCGATGCCCCACTTGACGACGGTCTCGCCGGCTGAGACAACCTTGCTGTACTGGATGTTGCTCAGAGCCTCGAGGAGCTTTGTGCCCGCGATGAGAATCTTGCGCTTCGAGCCGTTGCAGCCAACGAAGGCCTTGCTGCACAGCTCCACGAGGTCGGCGTGACCCGGATTGGTGAGCGGGAACTGGTGGTCGGCTCCCGCCTGATGCCAGATGCCTCCGGTGAGGTAGACGTCCTGATTCTTCGCGGGGTCGAAGAACTTGAGTCCGCGCCCGAAGATGAAGCTCTTCTCCATTCCGAGACGCATGTCGATGATGGCCGCTTCTTCCTGGTCGGAGAAGTTCCAGCCCAGCTCCTTACGGGCGATTTTCATGAGCGTTGACTGCTCGACCTGCATCTTGAAAATCTGGCAGTTGTTGCTCGCGCGCTTGGGAAGCGCGGAGAACTGGCCGGTCTGTACGTCGAGCTCCGCTGCCGCTCGGCCCATGCGGACAAGACGGGTTCCGGAGGGGAGATTTGGGATGAACTTGCCGCCGCCTCCGAGGCCACCGGACGATGTCTGCGGGTTGACGACCACCACGCAGTAGCGTCCCTTGGCCTCGCGCTTGGCCGAGACATAGAGCACGATCGACTCATTGCCGTCCTTCATGGGCACGAAGAGCGTGTCCGTAACGTCGAGAGGCTGGTCCACGACGATGTCCATCGTGCTCACATCGCCCTCGGTCTCGAGCGTGCCCCCGCAATCGGCCTTGAGCTCGAGCTCGCCGGGGCGCACGTCCACCGTGGCATACTCCACCTTCATGGAGCGGCACGGGCGCGAGGCCGCGCAACGGCTGATCTGGTCGACGGGGGTCGACATCGGGCGCACCTTCACGATGCGGCGGTCGATGCTGTCGGAAAGGAGGTCGGGAGCCGCGAGCTCCGCGATGGTGGTGGTCAGCGGCTGGTCGGCCACGTGCTGGCCGCCGTCGGTTCCCGCGATGATGTTTTCCTCGCTGTTGAGGGTTTCGGTGTTGAGGTTTTCTGTGTTCATAGTACTGAAATTTGGATTAAGATGTTGATGAATGTATTTTCGCCGCCGGGCCGTTATGTCCGGCTGACGATGCAAAGTTACTACTGAAAACCGGGCCTCCGACGCCCGCACGGCACATCCTGCCGTTTAACATTTTCCAACACGCCGCCACCGGAGGCGCAATCCGCTGAAACAGTCCGATTTGCCCCCAACGCAGCCCGTGCCACAAAAATGCGCCTTTTTTTGAGAAATTTTTCGTACCTTTGCAGGGTTATGCGAACACTCGGTTTCCTTGCGGCCCTCCTCCTGGGCGCCTCCGCTGCCCTCGCCGGCCCTGAAATTTTCTGGCGCGAGACCTTCCACAACTTCGGAGCCTTCAACGAGGACTCCGGCCCCGCGCGTTGCACTTTCCGATACGTCAACACGGGCGACGAGCCCCTTGTGATACTCCGCGCGCGCACGACCTGCGGCTGCACCCTCGCAGACTGGTCGCGCTCGCCCCTCGCCCCGGGCGACTCCGCGGAAATCACCGTCGAATACGACCCGACCGGGCGCCTCGGGCGCTTCGAGAAGGGCGTTATTGTCGATACCAACACCCCCGTCAGGCGCTCCGAGCTCACGATCAAGGGCGTAGTCGTCGGCGGAGAGGCCTCGGTCAAGTCTCAGTACCCGGTCGCCCGCGGCCCCCTCGCCCTCCAGCGCGCTTCGGTCCTTGTCGGCGACGTCCCCAAGGGCCACATGCGCACGGCATTCCTAAACGTCTATAACCGTTCCAACGACACCATCGCCCCGGCGCTCGGCCCCATGCCCGACTGCCTGCACATATCCCTTGAGCCGGGCAGGATTCCTCCAGGCGAGCAGGCGTCCTTCATCATCTATTTCCGCTCCGACCGCACCGACATCTGGGGCCTTCAGGAAATACCAGTGAGCGTCAGCCCCGACGGCCCCGACGGCGAAACCTTCACCCTCCCCGTGACGGCCTCCGTCATCGAGGATTTCTCGAAAATGACTGAAAAGGAGCGGGCCAAGGCGCCCGTCGTGGCCTTCGAACCCGAGCGCCTCGACCTCGGAAAGCTCTCGCGCACCGAAAGCCCGCGCACGGCCGCAATCCACATCGCAAACCGCGGAAAACGCCCCCTCGAAATCCGCCGCGTCTGGACCCCGGACCCCGGGCTGAGCGTCACGGCCCCCCGCAAGACCACCGTCAAGCCCGGACGCCACGCCGAAATCACCGTCACCGTCGACCCCGCCTCTCTCCCCGGCGACATCCTCAACGCCCGCGTGACGATTATCACCAACGACCCCGCCTCCCCGCAGATGAACGTCCGCGTAGTAGGCGAATTAACAGACTGACAGACATATGAACAAGATAGGCATCATCGTGGCCATGGACAAGGAGCTCGCGCTCCTCCTCCCCCATCTCGAAGGCCACTCCACAGTCACCATCAACGGCTGCACCTTCCACACCGGTTCCATCGGAGCCCGCGGGACAGTGGTGATGGAATGCGGCATCGGCAAGGTCAACGCCGCCGTGGGCGCCCTCACGCTCATCGAGAACTTCCATCCCTCCGTCATCATCAACACGGGAGTGGCCGGAGGCACCGGACGCTCCGGGATTCTCGACCTCGTCCTCGCCTCCGAAGTGGCTTACCACGACGTCTGGTGCGGACCCGGCACAATCCCCGGCCAGGCCGCCGGATGCCCCGCGCGCTTCCCCACAGCCCTCCCCGCCTCATTCGCCGAAAAAATCGGCGCCCTCTACGGCCCCGTCGCTTCCGGCGACATATTCGTCTCCCGCCGCGAAGAAGTCGACCACATCCTCAGCCTCTACCCCGACGCCCTGGCCTGCGACATGGAGAGCGCGGCAATCGCTCAGGTCTGCCACCTCAAGGGAGTGCCTTTCGTCTGCGTCCGCGTTGTCAGCGACACCCCCGGAGCCGCCGACAACATCGCCCAGTACGAAAACTTCTGGCAGGACGCCCCCGCCCGCACATTCGATGCCCTGAAAACCCTCCTCGCCCTCCTCTGATGAAGGATATACCCTGCACCCCCGGCGCACGGCGCGTGAGGGCCTGGGTGGCCGAAGGCGAGCACGAGAATCAGGACTTCAAGCTCACTATCCCCGAGCCGGCGAAAATAGCCCGCTCCATCTCCGCCTTCGCCAACCACAGCGGCGGCCGCCTCCTCATCGGCGTAAAGGACAACGGCGTAATCGCCGGAGTCCGCAGCGAGGAGGACGTCTACGTCGTCGAGTACGCCGCCGAGCGCTTCTGCGTGCCCCCGCAGGCCGTCGAATTCCACGCCTACAGCATCGACACGGGCGTGACCGTCATCGTCGCCTCCATCCCCGAAGCCCCCGAGAGGCCTGTCGAGGTCCGCGAGCCCGACGGCTCACTGAGAGCTTACTTCCGCGTGGCCGACGAGAACATCGCCGCCCATCCCCTCATGGTCGAGGGCTGGCGCCGACGCGCCCGCGCCACCGCCAGCGCCATCACCATCGGCGCCGACCAGAGCCGCATCCTCGAGTATCTCCGCGAAAGCCCGGCCGCACCCGTTTCCGAGGACCGCATCGCCCTCGCCCTGCACCTCTCCCGCCGAAGGGTCGACGACCTCCTCGCCGACCTCGCCGCACTCGGACTCATATCTTTCGAATTCGACGGAAAAATGTTCGGAATCCGGATCTGACAACACAATTTCTTGTGTTTTTGGGAATTTTTGACTAATTTTGCCGACAATTGGCCGACGAAGGCCAACACTTTTATCATACTTACTTAACCAACCTATCATCAAAAACTCCATGAAAAAACGAGTTTTCAGCTTTTCTGCCATGTGCCTCGCACTGGCGATGAGTCTGACAGCGGCAGACTACGGTCTGCCTTCAGCAATTCAGGACGGCAACATCCTCCATTGCTTCGACTGGACATTCAACGACATCAAGACCGAGCTCCCCAACATCGCCGCAGCCGGATTCGGAGCCGTTCAGGTGTCCCCCGTTCAGGGCAACTGCAACACCAACGCCGAATGGTTCTACGCCTACATGCCCTATGACTTCAAATTCAAAGCCAACGGCAACGGCTCCCGCCAGCAGCTCAAGAGCCTCTGCGACGAAGCAGCGAAATACGGCATCAAGATTGTTGTCGACGTTGTCGCCAACCACGTAAACCAGGCCGCCGGATACCACGACACCTGGTGGGACTCCAACGGCCGTGTGCGCTGGCAGGGCGGCATCAACTACGGCGACCGCAACTCCATCACTCACGGCCAGCTCGGCGGGTACGGCGACGTAAACTCCGAGGACGCCGAAGTCCAGGCCCGCGCCAAAGCCTTCGTCGAGGACCTCAAGAGCCTCGGCGTGAAGGGCATCCGCTGGGACGCCGCCAAGCACATCGGCCTTCCCTCGGAAGGCTGCCGGTTCTGGTCCACGGTGACAAGCGTGCCCGGAATGTGGCACTACGGCGAAATCCTCGACAACCCCGGAGGAAACGGCGACGCCCTCATGAAGGAATACACGCAGTACATGTCCGTCACCGACAACGGCTACAGCAACCAGTGCCGCAACAACGACGGCGTGCCCGGCTCCCACGCAGGATGGGCCGCAGGCACAATCGACGACAGCAAGGTTGTCTACTGGGCCGAGAGCCACGATGACTACTCCAACGAATGGCAGGCTTCCACCCATGTGTCCCAGGCGCAGATTGACCGCGCGTGGGCTATCGTAGCATGCCGCCAGGGCGCTTCAGCCCTCTATTTCTCCCGTCCCGCGGCCAACACCCGCACCACTATCAAGATGGGTCAGAAAGGCTCAACTCAGTTCAAGCAGCCTCAGATTGCCGAAGTCAACAAGTTCCGCAACCTCATGCAGGGCCACGCCGACTACTTCTCCCAGGGCAACGGCGCTGCTTCCGTAACCCGTAAGGACGGCGGAGCCGTAATCGTCAAGCGCGGCGGCGGCGGCAACGTCTCCGTGGCTAACGGCGGCGGATACTGCCCCGCTGGCACATACAAGGACAAGGTTTCCGGCGGAACTTTCACCGTTACAGCCACCACTATTTCCGGCAACGTCGGCGCAAGCGGCATCGCCGTGATTTACAAGGACGGCGTAACCCCGGACCCCAACCCCGATCCCAATCCCGACCCCAATCCCGACCCGCAGCCCGGAACCCTCACAATCACCGGCGACTACAACGTGGCTTACTCCGGCACCAAGACAAATATCTACTACTGGGGCGGTAGCTCCAAGCCCGAATGGCCCGGCATCCCCATGCAGACCGTAACCGGCTCCGACGGCCGCTCCTATAAGGTAGCCAAAGTCACCGAAGGAACCACCAGCGTCATCTTCAACACCAACGGCGACGCCGACAAGACCGCCGACCTCGACTACACCGCAGGCTTCGTCATGAACGACAACGGCGCCACCACCACAGCCGTTATCTTCAAGCATGGCGACACTCCCGGCCCGCAGCCTCAGCCCGGCGACTACAACGTGTACTTCAACAACGCGGCTACCAACTGGGCAACCCCCTACATCCACTACTGGGGCGGTACAGAGAGCTCATGGCCCGGAGTTCCCATGACCCGCGTCAAGGACAACGTCTGGGGATACAAGGTGCCTGAGGGCACGACAGGCGTAATCTTCAACGCCGGCGACGGCGACGCCTCCAAGACCGATGACTTCGTCTACGTCCTCAACCACATCTACAGCAAGGCCGGTGGCGACGAAGGCCTCTACCAGACTACCGGTATCGACGACATCGAAGCCGCCGACGCCGACGCTCCCGTCCTCTTCTACAACCTCCAGGGCATCGAGATGCCCGCTTCCGAGCTCGCCCCCGGCCTCTATATCCGCCGCCAGGGACGCGCCGTAAGCAAGGTCTACATCCGCTGATCCGCTTCAGCCGATTTCCACAGGCCGGGCACCCCTCCGCAGGTGCCCGGCTTTTTTTCGCGTCCGCCCGGAAGGCCGCAGAGCTGGCTGAGAGTATTTACATATGTTAAAATGTTGATTTTCCCTACTTTTTGTAAAATATCCGATTTTTTGATGTATCTTTGCACATCCAAAACAATCGTTAACCAACATCCTTATGAAAAAAACTCTACTTGCCCTTGCCTCGGTGCTTTTCTACGGCTCCGCGGCTTCCGCGCAGGGTCAGATGGTCTTCAACACGGCCGCTGAAGTCGGTACGGAAATCCGTATCCTGCCCAACGCCCTGTCGGCCACCTCTCCCGTGTCTATCGACTTCGGCGACGGTGAAGTCAAGAAATTTACCGTGGATCCAAAGGCCGCGGCCTATAACCGCTGGATTACCGGCGAGGTGAAAGGCAAGACCATCACAGTGTCCGGCAATGTCACCGAGTTCGAGCTCTCCAACGCAAAACTCACTTCCGCCAAAATCTCCGGAATGTCGCTCCTTACCGAGCTCGACCTCAGCGACAACGAAATAGCTTCCTTCGAGCTCACTTCCATCACCCCCCTTCAGGAGCTTGACCTCAGCCACAACAAGCTCGTCAACTCTCCCTCCGAAGGCTCCACGCTCACACTCGAGTTCGCCGCCGAGACCCTCAAGAAGCTAACCCTCTCCTACAACGACGACCTCCAGTGCCTCCACGCCGGCGCCTTAAACACCCTCGAGGACCTCAACATCGCAAACTGCAAGAACCTCGCCTCGATTTTCATCTGCACGCCCGAGGAAAAGCGTGAGTCCCTGAAGTACCTCTACCTCAACAACTGCTCGATTTCACACTTCTACCCCATCAACCTCCCGGCCCTCAGAGTGCTCGACCTCAGCGGCAACAACCTCATGACCGAGTACGACGACAACCCCTTCGAGATGGGAAATTACCCCGAGCTCCGCAGCTTCTCCATCTCAAACAACAAGGGAATCAAGAGCGTCGACGTTTCCGACTGCCCCTTACTCAATCAGCTCTACGTCAACGGCTGCGACCTCTCGCAGATTGACGTCAGCGCTTGCCCCGAACTCACGTCTCTAAATATCGCCGACAACGAGATCTCAAGCCTCGACCTCTCCAACAACAAGGAGATTTCTTCCCTCATGGTCAACGGCAACCCCCTCGAGGAACTCGACCTCGACCCCGTGCCAAACGTGAGCTACCTCAACATCTCCGACACACAGATTTCCCGCATCAACCTCATGAAGGCTTTCTACCTCCAGTCCTTCCGCGCTTCAAACACAAAGCTCGAATGGGTGGACTTCGGCGGACAGCAGCCCGGACGCATGAGAATCATCGACATCCGCAACAACCCCAACTTCACCGCCGAGTCGATGAGCTACACGCTCCACACCCTTCCCGAGGCCAGCAAGCAGTACTCCTCCGACCCCAACCTTCTCCTCGAAGGCTCTAACGCCGAGCACGCCGACACCGACTGGGCAAACTCCGTCGACTGGAAGTGGATTTCCGACGTCAAGGGCGACGGAACCGCAGTCCACTCCCCCCTCACCCTCACCTTCGATGGCGCCACTAAGACCGGAACCTTCAAGAAAGGAACCGTCGACCGCCTCTACCCTTACATGGCTCTCAGCCTTGACTACAACCTCGAGGTGATGCACACCGACGACGGCGATTTCGTCGTTACCCAGTGGAAGCCCATCTACTTCCAGTCCATCAAGGACGCTTCCGACGGCGAAGTCCTCAAGGGCGTGCCCGTCTGCGTCTACACCTATCCCGCCGAAGGAAAGCGCTTCCGCAGCCTCACCGTCAACGGCAAGGAAATTTTCTCCCCCTGGTTCATCCTCTCCGAGAATGCTACCGTGAAAGTCAATTTCCAGGGCGAGCTCAGCTCCATCGCCCTCGGAGTCAACGTCGGCCAGGACCTCTCCTTCCGAGTGAACACAATCAAGGAAAACGACAAAATATGGATTGACTGGGGCAACGGAGGCCGCGCCGAATACGACGAACAGCGCGCTTACACCGGCGCTTCCCTCCGCCTCATCTCCGACAAGCGCATCGAAGGAAAGGCCATCGGCAACACCGTAACAATCTACGGCGACCTCGCAGGCCTCGACATCGACGGCTACGGCGACGTCGCAGATATCTTCGGCCTCTGGGACAACAACGTCCAGTCGCTCGACATCTCCAACGCCCCCGACCTCAAGATTCTCACCGCTTACTTCAACCCCATCAGGACTCTCGACATCTCCCGCAACTCCAAGCTCGAGGTCCTCAACGTAAGCTTCACCGCAATCCAGGAGCTCGACCTCTCCAACTGCCCCAACCTCATGAGCCTCGAGGCATACGCCTCCGGAATTGACGAGGAAGAGAACATCCGTCCCCTCAAGAGCATCGACCTCACAAAGCTCCCCATTCTCCAGAACCTCAACGTCAAGAACAACGGCCTCGCATCTATCGACCTCACACAGAACCCATATCTCCGCTGGGTCGACATCTGCGGCAACAAGTTCACATCCGTTGACCTCTCCAAGAACCCCGTCATCGAGACACTCAACCTCATGAACAACAAGCTCACCGCTATCGACGTCTCCGCTCAGGCCGTTATGACCGAACTCGACGTCGACAACAACGAGCTGACCTCCATCGACCTCAGCAAGAACCCCGACCTCGAGCTCCTGATGATCGGCAACAACCACATCAAGACCCTCGACATCGCAAACCTCACCAACCTCCGCCGCCTATACATCAACGGCAACGGAATGACCGCCGACGACCTCAACGACCTCTTCTACAAGCTTCCCCAGCGCCGTCCCGACACCGACCAGGAGCAGGGCGGAATGCAGACGAGCTGGAACCTCTGCATCCATCAGGGAACCGACAAGGACCCCAACGACTATAACGGCCACGACAGCTCCATTGCCGTCGACCGCGGCTGGAGCCCCTCCCACTCCGGTTCCAACGCAGGCTCCGATGTCGCTTACCTCGACCTCCTGAGCGCCGTTCACGGCTCTTACACCGTCACAGACGCCGCCGGAAACACCTACACCCACGGCTCCAAGGTCGAGAAGTGGCTCCCCCTCACTGTCGAGGCTCAGCCCGAGACCGGTTATGCCCTCTACAGCCTCCAGCTCAACGACGACGCCCCCATTCTCGGCGCCAACACCTTCGAGATGCCCGGCATCTACACCAAGCTCCGCGTCAACTTCACCAAGACCTCCGCTATCGACGGAATCAACGCCGACGCATTCGGAATCCGCGCTCTCCGCGGAGCCGTCGAAGTAAAGGCTGCCGCTGCAACTCCCGTTGAAGTATTCGCCGCCGACGGTCGCCTCATCGCAGCCGCCGAAACCGACATGAACGGCTCCGCCCGCATCGCCCTCGCTCCCGGCTTCTACATCGTCAAGGCCGGCGCGCAGACCGCAAGCGTAGCCGTAAAATAATCGAATCTGATCAATCATTTTCCGCCGGTCCGCAGACACCAAGCCCGCGGACCGGCTATATTTCAAAAAAAAAACACACTCATTGCTTATGAAAAAACTGTTTACCACACTTCTTGCAGTGGCGGTAATGTCCTCGTCCCTCATGGCCGAGAGCGTCAGCCTCCCCTACAAGAGCGACATGTTCACCGACGTCAGCCAGATGGACGAAGGCTGGACTAAAGCCAACTCCGGCAACAGAAGAGCCTTAGTCTGGGAATACGACCGCGACAACACCGGTTCCGCCCTCGCTACTCCCGGCACTAAAAGCGCCGCCTGCCATAATTTTGACCCCGATTACGAAGCCAATTGCTGGATGTTCTCGCCCGAGGTGACTCTCAAGGCCGGCGGAAACTACACCATCGGCCTCTGGGCCAAGTCAAAGGGCACGGACTCCGAAAACTTCAAAATCTGCTATGGCGCCGAGGCCTCCGCAGCCGGCATGACATCAACCCTCCTCGACTGCCCCGATTTCGAGAACCCCGACGACTATGTCTTCAAGTCCGCGAAGCTCGTTCCCACCGAGAACATGACCGTACACTTCGGCATCAACTGCTACACGCCGTCCTACCACAATGTTCTCTCCGTCACCGGCTTCACTATCTCCGACGAAAACGGCAACACCGACGTTACCGTACACCCCGTCCAGCCCTCCGAGGCCGCTGAGCTCCCCTTCACCTACGATTTCACCTCCTCTGCCGACTTCGCCAAGAACTGGACGACAGGCCGAGGCGAAGACTCCGAAGTCCCCGGCGACTGGGAAGTCAACGAATACTCCAAGTGGGTGGTCCTTGACGATTACAACAACAAGGAAAAGAAGGAAAACAACTGGCTTATCTCCCAGCCTCTGAACTTCGCCGAGGCGGGAGCTTATGCCCTTAAATATACCGGTCTTCTCAACGGCAAGCTCGAATTCCTTATAGGAACCGCCACCGAAAACCTCGACGGCTACACCAGCCTCGGATTCAAGGAAGACGCAAGCTTCAGCAACGACGAGGAATACACCCTCCCCTTCTCCGTTGAGACCCCCGGAGAATACCGCATCGCTGTCCGCGCCTGCGCCGACGCTCACACCTCCATGGGCTACCGTATGAAGTCCCTCACTGTCCGCTCCGACAAGCCCGTGCCCGCCCTCGTCTCCGACCTCACCGCCATGGCAAGCCCCATGGACGAGCTCGAAGTACATCTCACATGGACCAACCCCGCAGTCGACCACCTCGGCAACACCCTCGCCGACATCACCAAGCTCGAGCTCTACCGCAACGGCACGATGATCAAGGACGACTTCTCGAACCTCACTCCCGACGCATTCAACGCATGGGTTGACCGCCCCGAGGCCGCCGGCATATACTCCTACCACTTCATCGCCTACAACGCCAACGGCTGCTCCGACGGAACTCCCATGGAAGTCAGCGCCGGTTTCGTAGGCCGCCCAACCGCCGAACTCCCCTACTCCGCCAATAGCTCCGAACCCGCCGATATGACGCCCTTCACATTCGTAGACGGCAACAACGACGGCACGACCTGGAAATTCATAGAAGGCACCAGCTGGTGGTATAACGAAACATCCGTCAAACTCCCCGATGGTGGCACATTCGATGACTACCTCATTTCCCCCTACCTCCATCTCACTCCCGGTTACTACGTCTTCGACTACACCGTAGGATGCCGCTACAACAGCTTCGAGGCCGGATACGTAACCAATCGCCACAACCCCGCGGAGACTTTCGTCAAGCTCAACGAATTCCTCAACTGGGAGGACTACAGCGCTCCCAAGGGTCACACTGTATTCGTCGTTGAGACCGAAGGCGACTACGCCCTCTGCATCCACGCCGTCGGCGAAGTCACCAATTCTTCTTACTATACCGTCGACATGTCCTCCATGTCCCTCGAGGCAACTCAGCCCCTCCCCGTGGGCATCAAGGAAGTCACAGCCTCCGACGCTCCCGCTACCGAAGGTTTCGACGTAACCCTCGCCTGGACCAACCCCTCCCTCGACAACGCCGGCAAGCCCCTCGGCGAAGACGCAGGCCTTGTAATCACCGTCAAGCGCGGCGAAGAGACCATCGCAACCCTCTCCGGCGCTGAATTTGGCCCCGGTATGGAATGCTCCTATACCGACAAGGGCGTGGCCGAAGGAGAATACACCTACTTCGTACAGGTTGGAAATGCCAACGGCACCTCCGAGGACCGTCCCGTCGAAGTCAACCTTTACGTAGGTCCGCTCCTCGAGCTCCCCTACTCCACCGAGAACTTCTCCGAATGGAAGACCGACGAGGACGCATTCTACCCCTGGACAGTCAACGAGACAACAGGTTTCGCCTCATGGGAAGCAATGTACGGCTTTAGCAGCTACGGCATCTTCTCGCCCTACCTCTCGCTCGACCCCGACAAGCAGTACGAGGTTCAGGCCACATTTACCGGAAACGCCTCTCAGGGCGTAGCTTTCATAAGCTCCGCAAAGATTGCCAATGAGGCCATCACGAAGCACCACTCCTTCACCATTCCCGAAGCCGACAAGGACCATGTATTCTCCGCCATCGTCACTGCCGCCGACGCCGCTCCCGAAGCACTCGCCGACGAGACTCAGGACAACAACGAAGACGCACGTCCCCAGATTGCAGTGCCCACAGGCAAGATTCTCCTCGGCTTCTGCAACGACGGTGGCGGCAAAATCACCCTCAAGGCCTTCTCCATCAAGGAGCACGTCACCTTGGGTATTGACGCAGTAGAAACTGAAGCCGCCGAAGCTCCCGCCGAGTACTACAACCTCCAGGGCATCCGCGTGGACAAGCCCCGCTCCGGCATCTACATCCTCCGTCAGGGCAACAAAGCCACAAAGGTAATCCTCTGATAACCATCCCGATTCCACTCGGATAAAGCCAAAACCCCGCGCCCATTCCTGTATGAGCGCGGGGTTTTTACGTCCGGGACAGTCCTTCTCAGTCGGCTATCCGCTGAAGGGTCACCTCCTGGCCTTCGAAGGTGGCTGTGAGTTTGTCCCCCTCGATTCTGACATCCGTAAAGCGCTGCTCCACGTTTGTCATTTCAGCCTTCATGTTGTCCATTGCCGTTTCAATGATGTCCTCACCCACGCCTTCAATCGTGAGTTTTCCGTCGTCCTTGAAATCATAGGTTGCTACAACCGTTGTCCCGTCCTCGGTGACCGTCTACTGCCATTTACCTGTCAGAGAATTGCCGCTGTCGCTCCTGGAGCACGACACGGCAAGCACCACCGCCGGCAGACACATTGTAAGATACTTCAGATGTTTCATTTTGCCGATATTTTGATATTAGTTTGGTAAGTACGTTTTTCTGGCTGACATCAAAGCCGCTTCACGTCGGCCTCGAAGGTGTCGGGGCTGAGGGCGCGGCGCCGCATTTTCGAGCGGTAGGTGTAGACCGTCGTGATCGAGCACCGCAGGAAGTTGGAGATTTTTTCCGAATCGTCTATCCCTATGCGTATCAGCGCGAAGACACGAAGCTCCGTATTCAGAAGCTCCCCGGGTTTCAGCACAACCTGCTCCCCGGGCTGAAGCAGCGCGTTGAACTTCTCGACGAAAGAGGGATATATCTCGAGAATAGCCTCGTCGAAACTGCTGTAGAAGTCCTTGAGCGCGTGGTCAATCATCTCCGACGACTCCAGCTTCTTCACAAGCGCGGCGCGGCTCCCCTGCGTGGCGAGCACCCGGAGGCTCTGGTGGTAATGGCTCAGGGTCGACAGCGCCGATGAGCAGTACTCCATGAAGCGCCCGGCGTACTCCTCCTTGATGGTGTCCGAGGCGACCAGACGCTTGTTGATGCCCGCAAGCTCCGCGTTGGCCTCGCTCAGCTTGTGCGACAGCTCCGAAAGGCCCTCGTTGGCCGTGCGCGCCTCGGCATTGGCCCGCTTGAGATGCTTGAACTGACGGAGGATGAAGCCTATCGCAAGAATCAGGATTATAGCCAGAATGCTTATCGCGCCAATCAGCAGCCGCTGGAGGTCCTGAAGATGCTGCTGCTTGGCGTTGTACGCCTCGTCTATCACCGGCAGCATGCGCGACGACTGCGCGTTGCGCATTCGCGCCGAAAAGAAGTTCGCGTCGGCGAAACTCTGCTTCAGGTAGCGGTTCGCACGCTCGATGTCCCCTTCCTCGAAAAGAACCGTCGCAAGCTCACGGATGGCCATATTCTCCTTCACCACCCCACGGATGTCCGAGATGGTGCTCTGTACGAGATAGCGCTTGTAGTTCTCCGTGTCGCCCTGCGTCTTGTAGATAAATGCCAGAATCGAGGCGAGGATGGAGAAAGGGCGCGTCCCCGGCTGGTATTTCGCCAGATTCGAGCGAAGAAGCGCCACGGCCTCCTCCGCCCGCCCCTCGCGCGCGATGGCCGGAGCGAGGTTGATTATGCTCGTCAGCGAGCCCTCGGGCGCCACGGCGATAAGCGAGTCGGTATAGAGCCCGCGCCGCATCTCGTACTCCCCGCGGAACTCGCTGTCCTGCGTGTATTCCGCCTGATACTGGTAGATTCCGCAGTAGGTCGAATAGTAGTTCTCCATCATCGCCGTGTCCGACCGGTCGGGACGCACACCGGCCATGATGGTCAGGGCGTCGGCGAAGAGGCCCGCGCGAGAGGTGATGTCGGCCTTGCGGATAAGGAGTGCCGAGCGTGCGCGCGCGTCGCGGTTCACGATGGGCGAAGCCAGATTGGCGTTAACGTAGTGGAGGGCCGAGTCCGAGTTGTAGCTCTCGAATTCGCCTATAAGTCTGTCGGTTATGCGCACGCGCCGCTCCGGGTCGCTCTCCGTCTCGAGCTCGTCCCGCAGAAGGGCTATACGCTGTTCCTTGTGCGCGCGGTAGTCCTCGCTGTGGGCCATTTCAGCGTCAACGCTGTCGTACAGCGCCTCCATCCGGCTGTCGTGCCCTCCGGCGCCGACACCCGACGGCCCGCAAGCACCCAGAAGGGCGCACGCGAGCAGGAGGGCGGGAGGAAGATGTCTCATGGCCGGAGGAAAAATCAGGCCTGTTCTATCTCGCGCAGGCGCGCCAGATACTTCCCGATGATGTCGAACTCGATGTTCACCCGCGAGCCCGGACGGATTTCGCGGAAATTCGTGTGCTCGAAGGTGTAGGGGATGATGGCCACGCGGAAAGAGTCGCGTTCCGAGTCGCAGACCGTCAGGCTCACGCCGTTCACCGTCACAGAGCCCTTCTCGACAGTCATGTAGCCCTTCAGGGCCATTTCCCGCGGCACCTCGTAGCGGAAGGCGAAATAACGGCTCCCGTCGGCCTCCTCGATGCCCGTGCACACCGCCGTGGTGTCCACATGGCCCTGCACGATGTGGCCGTCCAGACGTCCGTTCATCAGCATCGAGCGCTCGAGGTTCACACGGTCGCCCTCCCGGAGTTCCCCGAGATTCGACCGCTCGAGGGTTTCCTGAATGGCAGTCACGGTATAGGTGCTGTCGGGATGGATTTCAACCACCGTGAGACACACGCCGTTGTGCGCCACCGACTGGTCGATGCGCAGCTCATCCGTGAACGAGCACCGCATCCTGAGCTGGAGATTGCCGCCCTCGCGCTCGGCGCTGACTACCGTGGCGGCTTCTTCTACTATTCCTGAAAACATATTGTTACGTATTTCCGGGGTTTCATTTTCTCATCAGGCGCGGACCGGCGGTGAGATGAAGGTTGAACTTCACCTTCGCCGAGGCGTCCATGCGGATGTTGGCCGTGGCCGTGCCTGTCTTCTTGTCGATGGTGATATCCGACTTGCGGGCGCCTTCAACGCCGGCAACGACCGTTCCCGAAGGAATGCCGTGCACCACGAGCGTGATGTCGAGCGTCTTGGGCGCGCCGGGATAGCCGCCGCGGGTGGAGATTTCTACATCCGTTGTCCCGTCTGCCTCGGCCATCGAGCCGCGGAAGTCGATGAAGCGGCATTCGCCGTTCTGTATTGTCTTGGGTGAGAGTCGGTTGTCGTCGAAGAGCGTGTACTCGCTCTCCGAGCCGAACTCGGGATAATAGTGCACCGTGAAGCGGTCCGCGCGGTAGTCGCCCGTGTTCTTCATCTCATAGTCGGCCATGGGGATGAACGCCCCGGCGCGCACGAAGAGAGGAAGGACGCCCAGCGGAGCCGGATAATTGATGGTCATGCCCCCGCTGTAGCGCTTGTTCGGGTCGGAGAAGTCCATCCATGTCGAGCCTTCGGGGAAGGTGATGGAGCGCTCGGTGGCGCCCTGCTTCATTACGGGTGCCACAAGGACGTCGCGGCCCCAGAGGAATTCGTCGCTGATCGAGTCGTGCGCAGCTCCGCCGTGGAAGTTCAGCGGACGCACGGCCGGCCAGCCCTTCGTGGCGTTCTCCCACGCCAGAGTATAGTTGTAGGGGAGCCAGCGGTAGCGGTCGCGGATGATGGGCTTGATGATGTCCTGCTGTTCCTTGTAGAGATAGGGCTCGGCGAACTGCTGCGAGTGGGTGCGGAGCACCGGCGAGAAGAGGCCTAACTGCAGCCAGCGCACGTAAAGCTCCGGGTCGATGGGATTCTCCGGGTCGATGGCGAAACCGCCCACGTCGTGCGACATGTAGCCCAGACCCGAGAGGCCGGAGTTGAGCATGATGCGCACCTGAGGCTCAAGGCCGCCCCACGACCGGCTCACGTCCGTGCTCCAGGGATAGACGCTGTAGCGCTGGAGGCCCGTCGTGCCCCCGCGCATGAGGGTCATCAGACGGCGGTCGGGATATTCGTTTTCAAAGAGTTCAGAGATGATGCGGCTCCAGTCGTTGCCGTACATGTTGTGGTACTCGCGCGCCTTGAGGCCGTTGGCGTGGGTGCCCGTCTCGGGATGCACCTCGGGCTCGCCGAGATCACCCCACCAGCCTCCGACGCCGAGGTCCGTCAGATCCTTGTAGCGCTGTGTGAGCCATGCGCGGGTCTCGGGATTCGACACGTCGAACATACCGCCCTCGCCGACCCAGATTTTCACCTCCTGGGTGCCCGTGCCGAGGCTGTCGCGCACGAACATCAGCCGCGGAGCAAGCTCCTCGTAGTTCTTGATGGCGCGCCCGTTGCGGAGCACGTAGGGTTCCGACACGGTCACGACGTTCACGCCCTTCTTCCGAAGGTCCGCGAGCATCTTCCGCGGATTGCGCCAGACGGTCTCGTCCCATTCCAGAATGCCCATGTCCTGCTCCTTGCCGAACCAGTAGAGGTCCAGCACGATGCCGTCCACGGGATAGCCCTCGCGCCGAAGTGTGTCGATGGCGCCGACGGTCTCACGCGGGTTGCGGTAGCCGTACTTCGAGGTGATGTAGCCGAGCGCCCAGAGCGGGGCCAGCGGCTGACGCCCCGTGAGCATAGTCAGCTTCTCCGTGAGGTCCGCGAGCGTCCGGACGCCTCCGATATAGTAGTAGCTAACCGGGGCGGGGCTCTCGCTGAAATATTTTATGGGATTGCCGGCCACCATCTTCGCGGCGGCGTAGTCGTCGAACAGGATGGCGAATCCGTCGGTCGAGAGGAAGAGAGGCATCGTGATGTTCATCTGCGAGATGCGCGGGTCGCTGCCCGTATAGCCGTAGTTCTGGCGGTTGTACATCACGAGAGTGTCGCCGCGGAGATTGAGCTTGTGGCCGCGCTCGCCCGCGCCGTAGAACGAGCCTTCCGAGGTCGTTGCCAGCGATATGCCGCCGTTGCGCAGCGAGGAGTCCACGATGATGCTCCCGGGATTGCCGCCGTCGATGGTCAGCACGCCCGTCCGGGGATTCACACTGGCCACCACACCCTCGGTCGTGGTGATCGACGAGGCCGACGAGCGCTCTTCCACCGATGCCGCGGGCGACGTGGGCCAGGCCGGCGTGAGGGCAACTTTCGGCGCAGGAGCTTCCGTCCCGGCGGGAACATTGTCAACCCTCAGAATATTGGGAGTAAGGGCCGTCACGGTGACGACGCGGCCGCCAGGCGTGGATGTCGTGATGACGGCGGGAGCGCCCCAGGCCGTCAGTCCCGAGGCGAGCGCGACGGCCGCCGTCGATAAGAGTAACTTGTATGTTTTCATTGGTAAGGTGGTAGGGTATATGTTTTATGTGACAAAATTCTTTATAATGTGCAAAGATACGCTTTTACCCCGAGAAATCTTTCCTCCCGGAGCCGCAACAATCACCCATTAGGAAGAATTAACACGAAAACGCGCCGAGTTTGGGGATTTTTTTGCAAATTTGCGAATAAACAAATCAATCGTCACAATCCGTATGAAAAAACTCATCCTGATACTCGCGCTCGGCGCCGGACTCGGTGTGGCTTTCGCCGGCACTCAGGCCCCCTGCGCCCGTCCGGCATGCGCCCCCGCTCCCTGCGCCCGCGCCGCCGCATGCCCCGTACCCGCCTGCGCTAAGGACAGCTGCAAGAGCTGCACCACTCCCAAGGACAGCTGCTGCGCCCTCAAGACCGCGCCGAAGCATGCCTGCGGCCACCACGGTCCTCACTGCCAGGGCCGCTGACCCCTCCTCCCCCGTCCCAAAAACGAATCTCCAACCATACAAAAAACACCCCGAGAACAAAATGCCTAAAGTCCAAGGAGCCGTAACCGTCGACGAGGCCCGCTGCAAAGGTTGCGAGCTCTGCGTCGTGGCTTGCCCCGCCGACGTCCTGAGCCTCCAGCCTAAGGAAGTGAACGACCGCGGCTACCACTTCGCCTTCGCCGCAAAGCCCGATAACTGCATCGGCTGCGCCGCCTGCGCCACCGTTTGCCCCGATGCCTGCATCGAGGTCTACAGGGTGGTGTTGAAGTAATCCTCCACCTTAACCCATTAGCTTCTGATTCATATGGAAGAAGTAAAACTCATGAAGGGCAACGAGGCCGTGGCCCACGCCGCTATACGATACGGCTGCGACGGCTATTTCGGCTACCCCATCACCCCCCAGAGCGAGGTCCTCGAGACTCTCGCGGAGCTCATGCCCTGGGAAACAACCGGCATGACCGTCCTCCAGGCCGAAAGCGAAGTGGCCGCCATCAACATGGTCTACGGCGGCGCCGCCACCGGTAAGGCCGTAATGACCTCATCCTCCTCCCCCGGCATTTCCCTCAAGCAGGAAGGCATCTCATACCTCGCCGCATCCGAGCTCCCGGCCCTCATCCTCAACTGCATGCGCGGCGGCCCCGGCCTCGGCACAATCCAGCCCTCCCAGAGCGACTATTTCCAGGCCACCAAAGGCGGCGGCCACGGCGACTACCACCTCATTGTCCTCGCCCCCGCGACTGTCCAGGAGATGGCCGACTTCGTGGGCCTCGGCTTCGACCTCGCATTCAAGTACCGCACTCCGGCCATGATTCTCGCCGACGGCATCGTCGGACAGATGATGGAGAAGGTGGTCCTCCCTCCCCAGCGCCCGCGCCGCACAGAGGCCGAAATCCGCGAGCAATGCCCCTGGGCCGCCTGCGGAAAGGGCGGACGCAAGCACCGCAACGTCGTGACCTCCCTCGAGCTCGATTCAGCCAAGATGGAAGTCAACAACCTCCGCTTCCAGGAAACTTACCGCCGCATCGAGGAAGCAGAGGTGCGCTTCGAGGAATACTTCACCGATGACTGCGAATACCTCATGGTAGCCTTCGGCTCCATCGCCCGAATATGCCTCAAGGCCATTGAGGAGGCCCGCGCCAAAGGCCTGAAAATCGGCCTTATCCGCCCCATCACCCTCTGGCCCTTCCCCTCCGCCCGCATCCGCGAGCTCGCGGCCCGCGTAAGAGGCATTCTCGTGGTCGAGCTCAACGCCGGGCAGATGATCGAGGACGTCCGCCTCGCCATCCAGGCCCCCGAGCCCTCCGTCCACCACTTCGGACGCATGGGCGGCATCGTCCCCAACCCCGGAGAAATCATCGACGCTTTCTATTCCCATTACCCCGAAGCAAAGAAGTAGACCATGGACCCTAAAGAAATCATCAAACCCGAAAACAAGGTTTACGCCCGCCCCCGACTGCTCACGGAAAACATCACGCACTACTGCCCCGGATGCAGCCACGGCGTGGTTCACCGGCTCGTGGCCGAACTGCTCGACGAAATGGGCCTCGAGGACCGCGCAATCGGCATCGCACCCGTCGGCTGCGCTGTCTTCGCCTACAACTACATCGACATCGACTGGATTGAGGCCGCCCACGGCCGCGCTCCCGCGCTCGCCACCGCCGCCTCGCGCCTCAACCCCGAAGCCCTCGTCTTCACATACCAGGGCGACGGCGACCTCGCCGCAATAGGCACCGCAGAGACAATCCACGCCTGCAACCGCGGCGAGAACATCGTCATAATCTTCATCAACAACGCCATTTACGGCATGACCGGCGGTCAGATGGCCCCCACGACCCTCCTGGGCATGAAGACCGCCACGACCCCCTACGGGCGCCGCGCCGACCTCAACGGCTATCCCCTCGTCATATCGCCCCTCCTCGCCGAGCTTGAGGGCACATGCTACGTAACCCGCCAGGCAGTACACACCCCCGCCGCTGTCCGCAAGGCCAAGGCCGCGCTCAAAAAAGCCTTTCAGAACGCCCTCGACAAGCGCGGAACATCTGTCGTGGAAATCGTCAGCACATGCAACTCAGGATGGAAACTCTCCCCCGCACAATCCAACCAGTGGATGGCAGAACACATGTTCGAGAAGTACCCCCTCGGCGACCTTAAAAACGTTTAAGCCCTGAAAGAAGAATAAGCCATGAAAGAAGAAATAGTTATCGCAGGCTTCGGCGGACAGGGAGTCCTCTCAATGGGCAAGATTCTAGCCTACGCCGGTCTTATGGACAACCTCGAAGTCTCATGGATGCCCTCCTATGGCCCCGAACAGCGCGGAGGAACAGCCAACGTGACCGTTATCCTCTCCGATTCCCGAATCTCCTCCCCAGTGCTCGACACTTTCGACACCGCCGTGATTCTCAACCAGCAGAGCCTTGACAAGTTCGAAAGCCGCGTCAAGCCCGGAGGCACTCTCATCTACGACCCCTACGGCATTCACCACGCCCCCACCCGCACCGACATCCGCATCGTGCCCGTCGACGCCATGGAGGCCACTTTCGAGATGAAGAACGCCAAGACTTACAACATGATTCTCCTCGGCGCGCTTCTGGCCTGCCGCCCCGTCGTAAGCCTCGACGCCGTAATCCGCGGCCTCCGCAAGACCCTCCCCGAGCGCCACCACCACCTCATCCCCCTCAACGAGGAAGCCCTCCGCAAGGGTATGGCCCTCGTCAAGTAAGAAAAACCTTCCGCACGCAGGAGTGCCCCCCCCACAAACCAAAGACACTCCTGCGGCGTTTATCTTTCACATAACTGATAAAAAACACACATATTCATCCAATTTTTTATGGAAACGACAAGACAAGCCAAGATTGCCCGCCTACTGCAGAAGGAACTCAGCGAGATTTTCCGCCAGCAGACCGCAAAGACCCGCGACACCCTCGTCAGCGTCAGCTCCGTCCGCGTGAGCCCCGACCTCTCCGTTGCAAAGGCATACCTCTCCATATTCCCCTCAGAGAAGAGCGCCGAAATGCTCCGTAGCATCACCGCCTCCGCGAAAACTATCCGCTATGAGCTCGCCCAGCGCGTACGCTTCCAGCTCCGCAAGACTCCCGAACTCCAGTTCTACCTCGACGACTCCCTCGACTACATCGAGAACATCGACCACCTCCTCGAAGACAAGTAATGCTCGCCCTGCGGATAGCCCTGCGCTATCTCCTCGCCCCCAAATCCCATAACGCCGTCAACGTCATAACCCTCATCTCTATCGGGGGCGTAGCCGTTGCAACGGCGGCCATCGTCATTGTCCTCTCTGTCTTCAACGGCTTCAACGACCTCGCCGCCGCACACCTCAGTGCCATCGACCCCGAGCTGAAGGTCACTCCCGTCGAAGGCAAGGCTTTCCGCGGGGCCGACTCCCTCGCCCGCGCCCTCCCCGCCGCGGTGCCCGGCGTCGCCGTCGCAACCCCCGTCATCGAGGAGCGCGCACTCCTCGTCGGCGCGTCAGGCCAGATGCCCGTAGTCTTCAAAGGAGTAGTCCCCGAAGAATACGCCCGGGTGGTCGACGTCAACAGCACCATCATCGACGGCCTCCCCGTCGGAGCCGACTTCGCTGACGCCCTCCCCGACAGCACATTCGCCTCCACGGCCCTCACCCTCTCCGTAGGCGTGGCCATGGAGACAGGACTCCGTCCCGGCCCCGACGCCGGCGCCGAGATTTTCATCCCCCGCCGCATGGGCCGCATAAATCCCGCAAACCCCGCCGCCGCATACCGCCGGGAGAAATTCACCGTCACCGGTGTATTCCGCGTCGAGCAGCCCGAATACGACACCGACCGCGTAATCATACCCCTCTCCGCCGCCCGAAGGCTTCTGGAGTACAACTTCGCCGAGGCTTCCGCCCTCGAGCTCCGCCTCAGCCCCGGGGCCTCCCCCGAAGCTCTGGCCCCCCGGGTCGAAAAGGCCCTCGGGCCCGCGTTCAGGGTCGCCACACGCCTTCAGCAGCAGGAGGCCGCCTTCCGCATGATTGCCATCGAGAAATGGATGACTTTCGTAATGCTCATAGCCATCCTCCTCATCGCCACATTCAACATCATATCCACCCTCTCCCTCCTCGTCATCGAAAAACGCGACGACACAGCCACCCTCCGCGCTCTCGGCGCCCCCCGCCGCCTCACCGCACGCATTTTCCGCCTTGAAGGCGTCCTCGTCACCCTCGCCGGAGGAGCCGCCGGGCTTGTCCTCGGCTCCCTCCTCAGCCTCGGGCAGCAGCACTTCGGATGGATCAAGCTTGCCGGCGACCCCAGACTCCTCTCCACTTCCGCCTATCCCATGCGCCTCGAGCCCTGGCCCGACCTCGCAGTCGTAGCCGCAACCGTCGCCGCCATAGCCATTATCACCGGACTCGCCTCCGCACTCTTTATCAAAGAAAAAGACTGATGCAGACTGTTCTATTCCACTCCACCATCTTCGGACCCATCCATTCCCGCCGCCTCGGAACGAGCCTCGGCGTGAACCTCTCGCCCACCGACGGCAAAGTGTGCACATTCGACTGCCTCTACTGCGAGGCCGGATACAACGCCCAGGGGCCCGGCCGAAGCGGACTCCCCCCCCGCGACCGCGTCCGGAGCCTCCTCCGCGAAAAACTCGCCGCAATGCGCGAGGCCGGAGAAAACCTCGACGTCATAACCTTCTCCGGAAACGGCGAACCCTCCGTCCACCCCGAATTCGCCGGAATTATCGACGACACAATCACCGCACGCGACGAATTCTTCCCCGCCGTGAAAATCAGCGTCCTCTGCAACTCCACACAGCTCCACCGCCCCGACGTCTGCGACGCCCTCATGAAGGTGGACAACAACATCCTCAAGCTCGACAGCGCCGTCGAGGCCACAATGCGCGCACTCGACCGCCCCACATCCCCGGCTTTCACCGTGGAGCGCCTGATTCCCCGCCTCGCCCGCTTCGCCGGACAGACCATAATCCAGACCATGCTCACCCGCGGCGAACACGACGGCACCCCCGTCGACAACACCACCGACGAAGAAATAGACGCCCTCATCGAGGCCTACCGCACAATCCGCCCCCGCGAAATCATGCTCTACTCCATCGACCGCCGCACCCCCGAGCAGACCCTCCAGAAAATCCCCCGCGAAGAACTCCTCCGCGCCGCCGACCGCATAACCCGGGCCACCGGCATCCCCGTAATGGTCAGCTGAGAAATTTCCGCCCTCCCACGTCTCAGCGGGGCAGTTGCGTGTCCGGCAGTCCGTTAACATTTATTGCCACGCCCGGGGGGCGCCGAATTGTTTTTTTCCGTAACTTTGTGGTCCAAAATCACCAACTTTCATATACACTTATGTCAACAAACACAGTAGACAACCAGCGCAAGGTCACCACCAAACGCCTGATTGAAATGAAAGCCCGGGGCGAGAAAATCGCCATGCTCACCGCATACGACTACTCCATGGCCAAGCTCATCGACGAGGCCGGTATGGACGTAATCCTTGTAGGCGACTCCGCCTCAAACGTCATGGCCGGTAACATGACCACTCTCCCCATCACACTCGACCAGATGATATACCACGCCAAGAGCGTCATAAAAGGCACTCAGCGCGCCCTCGTGGTCTGCGACATGCCTTTCGGAACATATCAGGGCAACCCCATCGAAGCCCTCAACTCCGCCGTGCGCATCATGAAGGAGAGCCACGCCGAGGCCGTAAAGATGGAAGGAGGCGCCGAAATCCGCGAAAGCATCGAACGCATCCTCTCAGCAGGAATCCCCGTGATGGGGCACCTCGGACTCACCCCCCAGAGCATCAACAAGTTCGGGACATACGCCGTCCGCGCTAAAGAGGAGGCCGAGGCTGAAAAACTCATCTCCGACGCCCAAATGCTCGAAGAAATAGGATGCTTCGCTCTCGTCCTCGAAAAAATCCCCGCTCAGCTCGCCGAGCGCGTCGCCAAAAGCGTGTCAATTCCCGTTATCGGCATCGGCGCCGGAGGCGGTGTCGACGGTCAGGTCCTCGTCATGCACGACATGCTCGGAATCAACAAAGGCTTCTCCCCCAAGTTCCTCCGCCGATACGCCGACCTCTCTTCCGTAATCAACGAAGCCGTCAGCCACTACATCGACGACGTCAAGACCGGCGACTTCCCCAACGAAAACGAACAGTACTGAGAATGTTTCCCTCCGAATGGCACCACAGCTATCTCCTCACCGCCGGTGAGAGCGACCCTCGCGGCCTCATGCCTCTCACCCTCGTGGTCGAGCGCGTCATCGAGACCGCAACGGAGCACGCCAACTCGCTCAACATCGGCTTCGCTGACCTCTCCCGCAAAAACATCGGATGGGTCCTCAGCCGCCTCGCCGTGGAGATGACCCGCTATCCCGCCATTAACGAGAGATATTCGCTCACAACATGGATTGAGAGCTACAACCGCCACTTCTCCGAACGCAGCTTCGTAATGACCTCCGACACCACCGGCGAAGTCCTCGGATACATACGCTCCGTATGGGTGGCGATCGACATGACAAAGCGGGCCGTGGCCGACATATCGCAGTTCGAACAGGAGGCCTTCCCGATCTCCGACCGCCCGTGCCCTATTGACCGCATCGCCCGCCCGCCGAAGCTCTCCCCGGAGGCCGTGGTCGAGCCCTATACATTCAAGTACTGCGACCTCGACCTCAACCGCCACGTCAACACCGTGCGCTACATCGCCCTCATCCTCAACCACTGGAGCCTCAGCCACTTCGACACGCACACCATCGTGCGCTTCGACATCTGCTTCCACCACGAATGCTTCTTCGACGAGAGAGTCGAGCTCCGCGTCGACGAGCGCCCAGACGGCCTCAGCGTCTGCGAGATAGCCCGAGGCGACGAACGCGCCGTAGCAACCACAATCCGCTGGCGCAAAGACAAGTAGCCCCCAAACCGAACCATTTCCCGAGAGGAATGTGTCAAAATTGGATGGAGGGAAAAATTCCTGGAATTTTCCCCTCCATCCAATTTATTGTAAGCAGTAGGGACGTGCCATGGCACGTCCGCCCCGAATGGCCGAATTTGATTTTGTCCCCTCTCCCCCCCCGGTCAGTTCTCCGGAGGGAGGTTCAGTAACCCCGTCAGTCATCCGGAAGGCAGTTGTGTGCCCCGGGGTCCTATCGGTGCGAGTCGACATGGCGGTAGAAGTCCTTGAAGGCTTTTTTGGAGCCGAAGACCGTCAGGATGTCCCCGCTTTCCACCTTGATGGAGTCGTCGCCGCCGCGCGCCGCCGCGAGGTCGATAAGCACCTGAGTCGGGTGCATTACCCCGAGAACGTTCCGCCGCTCCTCAGGCCGAGTGGCGGCAATGACGGTCAGCCCGTAGCTGTTCGTCACGTCAAGAAGGGAATAAGGCATGCCGATGAACTCCCCCGGCGCCGAGAACTTCACCACCACATTGTCGTCGTCCACCTTCAGCGTCTCAACCCGCGAGCCCAGCTCCATCTCGTGCGTCAGGTCCGCCGCGGCGCGTTGCTCGGGCGTCAGGATACGATCGAGCGCGAAACTCGAGAGAATGGCCTCGTGGAGCTCGTCGATGGCACGCGCGTAGATATGGGGCACGCCTATCTTCTTCAGCAGCGCCACAGTCTTGATCGACGCCCCGAAGTTCTCGCCGATGGCTACGATTACCAGGTCCACATTTTTCAGCGGTAGGACCTGCAGCGAGCTTTCCTCCGTGGAGTCGATGCAGTAGACTGTCGAGATATAGTCCTTGACATTCTCGACATTGTTCTTGTTGACGTCTGCGCCGATTACTTCGTGGCCCAGAGCCGTAAGGTCGCGGGCCAGGTTCGATCCATAGATGCCGAGGCCGATTATCAGGTATTTCATGTGCGGAGAGTTGGAGAGGGTTAGTTAATGATTATGGAGTCAGTGGGAAGGTATTCCGAGCGGTCCGTGCGCGAGCCCATGAAGCCGCAGAGTAGCGAGATTATGCCGACTCTGCCGAGGAACATCGCCGAGCAGAGCACACCCTTCGACACGGCCCCGAGCGCCGGCGTGATGCCCAGCGACGTTCCCACCGTAAATATGGCCGAGACACACTCGAAGACCACCCCGCGGGCGCTCAGCTCCGGTTCGAGCATCAGGATGGTGAAGGTGTACGCTCCCAGCGAGAGAATGGACAGAATCACCACGGCGTTGGCCCTCCGCACCGACGAGGTGGCCAGATTCCGGTTGAGCGCGGGGATGCCGCTGTAGCCCGAGACTATCGCACGGAGATTGAGGAGCACCGCCGCGAGGGTATTGACCTTGATGCCGCCCGCGAGGCTCTGCGACGCCCCGCCTATCCACATCAGCAGCATCACAAGCACGAGAGTCCCGTTCAGGAAGCCCGCAGGATTGACCGAGGCGAAGCCCGCCGAGCGCGGCGTCAGGGAATTGAAGATACTCTGGACAATCTTGTCGTATAGGCTCATCCCCGCCAGCGTGTTGTTGTATTCAAGGATAAAGAAGGCCACCGCGCCGAAGACGAAGAGGAAAATCGTGGTCCTCATCACCAGGCGCGTGTTGAGGTCGAAGATATGCACCGGTCGGGGCTCGCGCCGGCCTCCTGGACGCAGACGCCTAAGCCAGAAGGCCGCAAGCTCCTTGAAGTTCACGAGATTCGGGAACCCTATGCCGCCCGCGAAGACAAGAAGCGACGTCACAAGGTAAATATTGCCGTTTCCGGCCATAAGCGACGCATTCGACATCCCTTCGGGAATATAGGAAAAACCCGCGTTGCAGAACGCCGAAAGGGAATGGAAAGCCGCAATCATCAGCCGCCCGGGGGTGTCACCCCCGATTTCGGGAGGCAGCGAGAAGTAGACAAGCACGGCCCCTCCGAGCTCCACGACCAGCGTGAACGAAAGGATGTAAAGAAGCGCAGGCACGAGGGCGTTCATGCTCTTCGAGTAGATGAAGTCGCGGAGCATCAGCTGGTTGTAGATCGACCGCCGGCCGCTGAAGAAAATCGCGAAAAAGCTCGTGAATGTCAGCACTCCGAGTCCTCCGACCTGAACCATCAGCGCAATGACAAGGAGCCCGAGAGGCGTGAAGGTCGATGGTAGGTCAAGCGGCGTCAGTCCCGTGATGCACACGGCGCTCGTCGACACGAACAGCGAGTCGATATAGCTTATCGGCCCATAGGTGCAGTTGGGGAGCACCAGCGCCAGCGACCCCGCCAGAATGAAGAAAAAGAAGCTCCCCGCCATCATCAGCGAAGGATTGGTGCGCTTTCCCACGAGCTTCATCACCCCGAAACTCAGTTCCAGCACCGAATAAGCGCCGAGAACCGAATATATGAAGTAACGGCTGTACAGAACCGTGTCGAGGACCGGAATCAACGGATGCTCGGGTCGCGGATAAGCCCATGGGAGAAGCGTGACAAGCACCAGTATGTCCGACGCCCATTTCAGCGCGCTGTGCGAGCGCAGCGTCAGGCGCGTGCGGAATATCAGGTTGAACAATATCCCCGCCGCGAAAATGCCCTGAGCCGACCGGAGCATCGCGGCTATAAGACGGCGGTCGAAGGCCGTCCGGTCGAAGCCTATGCCGAGTGCGAGAGCCACCAGAGCCCCCACGGCGACTATCGGCACGAGCACTTCGAATATCCGGGCAACTGCGCCGACGGCATCCTCCCAGCGCCGGGAATAGCCGTAAAGGTCGAGTCGCAGCTTCCAGCGGCGACGGTTCAGCGCGTCCTTTACCGAATTCAGGGATGCCATCGCCGCAGGCTCTCAGTGTGACATCACTTCTTCCCGGTCATCTTGAAGCCGAGATACAGGCCGTCGTACTGCTGAAGAAGAGAATTGAGAGCCGAAAGCGACTGCAACTTGGCCACGGACGATACCGTGTTCAGAACCTGCATGAGCTTCGTGGCGTTGAATACAATCGTGAGCGTCCGGCCGCTCTTGGTGGCTATGGCCTTGACCGAGCCGAGTTTCACCTTTCCGAAGGCGTTGAAGGAGAAGACAAGGTTGTTGTCCGCATCCTTGCTCACCGTGCCCTTGAGGCTCAGCTTCTTCACGGTCATTGTGAAGGCGAGCTTCTCGTCAACCGTCAGCGTCACCCCCGTCAGGCCCGACTTCTGGTAATAGGGCTCGAGCTTCTGCTCAAGAGCCGCCGAAGCCGCCGCGCCGCCGATTTTCTTGAGGGCGTTGTCCGAGGCGAAGCCCACTGCCGGAGAGCTGTAGCTCCATGTCCCCACAAGGTCCTCCGCGGCGAATTTGTTTGTCGAGGTAAGGCTTCCGACCACCGAGCCTATGGCTCCGGCCAGACCGCCCTGGGTCGTTCCCGTGGTGCCTGTCGAGTCCGCGGCGCCTCCGAGGCGCGAGAATATATCACTGAGACTTTGAGCCGACACCGGGGCGCAGAGGGCAGCCAGAGCCAGAATTGCTGTGAAAATGCGTTTCATTGTCATCTTTTGAGTTTAGTTTGCGGAAACGAGCTCCGCCGCAATCTCGCTGACGGTGTTTTCGGAGTCCTTCAGTTCGTTATCAACACGCTCCCATTCCGAATTGTTCGATTTGTATTCCGGCACGATGTGCTTCATCTCTATCACGATATCGTGCGCCGGGCCGTCAATGAGAGTCTCCAGACGGTTCAGGTGCTCGACAACCTCGTTGTAGTCGTAGGTCCGCACCTTCGCGATCATTATCTTCTTGTTGTGTGTCGCTATGGTCTGCTCCTTGTCGTTGAGAAGCTCCTCGAAAAGCTTTTCGCCCGGACGCAGGCCCGTCTCCACAATCTTGATGTCCTCTTCCGGACGCAGGCCCGAAAGGCGGATCATGCGCACCGCAAGGTCCCAGATTTTCACGGGTTTGCCCATGTCGAAGACATAGATTTCGCCGCCCTGGCCCATCACGCCGGCCTCAAGCACCAGATTGCAGGCCTCGGGAATGGTCATGAAGTAGCGGATGATGTTGCGGTGGGTGATTGTCACGGGACCGCCCTCCTCGATCTGCTTCCGGAAAAGAGGGATGACCGAACCGTTCGACCCCAGCACATTCCCGAATCGGGTGGTGATGAAACGCGTCGTCGGGCCATCAGAGTTCCGCCGCAGCCATGTCGAAAGAGACTGTACGTAGATTTCGGCCATGCGCTTGGACGCTCCCATAACGTTTGTGGGATTCACAGCCTTGTCCGTGGAAATCATCACGAACTTCTCGACTCCGTACTTCACGGCCAGATCGGCCACGTTCTTCGTGCCGAAGACATTCGTGTGAACCGCCTCGGTCGGGTTCCGCTCCATCATCGGTACATGCTTGTAGGCGGCCGCGTGGAACACGTAGCGCGGATGGTATTTCTTGAACGCCCGCTCCATGCGCGTGGCGTTGGTGACGTCGCCTATGAAGAGATGGATACGGATGTCCGGGAAGGTCTGCTCCATTTCGAGCTGGAGGTCGTGCATCGGCGTCTCCGCCTGGTCCACGAGCACGATGTCGCGCGCGCAGACCTTGGCCACCTGACGAACTATCTCTCTGCCGATGGAGCCCGCGGCCCCCGTCACCATCACGGTCTGGCCCTTCAGGAGATTTCCGATTGCAGGATTATCCGTATGGATAGCCTCGCGCCCCAGAAGGTCCTCGACGTTGATGTTGTGGACATGGCTCGAAAGATTGGGCATAGTTTTTGAATTGAGGTCGAACTCCTCGACCTGATTCATCATCAGCAGACGGATGCCGTTGCTCAGGAAAATATCGGCCACGTCGTTGCGCATAAGCTCCATCTGTGTGGAGAGGAACATCAGGGTGTTGCAACGGAAAAAGCTGAACACGTCCTTTATTGTCGAAGGATCGTACTTGATGACCGGGATTCCGTTCACCTTCACCTCCGACACCTTGCCGTTAAGGCTCAGAAGAGCTACAGGCTCATATGTGCCCTCGAACTCGCTCCTCAGTGCCGACGCAAGGAAATAGGAGTTGATTGAAGAGCCGAGTACAATCACGCGCTTGCGCGAATTTTTCGACCCAGAAAGATAGAGGTAAAGGTACTTCACCCCTATGCGGAGCATGAACATCATCGAGAACACCATCACAGCAGTGATGAAAATATTCCACGACGAGAAGTACGGAACGCCGATTGCAAGATAAGTCCCGGCCGAAGCCACAACCTGGATAAAAGTAGCCGAAGCTACCATCAGGAAAATGCGGTAAGTGTCCTCCATCACCGAAAGTCGCAGAATCGAGCGGCTTGCACCCGAAATGTAGAGCAAAAGGGAATAAAGAAGACCGACAAAGACCCCCTTTATCTGCGGCTCGAAAAATCGGTTGCCATGATAGTCCGTCGTCCAACTAAGCGAGTAGACAAGGAGACAGGACAATGCGATAATCGACAAATCTGCCAGCAGCACCATCCAACGCGGACAGGGCGTTTCGATGAAACTCCTGACGAGGCGTGATTTTGTGATAAACTGTTTAAAACTATAACCCATTGCAGATTTAAGAAAAATCAATTCGCGTATAAAAACAATTGCAGGATATTATATCTGTGTAGTGGGTGCAAAAATACAAAATAAACCACAATATTACAAATATTTAAAACCCAAAAAACGATATCCCGGCTCCGGTCCCTCAATTATCCGCACGGCGGTTCAGTGCCCCGTCACCCATCCGGAGGGC
>CABUIC010000023.1 GCA_902491515.1 uncultured Porphyromonadaceae bacterium
TCGCCCACAAATTTCTCTTCTGCGGAAGTAGCTCAGTTGATAGAGCATCAGCCTTCCAAGCTGAGGGTCGCGGGTTTGAGCCCCGTCTTCCGCTCTTTCAAATACATTTTTCCGCCAATGTAGCTCAGGGGTAGAGCACTTCCTTGGTAAGGAAGAGGTCGCGGGTTCAAATCCCGCCATCGGCTCAAATCTCAATGACGCCCCGGTAGTGCCGTGTGCATTATCGTGGCTGATTGTCAAAATCCACTCACTCTGAATCATCTATCAAATATAATACAGCAAAGTTATGGCTAAAGAGAAATTCGAAAGAACCAAACCGCATGTAAACATCGGTACCATTGGCCACGTCGACCACGGTAAGACGACCCTTACGGCCGCCATCACCACCGTCCTCGCTAAGGCCGGTCTCTCCGAAGTGAAGTCCTTCGACCAGATCGACAACGCTCCCGAGGAAAAGGAACGCGGTATTACTATCAACACCGCTCACGTTGAATACGAGACCAAGAACCGCCACTACGCTCACGTTGACTGCCCCGGACACGCTGACTATGTGAAGAACATGGTTACCGGTGCTGCTCAGATGGACGGCGCCATCATCGTGGTTGCCGGTACTGACGGCCCCATGCCCCAGACCCGCGAGCACATCCTTCTCGCCCGTCAGGTGAACGTGCCCCGTATCGTCGTGTTCCTCAACAAGTGCGACATGGTCGACGACCCCGAAATTCTCGACCTCGTTGAAATGGAAATGCGCGACCTTCTTTCCGCTTACGACTACGATGGTGACAACACCCCCATCATCCGCGGCTCTGCCCTCGGCGCCCTCAACGGCGAACCCCAGTGGGAAGAAAAGGTTATGGAACTCATGGAAGCTGTTGACACATGGATTCCTCTGCCTCCCCGCGACGTTGATAAACCCTTCCTTATGCCTGTCGAGGACGTCTTCTCCATCACCGGTCGTGGCACCGTTGCTACCGGCCGTATCGAGACCGGCGTCGTTAAGGTTGGCGACGAAGTCCAGATCATGGGTCTCGGCGCTTCCATGAAGTCCACCGTTACCGGCGTGGAAATGTTCCGCAAACTCCTCGATCAGGGCGAAGCCGGCGATAACGTAGGTCTTCTCCTCCGCGGTATCGACAAGAAGGACATCAAGCGCGGTATGGTAATCTGCCACCCCGGTGTCGTTAAGCCTCACAGCGAGTTCAAGGCTTCCGTCTACATCCTCAAGAAGGAAGAAGGCGGCCGTCACACTCCCTTCCACAACCACTACCGTCCCCAGTTCTACATCCGTACGCTCGACGTAACCGGTGAGATCACTCTCCCCGAAGGTGTTGAAATGGTAATGCCCGGTGACCACGTGGAAATCAACGTGAAGCTCATCACCCCCGTTGCTTGCGACAAGGGTCTCCGCTTCGCTATCCGTGAAGGTGGCCGTACCGTAGGTTCCGGTCAGATCACCGATATCCTCGACTAATATCCAGTCACTCATAGCTCCGGAGGCTCCGAGCCTCCCCTTGGCAAAGTCCTCCGGAGTTTTCAAATACGGGAATAGCTCAGTCGGTAGAGCACTGGTCTCCAAAACCAGGTGTCGGGAGTTCGAGCCTCTCTTCCCGTGCTAAAAAGAATTGAAATGAAAAAACTCAAACTACTTACGAATATTGAGGAAAGCTACGACGAATTGCGCTACAAGACGTCGTGGCCTACTCGCAAACAGCTGATCAAGTCGGCGATCATAGTCATGATTGCTTCCGCCATCATCGCTCTGTTGATACTTGTCATGGACCAGGTTGTCGACCGGCTGATGCATTTCATCTACAGCCTATAGTTTGTGTAATCCCCCACTTTTACGGCGAAACAATGTCTGACCAAAAGAAAGGCTGGTACGTTCTGCGTGCCATTTCCGGTAAAGAAGCCAAGGTTAAGGAAGTTCTCGAGGCATCGATGAAGAATACCGACCTTGGCAATTATGTGTTTCAAGTGTTGATTCCGACCGAGAAGGTGATGACGATGCGCAACGGGAAAAAGGTTATCAAGGAAAAGAACCTCTATTCCGGATATGTGTTCATCGAGGCGGAGCTCACGGGCGAGGTTATCCACATTCTCACCAACACCACCAACGTCATCGATTTCCTCAAGGGCCGCGACAAGAACGCAGCCCCCGAGCGTCTTCGCGAGGCCGAGGTGATGAGAATGCTCGGAGCTGCCGACACCATCAACGAGTCCGTCGGGGCTGATGAGACGAACTATATCGTCGGCGAGGACGTCAAGGTGATCGACGGTGCCTTCAAGGGCTTCCAGGCGATTATCGACGAAGTAAACCACGAGAAAAAGAAGCTGAAGGTGAAAGTCAAGATCTTCGGACGCGAGACGCCCCTCGAGCTTGACAATTCGCAGGTAGAGCGTGTCTGAGCCCCGGGGGCTGACGCGGCGGTTACGCACCGCGGATGCCTCCTTGCGGGACGATATGCGAAATTCTCTAATTTTTTTAAGTATTTAAACGATGGCTAAAGAAATTGCTGGACAAATCAAATTGCAGATTAAAGGTGGTGCAGCCAATCCCTCTCCTCCCGTAGGCCCTGCCCTCGGTTCGAAGGGTATCAACATCATGGAATTTTGCAAGCAATTCAATGCCCGCACCCAGGACAAAGCCGGTAAGATTCTCCCTGTAGTGATTACCTACTACACGGACAAATCTTTCGACTTCGTCGTTAAGACTCCTCCCGTAGCTGTTCAGCTCAAGGAGGTGGCCAAGGTAAAGAGCGGCTCCAAGGAGCCCAACCGCACCAAGGTCGCTGAAATCTCCTGGGACAACGTGCGCGCTATTGCTGCTGACAAGATGCCTGACCTCAACTGCTTCACTGTTGAATCCGCTATGCGCATGGTTGCCGGTACGGCCAGAAGTATGGGTATCACCGTCAAGGGTGAGTTTCCCGGTAACAACTAAATACCTTCGCAATTATGAGTAAACTGACAAAAAATCAAAAGTTGGCCCTCGCGAAGCTTGAAGCCGGAAAGTCTTACTCGCTGACCGAAGCTGCTGAAGCCGTGAAGGACATCACCTTCACCAAGTTCGACGCTTCTCTCGATATCGACGTACGACTCGGCGTGGACCCCCGCAAAGCCAACCAGATGGTCCGTGGCGTGGTGACTCTCCCCCACGGAACCGGAAAGCAGGTGCGTGTTCTTGTTCTCTGCACTCCCGACGCCGAAGCCACTGCAAAGGCTGCTGGCGCAGACTACGTAGGCCTCGACGAATATATCGACAAAATCAAAGGTGGCTGGACTGACGTGGACGTTATCATCACTCAGCCCGCTATCATGGGTAAGATTGGTGCCCTCGGCCGTGTGCTCGGTCCCCGTGGCCTCATGCCTAACCCCAAGAGCGGCACCGTTACTAACGACGTCGCCAAGGCTGTCGAAGAAGTCAAGAAGGGCAAAATCGACTTCAAGGTCGACAAGAACGGTATCGTGCACACTTCAATCGGCAAGGTTTCATTCACTGCCGAGCAGATGCGCGACAACGCACGCGAATTCATCAATACGCTGATCAAGCTCAAGCCCGCTACGGCTAAAGGCACCTACATCAAGAGCATTTATCTTTCGAGCACCATGAGTCCCGGTGTGAAGGTTGACCCCAAATCAGTTGAAGCCTAAACTTTTAAACACGGAACAAGATGAAAAAGGAAGATAAAGATATCATCATCAAGCACATTCAGGACACTATCCAGTCGTACGGCTGCTTCTACCTCGTGGAGACTGCCGGACTCGATGCCGAAAAGACCTCCGCGCTCCGCCGCAAGTGCTTCGAAGCCGATGTTAAGCTCATGGTGGTGAAGAACTCGCTTCTTCACAAGGCTCTCGAGAACCTCGACGAGGACTACAGCGAACTCTATGCCGCTCTCAAGGAAAGCACCTCGCTGATGTGCTCCAATGTCGGCAATGCACCCGCTAAGCTCCTCAAGGACTTCATCCAGAAGGACGACAAGCTTCCCCTCCTCAAGGCCGCTTGGGTCGAAGGTACAGCCTATGTCGGTGCCGACCAGATGGACACCCTCGCCGCTATCAAGAGCAAGAACGAGCTTATCGCAGACGTTGTCGCTCTTCTCCAGTCCCCCGCCAAGAATGTGGTTTCCGCACTTACTTCCGGTGGTACTAAGCTCCACGGCATCCTCGAGACTCTGTCTCAGAAAGAAAACTAATCAGAATAACAAACAAACAAATAAATACCAAAATGGCAGATTTAAAAGCTTTTGCTGAACAACTTGTAAACCTCTCCGTAAAGGAAGTTAACGAACTCGCTCAGATCCTCAAAGAGGAATATGGCATCGAACCCGCCGCTGCTGCTGTTGCTGTAGCCGCTGGCCCCGCTGCAGCCGGTGCTGCCGCTGAAGAAAAGTCCTCCTTCGACGTTGTCCTCAAGGGTGCCGGAGCTGAGAAGCTCAAGGTTGTGAAGCTCGTCAAGGAACTCACCGGTCTTGGCCTCAAGGAAGCCAAGGAACTCGTCGACGGCGCTCCCAGCACCGTTAAGGAAGGCCTCGCCAAGGCTGATGCCGAGGCTATGAAGGCTCAGCTCGAAGAAGCCGGTGCTGAAGTTGAACTGAAATAAGTTCGGCTGATTATCAGCTACATAGGTTAAGAATCCCCGATTAGGGAGATTCTTAACCTTTTGTGTCGTTAATTTCCTCTCTCCACTCCCATTTTTATCATCTTCATCCCAGATTACTTCGATGTCAGATTCCTTAGCTAAACCCCGTATTAACTTTGCGACGGTAAAGAACCCTCTTCCTTACCCCGACTTCCTCGAGGTGCAGCTCAAGTCCTTCAAGGATTTCCTGCAGCTCGACACCCCGCCGGAAAAACGTACTAACGAGGGCCTCTATGAGGTGTTTGCTGAAAACTTCCCCATCGCCGACACGCGAAACAACTTCCAACTCGAGTTCCTCGACTACTATATTGATCCCCCTCGCTACACCATCGAGGAATGCCTCGAGCGCGGGCTCACCTATAGTGTTCCCCTTAAGGCCAAGCTTAAGCTCTATTGCACCGATCCCGAACACGTGGATTTCGCTACGAAAATCAACGACGTGTATCTGGGCCAGATTCCTTACATGACCGAGAAAGGCACCTTTGTAATCAACGGTGCCGAGCGCGTCATTGTCTCTCAGCTCCACCGCTCGCCCGGCGTTTTCTTCGGGCAGAGCACTCACGCCAACGGCACCAAGCTCTACTCCGGCCGTATCATCCCCTTCCGTGGCTCCTGGATCGAGTTCGCTACTGACATCAACAACGTCATGTACGCCTACATTGACCGCAAGAAGAAACTTCCCGTAACCACTCTTCTCCGCGCCATCGGCCTCGAGTCTGATAAGGATATCATCGAAGTCTTCGACCTTGCCGAGGAAATCAAGGTCAACAAGACCAACCTCAAGAAGGCCATCGGACGTAAGCTCGCCGCCCGTATCGTCAAGCACTGGTACGAGGACATGGTCGACACCGACACCGGCGAAGTCTCCACCATCGAGCGTACCGAGGTCCTCATCGACCGCGAGGCCGAAATCACCGAGGAACTCATTGACGAAATACTTGAGAGCGGCGCCGAGACCATCCTCCTCCACAAGAGCGAGACCGGTTCCAGCGACTACTCCATCATCTTCAACACGCTCCAGAAGGACACCACAAACAGCGAGCTCGAGGCCATCGAACACATCTACCGCCAGCTCCGCAACGCCGAGCCGCCGGATGAGGCCAGCGCACGCGAGGTTATCAACAACCTCTTCTTCTCCGAGAAGCGCTACGACCTCGGCGAAGTAGGCCGCTACCGCATCAACCGCAAGCTCAACCTCGACACTTCCATGGACGTGCGTGTCCTCACCAGGGAGGACATCATATCCATCATCAAGTACCTCATCGAGCTCATCAACTCCAACGCCGTGGTCGACGATATCGACCACCTCTCCAACCGCCGCGTACGCACCGTCGGCGAGCAGCTCTACAACCAGTTCGGCGTAGGTCTCGCCCGTATGGCCCGCACCGTCCGCGAGCGCATGAACGTCCGCGACAACGAGGTCTTCACGCCTGTCGACCTCATCAACGCCAAGACCATCTCTTCGGTCATCAACAGCTTCTTCGGCACCAACGCCCTGTCGCAGTTCATGGACCAGACCAACCCTTTGGCCGAAATAACCCACAAGCGCCGTATGTCGGCCCTCGGCCCCGGCGGTCTCTCCCGCGAGCGCGCCGGCTTCGAGGTCCGCGACGTGCACTACACCCACTACGGTCGTCTCTGCCCCATCGAGACCCCTGAAGGCCCCAACATCGGCCTTATCAGCTCTCTCTGCGTATACGCAAAAATCAACGACCTCGGCTTCATCGAGACCCCCTACCGCAAGGTGGAGGACGCTAAGGTGAACCTCGACAACAACGACATCGTCTACCTCACCGCCGAGCTCGAGGAAGGAAAGACCATCGCCCAGGGCAACGCGCCCCTTAACGACGACGGCACTTTCATCCGCAAGACCGTCAAGGCTCGCCGCGACGCCGACTTCCCCGTTGTCGCTCCCGGTCAGGTTGAGCTCATGGACGTTTCCCCCGCGCAGATTGCATCCATCGCCGCATCGCTCATCCCCTTCCTTGAGCACGACGACGCTAACCGCGCCCTCATGGGCTCCAACATGATGCGCCAGGCTGTGCCCCTCATGCGTTCCGAGGCTCCCATCGTCGGAACAGGCATCGAGCGCCAGCTCGCACGCGACAGCCGCACCCAGATTGCCGCCGAAGGCGACGGCGTAATCGAATTCGTCGACGCCACCGTAATCCGCATCCGCTACGACCGCACCGAGGAAGAGGAATTCGTGGCCTTCGAGCCCGCGGTCAAGGAGTACCGCCTGCCCAAGTTCCGCAAGACCAACCAGAGCACCACCATCGACCTCCGGCCCATCTGCGACAAGGGCCAGCGCGTCCGCAAGGGCGACATCCTCACCGAAGGATACGCCACCGAGAACGGCGAACTCGCCCTCGGCCGCAACCTCAAGGTGGCCTTCATGCCCTGGAAGGGTTACAACTACGAGGACGCCATCGTTCTTAACGAGCGCGTCGTCCGCGATGACATCCTTACCTCCGTCCACGTCGACGAGTACGCCCTCGAAGTCCGCGAGACCAAACGAGGCATGGAAGAGCTCACCTCCGACATCCCCAACGTCTCCGAGGACGCCACCAAGGACCTCGACGAGCGCGGCATCATCCGCGTCGGTGCCCACGTTGTTCCCGGCGACATCATGATCGGTAAGATTACCCCCAAAGGCGAGTCCGATCCCACCCCTGAGGAAAAGCTCCTCCGCGCCATCTTCGGCGACAAGGCCGGCGACGTCAAGGACGCCTCCCTCAAGGCTTCGCCCTCCCTTAAGGGCGTAGTAATCGGCACTAACCTCTTCTCCCGTGCCGCCAAGAAGAAAAAGAGCAAGGCCGTAAACGCCATCCTCCCCAAACTCGACGAAGAGTACGAGGAAAAGCAGAACGACCTCCGCGACGTACTCGTTGACAAGCTCATGACCCTCACCAAGGGCCACGTCAGCGCCGGAGTCAAGGACTACCTCGGCAGCGACATCGTTCCCGAAGGCGAGAAGTTCACGGCCGCGGCCCTCAAGGGTATCAACTACGACACCATCAACCTCTCCGGCTGGACCGAGGATGCCCACACCAGCGATCTCGTCCGCCAGACAATCGTCAACTACCTCCGCAAGAGCAAGGCAATCGACGCCGAGCGCCGCCGCAAGATGTTCGACATCTCCATCGGCGACGAGCTCCCCACAGGCACAATGCAGATTGCAAAGGTCTACATCGCCAAGAAGCGCAAGATCTCCGTCGGCGACAAGATGGCCGGACGTCACGGTAACAAGGGTATCGTCTCCCGTATCGTCCGTCAGGAAGATATGCCTTTCCTCGCCGACGGCACTCCCGTCGACATCGTCCTCAACCCTCTCGGCGTGCCTTCCCGAATGAACCTCGGACAGGTCTTCGAGACCGTGCTCGGCTGGGCCGGACGCGAGCTCGGCGAGAAGTTCGCCACTCCCATCTTCGACGGCGCATCCATGGACGACATCAACTCCTGGACCGACAAGGCCGGACTCCCCCGCTACGGCAAGACCTACCTCTACGACGGCGGTACCGGCGAGCGCTTCGACCAGCCCGCGACCGTAGGCGTCATCTACATGCTCAAGCTCGGCCACATGGTCGAGGACAAGATGCACGCCCGCTCTATCGGCCCGTACTCCCTCATCACACAGCAGCCCCTCGGCGGTAAGGCCCAGTTCGGCGGTCAGCGTTTCGGTGAGATGGAAGTCTGGGCGCTCGAGGCTTTCGGCGCTTCCCACATCCTCCAGGAAATCCTCACTATCAAGAGTGATGACGTCAACGGCCGCTCTAAGGCTTACGAGGCCATCGTCAAGGGCGAGCCCATGCCCACTCCGGGCATCCCCGAGTCCCTCAACGTGCTCCTCCACGAGCTCCGCGGCCTCGGCCTCAGCATCAATCTTGAAAACTAATTCTCTCCCCACCTAAAGACACATACTCATCCCGATATATGGCTTTCAGAAAAGAAAACAAAGCAAAGAACGCCTTCACGAAGATCACCATCGGCCTGGCTTCTCCCGAGGAAATCCTCGAGAAGTCCAGCGGCGAGGTGCTCAAGCCGGAGACGATCAACTACCGTACATACAAGCCTGAACGCGACGGTCTCTTCTGCGAGAGAATCTTCGGTCCCGTAAAGGATTACGAGTGCCACTGCGGTAAGTACAAGCGCATCCGCTACAAGGGCATCGTCTGCGACCGTTGCGGCGTCGAAGTCACCGAAAAGAAAGTCCGCCGCGAGCGAATGGGACACATCTCCCTCGTCGTCCCTGTAGCCCACATCTGGTACTTCCGCTCCCTCCCCAACAAGATCGGTTATCTCCTCGGCCTTCCCTCCAAGAAGCTCGACGCAATCATCTATTACGAGCGTTACGTCGTCATCAATCCCGGAGCCGCCGCCGACATCACCCTCGGCCAGGGCAACAACGCCGAGCCCGTCCAGAAGCTCCAACTCCTCAGCGAGGAAGAGTATTTCGAGATTCTCGACCGCCTTCCCGCCGGAAACCAGCAGCTCGAGGACGGTAATCCCGACAAGTTCGTCGCCAAGATGGGCGCCGAGGCCATCTACGACCTCCTCAAGGAGCTCGACCTCGATTCCCTCTCTTATAAGCTCCGCGACCTCGCCAACGCCGAGGGCGGCAGCCAGCAGCGCAAGACCGAGGCCCTCAAGCGCCTTCAGGTCGTCGAGTCCTTCCGTGCTTCCCGCCACCGCAACAAGCCCGAGTGGATGATTCTTCAGGCAGTGCCCGTCATTCCCCCCGAGCTCCGTCCTCTCGTGCCCCTCGACGGCGGACGCTTCGCAACTTCCGACCTCAACGACCTCTACCGTCGCGTAATCATACGCAACAACCGTCTGAAGCGCCTCCTCGAAATCAAGGCCCCCGAGGTTATCCTCCGAAACGAGAAGCGCATGCTTCAGGAAGCCGTCGACTCCCTCCTCGACAACTCCCGCAAGAGCTCTGCCGTGAAGAGCGACGCAAACCGTCCCCTCAAGTCCCTCTCCGACTCCCTCAAGGGCAAGCAGGGTCGCTTCCGTCAGAACCTCCTCGGTAAGCGCGTCGACTACTCCGCACGTTCCGTAATCGTCGTCGGCCCCGAGCTCAAGATGCACGAGTGCGGCCTCCCCAAGAACATGGCCGCCGAGCTCTACAAGCCCTTCATCATCCGCAAGCTCATCGAGCGCGGCATCGTAAAGACCGTCAAGAGCGCAAAGAAAATCGTCGACCGCAAGGAACCCGTCGTATGGGATATCCTCGAGTACGTCATGAAGGGCCACCCCGTCCTTCTCAACCGTGCCCCGACGCTTCACCGCCTCGGCATCCAGGCATTCCAGCCCAAGCTCATCGAAGGCAAGGCTATCCAGCTCCACCCCCTCGCATGTACCGCCTTCAATGCCGACTTCGACGGCGACCAGATGGCCGTCCACCTTCCCCTCGGTAACGAGGCTGTCCTCGAGGCCCAGATGCTCATGCTCGGTGCCCACAACATCCTCAACCCCGCAAACGGAGCGCCTATCACCGTCCCCTCTCAGGACATGGTCCTCGGCCTCTACTACATCACCAAGCTCCGTAAGGGCGACAAGGGAGAAGGCCACGTTTTCTACGGCCCCGAAGAGGCCCAGATTGCATACAACGAAGGCCGCGTGACTCTCCACGCTCCCATCACCATAATGGTCGATGACGTCGACGAGAACGGAAACCCCGTCCGTCACCTCGTGCATGACACCTCCGTAGGCCGCGTCCTCGTAAACCAGTACGTGCCCAAGGAAATCGGTTACGTCAACATGATTCTCTCGAAGAAATCGCTTCGCGACATCATCTCCCGCGTAATCAAGAAGTGCGGTATTCCCCGCTCGGCCCAGTTCCTTGACGACATCAAGAACCTCGGTTACTATATGGCCTTCAAGGGCGGCCTTTCCTTCAACCTCGGCGACGTGCTCATCCCGCCGGAAAAGGAAGCGATTGTCCAGGAAGGTTACGACCAGGTGGCCGAAGTCATGGAGAACTTCGGAATGGGTGTAATCTCCGACAAGGAACGCTACCAGCAGATTATCGATATCTGGACCAACGTCAACGCACGCCTCACCAACATCCTCATGAAGCAGATGGCCGAGGCAAACCAGGGCTTCAACGCCATCTACATGATGCTTGACTCCGGTGCCCGTGGTTCCAAGGACCAGATTCGTCAGCTCGCCGGCATGCGTGGCCTTATGGCCAAGCCCCAGAAGGCGGGCGCAGAAGGCGGACAGATTATCGAGAACCCGATTCTCGCGAACTTCAAGGAAGGCCTCTCCGTGCTCGAGTACTTCATCTCCACCCACGGTGCCCGTAAGGGTCTCGCCGATACCGCCCTGAAGACCGCCGACGCCGGTTACCTCACCCGCCGTCTCGTCGACGTCGCTCACGACGTCATCATCAACGAGGAAGACTGCGGAACCCTCCGCGGCCTCGTCTGCACCGCCGTAAAGAAGAACGATGAAGTCATCGCTTCCCTCGGCGAGCGCATCCTCGGCCGCGTCAGCGTCCACGACGTCGTACACCCCCTCACCGGCGAAGTCCTCGTCGCTGCAGGCGAGGAAATCACCGACGCTATCGCCGACGCCATCGACGCTTCTCCCATCGAGAGCGTCGAGATCCGTTCCGTCCTCACCTGCGAGAGCAAGAAGGGCGTTTGCGCCAAGTGCTACGGCCGAAACCTCTCCAACAACCGTATGGTCCAGAAGGGCGAGGCCGTAGGCGTTATCGCCGCCCAGTCTATCGGCGAGCCCGGTACCCAGCTCACCCTCCGTACTTTCCACGTCGGTGGTGTGGCATCCAACATCGCGGCCGTTTCCAAGATTACGTCCCGCTACGAAGGTAAGCTCGAAATCGAGGAACTCCGCACCGTCACGACCGAGTCCGGTCAGCAGGTAGTCGTCGGACGCCTCGCCGAGATGCGTATCCTCGACCCCAACACCGGCCTCCCGCTCATGACCGCCAACATCCCCTACGGTTCAAAGCTCTTCATCAGCGACGGCGCCGAAGTCCACAAGGACGACGTAATCTGCGAATGGGACCCCTTCAACGCCGTTATCGTATCCGAGTACGCCGGTAAGATTCACTACCGCGGCCTCATCGAGAACGTCACATACCGCGTCGACGCCGGCGAGAAGCACCAGGCCGAGGACCGCGTGATCATCGAGTCCCGCGACCGTACTAACGTCCCCGAAGTCGACATCGTCGACGCCGAGGGCAACGTACAGGCCACATATTCCCTCCCCGTGGGCGCCCACCTCATCTTCCGCGAAGGCGAGGACCTTGCCGTCGGCGACACCTTCGTCAAGATTACTCGCACAACCGGAGGCGCCGGCGACATCACCGGCGGTCTCCCCCGTGTCACCGAGCTCTTCGAGGCCCGCAACCCCTCCAACCCCGCAATCGTCTCCGAAATCGACGGCGAGGTCCGCTTCGGCAAGGTTAAGCGAGGCAACCGCGAAATCACCGTCACATCCAAGCTCGGAGAGGTCAAGAAATATCTCGTGCCCCTTTCCAAGCAGCTCCTCGTGCAGGAGAACGACATCGTCCGCGCGGGCATGCCCCTCTCCGACGGCGCCGTCACCCCCACTGACATCCTCAACATCATGGGACCGACAGCCGTTCAGGAGTACATCGTCAACGAAGTCCAGGACGTCTACCGCATGCAGGGTGTGAAGATCAACGACAAGCACTTCGAGGTTATCGTGCGCCAGATGATGCGCAAAGTCCGCATCATCGACGCCGGCGACACCGCCTTCCTCGAAGAGCAGATCGTCGACAAGCGCGAGTTCATGGACGAGAACGACCGCATGTGGGGCAAGAAAGTTGTCGTCGACAAGGGCGACAGCGAGAACCTCCACGAAGGCCAGATCGTGACCGCACGCGCCCTCCGCGACGAGAACTCCCTCCTCAAGCAGCGCGACCTCCGCGAAGTCATCGTCCGCGACGCCCGGCCCGCGACCTCCGAGCAGATCCTCCAGGGTATCACCCGTGCTGCCCTCCAGACCTCCAGCTTCATCTCCGCCGCCTCCTTCCAGGAGACTACCAAGGTCCTCAACGAAGCTGCGATCCAGGGCAAGAGCGACTCCCTCGAAGGCATGAAGGAGAACGTCATCTGCGGCCACCTCATCCCCGCAGGCACAGGCCTTCGCGAGTACGAGAACATCATCGTCGGCTCCGTCGACGACCTCGACCGCGCCGACTTCATCGCCGAAGCCGACAAGGCCGAAGACGTCGAAGCCTACGAAGTCTCCAACGACTGATAACCGAAAAATAACAGGCGCGCCCCGGAAGTCCCGAACTCCCGGGGCGCGCTATATTCATAAACAGCTATAATTTCAAGAAAAGAAGAGGGCATTCCCGCGCGGTCCGCGCCGCCCGAGCACCGCGTCAGTTATCCGGAGGGCAGTCGAGTGTCCCCGGGCCGAAGGCCCCGAATCCTACAGAAGCCCAGCCACAAAAATAACGCTTATAGCCGCCGGGGAGACCCAGCGGAGCGAGAAAACAATCGCCTTCACCAACGCCCGCGGAGCCGGCGCCAGCTGCCTCTCAACAGTCGCACGCTTCACGAAATGCCCCGCGAACACCGAGATAAACACCCCGCCAACCGGCATAAGGACATTGCTCGTCGCGAAGTCGAAAAGATTGAACACCGTCATCCCGAAAATCTTAGCCCCCTCCAGCGGCCCGAAAGAAAGGGCGCAGAGAGCTCCTAAACTCATCGCCGTCAGCATGTTCACAATCACCGCCGTCCTTCGCTTCAGACCCCATTGCTCGCTGAGATAAGCCACGAAAATCTCGCTCATCGAGATTGTCGACGTCAGCGACGCAAGCGCAAGCAGCAGGAAAAAAGCCGTAGCCCACAGCCCACCTCCCGGCATCTGGGCGAAGATGTCCGGAAGAACCTCGAAGACAAGCTTCGGCCCCGCCGCCGGCGACGCCCCGAAGGAAAACACCGCCGGAAAGATGATGATTCCAGCCAGAATGGCCACAAGAGTGTCCAACGACGCCGTTATGGCCGCCGAGCGCACGAGCGGAGTCTTACCGGAGAAGTAGCTCCCGTAGATCATCATCGTCCCTATGCCGAGCGACAGCGAGAAAAACGCCTGCCCCAGGGCGCTGAGAACCGTACCCCCTGATACCTGACTGAAATCCGGTGCGAACAGGAATTCAAGCCCCTCGCGGGCCCCGGGAAGCAGCAGCGAGTTCACGCTCAGCATCAGCAGAATCACGAAAAGCACAGGCATAAGGATATTGCTCACACGCTCTATCCCCTTCTGCACCCCGCCTAAAAGCACGCCCGCGTTGATGGCGAGCACCACCAGCGTCCACATGATGGCCCGCGGGCCGGCCGTGAACGTGTCGAAGGCCGTGTGGCGCGCGCCCTCCGAAAAATCGTTCAGATGGCCCGTCAGAGCCTCCGTGAAGTATTCGAAAGTCCAGCCGGCCACCACCGAGTAAAATGCGAGAATCAGCACCGAGGCAAGGATGCCGAGGCCCCCGAGAGCCGCCCACGACCGACCGTGGCGCGGCGCGAGAGTCCGGAACGCGCCGAATATGTTCAGCCGCGACGCGCGCCCCATCAGGAACTCACCGCAGATCACCGGAACGCCGATGCAGAGCACGAAAAAGATATAGAGAATAAGGAACGCGCCTCCTCCGTTGGCACCCGCCTCGTACGGGAAACGCCATATGTTACCCAGTCCGACGGCTGAGCCGACCGTCGTGGCTATGACGCCGAACCTTGTGGCGAACCTTGGCCTGTCTGTGTGGTTTGTCATAGATTTTTGCGATTAAGATACAAAGATACAGCTTTTATTCATAATTCATATCATAAAATTTGCAAATTGGGCTTGTTCCGTAATTTTTGTTCCTGGTTCCCTGACGACATTGCAGCAATTAGTGTAAAAAGTGTTATTTTAAAAATATGTTTAAAAACATAAAACGCGATAAACACTTGCTTTTTCATCCCCAAATCTCCTCTACACGCTTTCTGAGAGGGGTCGACCTCCTTCAGACGCCTCTCTGAGGCGCTTTTTAGCGTATGTTAAAAATGCTTTCCCGTAGTGATACATTAAAAAACTTTCTTTAAATTAGCGGAAAATTAACAACAAAATACGTTTCCTATAAGACATAAACCACACTAAACAACTAAACGATTGGTGTTTACCTCGAAGGTGCGCCTTTCCTGACACTAAGCCTTAAAAAGCAAATCCCTAAACAATATCCATCATCCCCAACATTTATTACTTTATGAGAAAGCATCTATTTGTGACTCTGCTGTTGCTGAGCGGGATGCCTCTGTGCGGCGTTAACGTCGCCATGGCTAACCCCGAGCCTCAATCGCAAAGTCAGGCGGCCGGCGTGATTCGCGGTACCGTCCTTGATGAAAACAATGAGCCCGTAATCGGTGCAAGTGTTGTTCAAAAGGGCACCAAGAATGCTGCTGCCACGGATGTCGACGGTCACTTCTCCCTTAAAGTTGCCGCCGGCACTCCTGTCGTTATCAGTTACGTGGGTTACAAGACAGTTACGATGCCGGCTCAGGCAGACATGACCGTTTACCTCCAGCCTACCACTGAAATGCTCAACGAGCTCGTTGCCATCGGTTACGGCTCCCAGAAACGCGCTAACCTCACCGGCGCCGTCGCTACTGTCGACGTGGCCCGCACGATGGAAAGCCGTTCGACCGCTGACGTCACCAAGGCCCTCCAGGGCGCTGTCCCCGGTCTTACAATTACCAACTCCAACGGTGACCTCAACGGTACACCTCAGATGAAGATCCGCGGTATCGGTACTTTCTCCAACAGTGGCGCTTCCTCTCCTCTTATTGTTGTCGACGGTGTTCCCACCGAAGACCTCTCTTATCTCGACCCTAACGATATCGCCGACATCTCCGTGCTCAAGGATGCTTCCTCCGCTGCGGTTTACGGTACCCGTGCCGCTTTCGGTGTTATCCTCATCACAACCAAGATGCCTCAGACTCAGGACCGTGTCAGCGTGACTTACACCAACAATATCGGTTGGAGTCAGGCCACGACGCTCCCCGGGTATTCGAGCGTGCCCAACCAGATCCGCGCCCTCATGCAGGCCAACAACCGTCAGGGTGCCGAGAACGAGCTCTTCGGTATGTACCTCGACAAGATGCTCCCCTATGCCGAGGCTTGGGAAGCCCAGAACGCCGGTCAGCCCGCTGGCTACCGCGAGATGCGTCCCTTCCAGAGCTGGGACAATGTAGGCGACTACTATGTTAACGAAGACGGCTCCGGCGCAATGTACTATGCCAACTGGGATGTTCCCGGAATCATGTTCAACAACGCGGCTCCTTCCAACCGTCACAATGTCAGCCTTGAAGGTACTTCCGGCAAGACCCAGTACCGTCTCTCCTTCGGTTACACTGGCCAGCAGGGCCTCATGAACTTCAATCCCGAGAAGCTGCGTCGCTACAACGCAACGGCCAATATCTCCACTCAGATTTTCTCTTGGTTGAAGGCCGGCGCCCGCATCCAGTTCGCCGACAAGGAATACATCGCTCCCGTGCTCGCCCGCCGCACATACGAATATATGTGGCGCTGGGGTTCCTATTTCGGTCCCTACGGATGGATGTACGACAAGGACGGCAACCAGATTGACGCCCGCAACGATATCGCCTACCGCAAGCAGGCAGGCGAAGGTAAGGATGTTGCTGTGCAGACCCGCATGACCGCATGGATGGAAGCCCAGATTATCAAGGGCCTCAGCCTCCACGCTGACTTCACTTACGACTTCCAGCACGTCGACCATATTGGTTCCTGGCAGCCTGTTTACTGCTGGAACACCTGGGGCGGCAACATTTCCAAGCCTGCTTATGCTGTTACTCAGGGTGCTACCGATGCTCGTCAGAGCAACTCCAAGGACGATATGTGGACAATGAACGTCTACGGCACCTACGACCTCAACTTTGCCAAGGACTTCAACCTCAAGGTCATGCTTGGTGCTACCGCTGAACGTGAGCGCTACAGCTACATCTACGCTCAGAAGGACTACCTCCTCAACAACGACCTTCCCTACATCAACCTCGCTACCGGCGGCAGCAACGGCGCAAGCTATCAGCTCACCAACGAGCTCCGCAACCGCGCAACCGCAGGTTTCTTCGGTCGTATCAACTTCGACTACAAGGGCATCTATCTCCTCGAGTTCAACGGTCGCTACGACGGTTCCAGCCGCTTCCCCAAGGATGACCAGTGGGGCTTCTTCCCCTCAGGTTCTATCGGCTATCGCTTCTCTGAAGAAAACTACTTCCAGCCCCTCAAGAGCTGGTGGAGCAACGGTAAGGTTCGCGCAAGCTATGGTTCCATCGGTAACGAAGCCGTAGGTAACTACCGCTTCATCTCGACCGTGGGTGCTGTCGCTCCCAGCAACGTTCACTGGCTTGGTGGAACAACCAAGGTTACCGAATTCGGCATGCCTACCCTTGTTTCCGAATCACTCACCTGGGAACGCGTCTACACCGCTGACGCAGGTATCGACCTCGGCTTCTTCAACAACTCCCTTAACGTCAGCTTCGACTGGTACCAGCGTACCACAAAGGATATGCTCGGCCCCGGCCCGGAACAGCCCGCAGTCCTCGGCGCTACTTCGCCTTACCAGAACAATGGTGAGCTCCGCACCCGCGGTTGGGAACTCTCCGCAAGCTGGAATCACTCCTTCGGCGATGCCGACATCTATGTCAACGCTTCTATCGGTGATGCCCAGACAAAGATTGTGAACTGGAACAACAAGAACAACAATATCTATAGCTGGCAGATTGGTCAGAGCAACTATATCAACGGTGGCACTTACGGTGACATCTGGGGCTTCGAAACCGACCGCTACTTCGAAGAAGCTGACTTCGTAGGCAAGGACGCCAACGGCAACTGGATTTACGCTCCCGGCGTACCCGACCAGACTGCTCTTCAGACCGATGCATTTGTTTATGGCCCTGGTGACATCAAGTTCAAGGACCTCAACGGCGACGGCGTAATCAACAACGGTGATCCCGACATGGTCGACAAGGACGGCAAGAAGATTCCTGTCGGTACTGTTGCCAACCACGGCGATATGAAAGTTATCGGTAATGCAATGCCTCGCTACGAATACTCCTTCCGTCTCGGCGGCGCGTTCAAGGGCTTCGACCTCGACCTCTTCTTCCAGGGCGTAGGTAAGCGCAACCTTTGGTATGCTTCTTCCTTCAACATGCCTCTGATGCGTGGCGCCGATGCTACCTACGACAACCAGGACAGCTACAACAAGATGATCTTCGACGACAACAACCAGATCATCGGTTATGAAATCAACCAGAACAACGACTTCCCCTGCATGTATGCAGGAAACATCGGTTCTACCCTCTCCGGTTTCAACGCTAACTCCGGCAACCACAACTTCTTCCCTCAGACCCGCTATCTGATGAACATGGCTTACCTGCGCTTCAAGACCCTCACATTCGGCTACACTCTGCCTATCGAGCTTACCCGCAAGGCCCTCATTCAGAAAGCGCGCATCTACTTCTCCGCCGACAACCTTGCTCTCCTCTATAACGGTAACCGCAAGAGCCACATCGACCCGGAAATCGCCTGGGGTTCCACTTCTACCAACACTTCCGCAGGTAATGCCAACGGCAGCGCAACTTTCGGTCGTACGACTCCTATGATGCGCACATTCTCCTTCGGCGTTCAGGTAACCTTCTAAACCTCCCAAGAACACAATTATGAAAAAAATATTAACTTTAGCGTCTATCGCGCTCCTCGGTCTCGGTCTCGCCTCCTGCGACGACTTCCTGGACAACGAACGCTATCCTCTGACGTCAATCCCCAATAACCCCGAGTACTGGAACAACGCCAGCAACGTCGACGCTCAGTGCAACTATCTCTACGAGAACTTCACGGGCTACGGCAACGCAGGCGGTACAGGCTGGTTCTATTTCCGCACCCTCAGTGACGACCAGGCCGGCAACTCATTCACGACCTGGCACACCACCGGCGCCGTTCCCTCCTCCAACAGTACCTACAACTCCAATTTCATCGAAATCCGTCGTTGCAACTTCATCATCAACAACGTGCGCAAGTCCACTCTCAGCGAGTCTGAAAAAAACAACTACGAGGGCATCGCACGCATGATGCGCGGCTACATCTACTATCAGATGGTACGTATGTTCGGTGATATCACCTGGACCAACGAGCCCATCGATCCCTTCAGCGAAGCCGGTCAGAAGGTTCTGCTTCAGAAACGCACCGACCGCGCTATCGTTATGGACTCCGTACTCCGCGACCTTGACTACGCTGCCGCTACCATAACTGCCCAGAACGGCAAGCAGGCTTTCTCGAAGGACCTCGCCCTCGCTATTAAGAGCGAAGTATGTCTCTACGAAGGCACTTTCTGCAAGTATCGCAACAAGGCCGACAACAACCTCGAGCCCGATCCCGCACGCTCACAGAAGTTCCTTCAGGAATCCGTCAAGGCTTCCGAAGCCCTCATAGGTTCCTACGCTATCAGCGATAACTACGGCGCTATCTACCACAGCACCGGTGCCGCTCTCGCCGCCAACAGCGAAGTCATCTTCATGAAGCGCTATGAAAAGGATGTGTTCATGCACTCCACCATTGACTACACCTGCTCCTCCACGATGGTCAGCGGCCTTTCCCGCGATGCCTTCGACAACTACCTCTTCAAGGACGGTAAGCCTCTTGCCCTCACTTCCGAGAACAAGGACGATGCCGGCATTGTCAACGCCGACGGCAATCTCGACATCTCCGCTCAGCTCGCAGTCCGCGACGGTCGTCTCGCCGAGACAATTGACCCCATCATCTACTATCCCGACATGACCTGGGCCCGCTGGGGTGCCATGGAAATGACTTCCTCCACAGGTTACGGCATCCGCAAGTACGACAGCCCCGACTTCCCCGTTGCCAACCGCGACCAGACAGGCTCCAACTACTCCTCTTGCCCCCTCTACTGGATTTCCTATATCTACTGCAATTTTGCTGAGGCCAAGGCTGAGCTCGGCACCCTCTCGGACGCCGACCTCAACAACTCCATCAATAAGCTCTACACACGTGCAGGGCTTCCCACTCAGACTGTGGCTTCCCTCTCGAGCATGAACGACCCTGCCAACAACATGAACGTTTCCAGCCTCCTTTGGGAGATCCGTCGTTGCCGCCGTTGCGAACTCGTGATGGATAACTGGATTCGCTACTGGGACCTCGTCCGCTGGCACCAGCTCGACAAGCTTGACAACACCAAGTACCCGAAGATTGCCGAGGGTGCAAACGTCAAGAACGCTCCCGTGGCTCCTCCCATGAAGTCCGGTGACTACTACAGCACTTACTTCGGTCAGAACCGTATCTACAACGCTAAGTATTATCTCTATCCCATCCCCTCAAATCAGCTCAACTATGATGGTACAGAGATGACACAGAACTACCTCTGGTAATACTCCACTCCATCTATATGGAGAGCCCGCGCCATCGGCGCGGGCTCTTTTTTGTGCTCCTACAAAACTTTCGGCACACTTTTTGCGTTCTTATTCATTGAGACTTAATTTACCCCATCACTTCTCTCTTATGGCAAAGAAAATCAGCGAACACGTGCAGTGGGTCGGCAAGACCGACTGGGAGCTCACACGCTTCCACGGCGACGAACTCTCTACCGCCCACGGTTCAAGCTACAACGCATACCTCCTCCGATGCGGAGGAAAGACCGTACTTATCGACACCGTCTGGCGCCCATACGACAAGGAGTTCGTCAGCCGCCTTAGGGAAACCGTCGACCTCCGCGACATCGACTTCATAGTCATGAACCACAACGAGATTGACCACAGCGGAGCCCTCCCCGAACTCATGAGCGAGATTCCCGGCACCCCCATATACTGCACCGCCAAGGGCGAGGCCATCATCCGCGGACACTACCACCCCGAAGGCTGGGATTTCCGCACAGTCCGCACCGGCGATTCCATCCCCCTCGGCGAAAGCGGCGAGTCCCTCACCTTCATCGAGGCCCCTATGCTCCATTGGCCTGATACGATGTTCACCTACTTCTCCGGCGACGGCGGCATCCTCTTCTCCAACGACGCCTTCGGACAGCACTACGCCACAGAAAGCCTCTTCGAGGACCGCGAGAACCTCGAGGGAGTAATCCGGGAAGCCCTCAAGTACTACGCGAATATCCTCGCCCCCTTCTCGCCCCAGGTGCGTCGCAAGGTCGCCGAGCTTACGGCCATGAACCTCCCCCTCTCCCTCATCGCCCCCAGCCACGGCGTGATCTGGCGCGAGCATATCCCTGAAATCATTGACTTCTACCGAAAGTGGAGCGACAATTACGCTGAGAACCGCGTGGCCATCGTCTACGACACCATGTGGAACTCCACGCGCCTCATGGCCGAGGCCATAGCCGACGGAATCCGCGAAGTCGACCCCTCCGTCACAGTCACCCTTCATAACGCCGCCAAGCACGACAAGAACGACATCCTCACCGAGATATTCCGCTCCCGCGCGCTCGTGATGGGTTGCCCGACAATCAACAACGAACTCTCCTTCGCCATCGACGGCCTTCTCGGTATGGTCCGCGGCCTCAAGCTCAAAGGAAAGTCCTGCGCCGCCTTCGGCTCTTACGGCTGGAGCGGAGAAGGCCCCGCCCTCATTCAGAAACGCCTTCAGGAAGCCGGCTTCACCCCCCTCGCCGAACCTCTCCGTCAGCTCTGGGCCCCCTCCGACCCCGACCTCGCCCGCACCCGCGCCTACGGCTCCGAAATAGCGAAAGCCCTTCCCGCATAGTCCCCGGACCGTATAAGACTTATAAATCTTATAAGTCTTATACGTCTTATACGATTTATACCCTATAGCGTCCGATTTTGTTTTTCTCCGAAAATTCCGTACCTTTGTCGCGCCTATGGATCACGAAATTTATAACTTCGACTGCGTCGTGGACCGCCACGACACCTGCGCCACAAAATTCGAGGAGATGGACGAGAAATTCGGCCGCCACGACCTCCTGCCCTTCTGGATAGCCGACATGGACTTCGAGGCTTGCCCCGCCATCATCGAGGCCCTCCGCACCCGCCTCAACCATGCCGTCCTCGGCTATACTATGCCCCCCGAACAGTTCTGGGCCTCCATCTGTTCATGGCTCCGGCGCCGCCACGCCTGGAACGTCGGCACCGACGAAATCACCTTCCTCCCCGGCCTCAAGAAAGGCCTCGGCCTCACCATCAATTTCTTTACGCGCCCCGGCGATGCCATCGTAATCCAGCCTCCCGTCTACCACTCCTTCCGCTCCGTCATCGAGGGCAACGGACGCCGCGTAGTCACCAATCCCCTGCGCCTCGGTCCCGACGGACTATACTCCATGGACTTCGACGGCCTCCGCGAGCTCATAGCCCGCGAGAAGCCCGCGATGATGTTCCTCTGCAATCCCCACAACCCCATAGGCCTTCAGTGGGACGCTCCGACCCTCCGCCGCGTGGCCTCGATATGCAGGGAGGCCGGCATGGTCCTCGTATCCGATGAAATCTACGGCGACATGATGCTCGGCGGCGTCCGCCATATCCCCACGGTCTCCGTCTCCCCCGAGGCCGAGGACGTGACCATAACCCTCGGCGCGCCCTCCAAGACCTTCAACATCCCAGGCATCGTCAGCGCCTGGACCGTCGTGAAGTCCCCTCGTCTCCGCGAGCCCTTTTTCTCATGGCTCTCCGCCAGCGAGTTCAACGCGCCGCCCATCGCCGCCATGGTGGCAACGGAAGCCGCTTACGAGCACGGAGAGGCATGGCTTGACCAGGCCCTCGAATACCTTGAGGCAAACGTGGAGCACGCCGCGCGCTTCCTCGCCCGCGAGCTCCCCGCCGTGCGGATGCACCGCCCGCAGGCCTCTTTCGCCGTCTGGCTCGACTTCAACGGCCTCGGCCTCCCGCAGCCCGAGCTGATGAGGCTCCTCGTCGAGCGCGCGCGCCTCGCCCTCAGCGAAGGCTCGACCTTCGGCGCCGAGGGAGCCGGATTCATGCGCATGAACATCGGAGTGCCGCGCTCGATTCTCGACCTTGGCCTCCACCGCCTCCGCGAGGCCGTCCGGTCCCTCGAGGCCGGAGAGGACCTCGGCCACGCCCCGGGGCGCTCGGTACCCTTCGCCAAGATGCACGGTCTCGGAAACAATTTCATCTACGTCGACTGCACCGGCCGCCCCGACATAGACCGCCTCGACCGCCTCGCCGTCGAGATGAGCCGCCCGCACACCGGCGTGAACACCGACGGCATCATCGCCATTCTCCCCAGCGCCGTGGCCGACTGCCGGATGCGCATCTTCAACGCCGACGGCTCCGAGGCCCAGATGTGCGGCAACGGCATCCGCTGTGTGGCGAAGTACATCTTCGACAACGGCTTCGTCGGCGACAAACGGATTGTCAGCATCGAGACCCTCAGCGGCGTGAAGACCGTAGAGATCCATACCGGCATAGACGGACGCGCCGACACCGTGACAGTCGACATGGGCGCGCCGGAGATGTGCCCCGGGCGTATCCCCGTCCGTTTTGACGGGCCGGAGATGGTCGAGCGGCCTGTGATGGCCGGAAACGAATGCGTGGCCGTCACCGCAGTATCCATGGGCAACCCCCACGGCGTGGTGTTCGTCGACAGCTTCGACGGTGAGATTGTCACGACCCTCGGTCCCGTCCTCGAGAAGCATGAAATATGGCCCGAAAACGCCAATATCGAGTTCGTTCGCGTCGACGACCTCCACACCCTCTCCATGCGTGCCTGGGAGCGCGGAGCCGGCGAGACAATGGCCTGCGGTACCGGAGCCTGCGCCGCCGCTGCGGCCGCAGTACGCACGGGCCGCGCGCAGTGGCCCGTAACCGTCCGACTAATCGGCGGCAGCCTCCACATCGACAGCGACCCCTCCACCGGCCACATCCACATGACCGGCCCCGCCGTAACCCTTATCCAGGGAAGACTGAATTTGTAAATCAGCGATAACCAACGTTTGGGCCTTGAAATGTTTCGCTGGGCGGACGTGCCATGGCGCGTCCGCCCAGCCGATGGTAATCTCGCGGAATTGATGTTGGTCGCCCATTGCAGATGCTTATTATCTAAAATAATGATATTTCGACAACTCGCCAAATATTTTTTTTTCAATATAAAATGATTGTATTGCTCATTCGGTGAATTATCCGCTCTCTTACCTCGTTCTTGCCATACGGAAGGAGGCTTTGATTTCGGGGAAGGCGAATTTCAGGATCGAGTTGTTTTCGCTGAACTGGGCGTAGCTGCCGCCGCGGTGGGGATGGCGCCCGGCGTCGGTCCACTCGAGGTCGAAATGGTTCATGAAGACCGTCGGACGCAGGCGCCCCTTGATTTCGAGCGCTTCCCATCCGCGGGAGTTGCCCGAAAGGTATATCAGAAGGTATCCTCCCGGTGTTTCAGGGTCCGCGACTACCGCCATGGAATATCCCTCTGGCTGTGATATTGCGGCAGGTCCGGAAGTGGGTATGTCCTTGTCGAGATATGTATAAAAGCCCTCGCGGGCGTCCGTGGAGCTATCTATATGGCTTTTCAGCGGCTCGAGGTCGGAAAACGGGGCTGTTTCCCGTGGGGCGAGGGCCTCCGCGCGAAGTGTGCGGCGCAGTACTTCCGTTCCGTCCGGCACGGTGGCTGAAATCACGCCCCCGGTACGCGTGTCGAACGTCCCGCAGCTGAGCGAACCCTGGCTGTGCGGCCCTCCGATGGCCGCTCTGAGGCCTGCGGCGTTTGCGTCAATCCTCAGGCCGAAGCCGCCTTCCCGGCTGTCGATTGTTGTCTCCGCAAGCCCCTCCGACGTCCTTCCCGCCGAATCGGCGAGCACGAAACGCACCGGGAAAGTGCGTCCGTCGGCGGCATCGGCCAGCGAAGGAACCTGGAAAGTCAGACGCGAGCCGTTCTGGAAGGAAATTTCAACAGGTATGGCATTCGTGCGCCGGGCCTTGACCCGAAGGATATAGGTGAAACTCCCGCAGGCTTCCGGGAGACTGTCCGTAAGAGTCACGGCCTCGGACGCTGCGGCGCTCAGGAGCGCAAGCATGAGCAGAAAACGCCTCATAGCATGGATATTACCGTTTCCGTAAACTCCTCCTCCGGCATGTCCCACGGCAGCCAATGGATTTCAAAGCCGCGCCGTTCCATCCCCCGGAACCAGGTCATCTGCCGCTTGGCGAACTGGTGTATGGCCGTCTCGAGGGCGCAGGCCATCTCGTCGAAACTCAGTTCGCCCAGCAGATGCAGTGTAAGATATTTGTATTCAAGACCGTAATAGATGAGGTTTTCGGCCGGAACGCCCTCCTTGAGGAGCCGCCGGACCTCGTCGAGCATATTTTCCTGCGCGAAACGCCTTTTCAGTCGCTCGGAAATGAGTCTGCGTCTGTCGTCCCGGGGAATGTCCACGCCGACAATAAGCGCATCCTCGCGCAGCGACTCGTCGGGGTGGGCCCGCTGGTCAGCGTCGGGGTGCTCGCGGTAGTAGGTCTCTATTTCTATTGCCCTTGTGGCGCGTGCCGGGGTGTCGATGTCCGTGGTGTTGTGGAGCGATTTCATCCCTGCAAGCATTTCCGACAGCTCTGCGAGCGATTTCCCTTCCAGCCGGACCCGGAGCTCTTCGTTGCGGGGCACCTCGGGCAGATCCGTCCCTTTAAGAAGCGCCTCGACGTACATTCCCGTGCCTCCGACGACAATGGGGCTGTGTCCTCTCGCGCGGATGCCGGAGATGGCCTCGCGGGCGTCGCGGAGATACTCGAAAAGGTTGTACTTGTGGCCGGCGGGGGCCACGTCGATGAGGTGGTAGCGCACGTCAGAGCCGTAGTCCGCGAGGTCCTTGCCTGTGCCCACGTCCATTCCGCGGTACACCTGACGGGAATCGGCGCTGACAATCTCGCCCCCGAGGGCGCGGGCCAGCGCCACGCCGCGGCGTGTCTTTCCCGAAGCCGTGGGGCCGACTACGGCAATTATTCGCGAAGTGTCAGACATTCTGGTGCTTGCGGCGGCGGAAGTGTTTGCGGATGCGGTAGAATGGTTTGTCCTCGTTGAAGTCCGCGATGTCGAGCCACGTCGAGTCGTCGTAGTCGACATCCCATTTCCCGAGGTCGCGGAAGCGGAAAGTGGGCTTGTAGTTGCGGATGGGGTAGAGCCGCTGGCCGGAGCGGTTGTAGGTCTTCCAGGCCATGGTGATGGCATAAATCCTCGCAAGCTCGGAGGCCAGCACCGGCGAGAGCATCCCTTCGGAGGCCATGCGCCGGATGTCGTAGAGTCCTACCCAGCGGTCGCCCGCGCCGTCGCCGTCCTCGGGGGCGATTTCGCTCCTTGCCAGATTGGCGTCCAGTATGGCCGCGTAGTGCAGGACTCTCAGGTTTGTGGCGATGGATTCGCTCGTGAAGAGGTAGCGGAGACTGAATCTGTCGGTTTCCGCGAGCCGCGAGAAGGCCTTGCGCACGGTCTCCTCGGTCACCTCCTCAGGCCCTGTCCGGGTCACTTCGGCCGGAGTGTCGTACAGGCCGAAATGGTTTGGCCGCACAAGAAGCTCGTTGTCAGAGAAGATGATATAGCGGACAAGCGTGGAGAACGAGCCTGACGGAAGTGTCCCCATGGCTTCCACGATAGCTCCGAGCGACGTGCACCGTCCCGCCATGAAAAAGAGCGACAGCAGATAGAAGCCGATGGGCATAATCACGAAAAAGAAGCGGTCGGGGGCGTTCAGGTTCGAGTTGATGTAGCGGGCCAGATAATACCACGCCTCGACTCCGCCGAGGAGCACCGAAAGAAGCAGGATTATCCGCACCTGATAGGCCGCCTCGCGCGGAATCATGGCCCGCATTCCGGTGAGGAAATGAATCTCGCCGGGACGACGGCGCCGCGGGCGGCAGAATGCCAGCCACCAGATGGCCGAGAGCGCGAGCGCCGGGAATACGACAAGACATGTGACGAAAGGCAGCTCGTCGTTGTACATCGGGAGGGACAGGACCCTCCCCACAAGGAAGGGCGTGCAGAGGATTTCGATGGCGAGCATCACAGCGGCGGAGATCCAGAGCGCCCACACGCTCACACGCAGGAAGCCCGTGGTGAGGCTTCCGTCCTCGGTCAGGGAGCACTGCGGAATTCGTCGGCGCATAAGGTACAGCGCCTCTCCCGCGGCGATGAAAGGCAGCCACAGGTAGGGAATGAACAGCGACAGAAGCAAGAGCAGCGCCACGCTCCCGAAGCCCAGCGCCCAGTTGACGAGAAGCATCTTCAGGATGCCCTCGCCGGACAGGCCCTCGTTCAGGAATGGTTTACTTCGCTTGTCCATCGCAGAGCTTGTCGCTGAAGAAGTTGAACATCCGGGCCCACACCAGGGCACGCGTCCGGCAGCCGTTGATGGAGTGGTTCATCCCCGGGAAAACGAACATATCGCACATCAGGCCCTCATTCTGGAGCCGCGCGGCGAATTCGAGGGTGTTGGCCGGGTGGACATTGTCGTCCGAAGTGCCGTACATCATCAGAAGCGGGCAGCCCAGCTCTCCGGCGCGGCCGAGAGGCGCGCTCTCGTTGTAGCCGCTCTCGTTCTGGCCGGGCGTGAGCATGAATCGCTCGGCGTAGACAGTGTCGTAGAAGCGCCAGTCCGTGACGGGTGCCACGGCCACGGCGGCGGCGAAAGGCGTGCGCTCGCCCTGCGTGGCGCACATCAGTGCCTCGTAGCCTCCGTAGCTCCAGCCGTAGATGCCTATCCGCGATGGGTCGGCCCAGGGCTGCGAGGCAACGTAGCGTGCCGCGGAGGTCTGGTCGGCGGTCTCGAGGCGTCCGAGCTGACGGTAGACACATTGCATGAACTCCGCGCCGCGGCCTCCCGTGCCGCGTCCGTCGACGCACACCACCACGAAGCCCTTGCGGGCGAAGTACTGCTCCCAGTCGAGCGTCCACTTGTCGAGCACGCTCTGCGAGCCCGGACCGGAGTACTGCGACATGATTACCGGGTATTTTCGCCCGGCTGAGAAGTCTGCCGGCTTGACGATGTAGGCGTTGAGCTCCGGCGACCCTCCCGAGGCCGGTATGGTGAAGAATTCCTTGACCACGCCGAGCTCGCCGATGCGCCCGCGGTAGGCCGAGTTGTCCTCGAGGGTGCGGAGTGTCTTGAGGTCGGCGCCGGAGGTCTTGCAGAGCGTGGCCACGGGAGGTGTCTGTGCGTCGCTGTGGGTCAGGACGGCGTAGGCCATAGTCGGGGAGAAGCTGAGCGAGGACGTCCCGGACTTGGCCGCGCCGAGCGTCTTCACGCGCCCTTTGGCGTCGATGGAGTAGACCGTGCGGTCCATGGGCGTGGGCGCAGCTGCCTGGAAGTAGCGCGTCCCCGAGGCGTCCTTGCCGTAGTAGGCGGTGGCGTCGCAGGACGCCATGCCCGTCTCGGCCAGAGGCGTGCCCTGATAGCTGTAGGTGTAGTAGGCGAAAAATCCGGAGCGGAGCGAGCCTACGGTGAAGCCCTGCGCGTCGTAGACGATGTCGGCGTAGGCCGCCTCGGGAATCCACGCCTTCGATTCGTCGACATAGACGCTCTTCACAACCGTCGACTTGGGGTTGGCCCTGAAGATTTCGAGGCGGTTCTGGTCGCGGTTGAGGGTCGTGACCATGAGCGTGGCCTCGTCCGGCCCGTAGCTTAGGCGCGGTATGTACTCCACGGAAGCCGCGGGAAGTGCCATTTCCTTGATTTTGCGCGTCTCTATGTCATATGAGCGCAGACTGACCTTCGAGTTGGGCTTTCCGGCCACGGGGTATTTGTATGTGAACTCGCCGGGATAGAGCGCGTACTCATCCTGCCGGTCGCAGGCCCCGGCGTAGAGCGTGAGCCGGTAGGCCGGGACGTCCGTCTCGTCGTAGCGGAGATAGCAGAGGGTGAGATTGTCCGGAGCCCAGGCCATCGAGCAGCTTGTCGAGAACTCTTCCTCGTAGGTCCAGTCGGGCACGCCGTTGATGACTTTTCCGGGCGCTCCGTCGTCGGTCACGGCGATGTCCGTGCCGTAGTCGAGCTTGGCCACGCGGATATTGTTCGTGGCGGGGTCCGTGAAGGCCACCATGCGCGAGTTCGGCGAGAATATCGGCGACCGCTGGCGCCCGCATTCCTTCGAGAGGGGCTTGAGCAGACGTGAGCGCACCTCGTAGACATAGTATTTCGCCGTTGTCGACCGCCTGTAGATGGGCTTCGTGTCCGTGGCTATGAGGATTTTGCCCCCGTCGGGGCTGAGAGTGAAGCTTTCGGCGGCGGTAATCTGCGCCTCGCGGGTGTTCGCCACGTCGAAGAGCACCGACACCTCCTTGCCGTCGGCTATGTTGTGTACCGTGATTTTGCGGCAGTCGTCGGAGAGTAGGGCGTAAGTCTCGCCGTCGGGCATGTAGGAGAATGCCGCGGGAGCGTCAGGGCGCGAGGCGGGCGCGATGTATTTTTCAAGTTCCCGGACATTGGCGTCCGGCCGGCCTGCTTCTGCGGGGGAGGGGAGGAGGGCCGGGAGCGCCAGGAGCGCGGAAATAGCGATGGTTCGGATTTTCATTACAGTTGTGATAACAATCGAAATGTGTGATTGGGTCGCGGAAAGGGGAATAATTTCCGCGCGGGGTTCAGAAAAGAGAGAGCTGCGAGTCGTGGTCCTTGGGCTTTGGCTTCCGGGGAGGCTCCTGGTAGCCGAATTCCTCGTCCGTCAGGCCCGAGGGGATGACCGTGCCTTTGGGGGGGGTGCTTGTGAGCCAGTCCACGCTGTGGAAATCATCGTCGCCGATGTCCTCCGGGCGGATGGGGCTTGTGGCTATCATGTCGGAGCCGTAGCTCGCTTCGGGGTCGGCGCTGGTGGCCGTTTCCTCGTCGTCGCCGAAGGGCAGAGAGGGCATCAGACGCCCCGACTGGAGCCGTTTCTCGGCCTTCTCGAGTTTCTGACGCAGTTCGCGGTTCTTGGCCTGGAGGCCCTTGATTTTCTCGTCGCGCTTGTTTATGGCCGACTCGACCTGCTGCATCTGCGCGGTAATCTGTTCCATGCCCTTCAGTAGTCGCGAGGCCTCTTCTATCTGAGCGTCCTTTTCGGCCGTGGCCGCCTCGAGCTCGCTGTTACGCAGCCGCAGTTCCTCGATGGCCTCGGAGCCTTTGCGGCGTTCCTCCACCAGCTCGTGCTGCATGGAGTTGAACATCTCGTTGGCTGTCCGGTGGGCCTCGTCGCGGGCCGCGAGCGCCTGTGTCAGCTCTTCGATCTGCGCCTCCTTTTCCTTGAGTTTAAGCGTGAAGTCCTCGCCGGAGGGAGCGGCGCCTCCGGCCTTGACCTGGGCGCGCAGGCGCTCCACCTCGGCCTGAAGCTCCTCGACCACTCCCGGCTGGATTTCGGAGAGCTTTATCTTGTTGAGGAGGCTCTTGTTCTCAAGCTCGAACTGCTCGCGCTCGGCCTCGAGCGTGGCTATCTGTCCCTCGAGGTCCGTAACGCGGTCGACAAGCGCGCGGCGGCGCCGGTCGGAGCTCAGCTGCTGCTCCTTGATGGAACTGCGCTGCTGCTCGAGGCTCGTTTTCTCCTGGCGCAGGCGCGCGAGCTCCGCAAGGGTCTCGTTGTTGCTGTGGCGGAACTCTTTTTCCGCGAACACCCGCGCGTCGTCAATCAGGCGCGTCAGGTAGTCCTTCGTGGCGCGGTCGAGCGCGTTGTAGATATATTCTTCCTGAGCCTTGGGGTCCACGCTGTCCTTCAGGAAGGCCGGCAGAGTGTCGTTGAACACGCCGATTACAGACGTGAATATGGCCTTTACCGCCCCGGGGTCGAGTTGCGGGGGCTCGGGCGCGGCTTCGGGCGCCGGTGTGGCCGCGGTCTGAGGCGCCGTCGCTCCGGTCTCGGAGGCGTTGCCCTCGTCGCTGAGAAGCGAGTCGTCCTCGCTCGGCTCGGACGGTCCGAAACCGAAGGCTTTCTTGAGGTTTTTGAAGAAGCTCATGTGTTCTGTGCAGTTGAAGGTGGTATGGATTATCAGGAGTCGGAAGGCTCGGGCTTCAGTATCTGCCCCCGCCCTTGGCGCCCGTTGATGGCTATGCGCAGAGGGGCGGGGAAGCGCACGATGCGCAGGAACTCGTCCTCGTATTCCGCCGGCTGGGCGTTCAGGAAGTCCAGGTCGATGTGTCCGAGGCCGGCCGCAGGATCGACGGTGAAGTAGCCTACGCCGAAGCTCGTGAGGTTCTGGAAGAAGTGTGTTCCCTGGCTCGGCTCTATGCGGTAGCCGGGCAGCGAGGTCTCCACGATGACGCGCGCGCCGGAGATTTCCGGCCATTTGACGGGAATGCCCAGCGACGGGTCCGAAGAACCCCAGCGGCCCATCCCTATGAGCACGTAGCCCTCGCCGCGAGCTGTGAACTCCCGGTTCAGGCGGTCGAGCAGCGGGGGAATCTCCCGGTTCCGCAGGGGGTTGAAGTTCTCGGGGCGCACGTACACGACAGTCGTGACGTTCTCCACCATCCCGTGGCCGAGAGCCGTCGAGCTCCGCACGATCAGCTCCTCGTCCGTGTGGTCGAAGACGTTGTCCGCTACGAGCTGTTTCTTGTCGATGATGGGGCGGATCTGAAGCCAGTAGAGATGTCCCTTGATGCCCTCGGGCGTCTCCTTCGGCAGGATGTTGCCGGCGAATTCTATTTCTATGGGTCTCTGCATGGCGGCCTGCCCCTGCGTGAGCATGAAGTTGATGGCGGGAGCCAGCGGAAGAGCCTTGTCGCGCAGGATGTTGGCGAAGGTCACCACGCGCCGTCCGCGTCCGAGGTCGCAGTCGTTGATGTATCCGTCCTGCGCGTTGTAGGTGCTGACGGTCCATTTCAGAGCCCCGGTGCCCGCGAACTGCTGTACGCTCAGGCGCGCGAGGTTGTAGCCGTCGTCGGTCGAGGGTGTGTTGCCCTCCGCCGCCGTGTCGCGCTTGAGCGCGAGGAGGTTAGTCTGCGTGTCGCGCAGGGCGTTCTCGAGGGTCGAGGTCTGGAGGACGTGCTCGGGATGAAGAGGCGAGAAGCGCAGGCCTCTGCCGCCGTCGACGATGTATTTGCCGAGTCCTACGGCCACTTCCGCCACGCCGTCCTCAGGCGCCTCGTCGCCGAGAGGGTAGTAGTTGAGCGAGCGCCCCACGCCCGAGAACGAGGGGAAATACCAGTCGCCGTGGTCGTCGCCGACCACTTCCTGTATGATTACGGCCATCTTCTCCTGGTCGATGACATTGCTCGTGGCCGACATGTAGGCTTTGCTGTCGCGGTAGAACACCGAGGCGTAGACTCCCTTGATGGCCTGTACGAGCAGCCGGAGACGCAGCTCCTTGTCTGGCGTATAGGGCACCATATAGGTGCTGTAGATGCCCGCGAAGGGCTGGTAGTGAGAGTCTTCCAGCAGGCTCGACGAGCGCACGGCCATCGGACGGTCCAGTACCTCGAAGAGCGCGAGAAGGTCCTCCCGGAGCTTGTCCGAGAGCCGCCCGCGGAGGAAGGCCGCAAGTATTTCGTCGTCGGGGGTGTCCGGGTTCAGCGCCAGCGGGTAGAGTCTGTTCGTTGCCATGAACTCGTCGAAAAGGTCCGTGCAGAGTACGACGGTCCTCGGGATGGAGATGGTGAGCCCCTGGAAATTGTCGCAGATGGGGTTCTTCTTGATGATGGAGTCCACGAAGGCAAGGCCGCGGCCCTTGCCGCCGAGGCTGCCCTGACCTATGCGCGCGAAATTGGAGTAGTGGTCGAAGCGGTCCTTGTCGAAGACGGCCACAACGCCCCTGTTCTTCATTTTCCTGTACTTGACGATAAGGTCGAAGAAGAGCTGCCGCGCGGCCGGGACCTCCTCGAGAGAGGCGAAACGGTGGCGCCGGATTACATCAGCGATGGGGAAAAGCGCGCGGGAGTAGAACCAGCGCGAGATGTCGTTGGTCGAGGCGTGCCAGAGAAGCGACTCGGCCGGAATGTCCCACACTCGCTTCTGCATGTCCTTCAGGTTGGTGATGCGCATGATTTCCTCGCCCGTGCGAGGGTTGCGGATCACGAAGTCGCCGAAGCCGAAGTTGCCCATGATGGCATCCTCGAGGTCCACGGAGAGCTTTTTCGAGTTCTTGTCCACGAACACCGCGCCGAGCTCCGTCGCCGGTCCCCGGTTCACGTTCTCGCTCGACTCGATGATGATAGGCAGCGACGGGTCGGCTTCACGGAGGGCCCGCGCGAGGCGAAGCCCCGCCGTTGAGTCCTTCTGCCCGTTGCGCATGAACGAGACGTCGCTGATTACTCCGAGCATATTCTTGCCGTAGCGCTGGTACAGGTCCACGGCCTCCTCATAGGTGCGCGCGAGCATTACCTTGGGGCGCCCGCGCATCCTCAGCATCTGCTCGTGCTGGTTCAGCGCCTCGGTCGAGAAGTTCCGGCTCTGCTTCAGGAGAAATTTGTAGACGTGCGGCAGAATCGACGAATAGAAGCGCACGGAGTCCTCCACGAGCATGATCATCTGTACGCCCACCTGGGTGATGTCCTGCTGGTTCAGCCTGTCTTCAAGAAGCTTGATAATGGCCAGGAGAAGATCCATGTTCCCCAGCCACGAAAACACGTAGTCAACGCCCGAGAGGTCCTCGTGCTCGATGCGGCGCGTCACCTCCTTTGAAAAGGGTGTAAGAAGCACTGTCGGCACCTCCGGATAAGAGTCCTTGACCTCCCGGCAGCCTTCCGTGGCCAGCGAGATGTCCCCGGCGGGCATCACAAGCACAAGGTCGAAGCTCTTCTGCTTCATGGCTCCCAGCGCTTCCGTAAAATTCGACACGCGGGTGACTCGAGGCGGCGAACTCAGGTTCAGCGATACGTATTCATTGTATAGCTGCTCCTCTACGCGGCCGTCCTCCTCCATCATGAACGCGTCGTAAGGCGACGCTATCAGTAGCACATTGAATATGCGCCGCTGCATAAGGTGCTGAAAGGCCGTATCCTTCAGATACATCCGACTTAAGGCTTCCTCGTTCATCGCTTCTCGGGCTTGCTCGTTTGAATTTTCTACAAAAGTACATAAAAAATTGCAGGTTCAGGGCTTTTGGCAAAAGAATTTTTCGTAACTTTGTAGCCTGAACGGGAATTTCCCCTGTTTCTGTTGAAAATCATATTCTAAAAAACATAGTTATATACCATTTATGGCAACTACTGCTGATTTCAAGAACGGCATGTGCCTCGACATCGAGGGACAGTACTACTTCATCGTTGAATTTCTCCATGTGAAACCCGGCAAAGGCCCCGCTTTCGTACGCACCAAGCTCAAGAACGTACGCACGGGCCGAATCCTCGACAAGACCTGGAACTCCGGCGTTAAGGTGCAGGAAGTACGCATCGAGCGTCGTCCCTACCAGTTCTCCTACAAGGACGACATGGGCTACCACTTCCTCCACACCGAGACCTGGGAAGAAATCGTCCTCCCCGGCGAGAGCATCGAAGGCGTCCAGTTCCTCAAGGAAGGCGACATCTGCGAAGCTAACGTAGAGGCCGCTACCGAAACAGTCCTCACCTGCGAGATGCCCACTTCCGTTGTTCTCGAAATCACCTACACCGAGCCCGGCATCAAGGGCGACACCGCAACCAACACCCTCAAGCCCGCAACCGTCGAGACCGGAGCTGAAGTCCGCGTGCCCCTCTTCTGCAACACCGGCGACAAAGTCAAGATTGACACCCGCGACGGCTCATACGTTGAGCGCGTAAAAGCATAAAATAAACATCCCCCCATACCACGGCGGCCGGGTTTCCAAAAGGACCCGGCCGCCGCTTTTTTGCCAATGTCCCGGAATTATAATATTGCTTCATCTATCTAATTATAAAGCTTTTGTAGGGACGCGCCATGGCGCGTCCGCCCCGAATGGTCGAATTTGGATTTTGATACACCCGGGCCCCGCAAATAAACGTTCCGGAGCCCTGCGGAACGTGATGCCTTCGCCTAATCGGACGTGCCATGGCACGTCCCTACATATGGCTGATTATAAATATTATATGTGTAATTTGGATAATTGTTGAAATATCATTATTTTTGCCTCAAAATTAATGATATGGGCGACCGACATCAATTCCGCGCAAGATGGCATGATTATAATGGCGGAGTGTACTTCATAACCATTTGTTGCGCCGATAAAAAACACTTATTCGGGGAAATCCGCGATAACGAACTGGTTTTTACTGAATGTGGCCATATTGCCGAGGGTATTTTAAAAGCAATTCCAAAACATTTTTTGCAAACGGAAGTATGGAATTATGTCATAATGCCTAACCATATACATTTGCTAATCTGGGTGGAAAAATCAATAGACAATGATTCGATAGATAATCATTGTTGCATAGGCGTCCGGAAACATATTGATAATATGTATAGTGATTGTCATCACAATAGCCGCTTGGCAAAAATCATCGGGCAGTTCAAATCGTCCGTCACGCGCGAGTGTCGACGTGTCAATCCCGCATTCGCATGGCAATCGCGATTTTATGATAATATCATAACCCAACATTGGGAGTATGTTATGGTAATGAATTACATAGACAATAATGTGGACCGATGGGAAAACGATTGTTTCAACCCCGATAAAAAAATGCCGACTAAGTTTTATTAAAAATTACTATGAGGCTGGGCATGTGTCAAAACTCGATGGGGGAGAAAATGTTTGGGTTTTGTTTCTTTATAATTTGTTGACAACCAGTAGGGACGCGCCATGGCGCGTCCGTCCCGAATGGTCGAATTTGGATTTTGCCCACCTCCCTACATTCTATTCCAGAAACTTCGGTGCCGGGAGGTAGACCCCGAAGGAGATGCCGACGTTCACTTTCGAGCCTTCCGTGGCCGTATAGTTCACGTAGCCTCCGACCGTGGCGAAAGGCAGCTTGTACATCGCGTCGAACTCCACGAACGGAGTGAAATGCCCGAACCAGCGCCCGTAGCGCGCCGTGTGCAGTCCGTCGTTGCTGTCGAGGATGCGGCGCATCGGAGCGAAAACATGCCCCGTCACCCGCAGGGAGAAACTGTCGTTGAGCTTGTATATAGGCGTGAGGCCGACGGCCACGTAGCTGTTGGCGCGAAGTGCCGTGTTGAACGCGTTGTCGCTCGACGGCGTGGGCGTATAGGCCGGAGCCGTGCTCAGCGCCGCATAGTAGTTCTCCAGCAACTTGCGGCTGCTCACAAGCGCCTCGCCCCGGAACCCCAGCGACCAGTGCTTCCCGAGGTCAAGGAACAGACGGTACTTACCGTAGAACTGACCCCAGGCCTGATGGTCGCTGTTCTCCGAGAAGGCCGCTTCCGGACGCAGCGAATTGGTGTACTTCGAGCGCCCCAGGAAGCCCGACACGCCCAGATGGCACTGATAGCCCGATGTCGGGAAATTGAGGTCGTTCAGCGTATAGGCGTCATACGACACATTGGCCTTCCCGAGGTCCAGAAGCACGTGGTCGCGCCCCGCGGCGAAACTCTCGGCGTCAGTGCTCTGGTAGAAACTGTTGTACATCCGGCCTCCGCCGACTCCTACCTCTATCGTGCCCATACGCCCCGCCGACGAGCCCCAGTAGAGCTTGCCGAAATACTCATGGTTGATGGAGAACGAGGGCTCGTTGAGGAAAAACAGCTTGTCGTTCACCGGATAGCGCCGGCGCATCACCACAGCGTCAACCCCGAAGGCCGACGGAACGCGCCCGTTGATATTGTAGCGCGCGCGGAACATCCCCGCCATGTAGCTCTGGCCTATCCACCCCGACAGACTCGTGCTCAGACTGTGGTAGCTCAGCGTGCTGTAGCCCAGAGCCAGATAGAGATAGCTGTTCGCCGAAGACGTCAGATAGCCCCCGAGCGAGCCCTTCAGCGGAGCCTTCACCGTGGCCTTCAGGTCCAGATTGAAGAGCCCCGTCGTGTCGTTGTAGAGAGACTTCACCCGGAAGTCCTGAATCTGCCCCGTGCTCACGGCGCTGTAGTAGGCGCGCCGCACACGGTCCGCTCCGAGCGTGTCCGTCCCCGCCGCCGGATGGAAGAGTGAATTGATGTATTCGTTCTGGTCCGGGGTGCCTCCGTAAACCTTCACACTGCTGTAGGCCACCTCCGGAGTCCGGGCGCGGAAACGCTGACGCCTAAGCTCGCGGGCGCGCGCGGGCATGCGCGTGTGTATGCGCCTCTTTATGGAGTCCATCATCTCCATCGCCTTGTCGTAGCCCCGCTTGTAAATCTCCCGGCCCTTCTGGAAGTCCAGAAGCCCGAAGTCCGACACGTCGACGCGGATCTTGATGCCAGTGTCGGCGGGAACCTCCGTCGACTGCGGACGGGTGACAAGATAATTCACCTGCTGGATTACCGACGAAGGAATGCTGTCGTCCGGCGACGACACATCCACGCCTATGATTACCGACGGCGCGAAATCGCGCTGCATCACGTCCACCGGAAAATTGTCGTAAATACCACCGTCGTAGAGAAGATGCCCGTCCACAACAATGGGCTGGAACACAAGAGGGAAACTCATCGACGAACGCACCGCGTCCGCAAGACTCCCGCGCGACAGAACCTCCTTGCGGTTCTGACCAAGGTTGGAGGCCACGCAGCGGAAAGGCACCATCAGCCTGTTGAAGTCGCGCCCGCACTGCGCCGAATAAGCCTCGAAAAGTTCCACGAAGGCCAGACTCATCGGAATAGGGTTGATGAGCGACGCCGGCGGCTCCTGGCCCCCCTTCCCGCCGCTCTTCCCAAGCTTTATCGGCATCGTAGCCAGCGCGGGCGAAGCCGCCTCCGACGAGAAGAAATACGTCAGAGCCGGGTCAATCTTACCCGTGCTCCAGTAGGCGAACTCTTTCGATTCCAGAACCTGCATCATCTCCTCCGGCGTGTGCCCCGTGGCGTAGAACGCACCCATGATGGCACCCATCGAAGTGCCCGTCACATAGTCAATAGGTATGTCGTTGTCCTCCAGAGCCTGGATAACGCCCGCGTGGGCTATACCCTTGGCGCCCCCGCCGCTCAGCACCAGCCCCACAGACTGATGCTCGCCCCGCCGGCCATCGGAAGAGCCCGAAGCCGACAGGGTAAACATTGACAGGAGGAGAATGATTCCGAGGCTGCGCACAGCATGCCCGGCCGCTCTTGGCCACATCCGTGTCGTCATAAATATTTTAGTTGAAGCGTGTGATGAATTTTCCTTTCTGAGATACTAACGCGCGGCGCCCCCGAAAGGTTCACCCCGCGCACCCTGCAAAGATACGAATTTTTCCCCTCCCCCCCAAGAAAAAACACCCAGACCAGCGTGTACAAGAACTACGCCCTATACACTATGAACAAAGGAAAAGTGACAATCAGAAGCGTTGACTGTCTGATTGCCACTCTATTGACTCAAGAGCCGCGAGTGGGACTCGAACCCACGACCTTTTCGTTACGAATGAAATGCTCTACCAACTGAGCTATTGCGGCCTGTTTTGCGGTGCAAAGTTACGATTTTATTTTTGAGTTTGCAAGCTGTAGGTGAATTTTATTTTCGCTTCGTCGAGTTTTAACACTACCATCGCCGGCGACATGACGTAGGGGACGATGCTCGATTCTATCATGGTGGTGCCTCCGTAGCCCGACGAGGCGGACTGCTCGAAGTTGACGGTGACGGGGATGATGAGGAATTCGCAGTCTTCGTCCTTGATTTCGTCTTTGGCGAGCATGGAGGTGATGTAGGAGCGCATCGAGCCGAAGTTGTAGCTGCCGGTGGCGGAGCTGTAGGTGGCGTAGAAGGAGTTGACGTTGTCGGTCAGGGAGTTGTTGGCGAAGAATTCTTCGGCTTTGTCCTTGCGCACCATCAGGGCGTAGGGCGGCGCGCCGACGCCGAGGCTGTTGGCGATGGAGTCGGTGGGGATGGAGAGCGAGAGGGAGTTGATGACGGTGAGGGCGTTGGAGTTTTGGCGGTAGCGGGAGATGATTTCCCGCGTGGGGAACTTGACTTCCACCTGATACCCGCAGGGGGCCACGAGGAGTTTTTCGCCGCGGTCGGCGCGCTCGCGGAGAGCGGAGGACATGGAGTAGGCGAAGTTGTTGTTGGTGAGGACTTCGGGGGTTACCATGAAGTAGTCCTGTTGGCTGTCGAGGGTGTCAGGTTTGCCTTCGTCGTCGGTGAAGATTTTGCGCATGTACATACGCATGGTGGTTTTCTGCACGAGGGTCATGCGGCCGCTGCCGAAGGAGTTTTCGATGTAGAGGCCGGGGAATACGTTGCGGACGAAGGTCTCGGGGCCGGCGTAGTTGGCGGGATTTTCCTGGAAGGCGCGGAAGAGGCTGCGGCCGAGCTCGCGCGGGAGCTTCATGCGGATGGAGCGGACGGCGAGTTTGGCGAGGGAGTCGCTTTCGAGCGTCGAGGTGTTGTAGACGGCTGAGGCGAGGGGAGCCGTGGCGTCGTAGTAGCCCTCGGGGTTGAAGTCGCTGAAGATGGGCGAGGGGAGGGGGCGGGTGAGGGCGTAGGCCTTGAGGCCCATGGGCACGAGGGAGTCGCCCATGAAGCTTCCCGGGTTGAACTGCATGACGAGCACGAGGGAGTCGACGTTGTCGGCCGTGAAGTTGGCGGTGTCGAGGGCTGTGGCGCTCAGGAACTGGGTCACTACCGAGCTCGAGAGGGTGCCGTATTCGGGGATGTCGATGGTGCCGAGGAGTTGGTCGATTGTGCGGGAGCGCACGGCGGAGAGGGCTTCGGTGCGTCCTTCGAGCACGAAGCCCGAGTCGACGCGGATGGCCAGCTGGTCTTCGGCGAGGGAGCCGCCGATCGGGGAGTTTTCATCGCAGGCACAGGCCAGTACGAGGGCAAGTACCGCAAGGAGTATAGTGAAGAATTTCGACATTTGGCAGGCGAGGGGATGAGAGGGTGGAGGGCTCGGGGCGAGGGGGCTCAGAGGCTCTTGTAGAATTCGTAATAGGCGTCCGTGGCCTCGGGACATTCGCCGGGATAGTCGAGCACGGGCTTGCCGGAGGCCTTGGCATAGGCGATGAGCTCGGGGTCGGCCTCCGGGGAGCTTACGGCGATGGCGTCGGCGAAGTCGATGGCGAGCTTGTGGAGCTCGCGGTGGGTGTACTCTTCGAGGGCCTTTACTTTCTCCTCGCTCAGGCCTTCTTCCTTGAGCTTGCGGCCGAAGGCGGGGTTGAACTTTTCGTCGATTTCGGGGTCGGCGGTCAGGGAGTAGACCACCTTGGAGCTGAGGAAGGAGGGGTCTTCGTTGTATATCTCCTTAATATATACGGGCACGAGACCGGAGAACCAGCCGATGGCGTGGACTATAGAGGGCTCCCAGCGGAGCTTCTTGACGGTTTCGGCCACGCCGCGCACGAAGAAGATGGCGCGTTCGTCGTTCACCTCCGAGTCGCTCTCGGTCTCGAGGACGCCGTCGGGGCTGTGGCGCGAGAAAAATTCGTCGTTGTCAATGAAGTACACCTGAAGGCGCGTGGGCTGAAGTGTGGCAACCTTGATAATCAGGGGATAGTCCACATCGTCGATAGGAATGTTCAGGCCCGAGAGGCGTATCACCTCGTGGAGCTGGTTGCGGCGCTCGTTGATGGCGCCGTAGCGGGGCATGAATGTGCGCACCTCGGCGCCTTTCTCCTGAAGTCCCTGGGCTATCGTCCGGCTGAACACCGACATGGGGTCGGCGCCCACGTAGGGCTCGATTTCCTGAGATACGTATAATACTTTTTTAACGTCCATTCCTAAAATTATGCACAATCGGGTAATACGGTTGCAAAGATAGTGAAAAAAACCGACATAGCCCCCCGAATTTCATATTTTTAGCACACGGGAGGGCTCGGAAGGCCCGATTGGACGCCGATAACTGGAGGTGGCGGCCGCTTTCCTGAAACCGAAGCGGCCGCCACCCGATGTTGTCGCGGATGCTCAGAGCTTGGTCACGCGCCCCATGAAGAGGGGTATGCCGGTGCTCCGCTCGCTGATAAGGAAGAGGAAAGGCCGGTCGAAGACGATATTCTCTTCGTCCACAACGCCGGAGTGGCCGAGGACGTATGCTCCCGAAGCCGCTTCGGTCTGGCGCTCGTCAACGGCGATGCGGCAGGTCTGAATGAGATTTGCCCCGTGGGGATTATTCCCCTTGTCGACAATCTTGGCCCGCTCTAAGTCGAACATGCCTGAGAGATCTGCTTTATCGGGGTCAAAGGCGTCTTTAGCACCCATGTAAGACATTACGCCCGCGATACGGATTGACTGGTAAGTAATGTCAAAGCGAGGCAGGAACACTCTGTGGTCATCGGGCGGAGTATTGTCTTTCGCCAATAAAGTAAGAGGCTTGACATCATCCCTAAGGGCTTCGATGCACTTGTCGATTTCAACCCGGGGCAGAATCAAGGTCATGCAGAAGGCCTCATTGCCGTAAGGCAAGCGGAGAGCCAGATAGTTTTCAGAGCTTACCTTACGCAGAGTCCGTTTCTCAAGCATCATCATCTTGACGGTAGATTCTGTCCCGTCCTCGTTGTGGAAAACGGCATCTTTAGTTTCTTTCTCGTCAAAAGGCCATACCCAGCCCCCTCTGAAGTAGAGAATGTTTGTAAGGGCCATGTTGTATGCATCCAAGATAAAGAAACGGTCAAGGAATCCTTCCGTGGCCTGACGCCCCCAGTCATTGATGACCAAGCCTCCGTCGTCGAATCTGAAATTAGGGAGTACTGTTGTCGGCGCCGCATAATAGTCCTGCATGGCCTTGACATATGCGGCTTTGACACAGTCTATATACATGGTGGTAAACCATATTGAATTGGCGATTTTGAACTTGGAATTAGGATCAAGGGATGAAAGCTCCCCGCTGAGAAATCGATAATACTCATTTATTTCCTCAATCGAGTGCCCTTCGAAACCGAGAGCCGTCAGAATCTGGCTTTGTGAGTCGCCTGCCGCTCCGTTAGCGAGCGCCATCGCGGCATATGACGCACCAAGAGGTGAGAAAACGATGTTGTCAACGGGTCTGTCAAGGGCGCTCTCTAAAGTTTCAACCTCCCGTTCCTGTAGATTAAGCGCTTCAAACATTTTGAAAGACATGTCGATTGTCGCATCTACAAAACCCTGTTGCTGAGCCGTCAGCTCGATATTGCGGCTTCTTCCACCCTGCACCGGTGCCGGTTCCTCGGGCACCTCAGGCACCTCAGGCACCTCAGGTGTTTCCGGACCGTCCGGCGTCGGCTCCGGAACATCCTCTGAGCAAGCCCCGGCCACAGCCACCAACGTCACAGCCACAAGTTCCCGCATGCTCCGGAAAATGTAGTTTTTAAATTTCTTTTTCATACGCGTTTATTTTAGGGATATTCAGTTAATGGCCTCAAACGCACTTAGGGAGAATGGCTAAGAATGGCGTATACGGAGATGGGTGTTGGTCGGGCTGCGATTTTTGGGTTCTCAGACGGTAAAAACTGTCAATGTAGCAACACAGGGATATGACGGGTCGGCCCC
>CABUIC010000024.1 GCA_902491515.1 uncultured Porphyromonadaceae bacterium
TCGCCTCTCGGACGACTCGGACGGTACTTTGCTGACGCAAAGCCTTTATTTACACCGGTATTTGCACCGGCGGGACGGACGCGCCACTGGTGCGTCCCTGCTGGTTTTCAATGGATTAGAAGCAAGAGCAGGGAGCGGAGCATGGGGAGCGGAACAAGGGGAGCGGAGGCGCCGAGCTCCGACGAAGGGCCTGCCGACTGCGCCGGGGACGGCGACGAGGCCTGTACGAGGTCCGCGGTTATTTACGGGAGGGAATCGGGGGAGCGGCCATCAGTTCGTCCATTTCGGGTGGTATAATGAATATGTCGTCCCTGGACCTGGGGCGGACGGCTTCGTACCACTTGAATTTGGGGAGATAGTAATTGGATTTTTTGGCAATAAACAAGGGTGTGGCCACGCCTGTGGTCTCGGGCCACATTTTAACACGCTCGGTGGTGCGTCCCCTGAAATATGCCTCGAGGTAGCTGCTCTGGGCGTTCACCATTTTGTTGATGGTTGAATCGGATTCCTCCGGGTACATGACGAGCTCGACGGTTCCGTTGATATTGAGCCTACGCATCTCGCCGTCCACAAAATGGGCAATCATTTCGTTTCCGGACATCTGGTTGTAATGGTCGCCTTCGATGTGCTGGGCAGTGAATCCCTGGTCGGGGAGCGTCGCGCGCTCGATGGTGGAGTCGTTGAGGAGGAGTTCGATAACGTTTCCGAACACCTGCCGGTCCTCATTCCAGACAACAGGATGGCGGTACATCCGGAGAGTGGAGTCGCGCTCGGTAAAGCGCAGGGAGTCGCAGACGCCCTGCATATCGGAACGGAAGAAGCGCACACGCGGGTAGACGAGGGCTACGTGGGATGTGTCGATACGGGTATAGGCCTCGGTGCCGAGGAGTGTGTCGGCGGGTATGGGGACGGAATCGAAGAGACGCGTTGATGTTATGTAGCGGCCGTGGAGCCAGAGGGTGTCCTCCGACTCTCCCTGCACAACGGAGAGCATAGCGCGTCCGGTTACGAAGGAGCTGTCGATATTCTCGTCGTAGAAGCCATAGTCGCCATAGACGGAAGCCTGCCGGGCCGAATCGGAGAGGACCATTGAGCCGAAAGCCTCGCCAATGCCTGTCTGACGGTCATAATAAATAGTATCGGCCACGAGCGTGCGGCCTTCGGGAGTATGGATGACGGAGCGGTCAAAGAGGGAGGTCCGGTCGCGGTCGGTGTCGTATATTCCGTTGGTCGTGTATATCGTGGCACGGTAGTTGACGACCTTGCTCGGCGAATTGAGCTCGGCGATGTGGGTGGCGGTATTATAATACAATGAGTCGGACCAGATGTTGAGCGTGTCGGACTCGCCCTGCGAGAGGAGATGTACGTTATCGTAGAAATTGGCCTCTTTAGTGGAGGGAATATACTCTCCCCTGAGCGAGGTCAGAGTGTTCTGTTTATCGAACAGTTTTCCGCCGACGTCGTAGTAGCCGAGGTCAATGGCGAGGTCGTAGACGAAGACGTCGGTCTCGAGGGTGACGTCGCGGTTGATGAGGCGGACTTTCTTTCCGGGATTGGCGTAAAGCGTGGCTATTTCTCCCGGGCCGCTGTAGGCGAGCTCGTCGGCATAGACAAAAAGGGTGTCGCCCTGCTCCATCGACACGTTCCCGAAGGCGTCCATCGACTCCGTGTCGGGGAAATAATGGGCGCTGTCGCAGCGCATTATCATGGGACCCTTGGTGAAAACAACGTTCCCTACGAGGACCATAAAGGAATCGACCGTAGCCTTGCGCAACTGGTCGGCGCGCTCAAGGAAAATTCGCCCCGTGTTGCGGTTGGCCGTGGGAATCTGGGGGCGAATCTCGGGCCGCGGGGGCCGGGCCGTCACCGCGAGGATGACGGGAGCGAGAAGCAAAGTCAGGACAAGAGCAAAGGACCAGCGGCGCATACCCCCGAAAGACGCTTACTTGGACTTAATCCAGCCTTCATGCTCGAACTCGCAGCCGCGCCAGCCGTCCTCAATGCGGACGTAGGTATCCTTAATCTTCTTGGCGAGCCATTCGTCGACGATGGCCTGTTTCCGGGAGTTCTCGTACATATTCTTGATTGTCTGGAAATCGTCGGCGAGGTTTGCGCGATGGGCGTCGATACGGTTGGTAAGGCGGACCATGGCAACAATCTCGCGGTCGGTCTTGGAGCGCATGATGAAGGGTTCGGAAATATCGCCGGGCTGCATGTCTGCAACCGCGCGGGCCACTTCCTGAGGCAGCTGCGACATCTCGAAGCGCGTGGTGCCGGTCTCCTGATTGACCATTACCCCCTTTGAATAGCGTGTGTCCTTGTCCTGGGACACGTAGCGGGCGGCATCGTCGAAGCTTATTTTCTTATTGACGAGGATATCGTTGCGCACGGAATCGAGACGCGCTATCGCAGCCGTGAGGTCCTTGTCGGATACCTTCGGACGCAGGAGGATATGGCGGGTGTTGATGCGGTCGCCGCGTTTTTCGATGAGCTGGATGATATGGAATCCATACTCCGTCTCGACGATTTTCGATACCTTCTTGGGGTCGTTGAGGTTGAAAGCCACGGCGGCATACTCGGGCACGAGCTGGCCTCGCCCCATGAAGCCGATTTCGCCGCCACGCATACCCTCGGGAGCCTCGGAATAGAGGATAGCCAGAGTCGAGAACTCACTTTCGCCACGGTTCACGCGGTCGGCAAAGTCACGGAGACGCGCCTTGATGTCGTCGATTTCCTGACGCGGGATGAGGGGGTTGAGGGTGATAATCTGAGTCTCAACCTGAAGAGGGATGAAGGGCACGGAATCCTCGGGGAGCGACTCGAAGTACCGGCGGACGTCGGAGGGCGTAACCTTCAGGTCCTTGGTGAGATTGCTTCGGACCTGAGATATGCGCCCGCGGTTGCGGATGTTGGTGGCGTAATATTCGCGAATCTGGGAGAAGGGCTTGCGGAAATACTGTTCGACCTTCTCGCGGGAGCCGAGCTGGTTGACGAGGAAGTTGAGCTGCTGGTCGACCTGGGCCATCACCATCGACTCGGCTACCTCGATGGTGTCGATATCAGCCTGATGGAGGAAAAGACGCTCTATCGCAATCTGCTCGGGCACAACGCAATACGGGTCACCCTTAATCTCGATGCGGTCGGCGAGCATGTCCTGATATGTCTGTTCGATCTCCGACTTGTAGAGCGGCTCGTCGCCGATTACCCAAGCCACTTCCTCGACGATATTGTTATTCCGGGCCCCCACGGCGAGCGCTGCCGCAGCGAAGGCACCGAGAAATAATTTAGAGTTGAATTTCATTTGCAAAGTGTGATTTGGGCACAAAGATAATCGAAAAAATCGAAATATCAGTGTTATAAAAAACTAAAGCACCGAAGTCAGTGCTTGCGGAACATGCGTGCGATGTCGCGCTTGTCGTCGCGCTCCTTGATGCTCTGACGCTTGTCGTACTCCTTTTTACCGCGAGCGACGCCGATGACGAGCTTCGCGAGCCCTCGGTCGTTGATGAAGAGGCGGAGGGGCACGATGGTGTAGCCGGGCTCCTTCTGTGTTTTCTGGAGCTGGCGTATTTCCTTGCGGTTCAGGAGGAGCTTGCGGTCGCGCCGGCTCTCGTGGTTGTTGTATGAGCCGTAGAAATACTCGGCGATGTTCATGTTCTTGACCCACACCTCGCCGTTTATGATGACGCAGAAGGTGTCGGTGAGTCCGGCATGGCCCTCGCGGATGGCCTTGATTTCGGTGCCGGTCAGGACGAGCCCGGCGGTGTATGTGTCGCTTATCGCGTAGTCGAATGTGGCGCGGCGGTTCTTTATGTTGATGTCTTTGCTTTTCATAGAAGGATTGCTGACAGAAGATATGAAACGACAAGGGGGACGGCCACGGTAGCTCCGGCGGACACGAGAGTGAAAGCCATTACCGAGTCGGCCTTCACACCTATGTATTCGGCACCCTTGTACAGAATGAGAATGACGTAGACGGGCAGAAACTTCAGGATGGTTATTTCGGCCTGAAGAAGGTTGCAGACGATGTTGATGAGCAGCATCTCGCCGAGGGCGAGGAGCATGAGGAGGTGCGAGCGCATGCGCAGCGAGCCGGCGTCGGCAGTCGGGGCGAGCCGGGGCATCGAGGCGTCGAAAATCACCCTGGCGATGAAGAAGGAGACATAGTAGGCGCCGAGGTCGATGACCGCGCGTATGATATAAACGTCAATCGGGAGCCCCTTGTTGTACAGGAGCCCGGTGAATTCGGTCAGGGCCGTGAGGGCGAGAAGAGGCATGAAGCCCCGGCGGAACATCTCGGCCGGCGTGAAATCCGCGGTCGAGGCCACATCTTCCCATCCCGTCGAGGGCGAAAGCAGGAGCTGAACCAGATATTTTAAGTACCGTAACATCTTTTCCCAAAAATTATAGTGCAAAGTTACACATTTTTTAGGCCGAAATTAAATTATAAGTGTTATTTTTGTACACTGAAAACGTTCAATAACCATAAAACACCATAAGAATGATACAAGGAATCCTGTCCATCTCCGGCAAGCCCGGGCTCTACCGCCTCGTGAGCCGCGGCAAGAACACCCTGATTGTCGAGAACTTACAGACCGGCAAACGTATGCCCGTCTATCCCCACGACAAGGTAATCTCCCTGGCGGACATCGCCATCTACACCGAAGGCGAGGACATGCCCCTCGGCGACGTCCTCGAGAAGGTAAAGGCCGCTACGGACGGCAAGCCCGTCGACCTCAAGGCCTTCGCCACCGACGAAGCTCTCCGCGAGTACTTCGGCTCAATCCTCCCCGAATTCGACCGCGACCGCGTGTACACAACCGACATCCGCAAACTCTTCTCCTGGTACAACCTCATGATCGCCAACGGCGTCACGGACTTCAAGCGCGAGGAAATCGCCGAAGACCAGGCCGCCGAAGCCGCCGAGAAGGCCGACGAAGCCGAGACGAAGGAATAGCCGAACTTAAAGTCCGGCATGAGTGTTATTCAGTTAGAAACAACAACTGAATAACACTTTTTTCATTGCATTGAACAATATGAAAACCGGAATTTTCTATGGGTCGACCACCGGCGCCACCGCCGACATAGCCCGCCGCATAGCCCGCGCCCTCGGCGTCGGGGAGTCTGACATTCACGACGTTGCCCGTACAGCGCCCGCTGTACTCGGCGACTATGGCCGGCTCGTGCTCGGCTCATCGACATGGGGGAACGGCGAGGTACAGGACGACTGGTACGACTTCCTCGACGGCGCCGAGGCCCTCGACCTCCGCGGAAAGAGCATCGCCATCTTCGGCGAAGGCGACGAGACCATGACCGACACCTTCTGCGCGGCCATGTCGGTAATCCGCCGGCGCCTCGCCGACACCGGAGCCACCTTCAAGGGAGAATTCCCCGCCACACCCTACTCCTTCCACTCCTCCCCCTCGCTCCTGCCCGATGGCAACATGCTGGGTCTAGCGCTCGACAACGTCAACCACCCCGAACTCACCGACGCCCGCATCGCCGAGTGGGTCAAGACAATCTGACATTCGGGGCTACCCCCCTGCCGCAATACCCGCCGTCCGCCTATATAATTATAATTAATTCTAAAACGGACGGCGCGTATTTTGCGCTTTCAAGCGAAAAACGTATCTTTGCCGAATAATCAGTAAAGTACGAATGATTTCGCAAGTCATAGACGAAAAAAGCATCCGTAAGCTGCGCGAGCTCCTCGAGGATGCCGGCAAGATAGTAGTCACCTGCCATCAGGGGCCGGACGGCGACGCCATTGGCTCGTCGCTGGCCATGATGCACGTCCTCACCGCCCTCGGCAAGGACGTAAAGGTTGTCACGCCCGACAGTTTCCTCGGCCAGCTCAGAAAACTCCCGGGAGCGAAGGAGATAGTCGACGCCTGCCGCTATCCCGACTTCGCGCGCCAGCTCTTCGACGAAGCCGACCTCATCATATGCCTCGACTTCAATCTGCCCACGCGCACGGGCAAACTCGCCGACACCCTTCTCGCCGCCAAGGCCCCGAAGGTGATGATCGACCATCATCTCTCGCCCGGCGACTTCGCCACAGTGGTCATCTCACATCCGGAGCAGGCGGCCACCTGCGTGCTCCTTTTCCGGGTGTTCTGCCGGCTCGAACTGTTCAATTTCATCGACAGGACAGCCGCTGAATGCCTACTCGCGGGCATACTCACCGACACCGGCAACCTTTCCTACAACGTGGCCGACCCCGAACTCTTCACCATCGTGGCGGAGCTCGTGAAGAAAGGCGCCGACAAGGAGACCCTCACACGCCAGCTCTTCCGCACGAACTCGGCCTCATGCATGCGTCTGAACGCCTACGCCATTCTCAAGAAGATGGAAGTGTTTCCCGAGCACCATGCCGCGCTGATAGTCCTCAGCCGCGAGGAACTCAACCGCTTCCACTATTCCAAAGGCGACACGGAGGGACTCGTCAACCGTCCGCTCGAGATTCCCGGCATAGTCTATTCCTGCTTCCTCCGCGAGGAGACAGACCTCATCAAGGTGTCGATGCGCAGCCTCGGCACTTTCCCCGTCAATGAACTCTGCTCCGACCATTTCGGGGGCGGCGGCCATCTCAACGCCGCCGGAGGCGAGTTCTACGGCACCCTCGACGAATGCGCCGAACTCTTCCGCACCCTGCTCAAAGAAAACTCCAGCAAATACAAGAAACATTTCTCAAGATAAATGCAAATCCGCAAACTCTTCCCCGCAGCGGTCCTCGCGGCAGCGCTCGCGGCCGGAGCCGCCTCTTGCAGCGACGACAAGACTTACGCCGAGCTTCTCACCGACGAGGCGCACTACGTCAACAACTTCCTTGCCGACCAGCGGGTAGTAAACGAAGTCCCTGCCGACACCGTCTTCGAGACAGGTCCCGACGCTCCCTACTACCGCCTGGACGAGGACGGCACGATGTACATGCAGGTACTCTCCGCCGGAACCAAGGGCAACATGGCCAAAAACGACGAGCTCATCTACTTCCGCTACACCCGCTGGGCCCTCGCATATTACGCCGACGGGCAACTCCCCGAAGGCGTCGGCAACAACACCACCCTCAACAGCGCCTGGTTCCGCTTCCAGAATCTCCAGCTCGCCTCCTCAGCCCAGTGGGGCACGGGCATACAGTACCCGCTCCTGCTGCTTCCGATTGACTCCGAGGTGAACATCGTCATCAAGGCCGCCTACGGCCCCCAGACGGAACTTGCGGAGGTAAAGCCCTACCTCTACCGCCTCACATACCAGCGTCCTCAGATCTGAGTCCAAAACACAAACATAAAACCATTAACGCACCATGTCGCTTATTAAATCAATTTCCGGCATACGCGGCACCATCGGCGGCCCCGCAGGCGATGGCCTTAGCCCCGAAGACATCGTCAAGTTCACGGCCGCTTACGCCACTTTCATCCGCCGGGAAGTTCCCGCCGGCATCCGTCCCGTCGTAGTCGTGGGCCGCGACGCCCGTATCTCCGGCCCGATGGTGGCCTCCATCGTAATCGGCACCCTTCAGGCCATGGGATGCGACGTCGTCAACATCGGCCTCGCCTCGACCCCGACAACCGAACTCGCCGTCACCGGCGAGCGCGCCGCCGGCGGCCTCATCCTCACGGCCTCCCACAATCCCATACAGTGGAACGCCCTCAAGCTCCTCAACTCGCGCGGCGAGTTCCTCAACGACGCCGAAGGCAAGGAAGTGCTCCGCATCGCCGCCGAAGGCGCGTACACCTTCGCACCCGTCCATGAGCTCGGCACAGTCAGCGTAAACACCACCTACAACCGCCGGCACATCGACGCTGTACTCGCCCTTCCGCTCGTCGACCGCGAGGCCATCGCCAAGGCCGACTTCACCGTGGCCGTCGACGCCGTCAACTCCGTGGGCGGCATAGTCATCCCCGAACTCCTCCGCGCCCTCGGCGTCCGCAACATTATCGAGCTCAACTGCGAGGCCAACGGCCGCTTCGCCCACACCCCCGAGCCCATCCCCGAAAACCTCACCGGCATCTCCGGACTCATGGCCGGCTCCAAAGCCGACCTCGGCATCGTGGTAGACCCTGACGTCGACCGCCTCGCGCTCGTGATGGAGGACGGCCGGATGTTCGGCGAAGAGTACACTCTCGTGGCCGTGGCCGACTACGTGCTGAGCCACACCCCCGGCAACACCGTCAGCAACCTCAGTTCCTCCCGCGCTCTCCGCGACGTCACGGCCGCCCACGGAGGCTCCTACTCAGCCGCAGCCGTCGGCGAGGTCAACGTCACCACCGAGATGAAACGCACCGGCGCCGTCATCGGCGGCGAAGGAAACGGCGGTGTCATCTACCCCGAACTCCACTACGGACGCGACGCGCTCGTCGGCGTGGCCCTCTTCCTCACCCTCCTCGCCAAGAAAGGCAAGAAAGTGAGCGAGCTCCGCAAGGAATATCCCGCCTACGAAATCTATAAGACCAAAATCCAGCTCTCGCCCGAGCTCGACGTCGACGCTATTCTCGCCGCTATGAAAAAGCGCTTCGCCTCCGAGAAAATCACGGACATCGACGGCGTGAAAATCGACTTCGCCGACTCCTGGGTGCACCTCCGCAAGAGCAACACCGAGCCCATCATCCGCATCTACGCCGAGGCACACACCGCCGACGAGGCCAAAGCCCTCGCCGACCGCATCCGCGCAATCATCGCCGACCAGGCGTGACATACCCCTACCCTACGGGAAAATGCGCCGCTTCATACACGGCGCATTTTTTATCTTCTTTTCCGGCGGTTTTTCTTGTGGCGGACGACGTGGATTATGGCTATAATCACCATCAGGGAGCCGATTTTGCCATGGAGTCCGCCAATATGCGAGTGAGCGTTTCCGGCAATCCATACCGCCGTCGCAGCCAGGCCGCTGACCACGGTCAGCAGAAACACCCACCACAATACCCGTGTGAGGCCATTGCGGTTCTTCCGGAAGCGGACGAACCAATTGGAGAAACGGTAATGAAGGAAAATGTGGTAGACGGACAGAGCCATCAGAACCACGCCGAGGCCGATGTGAAGCCACACAGTCCATTCATGGTTTCCGGAGCTTGCCTCCAGCTGTATTCCGGAGACTAAAATAAGGATTAGTGTCAGTCCGGGACTTCTGTCGCAGATCTTGAGTTTTGTTGCAGTGTTCATACTCCAATCATTTAAGTTTCACACCGCAAAGTTAAACCGAAACGTCCTTGCCGAGAATTGACACCGCAAGGAAGGACTTGCACTATTTAAGGTTTTTCCGATATTCCATGGGGGATTTCCCTGTCACTTTCTTGAAAAGCCTTGAGAAATAGGCATAGTCCATGTATCCCAAAGAGAAAGCTATTTCCTTGGAAGACGAAGCGGTATAACTCATCTGACGCATGGCCTGGACCATCACGCGACGGCGGATATAGTCGCCGGCGCTGAGCCCTGTGGCGCCCTTGACGGCCTCGTTGAGATACACCTCGGATATGTTAAGCATCGATGCGTATTCCGAGGGCCTCTTTTCCTCCGTCATGTGCCGGTCCAGCAAGCGTTTGAGTCTCAGCGTTATCTCGCGACAGCGCCCGGAGGCACATCCGGCTGAGCATTCCAGCGACAAAAGCACGAGCCTCACCACCGCCGACACAAGAGCCGTCGCCAGTCTGCGATCACCGCCATTCCTTTCAAGCATCGAGCACAAGGCATCAAAATCCTTCACTGCATTTTCCGGAAGAGCTAAAGAACACGGCGAAATCGAATATTCCTCGAGAGTCCTTGCCTCCGCATCGCGAAGGCCCTCCGGCGAGAAAGCGAGCATCCACCCTCCACCGTCGCCCGACGGCTTACTGTGTACCTGCCAGGGCGAAAGTATCAGAATTTCTCCGGCCCGAAGCTCTTTTTTAGCAAAATCCACATTCACTGACGCTTTTCCTGCCGTCATAAGCGCGAGGATAAAATAGTCGTCCCTGTGCGCGTAATCCTTCATCGGGACATTCACATGCGCCCCGAAACGCTTCACGAACATACCGCTATCCGAAATGTCGCGCATCATCGAAAAAGGAATCTCAGTCGGCTTCATTCCACTCTCTTTTCAGATTTGCAAAGATAGGTAATTTATCCGGAACATTTCCAAATTTTTATAGGAGTCTAATATCGGGGGCAGATGCCGGGGTGGGAAAGGCGGTGGGAGAGTTTGTGGCGCTTCCCGGACGGCTCGGACTTCCCGGGCATTTTTGCCAACACGGGTCTGACGGATGCGCCGCAGGGCGACTGTGCCCGATTTTCAAACATATATGCATCCTTATTTTCTACCGATTCATTGCTTTCTTCGGCTATTATTGCGTCTATGAAGGGGGCGGTGCCTTTGGGGAGGTGTTCGGCGGTGGGACTGGTGTTCTTTTTGATGCGTTTGCGGGCTGTTGCGCCGAGGAGGAGGGATATGCCGAGGCGCCGGCTCATTTCGCGGAGCTTGAGAATGAAGAAGCGTGCGCCACCGGATTTGCCGCGCCATTCGCAGAGGTGAAAGAGGGAGTCGAGGACGCAGACACGGGCGCCTGAGGCACTGATGGTCTGAGCAATTTTACTAAGGAAGCCATCAATGTCCTTAGGGTCGAGGTCGGCGAGGCCGATGTTTACGCGAAGGAGCTTTCGGGGTGCGCGTGCGGCAGCGGCGAAGTTGCGGCACGAGCCCTGAAGGTCGAAGAACAGGACGCTCCGGGTTTCGGCGACGGTTTCGGCCACATGGAGGGCCTTCCGGGCTGCGTCGGCGGCATTTGCACCAAGCACGCAGGCAAATTCGCCTTCATGCCAGCAGTCGGAGTAGATTTTAGGGCGGTCAGCAGCCTTGGCGGCGAGTTCAAGCCATGCCGCGGAGTCGAGAATTTGGAAGGGAGTGTTCATAGAACCGGATTTTTGAGATAAAAGTTAGTGATGCAAAATTACATCAAAAATCCAGGGTTCCGACGGGAATATGGCAAATCCTGCCGTTTAGGACTTTTTAAGGGAGAAGATACCGGGAGGGAAATGACTGAAAGACAATGGAAGGGGCTTCTTTGCGAGGATGCCACAAAACCGCCCTCCGGACACTAAGGACCGGAGGGCGAAGAGGTAACGAGGACTCAGTCGTCGTAGCGCAGGAAGTTGCCCTGGGCGTCGAAGCGGGCTTCGATGCCGTTGGAGAGAGTGGCTTCGTAGCCGCCGCGGGTTCCTTTTTTCTCAAGGCCCACGATGCGGGTGTCCTTATGGTTTTTCTTTACATATTCCGCCATAGCCTTGGGAACGAGAGAGGAAGGCACGCTCTTGTCGACCGAAGTCTCCACTTCCTTCCAGTTGCCGCTGCGGTCAAAGGACACTTCCGTACCGTCCGAGAGAATGGCTTCGTACTCGCTTACACGTCCGAAGTCCGTATCGACCTTGACAAGCGTCACGCCGGCCTTGAAATTCTTCTTGATCATTGCCTTGGCGGGAGCGGGGAGCATCGAATCGTCGTGATAGACCTTGTCGGCCGCGCTTACGGCAGCCGTGCCCGCGAGGAGCACTACAAGCGCCATTATGATTTTTCTGAGTTTCATCGTAGCTGTATATTTTGAATGTTAACTATTTATGTTCATAACACAAAAACCGTGCCATTAGTTCGATGCCTGACGTTTCTTTGAGACGATGCTGGTGATATAGACCGTGAATATGGGGAACATCATCATCCCGAGGGCCGCGAGCACCACGGCCAGAATACGCCCCTCCGGTGTTACAGGGGTTATGTTTGACCCGACTGTCGTCACATCCATCGACGCCCACCACAATGCGTCGGTATAATCCTTCACTTCCGGATTCGCACCCTGTTCGAGCATATAGAAGACGAGCGAGGAAAAATAGACCGTCGCGATGAGGAGAATAACGTAGGTGGCGAAGAGGCCGGCGGCCCGGTTGCTGGTAATCCATCCAACGACCATCGCAAGAGCATAGCCCCCGCGCACCAGAGGGATATATTGCAGGAGATATGCCGTCTTCGGGGAAAAGAAGACGAGTCCCATGCGGTGGATAATCCAGAGATAGGGGATAGACACCAGAAGGAAGAAAAAGTGCGTCAGGAAGTAATGCCATTTCCGGTCGGCCATGAACAGCTCGACGAAGAAGTCCAGCAGAAACACGCAACAGATGACAAGCTGAGTCTTCAGGAACCGCGGCTGGTCGTAATATTCGATGCCGTGTCCCCCGAAAGAATCGAGCGAGATGCTCACGAGCAGAAAGACCGAGAGCAAGAGCACGAAAACGTGCAGTGTATTGAGAATCCGTTTCTTAGTCATTTCCGTCAGCTTGGGGGTGTGTCCGCGCCCGGACACGACGCGGCGACTCCGTCCGCGTCCTTTTGCGCGGGATTGGAAATATATCGTTCATAATAGGTCATGATCATGGCGGTGACAGGCAAGGCGATAATCATTCCGATTATTCCGAGCAGAGAGCCCCACACCGAGAGCGATAGGAGAATCATCGCGGGATTCAGCCCCATCTCGCGGCCCATGACATGGGGAGTGATGATATAGTCGCATACCGACTGGCTTATCGCATAGACCAGCAGACACTTACCCATCTCCGGCAGGAAACCTACGGCACCGCCCAACGAATAGATGACGCACACGACGGCGACGGGAATAAGCGTGACGTACTGGAAATAAGGTATCATATAGAGGATTCCGACGAGAATTCCCATCGGAATGGCAAGCGGCAGCCCGACGATTGAAAAACCGGTGCAATAGAGCACTGTGGCGCACAGCGCGACCACTCCCTGCCCGCGGAAGTAGCTGTTCATGCTTCCCTGCACCTCGCGCACGACGCTCCAGCCGCGGTCGCGGTACTTCTGCGGAAATATCAGCTTGAAACCGCGCACCATCTGCGGATAGTCGATCAGCAGGAATATTATGTAAATGAAGGTCAGGAGCCATTCGAGGAGGTGCATCAGCGTCTCGAGCGACTCTTCAAGAATGGACGAGCCTTTCGAGAGGAGAGCGGTGAGCCTCGCTCCCGAGAGCATTTCCTTCAGGGTGTCGGGATTGAAATAATTCTCCACGAAGTCCAGCACAAAGCGGTAGCCTTCCGGAATCTCGCGCTTGCCGGAACCAAGGTCATGGATAATGCCTCCGAGCATGTCGATATCCTTGACCACAGAGGGGACAAAAAGATAAACAGCACCGGCAATCACGGCCGAGACTTCGAGAAGCGAGAGAACCGCGCCGACAGCACGCCCGGAGACACGGGTCCAGCGCATGTTCCATCGGACGAGCGGCTCCATGAGATAGGCCACGAAGCATGCCACGACAAAAGGCAGCAGCACATTGCTCAGATAGTTCATCAGACAGACCATCATCACGACGAAAGCAATCGTGATAATCAGCCGCATGATGCGGTCGGTGGTCCAGTACTGCGACAATCGTTCTTTAGCCATAAGGATGAATTGAAACGTTTAGATACTAACGTTTCCGGACATCCTATGGTTCAATTCAGACCGGCGAGCAAATCGGCGACGACGAAGGTGCTTCCGCCCACGAATACGGTCGCCCCTACCGGAGCGGCCTCCAGAGCGGCCCTGTAAGCCTCGACAACGGACCCGGGGCCCTTGAATACTCGACCGACTGGCAGTCCGGCCCCGCGGGCCGTCTCCGCCGTCGACTCTGCGGCGCGCGCGCGGGGAATGGACGGCTCCACAATATAATAATGCGCTCCGCGGGGCATCTCGCCCATAATCGCCGACACATCCTTGTCGTTCACGAATCCGATTACCATATACAGCGGTCCTGAGTCCGCTACCCTTTTCAGCCGCGGACCGAGCCAGCGCCAGCCGCCGATGTTATGGCCTGTGTCGCACACTGCCGTTACCCCCTCGGGAGCGGGGAGCCTCATCCATCGGCCTGCAAGTCCCGTCAGGCCGCACACGTGGGCGAATCCCCGGCGTACAGCCTCGGCATCCACCCCGGGCAGACTCGGGGAAAGCGCCTTCAGAGCGCACAGCACCGTCGCCGCATTCTCCGTCTGACAGTCTCCCGTAAGCTCGCCCCGGAGGTCTCCGAAAGCTGTCCCGCGATAGACAATGCACTCGCCGGAAGGTTCGGCGACCGAAAACGCCCCGCTCTCCGACGCATATGTCAGCGACGAGACGCCTTTTTTCCGGGCTTCGCTGTCGAAAACAGCCCGGACTTCCACCGGGCCGGGATTGCCGACCACTGCGGGGACTCCAGAGGCGAATATGCCGGCTTTCTCGAAGGCTATCTCAGGCTCGGTATGGCCAAGAAGAGCCGTATGGTCGAGGGAAATGTTCGTGACGACTGTGAGCAGTTTGTCCGTGAGAATGTTCGTCGAGTCGAGGCGGCCTCCGAGACCTACCTCCACTACGGCTACGTCCACCTTCTCCCTGGCGAAGTGCTCGAAAGCCATTATCGTCGTGAACTCAAAAAAAGAAGGAGTCAGCCTCTGCGAGAGAGGCGACTCCAGAAAACGGTCAACGAAATCCACGACACTCTCCTCGGAGACGGGGCGCCCGTTCACGCGTATGCGCTCGCGGAAATCGACAAGGTGAGGCGAGGTATAGAGCCCCACCCTGTAGCCGGCACTCTGGAGCACGGCCGCCAGAGTGTGGGCCGTGCTCCCTTTGCCGTTTGTGCCCCCCACATGTATAGCGGGGAATGCGGTGTGCGGATTGCCGAAGACTTCCGAGAGGGCGAGCGTGGCCTGAAGACCGGGCTTGTAGGCATCGGCTCCCGTCCGGGAGAACATGGCCAGCTTGCCGAAGAGAAAATCGAGTGTCTCGGCGTAGTTCATTACTTCTTGAGGATTTTCGAGGTCTTGCCGCCCTCGCGGACGATGTAGACGCCGGCGGGAACGGCTCCGGATTTCCAGACGGCGGCGTTCACGCGGCAACCGGAAAGATTGTATACCTCTGTCGATGTCTCCGCGGGAGCAAGGACGTCGACACATCCGACACCCGTGGTGGCATCGGCGGCAACAAGGTCGAGAGCGCCGAACTTCATGAAGAACGCGAGCCTCATCTCGTGGGGCAGACGGACTGTGCCCACGCTCCAGGACGTGTCACCGAGAGGCTCTGACCATGCAAGCTCGAGGGCGTCGCCAAGCTCGAAACCGCCGCTGACAAGCGGGGTAGCGGGAAGGACCTGAATGAAGGACCCGGCAGCCGCCTTATCGGTAAACATGCCGCGCACCATCACATTTCCGCTGAGCACCGGCGATACAAGATAGTAGTACTGGTGGTAAAGCTCGGAGCTCGGGGCCCAGTTGACGTGGTTCCAGGCGATGCCCTCGCCGTTACCGAACTTGAATCCGGAGAAACGGTAAACCGCAGGGAAGGCTGAATAGTCCGTAGTCATATCGCTGACTTCCGCCTCGTTATCGGCGAGCACCTCGACGGCATAAGGCGTCCATCCCGCGGGAAGTTCCTCGGCGTAGTTCATGCCGCCGTCGAAGAGCTGGCGGAATGCCGTGGGAACCTCGAGGCCGGCGCCGCGGAGGGCTACCTCGAACTTGCCTGCGTCGCCGAGATTGATGTGGAGCACAGCATCCTCACCTGCCGAAGTGGCTTTCGGGGCAAAGGTCACGGGAATCTCGACATCCGTTTCAGGCTCGAGCCCCGTGATTTCCGTCATCGTGGTCGAGAAGGCGTCGGAACCCGTCACGGAGACAGTACCCGAGACAGCCGCCGAACCGATGCTCGACACCTTCACGGAAAGCTCGGAAGAGTCGTCGGTGAAAGTCAGGGGGAAGGTGAGTACCTTGACGTTTACGCTCGCACGGGCGCCGAGAGCCTCGGAAGTGGCCTTGACTGTGAGTTTCGGAAGGAAGTTGGCAAGACGTATGTCATTGCCCTTGATGATGGCAGTATAGCTCGTGGCGGGCTGCCATACGCCAAACCACTGGATATTGGGGCTCGTTCCGGCCTTGGCGTTGGAGATGTCGACAAGGAGGTTGCCGCCCTTGTAGGCGTAAGGAGTGGTGAAGGATACGGTCCACTCGGTGGCGTCGGCGGCGAGACTTACAGCGGCCGAGGAAACCTTTGTCAGTGTGGCGGACACATATTCCTTGTTCTCCGCATCGTAGGTGGCCTGTTCGACCTCTGCGAGGGAAACCACGATTTCCTCGTTGGTCCATTCCTTCGACATCGACTTGACGTAGAAAGTGAACGACAGAAGATTGTTGTCCTTGAGGGACTTGAGCATGTCTGCGGGATAGATGACCTGAGAGTGGTTCGGACGATCCATCCACTGCCCGTAGACGGGCACGCTGTTGAAGCCTGTGCCTTCGCAGACGGTGAGACTGACATCCTCGGCAAAGGAGGAAAGCGCCGTTGCGCAAAGCAACAGAAGGGGGGTAGAGATTTTTTTCATTCGGATTAGAAATTATTTGCTATCTGGACACAAAAATAAGCATAATTTCCGGTGGAAACACAATAGGACAAACGCGAAATACGCGAATTAACAATTATTCAGAAACTCCCGTTTCCGGAATCCCACGAATCACTGCTGAAATCGCCCCGCTCTCATATCCTCTCGAGGCCGCCATGCGGAAGAGCTTCGTCCGGCCTTCGTATGTCGCGGCCTCCTCTCCCAGAACCCTCGCACGGGCTCGTATCAGCCCTTCGAGAATACGGGTGTATTCCTCCGGGTCTATTTCTTCCATTGCCGAAGCGATAATCGGCTTGGAAATACCCTTGAGAGCAAGGGCGTATGCGATTTTACGACGTCCCCAGCGCTGAAAGCGGTATTTGTCCCGGACAAAAGCCGAGGCGTAGCGGGCATTGTCGATAAACTTTCTTCGTTTCAGAGACTCGAGGACATCCGCGGATTCCTGAGAGGAGAGCCCCCACCCCCTCATCTTATCAAGGGCCTCGCGCTCGCAGACCTCGCTCTTGGCGCACCGCGTCTCCAGACGCAGAAGAGCCTTCTCGGGACTCAGCGGTCTATTGTTTCCGGGCAAGGGCATAGCGGATATTTCCCTTATAGTCGCGCAGAATCTCAATCGAAGCGGCCTCGAAGCCTTCCTCTGAAAGAAGTCTCCGCATTGCCTCGCCCTGCGTGCTGTTGATTTCAAAAAACAGCATTCCTCCGGCCTTCAGGGCTCCGATGGCATAGGCCGAGATGGCCCTGTAGAACAACAGAGGGTCGTTCTCGGGCACGAAAAGAGCCATGCCCGGCTCCTTTTCGAGCACCCGCGCGTCCATGTCCCTTGCCTCGGAAGGGAGAACATAGGGCGGATTGCTCACGATGAAGTCGTAGCTCGCCGCGGGCAAGCCCTTGATGTGGAGAGCATCGCCCCGGAAAACGGTAACGGTCCCCGGCGCGAGAGTCTTTGCATTCTCTTCGGCCACTTCGAGAGCTTCGGGGCTCAGCTCGAGCGCGTCCATCCTGCAGAAGGGCAGCGTCCGCGCAAGGGCAACGGCAATGCATCCGCTCCCTGTGCAGACATCGAGTCCGCGGAGGTCGGAGCGGGCGCCCATGCGGTCCACAACGAGGTCCACCAGGCCTTCCGTCTCGGGCCGGGGGATAAGAACAGCGGGAGACACCTTGAAATCCAGTCCGTAGAAACGCGCGCGTCCTACGGCGTACTGAACGGGCTCGCCGGCAAGAATGCTTTTCGCCGCCGCGTCGAGCTTCCCTTCCGTGAACCCGAGGAGCGTCCGGTCGCCGTCGGTGAATAGCTTCCTGCGGTCGAAGCCCGCGAGGTCCTCCATAAGAATCCGCGCTGCGCCCTCTGCCTCCCCTGCCCCGAGGGCGGGAGCGAGGGAGGCCTTGAGCTCATTGTATTTTTCGCGTGCGGTCACTTGTCGTTCACGTGTTCGAAAATGAAGGCGTCGTCGTCATCGGCCGGAGCATATCCCGGGGCGTCGATGTCGTTGCCGTCGAATCCCACGGAGTCGTCGTCCACATCGGCATCGTCCCAGTCCATGTCGTCGCCCCAGGTCGAGGCATCGATTTTCCTGAGATCCTCGCCCTCTTCGTCAGCTTCTGTGTCTTCGGGCGACTGAGTGAAGATGAATTCATCTTCCTCGCGCACGCGGTGATGGCCGTCGAGGGGCCTGTGGGTGATTTCCGACGGTTCGATGCGGTTCTTGTCGTCGGTGATGGCCTTCCAGAGAAGGTCCTTGAGTTCGGGGATGCCTTCGCCTGTGACAGCAGAAATGAACACCGACGGAACACCCTGAGGAACGGTTTTCGCTATCTCTTCCTTCAGCTCCTCGTCGAGGAGGTCGGACTTTGAAACGGCCAGCACACGCTCCTTGTCCATGAGCTGGGGATTGAACTGCTCGAGCTCGCGGAGCAGGATGTTGTATTGCCCGGCGATGTCGTCGGCGTCGGCCGGCACCATGAACAGGAGCACCGCATTGCGCTCGATGTGGCGCAGGAATCTGAGCCCGAGCCCCTTTCCTTCGCTCGCGCCCTCGATGATGCCCGGGATGTCGGCCATGACAAAGGAACGGTTGTCGCGATAGCTCACGATGCCGAGCTGCGGCTCCATGGTGGTGAAAGGATAGTCGGCAATCTTGGGCTCGGCCGCTGAGATAGCCGAGAGCAAGGTGCTCTTGCCGGCATTGGGGAAACCTACGAGACCCACATCGGCGAGCATCTTCAGCTCGAGGATGATGGACTTCTCGATGGCCGGCTCGCCGGGCTGGGCGTAACGCGGAGTGCGGTTTGTCGAGGACTTGAAATGCCAGTTGCCGAGACCTCCGCGGCCGCCGCGGAGGAGCTTGATTTCCTGACCGTCATCCGTCACCTCGCAGAGGTATTCGCCCGTCTCGGCGTCGAAGACCACAGTCCCGCAGGGGACCTCGATTATCTGGTCCTCGCCGTCCTTTCCGAAGGAACGGCCGCCGGAGCCGCTCTGACCGTTGCCGGCGAAGATGTGGCGCTTGAATTTAAGGGGAAGGAGAGTCCACATGTTGCGGTTGCCCTTGAGAATGATATGCCCGCCCCGGCCTCCGTCGCCACCGTCAGGTCCGCCTTTGGGAACGTATTTCGCGCGATAGAAATGACGCGAGCCCGCGCCGCCCTTTCCCGAGCGGCACAATATCTTCACATAGTCGATAAAATTGCTGTCAGCCATAGTTGATGTGTCTTTTGTTAATTAAACGCCTCTCGCGCCGCAAGGTTCGGCGACCAGAGCCCATAGGCCTATCCGGTCTAAAAAAACCTACACTCTGCACTCTAACTTCTAAATTCCAAATTGCGGTAGTGTTTCATCAGCTCGCAAGCCTGACGGAAGTCGGTCGGGGAGCCGACGTCAATCCAGGTTCCCTTAATAACGTAATAGGTGACGCGGGCGCCTTGACTTATGGCCTCGGCGATTAGGTCCGGAGCGTCCTTACTTTCTCCCGGGCACACCTTACGGAGAATGTCATTTTTGAAGATGTATATTCCCGCGTTGGCGTAATGGGAGTAGGTCGGTTTCTCCTCCAGAGCCGTCACGCGCTCAGGGTCCTCCGGGTCGAAGGACAGGATGGCAAAGGGCACGCTCACCTGAAAAGGCACTACGGCAATTGTCACGTCCGCGCCGCTGTCGATGTGGCGCAGATACATATCCTCGTAAGAAATCGTTGTCAGCAGGTCGGAATTCATCACCACGGAGGCACCCTCCTTCTCAGCCACACCGGTAAGGGCCACGGCTCCTATGGTGCCGAGCGGCCGGTCCTCGCGGACACAGCGCACCTGCACTCCGGTATCGCCGAAAGGCTCCCGGAAATGTTCCTCGATCTGCTCGGCGAGGTAGCGCGTGCACACGCAAATATCATCAATTCCCGAAGCCGCCAGAGCCTCGATGTTGTAGTCGATAATTGCCTTCCCTTCGATTTTCAGCAGAGGTTTCGGGGTTGTGAGCGTCATGGGGCGCAGACGCTCGCCCTTGCCGCCGGCCATGAGAACGGCGCTGAGCGGGAGGCGCGTGGGCGTGGCTGTAAGGTCAATCAGGTTCAGGAGGCGACGGTCGGCGTCGAGCTCCGGCACAAGGCAGATATTGCGGCGCCGGCACTCCCTGAAGAGCTCAAGGCGCTCGCGCGTCGTCATCCCCGGAGTGACGCAACGGAACTTCGGCTGACACGCCTCGGCGGCCCGGGAATCAAGAGAGAGCCCGCGGAGCAGCGCGCGGCGCAGGTCGCCGTCTGTCAGTGTTCCGACCACTCGGTCCTCGCCGTCGAGCACGAAAAGAGTCATATGCTCGCGGTCGTAGAGTCCGTTGAGGGCCTCAAGCGCCTCGAAGAGACTTGCATCGCTGTGGATGGTGTTGTGTCTGCTCATTTCTTTTCGTCATTGATACGTGACTCCGCTATGGCCCAGTCAGCCGGAGTGTCGAGATCAAGGCTCCGCGAGCGGGGCATCTCGAACGGAATTCTGCGGGGAAATGCCCCGAGGGGCATCTGCCGGATGGACTCCGGGCGGATTACGTAGACAGCCCCGTTGTATTCCCAGACCTTGGGGGCTTCCTGACGCCGGGTTATCAGTCCGGAACCCTTGCACACATGGAGAGTGCCGTCCTGAGAGGTTTCGAAAAGGTTGTAGTATGGATTCGCTCCGCTTTCGCACACGCTTACCACCATGTCAGTGCTCTCGGGGTCGTAGAGGGCCTGCGCACCGAGAATATCCCCGACAGCCCGGAAGGGGCTTGTCGGCTGGAGAAGTACTACCGCGTCGTATTCCAGGCCGATGGCGTCGGCCTTGTCCATAACGTCGAGAATCACCTCACGCGAACCAACGGTATCACCGGCAAGGCTCTCCGGGCGCATATACCAGACGTCCAGGCCGCACGCACGTCCGACGGAGGCAATCTCTTCGTCCTCCGTGCTCAGGACCACGCGACGGCGGTCGGCGTCCGGTCCGAGTGCCTCAAAGGCACCACGGGCGGCATAGTCCAGCAGCGGGCGTCCGCCGAGGGGCTTGATGTTCTTGCGGGGGATGCCTTTGCTTCCCCCTCTCGCGGGAATGATGTAGAGTGGTTTTTCAACGCTCATAAGTCATGGAACTTTTTGGGTTCGACAGGCAGGCTGTTCAGGAATCCGACAACGGATTCAAGCTGTCTGGAAAGAGTATTTTCCTGGAAATATGGATTTTTAGACTGTTTTGCACGAGACGCTTCTTCGGGCGAGAGAGCCCATCGGATTGCGTCGGCAATTTCCCGGCGCGAGTCGCCGCAGTGAATCACGGAGTCGGCGGCTATTCGTCCCCGCTGTCGCATGCCTATGTCCACCGTGGGGATTCCGAAAGAAGGAACCTCGACAATGCCGCTCGAGGAATTGCCTATGCACACATCAGCGTAACGGAGCAAAGACAGATAGCGGCGCATTCCGAGCGACCTGACGGCCAGAGCATTGGGCCGCGCGGCAGAGAAAGCCTTTATTTCCTCGATGATACCTTCAGACTCGGCGTCGTTGTTCGGATAGGTGATGACGCATGTGAGTTCCGGAAAGTCGCCGAGAGCGTCGAGCAGTTCGCGTACACGCTCGCGGGGAGAGGCGTCGGAATCGAGGGTGGCCGGATGATAGGTTATTACCGCGACAGGGCCCTCGGTCAGCCTGAGGCCGAGGAAGGCCTCGAGCTCCTCCACCGGAAGAGGGGGGACATTCAAGGCGTTCCACACTCCTATAGCTCCCGTGTTCACTACCCTTTCCGGGACCTCGCCAAGCTGAATCACGCGGCGCCGGTAAGGCTCCGTAGCCGTGAGATGAAGCGTAGAGAGTTTCGTGACGGCGTGGCGAATCGAGTCGTCCACGGCTCCCTCGGAGATTTCTCCGCCGGCGATGTGGATTATGGGAATATTCATGAGCGCCGCGGCGGAAGCGACGCCGAGAATTTCATACCTGTCGCCGAGGATGACGACAGCGTCGGGGCGCAGCTCCCCGAAGGCGTCGGCCATCGCCGAGGTGCATTTCGCAAGGGCCCGGACGCGCGAGGCCGGGTCGGTTCCCTCCGTGCGCATATCGGCGCACAGAGGCTCGAAACCGTCGGCGCGGATTTCGTCGACGGTCATACCGTACTCCGGAAGCAGATGCATGTTTGTCGCGACAATCCGGACCTCGATATCGAAGCCGCCGTCGCGCAATGCCCGGGCCAAGGGCGAAAGCAGACCCCAGTCGGCCCTCGTGCTTGACACGAATACGAGTTTCTTCATGCCTCAGCGTCAGAAAATCGGGAAGGAGGAGGGAGAGTAGACGTACTTTTCCTCAAACTGCTCGTCCGACATGGTGAGCATCATGATGCCCTGAATGAGCGTCACGAGACCCCAGAGTCCGCAGGTGCACAGACTCAGAAGGATGGTCAGGAGACCTCCGGCGGTCTTGCCGATGATGAAGTACTGAACGCCGAGGGTTCCGATGACAATCGCGCAGATGCCGGCGGCAATGCGCTTGGAGTCGACGGGGGTCTCGGGGCGCCCGGTGGCGCGTCCGTTGAGTGCCTGCATGAGTTCAGGGAAGTTATAGAGCGGCTTCCAGTTGGCGCCGTCGGTGCTGATGGGCGTATTGTCGTTTACTGGATAGGCGAGAACCTGATGCACGGTCATCGGGCCGACGGCCCGGCCGTTATAGCTGACATAATAGAGCATATTGTCCGGTTTTATCGTTTATAAAGTGCAAAAATAAGGAAAAATATCCGATTTCGCCTCCATTGCCGGAAAAAATTTACAAGAGTCCGAACAAACATCTCTCTGCTACGTTTACAATATCAAAGAGAAGGCACTCTCAGACTTCCTTAAGAAGTCAAACCACCATTTAGACTGACCTTCTCCGCCCCCGGGCTCAACCGCCTGTGGGGCTCTTTTTTTGCTGTCCGGCAAAATAGCTAAAATAGCGGCCCTTGAGCGAAAACATCGCTCAAGGGCCGCAAATTCAATTTACGCTTCTTATTTCTTCAGCGGATGGTAGTCCCTGGAATAGCGGCGCATCTGGTCGACATACTCCTCGCCGTAAACAATTCTCACGTCGGTGATGTTGCCGTCCTTGTCCTTGACGAGTTCGTAGCGGGGATTTACAAATCCCTTGTATGGCGCGATATTGAGCTTGGCGTAGCGGTCGAGCACTTCCTTGTGGAGAGTCGGGTCGACCTTGACCGCGTACTTCTCGACGAGGTCGCGGCCGGCGGCGTAGTCGCCCATGGAGCGGATGCGCTGGATTTCGGCGAGAAGCTCGCCGAAGAGACCGCGGAGCGCCTGGTAGTCGTTGATTTTCACGAAGGTCTTGCCGTCGCGCTTCACGAGCTCGATTACGTTTGCGTCCCTGCCGTGCTCGTATGCCCATTCGGCGATGAGCTTGCGGTTGCGCATATGGGCCTCCTCCACGTCCTTGCCGGGTTCGATGCGCATCAGCTGAGTCATGAGGCCGTTGAGGATATACTTGTAGTACTCGGCCTTGTAAGCCTCCGGATTGTCGAGGAGTCCGATTTCAATGAGCTTCGGGTCGGCGAGGTAATAGAGCGCGAAGAGGTCGGCGCGCGTCTCTTCGAGAGTGGAGCCGTGAGCCTTCAGGGCGTCGGGGTCGACACCCGGAAGAAGCTTGCCGGAGCCGTGGCCGAGGCATTCGTGGAGGTCGGTGTGGAGATTGTCGGTGATGAAGAGATAGTCGTCGAGGAGCTTCGAGGTCTCTTCGTCGATTACGAATTCCTCATTGAAGCCGTTGCCGTGGGCGGCCTCGTCGTAGGCCTGGGTGATGTTCTCCAAAGTCACGCTCTTCGACCCGTGGGCGGCACGGATCCAGTTGGCGTTGGGGAGATTGATGCCGATGGGCGTGGCGGGATATGAGTCGCCGGCGAGAATGGCCGCGGTGATGACCTTGGCCGACACACCCTTAACCTTCTCCTTCTTGAAGCGGGCATCGACGGGGGAATGGTCCTCGAACCACTGGGCATTGGCCGAGAGCACCTCGGTGCGGCGGCTTGCGGGGATGTTCTTGAAGTTGACGATGGATTCCCATGAGCCTGTCATGCCGAGGGGGTCGTTGTAGCTCTCGATGAAACCGTTGATGAAATCGACCTGCGAGGCCGTGTCCTCGGCCCACTTGATGGAATACTCGTCGAAGGTCTTCAGCGAGCCGTTCTTATAGAACTCGATGAGGGATGCGATAATCTCCTTCTGAGCCTCGTTTTCGGCGTAGGGCATAGCCTTTGTGAGGTTGTCGACAATATGTTCGATAGCCTCCGTGTAAAGTCCTCCGAGCTTATAAGGCACTTCCACGACCTTGCCGTCGGCGCCCTTTTCGACGCGGGTGTTGAGGCCGTAGGATACGGGCGTCTCGTCCTTGGGATCCTTGAGGGCGGCGAAGTAGTCCTCGACCTCCTTCTGTGTGAGACCCGGGCCGTACATGTTCACGGCCGAAGTGGCGATAAGGTCCTCGCCCTCTGCCTGATTGACCTTCTTGGGTGCTATGGAGGGATTGAAAATCACCTCGACGAGCTCGGAGGCCTGAGCCGGAGCTTCCGGGAGCGCGGCAATCTGTTCCTCGAGGAACCCGCGGGAGAAGGCTGGAGTGAACTTGTCGTTGGAATAGTGGTGATGGATGCCGTTTGCGAACCATACCTGTTTCAGGTAGGTCTCGAAAGCCTTGAAGTCGGCGTTTTCGCGGTCTCCTGAGTAATTGGCATAAACAGCCTCCAGAAGGTCGCGGATGGCGAGATTGTCCTTGTAGTTCTGGTCCCAGAGGATGTCGCGGCCCCAGAGGGCGGCTTCCTGAAGATAGTAGACGAGGATTTTCTGATTGAGGCTCAGGCTGTCGAAGTCCGGAACCTGATAGCGGAGCACCTCGATGTCGGCGAAGCGGTCGGCCGTGTAGTCGAACTCGCTGTCCGTGTCCTGGGGTGCCTGTCTGGAGCATGATGCGGCAAAGAGGGTTGCAGCCATGGCAAGTGCGGTGAGAGGTTTGTTCATATATCGTTGTCTGATTGGTTATTCCACGTAGAGTACGAGCCCCTTGAGGTATTCCCCCTCGGGGTGGTAGATGTTCACGGGGTGGTCGGACGGCTGAGTGAGCTGGTGGAGTATGCGCACGCGCCGTCCGCTCTGCGCCGCGGCCGAGAAGACCGCAAGGCGGAACTGCTCCTTGGTCACGGCCTGCGAGCAGGAGAAGGTGAACAGAATGCCTCCGGGAGCGATTTTCTCGAAAGCCCTGGCATTGATGCGCTGATAGCCGCGCAGGGCGTTGCGGAGGGCGCTCCGATGCTTGGCAAAGGCGGGAGGGTCGAGGACGATGAGGTCGTAGGCGTCCTTTTCCATCGTGTCGAGGAACTTGAAGGCATCCTCTGCGAAGGAGCGGTGACGGCCCTCGGCTCCGGGACCGAAATTAAGCGCCACGTTGGCATCTGTCAGCGAGACAGCCTTGGCCGACGAGTCGACGGAGTCGACGCTAAGGGCGCCTCCGGCGAGGGAATATACGGAGAAACCGCCCGTGTAGCAGAACATGTTCAGGACCTTGCGTCCGGCGCTGTAGTGACGCAGGAGACTCCGGTTGTCGCGCTGGTCGACGAAGAAGCCTGTTTTCTGCCCGCGCAGCCAGTCGATGCGGAAACGCAGACCGTTTTCCAGAGCCTCGTCGCCGAGATATTCGCCGATGATGTAGGCATTCTGAGGGTCGAGATGCGCCTTGTAGGGCAGCGTGGTCTCCGATTTATAGTACACGCTTCTGATTCCCGCTCCGGGGAGCTCCGCAAGCGCGCGGGCTATCGCCTCACGGGCGAAGTGCATGCCCGGCGAATGAGCCTGAAGCACTGCCGTCGGGCCATAGACATCGACGACAAGGCCGGGAAGGAAATCACCCTCGCCGTGTACAAGGCGGAAAGCCGTATTGTCCTCCCTCATCAGGCCAAGCGCCTGACGCAGAGCGAAGGCCTCGCGGAGGCGACGGCGGTAGAAATCTTCATCGACAGCCTCGGAGGGGTCGAAAGAGAGCATCCGCACGGCAATGGAGCCTATCTGGAAATGGCCCGTGCCAATCTCGCGGCCATCGGAGGCCACGACGCGCACAAGGTCGCCCTCCTCTATGCCGGAATTCTCGTCGGGCATCTGTACAAGGGCCCCCGAGAACACCCAGGGATGGAAGCGGTCGAGGGATTCCTCCTTGCCGCGGCGGAGTTTCAGTATCGGTAGTGTCATATTTTATTTCAGGAGATAACGGTAGAGGTCATTGCCGTTGGCATAGACCAGAAGGAGCAGGAGGAAAGCGAAACCGACAGTGTTGGCCACTTCGAGGAAACGGTCGGAGGGCTTTCGGCGTGTCGCCATCTCGACCAGGAGAAATAGCGTGTGTCCGCCGTCAAGGCCGGGAATCGGAATGATGTTCATAAAGGCGAGGATTATCGACAAGAAAGCTGTAATCTGCCAGAATCCGTACCAGTTCCATGATGTGGGGAAGAGATCGCCGAGCGTGCCGAAGCCGCCGAGACTCTGAGCGCCCTCCTTGGAGAAGAGCAGCTTCAGCGAGGAGACATAGGTGGAGAGCTGGTTTGTGCCAATCTCCCAGCCGCGGGGAATGGCGCCCCAGAGGCTGTAGCTTACAGTCTCGCGGTCGAAAATCTCGAGGGGCGAAAGCATCTGTATGCCAATGCGCCCGGCGTCGCTGACCTCGACCGTCATCACGCTCTCGGAGCCGTCGGCGTGACGCACGAGCATCTCTGCGGTGCCCCCCTTGGCCTTCTGAAGCGCAGGCATGAACTCGGTTATGGCCGGAGTCGTGTCCGTTCCGACTTTGAGGATGCGGTCGCAGGCCAAGAGTCCCGCACGCTCGGCGTTTTCGCCGGGGGCGAGCTTGGCCACTACCACCGGAACACGCATTATCATCGGCATGTAGTCCTTGCCTTTTGTTGCCATCTGCTTCACAAGAGCGTCGGAAACGACGATTTCAGCCTCTCCTCCGTCGCGAATCACACCTACACGGGTTCCGGGCTGAATCATGTCCCAGGCCACGGAATAGTCCTTGGCGTCGAGAGGCTTGCCGTTGATGCTCATCAGCCTGTCGCCGGTGCGGAAACCCGCGGCCTGCATCTCGGCGCTGAAATCCATGCCCTCCTCCATGTTCTGGAATGGAATGACGTTGTCGCCCCAGTGGAAGGCGATGCCGATATAGATGATTATAGCGAGAACGAAATTCATCACCACGCCGGCCACCATCACCATGAGGCGCTGCCATGCGGGCTTCGAGCGGAATTCCCAGCTCTGCGGCTCGCTCTCGAGCTGAGAGGCGTCCTTGGTCTCGTCAATCATACCCGCTATGTCGCAGTAACCTCCGAGAGGGAGCCATCCGAGGCCGTATATGGTGTCGCGCCATGTCGGCTTCCCGTCGGCGCGGGGCTGACGGGGCTTGCCGACCCTCCAGGTCTTCAGGGCCTTGTCGGGACCGCCGCCCTTAGTGTTGTGCGGGAAGAGCTCCAGAGTGCCCTTCATAGGGTTCCATTTAAGGATGGAGAACCATGGATTGAAAAAGAGATAGAAGCGGTTTACCTTAACCCCGAAAATGCGGGCGAAAGTATAGTGACCGAGCTCGTGAATTGTCACGAGTATTACAAGGGCGAGCACAAGTTGTGCGGCTTTGATAAGAATATCCATTAATTGAGTCTGATTTTCGAAACAAATTCCTCGGCAATACGGCGGCTCTCGGCGTTGCTGGCCACGTAGTCGTCAAAGCGGGGGGACGCCACGAATGTGGCGTGTTCAAGGGCGTGTGCGATTGTGCGGTAGATGTCGCCGAAGGCAATCCCGCCACGCAGAAATGCGGCCACGGCCACTTCGTTTGCGCCGTTTACAGTGCATGCCGAGGTGCCCATCCGCTCAAGACAATACCGCGCGAAGCCCAGACAGGGGAATTTACCCTCGTCCGGCGCCTCGAAGGTGAGAGTACTGATTTTTTCAAGTGTCAGAGGCTCGGACACTCCTGCGAGGCGCGAGCTCCGCCCGAGGGCATATGCTATCGGAAGACGCATATCGGGCACGCCGAGCTGCGCCTTTATGGCGCCGTCCCTGAACTCCACCATCGAGTGGACTATCGACTGGGGATGGACCACGGCGGCAATCCTCTCCGCAGGAATATCGAAGAGCCAGCGCGCCTCAATGATTTCAAATGCCTTGTTGAGCATAGTGGCGGAATCGACGGTGATTTTCGCGCCCATCGACCAGTTCGGATGCCTCAGGGCGTCGGCAGCCGTGGCTTTTTCGATTTTTCCGGCCTCCCATGTGCGGAATGGGCCGCCGGAAGCGGTGATGATAAGCCGCCGCACATTCTCGGGCGATTCTCCGGCAAGACACTGCGCCACTGCGGAATGCTCTGAGTCGATGGGGAATATTCTCACCTCCGGGTGGGCAGCAAGCAGCCTGCGGATGTATTCTCCGGCGACCACAAGGGTCTCCTTGTTCGCAAGGGCTATCTCCTTGCCGGCCCTGATGGCGCGTACTGTCGGTTCGAGGCCGCTGTAGCCCACTGTAGCGGTCACGACCATATCCACGTCATCGGCTTCAGCCGCGGCGGCAAGAGCTTCGGGACCGGAGGCGGTGGAAATACCGTAGGGGCGGACAAGCTCGCGGAGACGCCCCTCGAGCTCAGGTCTGCCGATGACGGCGAGTCGCGGACGATGCCTTATGGCGAGAGCCGCAAGCTCCTCCACTTTCGACCCCGCGCTCAGGACGCTGGCGTGGTAAAGACCGGGAAAGCGGTCAAGTATATCGAGGGTCTGGCGCCCAATCGACCCTGTGGCGCCGATGATTGCAAGACGTTTTGGTGCGAATTGATTCATGATACCGCAAAATTACGAATTTTTTCCCGTTTAATCAAACCACGCGCCCGCGATTTCAATCCCGGGATTCATCAGAAAGACATGAGGCACAATATAAACATATTCCTCTCCGTCGCTTCCCCGGAATCCGGCCGCTCTGTAACGCGACTGAACGACACGGCCGTCCCCCGTCCGTATATCGACAAGACCCGGATAATCGGGCACGGCCTCCGGAAGGGCAATGATGTAACCCTTATATATCGAAATGCCTCCATGATTATTCATTTCTCCCCGGAAATCCCGAAGCGCGGAGGGCAGCAGGGTCAGTTCCTTCGATGAGTTGTGGTAAATCCTGAAGGAGGCAAGAGGCACCCGTTGATGGAACTGCATTACCGTGGTTTTGAGAAGCGTGAGGTCCGGAGAGGGTGTGATAGCGTCGTAATACACGGTTCCGTCCTCGGATGCGTCGTAAAGTTCGGTAATCTCGCGCGCCTCGGCTGTAAGACGGCGCTGGAGCATTATCGCGGCAAGAAGGTTGACAAGCACGGCAATTACAATAAGCGCTTCCGCCACATAGACGCTCTTTCCTTTCCTCGCAGGCCATTCACCCCAGAGACACAGACTCCCTATAGCCGCATAAAGCTCCGTCGGCCAGCCCACTCTCGCGCCTCCGAAGAACTTCAACTCTATTGCAAGCGCACACAACGTGGCAACCCCGAAAAAAACGTCCTTTTCCTCAATCCGGCGCCTCCGGCGAAGCGCAAGCATGAGAGTAAGGGCATATATTGCAAACAGCGCAAGCGAAGGTCCGGTCTGAATAACTATTTCATGCCAGGGCATTTCCAGAATCTTGGAATGGGACTCGACTCCCCTGTTCCAAATACTCGGCGAACTCATGATAAAGCACAATCCGACGACCGTTCCGGCCAGCAGGGCTATTCTCCGGCGGTCGGTTCTTCCTCCGCTCAGCCTGTCGTAAACCAGCACTGAAGCCATGGCGCATATCAGCGGAAGCGAGAACCCCTCGTGCATCCAGCCTGCGACAAAACCTACGCCCGCAAGACCGATCCACGCGGTCGCGCCTGACTTTGGCTGACGAAAAAAAAGCCATATCGCCAGAAGCGTCGCCGCCGTGCTCCAGACATAGTTCAGCGCGAACATGACACAGACCATCGAATCATACCACGGAAAAACCAGAATGAAAATCGCCGCCCACAGCCAGCCCCTTAACGAGCCGGCCCCGACCCGGCATATCACACACCCGAATCTGAGAATAAGGAAGACAATCAGGCCCGTAAGCACCGAAAACACCCACCGGGGAAAAACAACAAGAAACAGAGGCCCGAAAACATTGGCAAGACGCCAGTTGTCCGTCATCCGACGCTCCGAGGTCATCTCCGCAAGCCAGGAAATCCTGGCCCGGAAGCCGTCAAGGCCCTCCGACGACATGCTGAACCAATAATCGTCCAGCATCGGCGTCCCGACCTGATAAAGGACACCGACAAGTACGCCGACTGCCACGAAGAACAGTAATCTTAAATCTTTACAGCCCTCTTTCATGTGATAAAAAAACAGAGCCCGGGAATCACTTTCCCTGACTCTGTATAACGTACATTTTCGAAAAAATGCGTGGGAAACGCTGCGCGTTGTCGGATTACTTATTTATTGCCTTCGGCAACCATTTCCTTGAACGTATTGCAAGGCTTGAAAGCCGGAATCTTGTGGGCCGGGATGATGATGGTGGTCTTGCGGGAGATGTTGCGGGCGGGTTTCTGGGCGCGCTCCTTGATGATGAAGCTGCCGAAGCCACGGACGTACACGTTCTCGCCGGATGCAAGGCTCTCCTTGACTACATCCATGAAGTTCTCAACTACGGCAAGCACCGAAGGCTTGTCCACACCAGTACGCTTTGCGATTTCCGAAGCTATTTCTGCTTTTGTCATTGTTCAAAATATTTTATGGTTGATTTTTTCCGGTGCAAATTTACGCATAAAATCTAATATTCACGCACTTTGCAGGAAAATGAGGCCGGAATTAGCATTTTTTTGCACTCCGTGACGCCTTTTTTACCTTCTCAGAGCCCGAGTCGGCGGCGAAGGTCAGCCCCGAGGGCGCTCTTGTCGGCGGAATGCTTCTGAACCATACGCACGAATGCATCTTCCTCGAATTCGCCGCGGACATTGCGGAAATCCTCGGCCCGCGTGACGGCCTCGCCGTCCGCTCCGAAACCTGTGGTCGAGCTCAGCGAGTATTCTTTGCGCGCGTCGTCGTAAAGCATCCTGTCAAGGGCCACAACCGAGCGTTCCCAGCGTTCCGCAAGGACCGCGACATCCTCGAGCGTCAGCTCGCCTATGCCCTTTCCGGCCCATGCCCGGAAATTGTCGGCGACCCACGTCCATTCCATGTCGTAATAGTCTGCGGCCAGCGATGAAATCCGGGTCTCGATGTCCTCAAGGGTCGTGAGCACGCCGCTCTCCACGTCGTCACAAAGACGCTCTACCTCTGCTTTCGGGGCGAACATCCCCGCAAGGTCCAGCCACTGCCCCGCGCCGGCGGGATGTGTCGGCAGCAGACGCGCGCGCATTTCGTCCTGCGTGGGATGGTCGAGGTCGCGCAGCCGGGTCAGGAGCGAGTTCCCGAAGAACTTGTCGAGGGCTATCCTGTAGTATTCGCGGCCTTTGCGGAGCGCGCGGCCCTCGATTGTCATGCCGCAATAGGAGAAGTGGCTCGACGCCGGGCCCTCAGTAGCTTCGATGCGGTCAAGCAGGCTGATTCCAAGGAGCATCTTGCGGGCCGTGTAGGGACTCAGCAGATTGAAGTTCACGCTGTCGAGCCAAGCCTCCCCGGGCTTGCGCTTGTCGCGCCGGGGCCATTTCTGCGCGTCGCGCACGGTTCCCACGCTCTTTATATTGACGCCGGGAACGAGGAAGGTCGTTCCGCGGTTCTCTATCAGATATGAGAAGGGAAGAAACGACGTGTCGGGATGGTTCACGTGGCGCCCCATCACCAAAGAGAAAGCGCCGATACGCGCAGGCCATAATATATAGGAGTCGCTCGTGGTCTTTGACCCGCGTTCGGCAACGCCCTGATGGATGGGCCCGAGCTTGTACATGTGGTTGCTCTGGTTCGAGCCCGAGCCCGCATTCAGGAAGGAGAAGAGGCCGGCGATGAGCAGGCTCGACTTGTGCATCGTCACGGTGTACGGTCCGGCGAAAATCGCCGCGGCCTCGCCGTTCTCGCACGCACAGTTGGCAAAGAAAAGGGAGTCGTGGGCAGAGAAAAGATGGCTCAGATGGCAGGCCTGGCCGATGAAGGAGTTCACAATCACTACAGAATCCTCCACACACGCCCCCGTGGCCATGTAGAAGTGTTCGGCCATGACACCGGCGCCGACGCGCACGGGAGCGACCTCCGACGAGGCTATCGTGCCGTCGATAAGCCGCGACGCGCCCTCTATACGGGCGTTGTCGCCGATATTGACGTTGCGGATTTCTCCCGTGTTGGTCACACGGGCTCCGCTGCCTATGCGGCAGCGCTCCGAGCGGGAGGCTTCCGCGTGCGCCTTAATCATGTCGCGGACAGCGCTGATGAATCCCGGACGGTGGCGGTACATGGCAATCATCCATGCAAGCTGGGCCGAGAGCCGCTCGTACACCGGCACCTCGCGGCCGCCGGTCTCGTTCAGGACCGAGACATCCGTGCCGATTCCGAAAGTCGAGTCACCGGTCGCCACAATCGTCCCTATGTTCTCGATGAAGGCGTTCTCGCAGACGTCGCAGTTCGCGATATAGTTGGACACCCGGCGGATATACGCGCCGGAGCCTACCGAACAGTTGTGCAGGGTCGCGTCGCTGATGCCTGAGGGCACCTTGAAGCCGCCGGGAAGCTCGAATTCACCCTTCAGCGCCCCAAGCATGATGTCGCCGCTGAAGCGCGTGGAGCGCACGCGGCTGACGTCGAAATCAGCGCTCACTTTCACCCTGCTCCAGTCCGCGCACTCGCAGCCCTGAGCCTCAAGCCTCTCAATCTCTTCCTTGTTCAGCCGACGGTAATCCGCCGCTGCGTGTCTGTCTGTTTCTGTAACCATAGGTCTGTTAATATATTTAAACGGCGCAAAATTACAAAAAAATTTTCCTTCCGCAAATAATTGCAGATTGGCGGGAAAGTTCTTATCTTTGCAACGGCAAACCTTCTCTCCTCCGGGTTGCCTTGTTTTCGATTGAATAAACCATAAAAAACTCGGGCCGCGGCCCCTCGGCCCTATAATCCACAATGAGCCAGTCAAATCCTGTAGAAAAGACACACAGCTTCGATGAAGCCTTTCAGGCCTCACGCGATTATTTCGGCGGCGACGAACTCGCCGCACGAGTCTGGGTCAGCAAATATGCCCTGAAAGATTCATTCGGCAATATCTTCGAGCTGACCCCTTCCGACATGCACCGCCGCATTGCCTCCGAAATCGTCCGCATCGAAAACAAGTATCCCTCCCCCATGAGCTTCGACGAGGTTTTCAGCCTTCTCGACCATTTCCGCTACATAGTGCCTCAGGGCAGCCCCATGAGCGGCATAGGGAATCCATATCAGGTAGGCTCTCTGTCGAACTGTTTCGTAATAGGCCTTGACGGCACCCCCGACAGCTACGGCGGCATCATCCGCATCGACGAAGAGCAGGTCCAGCTCATGAAGCGCAGAGGCGGCGTCGGCCACGACCTCTCCCACATCCGCCCGAAAGGCACTCCCGTCAAGAACTCCGCCCTCACCTCCACGGGCATCGTTCCCTTCATGGAACGGTATTCCAACTCCACCCGCGAGGTCGCACAGGACGGACGCCGCGGAGCGCTGATGATGACCGTTTCCATCAAGCATCCCGAGGCCGAGGCCTTCATCGACGCCAAGATGACAGAAGGAAAGGTCACCGGCGCAAACGTCAGCGTCCGCATCGACGACGACTTCATGCGCGCCGTCGAGTCCGGCGATAAATACCGCCAGACCTACCCCGTCGACTCCTCCGACCCCAAGACCGTCCGCGACATCGACGCCCGGGCCCTCTGGAGCAAGATTATACACAACGCCTGGAAGAGCGCCGAGCCCGGAGTGCTCTTCTGGGACACCGTCACCCGCGAAAGCGTTCCCGACTGCTACGCGGACCTCGGCTTCAGGACAATCTCCACCAATCCCTGCGGCGAGATTCCCCTCTGCCCCTACGACTCCTGCCGCCTCCTGGCCATAAACCTCTTCTCTTATGTGAAGAATCCGTTCACGCCGGAAGCATACTTCGACTTCGACCTCTTCCGCAACCACGTGGCGAAGGCACAGCGCATCATGGACGACATCATCGACCTCGAGATGGAGAAAATCGACGCCATTCTCGCCAAAATCGACCTTGACCCCGAGACCGAGGAAGTCAAGGGCACCGAGCGCCGCCTCTGGACGAAAATCCGCAACAAGACCCTCAAGGGACGCCGCACGGGAGTCGGCACAACCGCCGAAGGCGACATGATTGCCGCGATGGGCCTCACTTACGGCACCCCGGAGGCCACAGACTTCTCCGAAAGCGTGCACCGCGCCCTCGCCCTCGCCGCATACGGCTCCTCCGTCGAACTCGCCGAACAGCGCGGCGCTTTCGAGGTCTACGACACGGAGCGCGAGCGAAACAATCCATACATCCGCCGCCTCGCCGAGACTGACCCCGCCCTCTACGAGCGGATGGCCCGGAGCGGACGACGCAACATCGCCTGTCTGACCATCGCCCCCACCGGGACGGTCAGCCTCATGACCCAGACTTCTTCCGGCATCGAACCCGTGTTCATGCCCGTATATAAACGCCGCCGCAAAATCAACGCCAACGACGCCTCCTCGCGCGTCGACTATGTGGACGACACCGGCGACGCTTTCGAGGAATACGTCGTTTACCATCCAAAGTTCCTCACGTGGATGCAGTCGCAGGGCATCGAGGCCCGCTCCGACTATTCCCAGGAGGAAATCGAGGCTCTCGTCGCCCGCTCGCCCTACCGCGGCGCCTCCGCCTCCGAAATCGACTGGTTCGAGAAGGTAAAGATGCAGGGTCGGATTCAGAAATGGGTCGACCACTCCATTTCCGTGACAATCAACCTTCCCTCCGACGTCAGCGAGGAGACCGTCAACCGCCTCTATCTCGAGGCCTGGCATGCCGGCTGCAAGGGATGCACCGTCTACCGCGACGGCTCCCGCTCGGGCGTCCTCGTGGCCCTCGAGGAGAAGACCAAGAAAAAGAAGGAAGCCGAGGCCGGCGCGCCCGCTCCGGCTCTCGCCCCCGGGGAGATTCCCCCTCACGTCCTCGTAAGGCCACTCGAGCTGGAAGCCGACGTTGTCCGCTTCCAGAACAACAAGGAGAAATGGATTGCCTTCGTCGGCCTGAAGGACGGGCGACCCTACGAAATCTTCACCGGTCTGGCCGATGACGACGAGGGCATCTTCTGCCCGAAATCCGTAAACCATGGCAAAATCATCAAGGCTGTAGCCGAAGACGGCACAAAGCGCTACGACTTCCAGTTCATCAACAAACGCGGCTACAAGACCACCATCGAGGGACTTTCCGACAAGTTCAACCCCGAGTTCTGGAACTATGCCAAGCTGATTTCCGGCGTCCTCCGCTACGGGATGCCCATCGATCAGGTGCTGAAACTCGTAGGCGGCCTCGAGCTCGATTCCCAGAGCATCAACACGTGGAAAATGGGCGTCGAGCGCGCACTCAAGAAATACCTTCCCAACGGCACCGCCGCAAAGGGTCAGACTTGCCCCAACTGCGGCCAGGAAACCCTCGTATATCAGGAAGGCTGCCTCATCTGCACCAACTGCGGCACCTCCAAGTGCGGCTAAAACATTTTTTGTAACCCATGAGCCTCTCCATCACCTGCCCTGCCTGCGGACGCCGGTTCACGGTCGACTATCCCGGATTCGACGGATACTTCCAGTTTCCGTGTCCCGGCGGTCATTTCGTGGCCGTGCGGCTTCCGCTGGGCAAGCCGGAAGCGATGAGGGAAGCGGCTCCGGCCTCCGGGACATGGTTTGTCCGCGTCGGCGACACCGAGCCCGTACCTCTCGCCGACGGCACGTACGTCATAGGTCGAAAGGACGCAAAATACCCCTCGCAGATCTCGACTCCGGAAAGCGACAAGAAGGCCAGCCGTCAGTGCGCCACCCTTACCATCAAAGGCTCCGCCGCCTCCATGACCGTCAACAAGACCACAAATCCTGTTGTCATCGATAATTCGCGGCAGGTTTCGGCAGGCGCGACATTCTCCATCGGCAACGGAACGAAAGTACGGATAGGCAATACGCCGCTCTCCTTTGACTATAGATGAAAATACCTCTTCCTGAATTCACCGTCCTGCGCGGAAAGGAACGGTCCTACCGCATTCTCGGCACACTTTCCGACAAGGGCGGCTTCTCCTTCACATACCTCGCAGAAGAAGTCGGCGACGGGAGAAGACGCTTCACGGTAAAGGAACTGTATATCGCCGACCGCTGCGTGCGAGAAGGCGACGGGACGACGGTCAGGTGGGACAGCGATTTTCAGAAATTCCGCGACTCATTCGAGTCAGAGGCCCGCTTTGTCTCGATGTGCCGGGAATCGCCCAACATCGTCAAGGAATTCGAATGCTTCCATGCAAACAACACCGTTTATCTCATCCTCGAACACATCGACGGAATCCAGGTAAACAAGTTCACCGAAGGCATCCTCCTCTCCGAGCCCGGACGCATAAACGGCCTGATGGCCGACCTCTGCCGGGCACTCCATTTCATTCATACCCGCAACTCGATCTGCCATTTCGACCTCAAGCCGAACAATGTGATGATCGAGAAAGGGACGGAACGCCTCGTCCTCATCGACTTCGGCTCCTCGGTCCATTTCGACTCCGACGGCATCAAGACCGTAGCGGAACACATTGACACAAACTCCCGCGGCTACACCGCCCCGGAAATAATCAACAGCCTCATCGACCCCAAGGACCTGACAATCGACAGGGCCGTCAAGGCTGACGTCTACAGCCTCGGAGGGGTCGCCTATTTCCTACTCACCCGGAAGCATCCGCCCGAGAACGCCGTCGACGAGACCGTGCGCCACGAACTCGGTATCCTGCCCTCCACAGTCCGCGCCGCCTGTCCCGGGCTCATCGAGGCCATCAGACGCTCCATCGTCTACGACCCCGACAAACGCCTTCCGGACGTCGCTGCTTTCGCGCGCCTTCTCGGCGTCGAGCTTGACCCGGGCGCGAAAGAACCCGACACAATCCCTACCGAGCTTTCCGACGACCGGGAAATCGCAACGGAGCTTGCCGAACCCTCCGTAGCAGATCTCCCCGACATCTCCACCGACGAAAACGAAAATCCGACGGAAACGCCGTCGCCTGTTTCCCGTGCGCCCATACAGGAGCGAATCATCGCAGCCCCCCCGGTCAAGGCTACTGCGCTCCCTAAAAAATCGTCAGGCAAGAACAAAGGGGGTAACAGCTCCGGTGAGAAACCTTTTCTCTACGTCGTTTTCGGTCTCGTCCCCATTCTCCTGTGCACGGCCGCAATCCTCTACTTCCGCGAGCCCGCAAAGGTTTCGCGTCCCGAACCCTCCCGCATCACCCACTCAGTAAAAAAGCCTCATAATACCTCAAAAACAGCCGTAACCTCAGAAGCATCAGAAATATCCGCCCTACCCGACACACTGGCTGACCCAGCCGGTACCGCACCTCCCGCCAACACCGAAGAATACCGCTTCCCGAACGGCAATATCTGGTACGGGCCTCTCTACGAGGGCAAGCCCGACGGAATCGGCGAGCTCCACGCCTTCCATACCACCACACTCGGCGACTCAACCCTTTACGACGGATGGTACATCCGCAACGCCGTCTTTGAAAACGGCCTTTTCTGCAGCGGCGACATCTACGACCCCGCAGGCAACTACCGATATACTTATATCCCCTGAAAAACCTCGTACCACTATGAAAATACGCCACGCCATCATCGCAATCGCGCTCTGCCTCCTCACGGCCCTGTCGGCTATGGGTGCCGGAGTGAAGTTCGCCTTCGCCGACCAGACAATCTCCGACGGCCCTCTGCGCACGAAAATGGAAGCCAACGGCTCGGCGCTCCTCTCCGAACTCGACCGCGCCGCCGCTTCCCGCCAGCCCCTCGACCTCTCCCGCATCGACATCCAGCCCCGCGCCGCCGAGCGCCTCAAGGCCCTGTGGAAATCCATACGCTTCCGCCCCGCCCAGAAATCCTACACCGTCCGCTGTCTCAACGACGTCCAGGGCTTTCAGGCGCGCGGACTCGTAATCGAAATGCTCGCCGACGGGCGCAAATACGCCCAGGGACGCTCACGCGAGCTCACCGTCAGTTTCGACGCCCAAGGCTCCATCTCGGGAGTTCGCCCCGCCATCGAAAGCAAGCAGATTTCAGGGAAAATTCTCAGGAAGGGCGTCCCCGTGACCGAAGCCGCCGAGCGCTCGGAAATCCTCAAGTTCGTCGAGGACCTTTGCAGTTTCTACAATGAAAAAGACCTCCCGGCGCTGAAGGCCGTCTACAGCGACGACGCCCTTATCATCACGGGTTCGGTAATCCGGCGTCTCTCCCGCCAGCCCGGCGACGGAGGCCCCACACGCATCACCAAAGAAGTTTCCTACAAGGTCAAGACCAAGAAACAGTATATCGACGCCCTAGCCCGGCAGTTCGCGCGCAACAAGAGAGTCCGCGTCGAGTTCTCCGACATCTCCGTCGCACGCCATCCCGTCAAGGACCACATCTACAGTGTGTCCCTCTTCCAGAAGTACTCCACCGACTCATACAGCGACCAGGGCTACCTTTTCCTAATATGGGACTTCTCCGACCCGAAGGCCCCGCGCATCAGCGTCCGCAACTGGCAGGACCCCGATTATACCCGAATCAAGGGCCTCCCCAAGCTCTCCGACTTCTTTTTCCCCTGACGGTCTTGGGCTCGAAAGAGAAAATTTGCTATCTTTGCACCTGAAATGGCAAATATACTCAGCATCGAGAACCTGACTAAGAGCTACGGCGACCGTATCCTCTTCAGCGACCTCACCCTCGGAGTCGACGAGGGCGAGAAAATCGGCATCGTCGCCAAGAACGGCACGGGTAAGAGCACACTTCTGAGAATCCTCGCCGGGCATGAAGCACCGGACTCCGGAACCGTGACAATCTCACGCGGAATACGCGTCGGCTACCTCGAGCAGCTCCCCGACTTCCGCCCGGGCGCCTCTGTCATCGAAGCCGCCCTCGACGGCGAAGGCACACTCGCCGAAACCGTCCGGGAGTACATCGCCGCTATCGGTTCCACGGACGCCGCCCGTCAGGCCGCGGCATCCCAGCACATGGACGCCCTCCACGCCTGGGACTACGAGGACCGCCTCCGCCAGCTCCTCACACGCCTCGGCCTCTCCGACTTCACAGCCCCCGTCGATAAGCTCTCCGGAGGTCAGCGCAAGCGACTCGCGCTCGCGCGTGTAGTCATGCAGGAGCCCGACCTCATTATCCTCGACGAGCCAACCAACCACCTCGACATCCCCGTAATCGAATGGCTCGAGGCATATCTCCGCCGCTCCCGAGCCACTCTCCTGATGGTCACTCACGACCGCTATTTCCTCGACCGCGTCTGCAACCGCATCATCGAGCTCGACAACCGCACCGTCTACTCCTACGACGGCAACTACGACTATTTCCTCCGCCGTCGCGCCGAGCGCATCGAGGCGATGTCCGCCGAACTCGCAAGAGTCCGCAACACCCTCCGTCGCGAACAGGAATGGATGAGCCGCCAGCCTCAGGCCCGCGCCGGAAAGGCCAAGTTCCGCATCGACTCTTTCTACGACCTCAAGGAGCGCTCCCGCGTGCGCCTCGACGAGAAAAATGTCTCCCTCGAAGGCGCGACGGCTTCCTACATCGGCTCAAAAATCTTCGAGGCTAAGGATGTCTCGAAAAAATTCGGACAAAAGGTAATCCTCGACGGCTTCACCTACACTTTCGCACGAGGCGAACACGTCGGCCTCATAGGTCCCAACGGCGTCGGAAAAAGTACTTTCATCAAGATGCTCCAGGGGCTTGTCCCGCAGGACTCCGGCGAGTGGAACGTAGGCGAGACCGTCCGCTTCGGATACTACAGTCAGGACGGCATAGCTTTCGACATGAACAAAAAGGTTGTCGACGCCGTTACTGAGATTGCCGAAGACATTTTCCTCGGAACAGGCGAGCGCATCGCCCCCATGCAGTACCTCCAGCGCTTCCTCTTCTCTCCCGCCGACCAGCAGAAGTATATCCACACCCTCAGCGGAGGCGAGCGCTGCCGTCTTCACCTCGCTACGGTCCTCATGCGGCGCCCCAACTTCCTCATACTCGACGAGCCAACCAACGACCTCGACATAATGACCCTCGGAATCCTCGAGGAATACCTCGCATCATTCAAGGGTTGCGTGATAGTCATCAGCCACGACCGCTTTTTCCTCGACACCATCGCCGACCACCTTTTCGTAATGGAGGGCAACGGCGTTATCAAGGACTTCCCCGGCACCTATTCCGAATACCGCGAGTGGGCCGACGAGCGCGACCGCCAGCTCGCGGCGCAGAATTCACGGGACGCCGCAGACTCCCGGAAGCCACAGAAATTCCAGGCTCCGCGTCCGGCAAAGATGAGCTTCAGGGAGCGCAAGGAATTCGAGGAGCTGACCGCACGGCTCGAGGCTCTGAATCAGGAGAAAGCCGAACTCGAAGAATACTTCAATGCCGGAGGCGGCGACGACATCGTCGAGCGAAGCGCGCGTTTCGAACAACTCAAGGACGAACTCGACACCGCAGAGATGCGGTGGCTCGAGCTCTCTGAAAAACAATAAATACTCCCCTCAGACTACTATGAAAGGTCTCAAAATCGAACGAATCCTCAGTCTTGAACAGCTCCTGCGCTGGCGCGCCGAAGTGTTCAGGGACATAACGGGCAAGGCCCCGGACGCCGACATGCTCAAGGCCACGGCGCGATACTACGACTTCCACAACGCCGACGGCACACACGTCGCCGTCGAGGCCCAGCTCCCCGGCCCCGACGGCACTCTACAGCCCATCGGCTGCGGCGGTGTATGCTTCCACGAGGAACTGCCATCCGTCGAGAACCCAAACGGCCGCTGCGCGCGCATTGTCAACCTCTACGTCCGCGAGCCCCATCGCCGGAGCGGCGTCGGTGCCGACATACTCCGTGCCCTCGTCGACCTCGCACGCTTCCGCGGATGCCACCGCATAGCTCTCGATTCCAGCCCCGAGGCCATGAAATTCTGCCAGGCACTCGGTTTCCACGAAGCTCCGCAGAACCTTCTCTACTCCGAAAGCGTGCCGGAGAAAAAGTAGATGACCGACGAATATTATATGAATCAGGCCCTCGCCGAGGCCCGCATCGCCCTCGAGGCCGGAGAAGTTCCGATTGGGGCCGTCGTCGTAGCCGACTCGACAGGCCGGATTCTCGGACGCGGCCACAACATGACCGAAGCCCTGCGCGACGTCACGGCCCACGCCGAGATGCTCGCCATAACCGCCGCCCAGACAGCCCTCGGAGGAAAATATCTCCGGGGCTGCACCCTCTACGTCACGGTAGAACCATGCACAATGTGTGCCGGAGCCATCGGATGGAGCCAGATCAGCCGCGTGGTCTACGCCGCACCCGACGAAAAACGCGGCTATCTCTCGGTCTGCGGCGCAAGGTCGCCCTTCCACCCCAAGACCCGCGTCGACTCCGGAATCCTCGAAGACCAGGCCCGCGAGCTTATGCAGGGATTCTTTCGTCTACTGCGGTGAGCCACACAGCCTCATGACGCCACACCGATACTCTAAGGTTGTTGTAAATCCTTGCAATGTAGGGACGCACGGCTCTAAATTCTAAATTATCAAGCTCTTCCCTCGTATACCCGCATTTTTTTCTAAAAAAATTGCCCGAAAATTTGGTCATCCCGAAAAAAGTCACTAACTTTGCATCGCAAAACCGAAAAGGACATGCGAAAATAGCTCAGTTGGTAGAGCACAACCTTGCCAAGGTTGGGGTCGCGGGTTCGAGTCCCGTTTTTCGCTC
>CABUIC010000025.1 GCA_902491515.1 uncultured Porphyromonadaceae bacterium
ATTTGTGCCCTTAGCCATGGGATAAAAATCGTATGTTTTTATCCCGAACTCGCGTTAATAGTCGCTGAGCGCTTCCGCGGCCTCAGGGATGGAATCGGCCACAGCCTCGTAGTGCTCCGCGCCTACCTCGGGGTCTCCCCCGCGTGCGAAGTCCATGTAGTAGTCGCCCAGCCAGAGGTGCGCCTGTGGCGCCCATCGGCTGTCCGTCCCGGCGCAGAGCTCGTAGAATCGTTCCGCGTCGTAGTGGTCGTACTTCTGGCGCGGACCGCCCTCCGCCTGGTCCGGAGTCTCGATGTTGTCGCACATATACCCCAGCATGAACCACCCCAGGCCGTCGCGTCCGGCAGCCGCCCTCTCGGCATGGGCGAAGCATCTGTCGAGATCCGCCTCCACTCCGATGCCTTCATGGTACATCAGCGCCAGAAGCCCCTCGCGCTCCGGGCTGTCGCGCGCGTTGCGGACCGCCCGCACAAGCTCCTTCAGCCGCGAGGGCCTGGTCTCCGACTCCGAGAGCAGTTCGTGGAATCTATCCGACAGTGTCATAGCGCAGGCTTATTACGGTGACATTGTCCCTTCCGCCGGCCTCCTTGGCCTTCGCCACGAGCGCGGCGGGCGACTCGGCGAGAGCCTCTATCGTTTCATCGTCAACCATGTCGCTCAGGCCGTCCGAGCAAAGGATGTACACGTCCCCGCCGACAGGCGAGAGCCGCGAGATGTCCGAGATGAAGTATTCCGGCGGATTTCCCATGAAGTTGTATATCAGATTCGACGGCGTGTCGGGGTCGCCGGTGCGTTCGCGCTCGGAATGGTCCTTTGACAGCTGTTTCAGCACGCCCCCGCGCAGACGGTAGCAGCGGCTGTCGCCTATGTTGACGAGCCAGAGCTTCCCCACGGCGAAGACCAGGCCCACGAATGTCGTGCCCATCTCCGAGAGTCCCGGGCGGACAGCCGCCGTTTCAAGCACAAGCCTGTTGGCCTCCGACGCCCAGGACTTGATTTTTACAAGGAAATCGTCGTCGTTCTCCGCGTCGAGCCCTTTCATGAACGCGCGGAAGGAGCGGCAGACTATCTCCGAGGCCACCTCGCCGCCCTCATAGCCTCCCATGCCGTCGGCAACGGCGAAGGCTGTCGGCGTCCCGTCCAAGGCCACTTCGCCATCCGAGCCTCCGTCGCGCACGAGCTCACCGTCGACACAGGCCATGTCCTCGTTGTTCTTCCGGACACAGCCCATGTCGCTGAGGGCGCTGAATCTTACTTTTGCCGCGCTCATTGCTCGACAACGTCAAAAATGTATGTTCCTATGTCAATCACATCGCCCTTGACGAACTTCGCGGGTCTGTCCGGTTCAAGCTCCACATCGTTCACCAGCGTGCCGTTGGTGCTTCCGCTGTCGACTATGTACCAGTCTCTTCCGCGCTTCACGAATTTGCCGTGGCTCCTCGAAATCAGGTCCAGCGAGCCCAGCTGGGCGGCATACGGGCCAGTCGTGCGCCCTATCACGGCCTCGTCCTCGGGTACGAGCGTGACACCTCCGCGCCTCGACTTGAGCACTAAAGTCTTGCGCCGTCCCCCGACAGTGCAGTCGGGAGCCGGGGCATAGGTCACCTGCGTCGGCGCCGGTGCGGCAACCCGTGGTGCGTCAGGATTACGTGCAATCATCGCCTTGCCGCATTCCGGGCAGAACTCGCCGGTGCCGAGCGTGCCGCAGCTCACACATTCCAGCAGCTCCGCGCCGCACATGTCGCAGTACTTGCTGTCGCCGGGGATAAGCTCCCCGCAGGAGGGACATTCTATATCTTTCATGATTCCATCGGAATATCGACAGCCTCAATCGTCGTGAGGGCGTCGGGGTTAGTGTCTATCACGCTCGTATCGGCGGCGATGCGGTTGCCCTGCATCTCTATCACCTCGTTCAGCAGGTTCACGGCCTCGCGTGCGTTGCCGAAGTGGAGGCCCTTGTTTGCCACCATGTCGCGCATCCTGATTTCAAGGGCATACTGCGCATCCTGGGTGAGCGTGAACTTGCGTTTCTTGGCGTTGATTTTGAATATCTCGGTCAGGGCCTCCGCATCGTAGTCCTCGATGTGGAAGTTCTTGTTGAAGCGGCTCATCAGACCCGGATTTCCGCGCCGTACCAGCTCCTCCATCCTGACCTTGTAGCCTGCGATTACCACCACGAATTTGCCCTTGTCGTTCTCCATGCGCGTCATCAGCGCGTCAAGGGCCTCGTTCCCGATGTTGTTCATGCTCCCCGGCTGAGGCAGCAGATTGTAAGCCTCGTCGATGAACAGAACGCCGCCCATCGCCTCGTCCACGGCCTTGTCCATGTTCTGCCCCGAGGCGTTGACGTAGCTCGAGAGGATGGTCTTCGCCTCCCGCTCGACCACCTTGTCCGTGGCCAGTACACCCGCGGCGTGGAGCACCTGTCCGAGCCGCTTCGCTATAGTGGTCTTGCCCGTGCCGGGATTGCCTGTAAGGATTATGTTCACAGGTTGCAGCGCCGCCGCCCCGAGTCCGCGCTCCATGCGCATCCTGTTGACCATCGCCACGTTGGCGAGCTTCCTGATTTCCTGCTTGATGTCGTCCATGCCGATCAGGTCGTCGAGCGTGGCGATTACCTCGTCCACACTCATCGGCGGGTTCTCGCCCTCGCCGGTGAAATCGCCCATCGTCAGCACAAATTCCGTACGCGGGTCGAAGCCCGGCTCGCCCATCGCCTTCTGGATGCGCGTGTTCTGAGCCTTGATTGCCTTGTCGACGGCATTGCGCACCTCACGCGCATTGGCGAAATCCTTCTTACGCGAAACGTACATCTTCTCGAAGAACTTTCCTATGGCCTTGTCGGCGCGCTCGTCTAGGCTGTAGCCCTGCGCCTTGATCATCCGCCGCGCTATCTCCGTCAGCTCGTCCCCGCGGTAGTCGCGGAAATTGACCGTCGTGTTGAAGCGCGAGGGTATGCCCGGGTTGGCCGTCGCGAAGATGCCCATCTCCCGGGGATAGCCCGCAAGAATCACGACAAGCTTCCCGCGCCGGTCCTCGACGTTCTTGATGAGAGCGGTCACGGCCTCGTTCCCGAAGGTGTCGTTTTCGCCGCCCCACATGTCGTAGGCCTCGTCGATGAACAGCACGCCGCCCATGGCGCGGTCGAACACGGCGTCCACCTTCGGACCGGTGTGTCCCATGTACTGGCCCTTCATATCCTTCGGCGCCACCTCCACGAGCTGACCCGACGGCAGTATGCCCATCGCGCTCAGCGCGTCGGCGAACACTCGCGCCATCGTTGTCTTGCCCGTCCCCGGATTCCCGAGGAACAGATAATGGTCCTTCAGTTCGTAGGGCTTGTCGGGATGGAGTTTCCTGAACGACTGTATCGAATTCACTATCGACACCATCGTCTCCTTGATTTCGTCCACGCCGACGTACTTGTCGAACTCCTGCATCACCTCCTCGAGAGTCTTCGGCCTGTACTCCTTGCCGAGCACGTCGTCGGCCACGACAACCGAGGGCACCTTCCCCTTCGCACGCCGGGTGGCCGTCAGCATAAGCTCGTTGGCCTTTGTCGACGCCAGATGGCCGTTGCCGAACTTCTCGCAGTTCCTGCGCTCGAAATTGAACACACGGCAGAGCTTAGCCCTCGCGTCGTCCTCTAAGCGCAGCTTGTAGTCCTTCTCGAGGATAGTCTCGCAGATTTCGGCCACCTCCGCTGTGCTGTACTCCGGAAGCCGGATGTTCAGCGCGAAAAGGCTCTTCAGCTCCGGCCGCGCGTCGATGTAGTCCTGAAGATACTGCGACCCCGCCATGAGAAGAGTCATCTGCTCGTTCTTCACCGATAGATACGCCCTCACGTTGCCGAACACGTAGTCCAGCGCCGTACCCGTGATGTCGTCGCCGGGGTCCGGCGGAAGAAGACGGTGCGCGTCGTCAAGGACTATCGCGTTCAGCGCTTTCTCGCTCAGGTCCAGCTGGTCGATGGACAGAGGATTGAACACTCCCACGTCCTCGTTCTTGAACAGCCCTTCCGCGACCATATAGTCGCCTATGGCCATCAGAAGCTCAGTCTTCCCGACGCCCGTGGGTCCGGTTATCAGGATATTCGTGTTGATGCTCTTCAGGGCCGCGCGCCCGCGCTGTTTAACAATAGAGTTCACCGTGGCCACGAGCTCGCGGACCATATCCTTCGGGCCCTCGAGCACGGCCAGTTCGTCGAGCCTGTCGGTTTTCGTCTTTTTCTTGCCCCGGGACGGCGAGGTAGTGTCCGGAGCGGGAGCCGGAGCCGCCGCCGGCAGCTTCGTGCCGCAGAATCGGCAGTATTTCGCCGCCTCGCGGTTCTCCTTATGGCATTTTGTGCATTCTTTCATGGTATCTTACATTGTGTCCTCCCAAAGGTGCGGAACAGCTTCCTCTTCGGGCTGGGACTGGGGTTCGGATTGCTGTTCATAGTCCGAGAAGTCCGGTTCGGGTTCCGCGGCCTTCTTCTTGGCTTTCGCCGGCTTCGACGGTGCCTTCGGCTTCTCCGTCTCGGCATTCGCCTTTCCTGCCTCGGGCTTCTGTGCGTCGAGAGGCGTCTTCGTGAACTCGATCTGGTGCATGATGCCCTTGCGGTCGTAGTAATAACCGGTCATCGCCTTCTTGCTCTCGCTGTAGTCCGCGTCGACGCACCGCTTGGTGGCGTGCCCGCCGTCCGCAGGGAAGAAAATGAACGACTTCGGTATCGTGTCGTGCCTGCTGTGCACGAAGCCCTTGGCCTTCACGGGCGCCTGTCCCGCAATCACCATCGTTCCGTAGATGTTCTTGCCCTCGGAAACAGAGTCGATGTTGCACACTATCCGGGTCGAACCGGAGGCATACTTGACTTCCCACGTGCCCAGCACCCATTTGCCGGGAACAGGGCGCTCCGCACCCGCCGGAAGGGTCCACGCCGCGCTCCCGCTTATTTGAGGAGTTGCGAAGAACCACAGCAGGAATATCATCCATGCCACGGGAGCCCACATCCATCCGACCGTGCCGATGTCGTCGCGCGTGCCCGCGTCCTTTTGACGCTGCATGTCCGAAAGCTGGGTAACGGCATTGTTCAGAGCCTCGCCCTCCTGACGGTAGGCATAGTACAGGGCGTCGAGCTGACGGTATTCGAACTCGTCGCCATGGATTACCTTGCCGCCGGTGTCGACCATACTCCTTTCGCGCATCCTCACGACAGCGAGTATCCCGCCGACAAGCAGAATCGCCCCCGCCACGAGGTAGAGAACCGTCGGAAACCATGCGAAGCCCGCATAGGCTATGCCCGTGCATATTGCGCCCCCGATCAGCGCCGGGATGATGGCCCCGCCGAAGCCGGCGGTTGCCCTGAGGGAGAGGAAGAGGCAGATCGTGCAGATGAGGAACGCCGGGAAGACATGCCCCGCTATCGGATTCTCCTCAGGTGCGTCCATGAACCACGACAGAACAAGCGCCAGAAGCGTCGGCACTCCTCCGGCGATGATGAAGAACATTCGCTTCGCCTTCAGCGACCGCTCGCTGCTACGCATCTTTCCCGCAGCCGTGTCAACCTTCTTGATGGCCTTGTTGTAACGCTTGTAGAAATAGTTGTCAGGGCACAGTTTTCCTATGTATTCTACGTACTTCGCCGTCTCCTTTTCATATGTGAACTGTTCGGAGAGGTCAAGCTTCGGATTTTCCTGATAGAAGGTCGCGAGCCATGCGTCGAGCCATGCCACGGGCTTGTCGTCCCCCGCGGGCATCTCGCGCTCCTCCCCGCCGAACATCGTGCACACGTTCTTCATGCCCTTCAGCTCGTCCGGCGACGAAATCAGCTTGTCGCCCACTGGATAGACCGGTTCGCTGCCGAGGAAGCCGGCAACCGATTTGTACGCGCCGATCACGGCGTCGTAAGGTCCGGCCTTCTGCGAGTTGTCAGCGCTGTCCACGTCCATGCAGTAGCGGTTCCAGTCGAGGAAGGCCGCGTACTTCTCGCCACGAGCACGCAGGTAGTCGCCGAGAGGATGGCTGTCCATCTCCACGAACAGCTCCGTGAAGTCGTCCTCGTCCTGCTCGCCCAGACACATCCGGTTCAGGCGGTCGTTCAGGTAAAGGCCCACCTGCTCCACCGTATATATCCTGTTCGGGTCCGACGTGTCGGTGTTGAAGTCGAAGTCGGCCTGCGGGTCGAGCTCGTAGGCTATGCGGTAGGCGCTTGAAGCCGCAAAGTAAGGCGAGGTCTCGTCCTCCCAGTCGGCCTTGTCGTGGAGCATGCGGATTTTGCCCGCGAGCTCCGGGCGCCGGTAGCTAAGCCATACGATGAAGGCCTGGCTCGACAGCATTGCCTTGTTGATGCTGTCAAGGTCCCCCTCGCGCTTGTACACCGCCAGCAGCTCCCCGACGCTGTCGACATATTCCCAGCCGTCGCCCGTGCTCACCGGGAAGGCTATCTCCTTGTTCAGGAGCACGGCGAGGTAGTAGGCAGCCACAAAGCGGTTCAGGTCCTCGTCGTCCATCTGGCAGTCGTAGTCGTCGGACGATACATAGTCCTGAATGGCGTCCACGGTCTTGTCCATCTTCAGGGCCGTGAGGTAGATCATGAAGCGCGATTCGGGATTTATGACCTCGTCGGCCATCTCCGAATGGTTCGCGAAGATGTGCGTGGCTATTTCCGCCGGGTCCGTGAATTCCTTGCCGTCGGGAGCGATGTAGTCCATCGCCGGGTCAAGCATGTAGGCCACGGCCCAGAGGCCCGCCTCCTGATTGTCGGCGTGGAGCTCTTCGACGATTTCCTCGACATTCACCGCAATCTCGTTGCGGCCCGTCTCCTCGAGCCACCGCGTCACGCGCCCCGAATAAATGTATTTCTTGCCGAGCACCGGGTCCGACACAAGGTAGTGCGCAAGCTCCGAGGGAGAATGCGCCACCTCGTTCTTCGCCGAGTTGAAAACCACACGGAAGTCGGAGTTCGCCTCCGCCTCCGCACCGTCGAGCGACTCGCCCTGAGCCCATTTGCGGATGTCCGCGAAGGTCGCGCGGTCGCTCATTTTCAGACGCGTCAGGGCCTTGATCAACGATATCATGTGCTCCGACATGTCCTTGGGCATAGGCAGTGTCTCGTTAAGCTTCGAGCGCAACAGCTGCGACTCGTTGGCTGTAAGCTTCGCCTTACCCATCCATAGGCACAGAAGAGACACGCCCAGCGAGAAATAGTCGCTCTCCACACCCACTTCAGCCGGCTCACCGGGCACATTGGTGTAGAACTCAGGCGCCGCGTACACCGGCGAGCGCATCTCGTCGATTTTCACGTACTCCCCTTCCGCGCACTCCACCGAGATTCCGAAGTCCGCAAGGACTATCTGCGTCTTCGCCTTGTCGGCATAGAAAAAGTTCGCCGGCTTGATGTCGCGGTGAAGGATGCCGTGCTTCGCGAGGAAATCTATGGCCGAAGCCATGCGCACCGCCACTTCCGTCAGTGCCTTTTCGTCGCCGTCGAGCACTACCCCGTCCAGCGAGCCTCCTTCGCAGAAGTCCATCAGCTCGTAGTCGTTCTTCTCGCCCTTCCGCGCGGGGTTCATCCATTCCCCGTGGCTCACGATGTTCACTAAGAGCCCGCTCCCGCTCAGTTGCCGGATTTTCTCCAGCAGAGCATGATTCGGGCGGTGGTCCGGGTCGTAGTAATATATCTTCAGGGCGTATTTCTTCCCTCCACGGGTCACAGTGAAAACTATTGCCTCGCCCGACGAGTCCGAAAGGATTCCCTCGTTCTTGTACTTGTGGCCTTCAAGCTCGAAATAATCCGGCCACCCATCCTGTCCCGAAGTGTCCGTGCGGTCTGCCATGCGGTCCTGAAGGTCCTTCGCGCCCTTATGTTCATAGGGACGCAGGGCGTCGCCGTCCCCTCCCCGCCGGGCTTTGCCCGTCGCGTGGGCATCCGCGCCCGCGGGTTCTCCGCGCCGGGCCTTTCCCGTCGCATGGGCGTCATCTTTCGTCGGTGCGCCGCGCCGGGCCTTTCCCGTCGCATGGGCGTCATCGTTCGTCGGTGCGCCGCGCCGGGCCTTTCCCGTCGCATTGGCGTCCTGCTCCTGATTCAGTCGGCGCCCGCGGGCGCCTATGGTCTTGTCTTCGTCTGACATATGATTTAAGATTTTCGTTTTCAATCGATCTTCAGCGACGTCGGCCCCGCTATGTAGGCCGCGTTGTTCTCTATATATTGCTCGGGGGTGATGTAGATCCACGTTCCGCCCAACTCCGGGCTGCAGCATTCCGACGGACAGTTATGCTTGAATCCGCAGTAATTGCACACCCACAGGCTCGGCTTGTAGCCCGACATATCGTATTCCGTCACCTTCGTCGCGATTTTCCGCGCCGAGAAGTAGTCGCGCTGCTGCTCGGGAGTGAACTCCGGCGGAGGTGTCAGTGCCGCCAGTGCCGCGTTCATCTCCTCCGCCTTTTCCCGGTAGGCCGCCATGATTTCGTCAAGCGACATCACGTTTTCCTCATACACGGGCCTCTGACGCTCCTCGGCTTGCGGCTTGGCTTTTGGCCTCGGGGCGCCTATAGCGTTTAAAATGTCCGCATATTCATTCAGAAGAGCCTTGTCAGCCTCCGAAAGCTCAGGCCGAGGCTTCTCAGGCGCCTCCGCGTTCTTCATCTCCTCGATGCGCTCGCGGAGCTCCGCAAGCTCCTGCGCCTTGGCCTGCACGGCCTTGAAGGCCGGGTCGTTCTTCGCTGCCGCCATAGCCTGTTGCGCCATGCGAGTCAGAGGAGCGTTGCACACACGGCAGAAATTCCGCGAGTTCAGAGTCCCGCATTCGGGGCAGACTATGCCCTCGCGACCCTGCCCGCAGTGCGTGCAGAATTTCGCAGTCTCCTTCATCGCAGACCCGCAGAACGAGCATTTCCCCGGCGTCAGCGACCGCCCGCAATGAGGGCAGATGGCATAGCCTGCCATTATTTCCTCTCCGCAGTGCGGGCATTCGGCCCTGTCGCTCACGGTCTGCGCCGATTTCGGACGCCATACCTCCCGCTGGCGATAGCCCGCCTGCGCCGGACCTGTTTTTATTTTTATCTTATTGTCCATCAGTTAATTTTATACGTTTTACCGTCATCGCCTCGGACGTTGCCGAAGCCGTCCTTCGTACCCGTGACCCTCGTGCCGTCGGGCAGGTAGCCCGTCACGCGCTCGCCCCCGCCGAAAGCCGCGCCAAGAGCCGAGAGGCCGAAGAGCAGTGCCGCGCCGACGGCTACCGCCACGATTATCACAAAGATTATCATCATGCTCAGGTGCATGATCGAGATGGCGATGCCTATTCCCGAAATTATGAAACACAGGGGAATGACTATACCCTCGGCGATTTTGCCTTTCTTAATCAGCGACACCAGGCCGCAGAGCGCCGCGGCGGGTATAGGCGCGAGTGTCCAGAGCCATATGCTCAGGCTCAGCGTGTTGTCCTTGAAATAGTCCACCCAGATTATCACCATCAGCGCAACCCCCACCAACACGGGGATAAACGCCAACAGGTCAACCCAGTTCCAGACGTCCGGCGCAGGCGGGGCCTGACTGTCGTCGTCTTCGTCCTCGTCGTAGTAGTCGCCGGAGGTCCGTTGCCGGACGCCAGAGCTCAGCTTCAGCTTGGCCCTGCCTCCCGAAAATCGCGAAGGTAGGCCCTTGCCGTGAAGGCTCTCAGTCCATATCATCAGGAAGAGCACAAACTGCCCGACAATGGCCAGCGACATGACTATGAAGTAAAGTATCGTCTTCCCCCACCCGCCGACTACCGACGGCATAAGGAACCATATCGTGTTATTGACCGACAGCATATAGACCATCTCTGCGGCGGACGCGGCGGCAAGCAACACGGCCGCACTCAGTATCAGCAGAGGCGACTTGAATTTGCTCCAGAACGCAAAGCACACCCCCGAGGCTATAATTCCGACGAGAACTATCATCAGCCATCCGACATAGTTCACCGGCAGGTTCATCACCGGCGTACGCGCCGGGCCGAGGAAGCGCTCGGTGAAGTCTCGCTTGCCCTCGGCGTGCTCGTAGAGGTAGCGTAACGTGTCCGTCTCCGCGAGGCGGATAGGATACAGTTCCGCGTTCTCCACGAAGCCCCGCTTTCCCTTGTATTCCACGGGGATATAGTCGATTCCGTCCGCTGCCTCGTGCTCCGCGATGTAGGCCGCGGTCTCTTCCATGGCGTACACCGTGTCGCCCTTCATTATCGTGCCTATGCGGTTTCGTTCGGCCCGGTCGTTCTTGAACTCCCACAGCGAACGCTCCCACAGAACCTTGTAGGCCCTGTTCTCGCCCGAAACATTGGGCAGACAGAACAAGACTAATATTAGTAATGTGAAAATTTTCTTTATCATTGTAAAATTGGTCATGATTGGTTATAAGGTCGCGATTTTGACGCGTCAGCGTACAATAATGCATTGTTATAATAATTTCCGGAAATTCACCTCACGGTTTTCCGTAATTTAAATGTTAAAAATCCCGCCCGAAGAGTTAAATCTTCAGGCAGAATATGTTAACCCGGTTAAATGAGGCTCAGAACGACATCTGCGCCATGAGCCCTATTCGCCGGGCGTACCGGTGAGCGCCGCTGAAGTTCTGGCGCTTCCCCAGGTCGAACTCCGCACCGAGCTGAATGCGCGGCGTCGGATTCCAGAATATGTTCGCGCACGCGAAAATCCCGTACTTGTACTCATCCGCCGAAACAGCGTGCTGCGGCAGATAGCGCGTCTCGCTCGCGCTTATGCCCGCGAAAAGATTCGGCCGGAAATTATACTGCACCCCCACGCACCAGCCCAGCGACTTCGGCGCGTAGAGCACCCCGGGCCGCGCCGGGTCTGCAACGAGGTCATAGTTCCCTATCAGTAGGTCGCCCCCCAGACCGGCGTACCCCCTGCCGTAGTTGAAAGACCCGTAAGTCGTCACAGCCTCGTGAGGACGGGCGACAGTGCTCAGCAAAAGCCCGTAACCCACAGGATTGTGATTCTTCTGCGTCTCAAGGTCCCTGTACGACAGCGTGCGCACAATCCCCGAAAGCCTCACATGCTGGCCCTTGGCCCACTGATACTGCGCGAAAGCCGCGAAGTCAGGAAGCCATTCCGAAACCTTCTGTGTGTGAAGCTCGTCAGCCGCGACTTCAGTCGCCGGAGTCTCCGCCGACACAGCGAAAACCCATTTTTCCTTAACCGTCGGCATCCAGCGCACAAGCACCGACGTCGGTGAAATCTTGTTGTTCGAGCCCTGAGAGTCAAGAATCGGAGGCTCTGCCGCGGGGTCCGAGAATGTCGACGCCGCATAGCCCACCGTAAAATCGTTCATGATGGCATACGCCTTCTTCAGACGAAAGTCCCGCGCCTCGTAGCCGTTGAAATTCGCCTCGATGTACAGCTGATAGTCGCCCATCACCTTGTTCCGCCCTATAACCCTGAAAAACAGAGCGGTCCCCGCCGGAGTCGTCCCCAGGTGACGCTTGTCAGTCGGGTCAGGAGTCATCGGAATCAGATACGGCGCGAAACCCGGCGACGGAATTGCCCCGCCCCAGTCATAGTATCCGCGCATCCTCACACAGCCGCCTATCCCCATCGCAAGCTGCGAATCCTTGCTCATGAACAGAAAGTACGGAGCCTGAGGGTCCAGGAAGTGCCTGAACTGGTCATAATAGAACTCACTGATTTTGTGCTGGATAGAGTCGACATATTCCTGATGGACAGTACTGTCCGGCTTACCGTCGATAAAAATCACTTTAGTAGACTTTGCAGTCGCCTCGATCTGACGGTCTGCCAGACTCGGCGACGCCGCGCTCATGGACCCGGCCGCTCCGGCCAGACCGCAGAGAGCAAGGAGCATTAGACGATTCATAGGATAGAATGAATTTTGGTGTTATAATAAATTAACACCCCCCGCCCCGAATTGTTCTCCCCGACCCCTCAGCCCTCCCCAAGTCGCCAGCAAAGCCTCGGGCCTCCAAGAAAGCGCCCGCGAAGCGCCCGCGCACCAGCGTCAATTATCCGGATGGAGCTTCAGTGCCGCGTCAATTATGCGGAGGCCGGTTGAGTGAAATCCCCGCCTCAGGCCTAATCCCCGAAAAACATCACCGCGTTTTCGCTCGTCCTCGCGGCAACCACTTCCGCCGTCGTCCCGAACGCCCCGGCAACCGTCGCCGCAATAAAAGGCAGATAAGCCGACTCATTCCTCCGCCCACGCTTCGGCACTGGCGCAAGATACGGCGAGTCCGTCTCCAAAAGAATCGACCCCAGACCGATTTCCGGAAGCACCTCCCGCAAACCCGAATTCTTGAACGTCACAATCCCGTTTATCCCGAAATAGGCCCCCGGCAAAAGACCGCGGATAGCCTCCACATCCTCCCTGCTCCCCCCGAAACTGTGGAAAACCACCCTCAAGCCCCGGAAATCCTCCAGAACCTCCAGACATTCCTTCAGAGCCTCACGACAGTGGATAATCACCGGCAGCCCGAACTCCCGTGCGAACCCGCACTGAGCCCCGAAAGCCCGCTTCTGCTCCTCCACATGCTCCTGGCTCCAGTAAAGATCCATCCCCACCTCACCAACAGCCACATACCCCCCGCCCGCGAGCTCCCCGCGAATGATGCGCAGATCCTCCTCAAGCCGTTCAGCCACAATCTCCGTCGGATGAAGACCCATCGCCATCCTCACCACCCCAGGAAACTCCCCCGCCAGAGCCTTCATAGGCTCGATGGTGTTCATGTCCACATTCGGGAAAACCATCCTCCCTACCCCCGCCTCCAGCGCACGGCGGACAGCCGCGGCCCCACCGCCGTCCGGCGCAAAAGCCTCGTCGTAGAGATGTGTGTGCGTGTCTGTAAGCATCTTCAGTGCATACGGCTTGCCGACGAGATTGCCAGCTCCGTAAAATAATCCCGGAGCATCCCGTCCATTTCCAGACCCTTCAGCGCACCCACAGCCTTCTCGCTGTACTCCCTCACAAGAGCGTTACACCGCTCCTCCAGATTCAGACGCCTGTACACACGCACAACCTGACGCACCCTCTCCTCAGGCTCCAGATCCTCCCGCAGGATATCCTCCACCTCTCCGTCGCTCTCATTCAGAGCCGTTATCAGAAGCCACGTCTTCTTCTCGTTCACGATATCCCCGCCGATTTCCTTGCCGAATTCCAGCGGGTCACCGAAAGAGTCAAGCCAGTCATCCCTCAGCTGGAACGCCAGACCAAGAGCCGTACCATACTCGCTCATCGCCTCGCAGGCCCTGCTGTCAGCACCCGCAAGAAGAGCACCCATACGGCACGCACACCCCAGAAGAACCGACGTCTTCAGACGTATCATCTCCATATACTCCTCCACCGTCACATCGTCACGCTCCTCGAACTCCATGTCAAGCTGCTGCCCCTCATAGATTTCCATCGCCGTCGAATTGAACAGACGCAACACCTCCCCAAGCTTCTCCGACTTGCAGTCCGCCATGAACTCCGTCGCCAGCGTCAGCATCGCGTCACCCGAAAGAATAGCCGCATTGCGGTTCCACTTCCGGTGAACAGTCGGACGCCCCCGCCGTATATCCGCGTTGTCCATCACATCATCGTGAAGCAAAGTGAAATTATGGAAAATCTCAAGCCCGAGAGCCTGCGGAAGAGCCTCCGCAAGCGCCCGACCCGGGGCAAAAGCCGCGAACGCCGACAGCAAAAGCCTCGGCCGCAGACGCTTCCCCCCGCTCTCAAGAGTATAGGCTATTGGCGAAAAAAGCTCCGGAGCAGTCGACGGATACACCATATCCGCAATCCCCCGGCTGATAAGCTCATTGATGGAATCCTGAAAATCTTGCATAAAAAAACCAAATTTTCCACAAATATACAAACCTTTCCCCAAACCACAAAACCCCGCAAAAAAAATCCCGGGGCCCCCAGCGTCAACCCTCCGGATGGAGGTCCAGTGCCGCGTCAATTATGCGGAGGCCAGTTGCGTGGAGTCCCGGCCCCCGCTTCCCCTCCTCCTGCGCAAAAAACCGCCCCGCCCCTTCCGCATTCCAAACAAATTCACTATCTTTGCCATCCCATGAAAACCCTCAAATTCTACCCCGGCTCCATCAACGAGCGGAACATCGACGAAGCCGTCGAAATCCTCCGCCGAGGAGGACTCATCATCTACCCCACCGACACCGTCTACGCCCTCGGTTGCGACGCCCTCAACCCACGCGCAATCGACCGAATCTGCCGCATCAAAGGCCTCAACCCCGACAAAAACCTCCTCTCCATCGTCTGCTCCGGACTCTCCCAGGCCGCCGAGTACGCCCGAATCGACAACCGCGCCTACCGCGCCCTCAAAGACGCCCTCCCCGGCCCCTTCACATTCATCCTCCCCGCCTCCACAACCCTCCCCAAAGCCTTCAAAGGACGAAAGACCGTAGGCATCCGCGTCCCCGACTCCCCCGTCGCCCGCGCACTCGCCGAAACCCTCGGAAACCCCGTCCTCTCCGCATCAGCCGAAGCCCCCGAGCCCGACGATCTCGTCAGCCCCGAAGCCCTCGCACTAATCTATGCCCCCGACGTCGACGCCATCCTCGACGCCGGCGAAGGCCGCTCTGAAGGCTCCACAATCGTCAGCCTCCTCGACCCCTCCGCCCCGGAAATCATCCGTCAGGGCATCGGAGAATTCATCCCCTGAGCCCCGCCGCGCGAAAAACTCCGGTACGACCCCGAGCTCAGACTCAGCTTACCCGCCGCACGCAGAAGCTTACGGAGCGACGTCACGAACTCCCCGCTCTCCTGAAGAATGTTCAGGTACACATAAGCCACCGTCATCGTCCCCGCCTCACCCGTCCGGATGAACTCATAAAGCTCACGCGCCAGCCCCGACAGACGGACCTTGATCGAGTCACACTCGCACCGCAAGTCATCGATTACCTCCGGACGACAGTCCGCTATAGCGTCACCCGTCGCGTCAATAACCTTGCCGATACGCGCCCCCATGCTCCGCAGATTCTCGTGGAACCTCTCCGGCAGCGGCCGGAAATTATTGTCTACATGCTCCTTGCAAACCTCATTTATACGCTGTAGACTATAGTTCATCGACATCTCCATATTGTTCGACAGGTGGAACCACGTCCCCTTCTCCATCGCCGTCTCCGGACTCGCCTGACGCAGACACAGCGTCAGCTTACGCCTCTGACCCTTCAGAATAGCCTTCTCCCGGTCAATCGCGCGCGCCGCCCGACCCAGCATCCGCCCGTTATCCCCCAGAAAACCGTCCACAATATCCCGGTAAGTCTCCGAAGCATAGTTCAGGAACACCTTCTGCTTCTCCGAAATATAAATCTTCAGCAGAGGCCACACCTCCCCCCTGTCCTCCAGCGAAAGAATCGTCCGGAACATCGTGTCAGCACCCGTCTCCTTACGCTTCCTCCGGTAGCGTATATTCCCCGCCACAAGCACCCCCACCGCAGTCACGCCCCCCGCAATCATCACCGGAACACCCCCAAGATGCATCAGACACAGCACAAGCCCCGCGCCTATGAAAGCCACACCCGCCGTGATGAACCAGCCGCCGATCACCGAAATCACGCCCGTAACCCTGAACACCGCGCTCTCCCGGCTCCACGCCCTGTCAGCAAGCGAAGTACCCATAGCCACCATGAACGTCACAAACGTCGTCGACAGCGGAAGCTTCATCGACGTACCGAAAGCTATCAGCACACTCGCCAGCATCAGATTCACCGCACCGCGCACAAGGTCGAACGCCGCACCCTCCTCAGCCTCAGCATTCGGATTCAGCATACGCCCCGAAATCCAGCGCTTCACACCCTCAGGCATCTTCTCATCCACCCGGTTGAAAGCATTCAGCGACGCACGCACCAGCGAACGCCCGATCCGCGACGTCCCGAACATCTCATCCCCCTCAGCCTGCGAACTCAGCCCCACAGTCGTCTGCGTAACCTTACGCGCCTTCCGCGACGTCGCAAGAGCCACAACCATAATCATCCCAGCGCCAAGAAGAAAATAGAACGGCGTATCCGCCGAACCCTTCAGACTCGTCATCATGAACCCATGCGCGTCACCGCCACCGTTCGCCGCATAGTCCTGCCACGACGACAGCGACGTCAGCGGAACACCTATAAAATTCACAAGATCATTCCCCGCGAAAGCCATAGCCAGCGAAAAAGTCCCCAGCATCACCACGAACTTGAAAACATTCACCCTCAGCAAATACATCACCTCACTCACAAGCGTGAACACCGCCATACACCCGCCGATAATCAGCAGCGTGTGACCCCCAACCCACGCCTTCCACTCAGCCGTCATGAAACTCATATCCTTCAACCCCTTGATAACCATGAAGTACACAATCGCCGTGCACGCCACGCCCCCGAAAAGCGCCGCCTTCCACTTCAGACGCGACTTATACTCGAAAGTAAAAATCAGCCTCGACAGAAACTGAACAACCGTACCGAACACAAACGCGATCGCCACAGACAGAAAAATACCTAAAATCACCGAAAGAGCCTTCTCCGTATTCAGATACGCCCCCAGCGAAAGAGCGCTCCCCGGGTCCGACACCTTGAAAAGAGCCACCACAAAAGTCGCCCCAAGAAGCTCGAACACAAGCGAGACCGTCGTCGACGTCGGCATCCCCAGACTGTTGAAAATATCCAGAAGAATAACATCAGTCACCATCACAGCCATAAAAATCGCCATAACGTCATAGAACGACAGATTCTCCGGATTAAAAATCCCGTGACGCGCGATATCCATCATCCCGTTGCTCATACAGGCCCCCACAAACACCCCTGCACCCGCAACAAACATCACACGCCCGAACGAACCCGCCTTCGACCCCACAGCCGAAGTCAGAAAATTCACAGCATCATTGCTCACACCGACCGAAAGATCGAAAATCGCCAGCAGAAACAGAAAAAGAACAATCCCGAAAAAAATCCATTCCATAATATCCGTATTTTTGACGTTGAATTCACACCGCAAAAATACCCCCAAAACATTACCCGAATATTTCCAAAACATTAAGAAAATATTAAATTACCCCACCCGAACGCCGCTCCTAAAAAATGTGGTAGGGACGCGCCATCGACGCGTCCGCTCCTCCCGTATCCTCAAAACGCGCCCCGCCCCAACCCCGCGTCAGTTATCGAATTGTAGGGACGCACGGTCCGTGCGTCCTCCTCCCCTCCGACGCTCCGAAGAGCGCCCCAGTGGAAATCCCCAAACGCCTTCCTCCCCGGCCGCCCCTCCGGAGGCCAGTTCAGAGGAATCCCCGCCAAAGCCCCGCCACGCCCCGTTCCTCCTGTTCCTCCCGTTCTCCTGTCTCCCAAAAGCCCCCTACGCCTCCCCCTCCGCCCCGCCGGATAGAGGTCCAGTGCCGCCTCATAAGTAATCCCCCACGGTAACGACCTATTCCTGTGAACAAGTCGCAGTAGCCGAAACAAAACCATATAGAAAAAGCGAGCTTCGGATCCAACGAAAAGTTGGAGCCGAAGCCCGCTGTATGTTATCGACGAAGTCGCTTGCGAAGCAAGAGTTAGCGATTCTTTCTACGAAAGCGGCAAGCCGATGAGAAGCCTTCCGGTCGAGACCTGAGGCTCGATTTACGAAAGCGCGGCGGCGGTGCCGCAACTCCCTTAAAGTTATTCAATGGGTTCATCAGAAAAGCCCTCGATTTCAAATTTCCCCCAAAAATCATGAGCAGTATACATATCAACCGCTTCAGATGGGACAATGAGAGTTACATCGTCGGTAATGGGAGTTATCCCTAAATCTAACATAGACTTAGAATAATCTGGTATTCTATCCTGAACTTCGGGAGGCATAGCACTACGACAAACAATGTGCTTCAAAGAGTGCATACCTTTAAAGACACCTTTCCCAATACGCTTAACATTTTCAGGAATACATATCATTTCCAAAGAAGAACAGCCATAGAAGGCTAAATCCTGTATATACTCCAAAGTATGGGGTAATTTTAATTCTTTGAGTTTTTTACAGTTTTCAAAAGCCCCCTCGCTAATAGAAATTATTCCCTCCGGGATAATCAAGGAACGAAGCGACTCACAATTAAAGAAGGCCTGTTTGCCTATCGTCTTAAGTCCCTCCGGGAGAGAAAAGTCAGACAAAGAAAGGCAACCTGCAAAGCAGTAATCCGGTATATCGTTAATGGGTGAGCCGAAAGCGAAAGATTTCAGATTATAGCAATAAGCAAACGCGCTATTAAGCATTGAGATAAAACCAATGGGGAGAGTAACGGAAGTGAGGCCAGAACAATCCTTGAAAGCACTCTCACCTATATAGGCAAGTGTTTCAGGAAATTCAATTTCTGTTATATCCTTACAGTCAATAAAGGCTTCCTCCGCAATTTCGTAGACACTTTCTTTAACGTTGACTTTCCCGTGTTTAGCGGGATCGCAAGAAAGTAATACAGTATATGAGCCGTTATATTTTATATATTTTTCGGTAGGCATAAGAAATGATAATTTTGAATAAGATTAAAAGATTTTAGTCCCAGTCGTTTAAGTTGTCGATAAAGTCGTTGATGTCGGTGTCCTCAAAGAGACCCGACAACTCGCCGGTGTTTTCGTAATGGTCGAAGTCAACCCACATATCATGTTCGGTGTCACCGTTGTATGTTCCTAAATCGTCGTATTCGTCCATACCTATATTATCTCTACTTTAATGGCAAGGTTAAGTGCTTTGGCAATCTTATCGAGCATCTTTTTCTTATCGGCAGTGGAGCTATGTGTAAGGATAAGCCAGCCATTGCCGACATCGTGCTGTGCGGTGCCGTACTTCTTATCTCTTGTGTTGGAGATAATAGGAATACGACAGAATTTAACGCCGAGGGGGCGTATACGTTCAATCCCTATCGACAATAGCGCTTCAATAAATGTATCTTTGGCTTTGGCGTGAGCTAAAACCCGGCCATCCGGTAGCGTTACCCGGAGCCTTGTTTTGGGTGCGATTTCGCCTTTGCCGACATTTCTCGAACCGCCAGTTTTATGTGGCACTTCGGGATCTGGTTTAATCTCAACGACATCTTCAAGTGCTTCAAGGAGATTGCGCTTGCGCGAAAGGCTTACTTTCAGTGGAGTGCCGGGCACATAGTCAACCACGAGTACAAGTTCACGCTCGACCTGCGAAAGAGCCGGTTCAATGCTTTTGGTTACAACAGGAAGCACCTCGTTTTTAATGAGATGTTCTTCTTCCGCTTCAAGCTGCCGTTCTTGCTTTTCGGTCCACTCCATTCCGAACTCTTGCGAGAGTCGGCGAAGTTCATATAGTTTGCTCAGTTTACTCATAGTTTTCGTATTCTTCGCGGGTGATTGGGGTTTCAGGGTCTACAATCAATACATCATCATAATTGAGACTATATAGATGGTAAACGATATAATCCACATTTGCAATTAAACTTGATAAATTACACCCATCAGAGGATAAAATCTTGTCTGTAAGAGAGATTAACTCAGATACATACTTAATTTTATATTGGATAGGGATTGAGAGTAGAGGCCCTTTATCTATTTGATAACAAGCCCCTTGCATTTTACCCCTGTTTTTGAGCCAAAATTCTATAAGCTTAGAGTTTAAAATTGCGCAAAGGAACTTAAGGTTGAATTGATTTGAGGTAATGACAAATAAAGCACGAGAAGGATAGCAATCGTCTTCAGTATAAACAAATGTCGGGGTAAGTGCTCGACCTTGAGTAATAAGGCGAGGTGAACCTTTCATGAAGAAGGATTCTTTTCGTTCACGATGAAGATAGTAATATGGTTTTTTGGGGGTCTTGAATTTTATTTTACTCTCAATAAGTTTTGATTTAAAAGGCTCAAAGTGCGAAACAAACCCCTTAAATTCAGGAAATTTGGTTTCGGGGAAATTTTGTGCAGATAGGTAGATTATGAATTTATCTGTCCTTGTAAGCCTATATTTATTCTTTAACCCAGTATAGTACGGCTTAATATATTGCTGCTCTGCTGTTGTGAACTGTGCTGGATCTGTTATGACAAATGCTTCATCAGGAGCGCCGATTATACCTTGTGCAATCATTTTTTCTTCTAAAAAGATCGCGTTTTTTTTCATTTTTTTGCATATGGCATCTATTACGCTCTCTCCGAATGAGAATATTGCATCACCGTCGTTACGTATGAATGTGTTTATGCCGTATGATGATGCATCCGATTCCCCCTTTAATAGTTTTAAAATATCAGGGAAAGAAGATTCGCTAAGTAAGTTTCTTGAATATTTTGTACAAAAACTTGTGTCAGCATTATTTTTGCGAACTTGCATTATCATAGTTTGGATGCTGGCACTATCTCCAAAAATCATATATGTCCCAAAATCAACAAAGTGACTCAAAATAGAGTCTTGTCTGATTTTAGCTCGTAAATTCGAAGCGCCAGCACTTGAGACCCAATTACTGGTAGCGATAAAATTTAAAATACCGTTACACTTAAGCAAATCCAATCCATGACATGCAAATCCATACCAAAGATCCATTTTCCCTTGATAATAAGGTGAGGTTTCTCGGAATCCATTAAATGCTGCCCGATTTGTATATTCTTTAATATACGGTGGATTTCCGATAACAATATCGAAACCGCCTTTTACAAAAACATCGGAAAACCAAGTATGCCAAAGGAAGAAATCTTCATTTGCAGAAGGATCCATTCCTTGAGGTAAGGTGATGTTCTTCGCAAAAAGCTGGCGACGTACATTTTTAATTATGTCATTAAAAAGGCGGTCACGCTCGGCATGGTCGGAGGTTTCATAATATTTCTTTAAGTCAGCGACGAGTGTTTCTCGCTCGGTGTCTTCCGAGTCAAAAAGGTTACGAGTGATAGGTTTGACTTTCGTCAAATCGCTCAAATCCACGCCCTGGTAACTTTCAAGGAGGGAATTACCCTGCATAATCTTGAAGTGAAGATTAGGCAGAGGAATCGGGTCTTTTTCTTCTACAATCATTGCTAGCCAAAAACGGAGGCGTGCAATGTCAACTGCGCCCTTTTCTATATCTACGCCGTAGATATTTTGCTCCATAATATGGCGCTTGATAACAGCCGCATCAGTAGACAGATGAAGCGCAGAGTATAATTTAGAAAGCAGATTTACAAGCCCCATGGGAAAAGCGCCTGAACCAATGGCAGGGTCACAAATCTTTACAGATTTGAGTTTATCTTTAAGATACTTGCGCTGTTCCACGGATAATGAGGCGCCGTCGTAAGTCTCTACAAACTTACGAATTGTCTCATTACCACTATCTGTAAATCTATCGTTTTGCAGATAAGCGATAATAGACTCGCGGCACATATAGTCAACAATTTCTTTGGGCGTGTAAAACGCTCCCTTGTCCTTATTATCTTCGAGCAGGTTTTCAAAAATGCGTCCAAGCATTTCCGGGTCGATGCCGATTTCGGCGTCGTCGATATCGTTTTCGTCGATAGTGAAGTTATAGCTATCGAGGAAGTCGAAGAACTTAGAAAACAAGGATTCAGGGAATTTGCAGTCAAGTTCATCTATATCATCAGCTGCAAAAAGGCCACCATTGAGATATGGGATGTTATCACTGCCCGGGAGAGCTTTAGCAGCAGCTGTTCGATAAGGCTTGTCTGTATTCAGTATCTCAAAAAACAGAGGTTCAAGAACGCCGTCAAGGAAATCATCCTTTTTGTCGGATTTGACAAAGAGGTCGTGCATATAATTGCGGTTTCCGTCGAGCCATCCTTTACGTTGAAGGAAGTAAAGGAACACAATACGTCCGAACATCTTCTTGATGTAGTCACGCACAAGTTTATCGTCGCACCCAAACGTATCGCTATATTGATAATTTGGTTTGTGGGTAACGCGCTCAACCCACTTCGTACCATCCTTTACATATCGTTTGCCGGTTATAAACTCGACAAAGTCTGCATAATACTCGCGGTATTGGTCGAAGAAATCATCGCTCAATGCTTCAACAGAGAATGCCTTATGGATATTTTTAAACGAAGGCTCCTCATTTTGAAGTGTAGTAAAGCGTTCAATCGGAGTACGGTAGAAATTATCTTTTTCACCGAACACAAACGTGAAACGTTTGGGTGAGGTCGCAACATCTTTGATGTCGCATACAAAAGATAATCTCCAATCAGTTCCATCACTGAATACCACAATAGCAGCATCAAATTCGCCCCAATTAGGGTTTACCCAGGATTTAACAAGATTGCGTAATCCAACTTTTTTGTGTGCTACGGAACCATTGTTTATACGGTAAAAGAACAGACCAATGCGGTAATTATCGGGTGTCTCAATATTACCCATGTACCAGCCGGTTTCTGACTGGCTCGAGTCTGTAAATTTCTCAGGCTTTACACGAACATTATTGGCACGAAAAATGTCAATGAGTAAGGTTTTCCAGGTGTCTTCATTGAATGGGCGTTGGAAAACAGCTCGAAGTTGCTCTTTAGAATATTTGCTCATATTATAGGAAAGTCTCGGAGATTATAATTGAAGGAGTGCCTATTTCGGTCTTGTCGGCCGCAGAAGATGTGTCGTTATGATATTCTTCTACGAGTTCAGCAATACGCCCGGCAAGGATACGCGCATCTTGTTTCATTTTCAAGCGGTCGTTCTTATACTCCTGTGAGATGGTTTTAAGTGTTTTGGGTAAGCGGGAATATGTACCCTCTTTCAGATAAGTGCGAAGAATGTTGCAATCTCTGCTGAGTGTGGAGTCCTCGCACACTTGCATGAGGCTGCGAAGAAACTTGTCAGCTGCTTGCGCTGTCTTGTCAAGATTGGCAGTCTGAATTGAATTGCTGTCGGTTTGGGTCTGCAATTCATCGCGGAATTGATTAACGGCCCTGTTGACGTGCAGGTAATGAGTTTCATCGGGGACTCCCGCGGCTTGTTCTTCCGGCTTGGCTTTGAGATATGCGACTGCCGAAAGGAAATCCATAGCTTCGGGCCGTAATTCACCTTTGATGTGATAAAACTCCGTTTTGAGTTTTGTCGCAACATAAACGATGGTTTCGCCGGAATGTTTTCCTGTATCACGCATTACTCTGCTCTTGAGCGGTAATGCCTTGATACGATGATACCACTCGCGATCGGTATTATAGAGATGGCGAAGTTCGCGGAGCAAGGCGATTTTCTTGTCTACGACATCACGCACATTGGAGTCAAAGAGCTGAAAATCTTTGACGATTTCTTCGCGAGAATAAATCTGTGCATCCTCACCAAACGCGGAGTGAAAACCTTGAAGTTTGATGAGCGCGTTTTTATATAGCTGAATTTCTTTGTCACCCTCCTTAGAAGGATAGAACATGTAGTTGTATATGTTATCGGCAACAGAACCGATACGGTTTACACGTCCGATTCGTTGCATAAGCCTTGAAGCATTCCATGGTGAATCGTAATTTACTATCACATTGGAGCGGTGAAGATTGACGCCCTCTGCAAGTACATCTGACGTGATTATAATGGAGTATTTGTCCTTCTGCTCTCCTACCGGTACGTTTGCATCGAAGTTTTCTTTGATGCAACTGAAAAGAGCCTTACGGTTAGATGCCGAAACTCGAAGCACGTCTGTTCTGCCAAGTTGCTCGGTAAAATATTCATAAAGATAGTTGACGGTATCAACGCTTTCCGAGAATATTACGAGCTTGCCGGTAGGATTGATGGAGTTATCGGTGAGAGTCGGAAGAATAGAAACAAACTTATCAAGTTTTGGGTCTTCTGTCACGTTAGCCCACCGATTATTGAGCTGAATCAATAAATCACGGTCGCGGCGAAGCATTTCAATGAAGTTTTCATCAAAATCCTCTGCTTTATAAAGGAAGTCGCCGCGAGTGTAACCTTTTTCCTCGACTTTTGCAATAATTTCGTCAAGCTCCATGCCGCTGAACATCATATCTTTGATATTAAGTTCGGGGGCTATAACGACCTTGTCCACGTCGAACATCTTAATCATATCCTCAGTGATACGAAGCAATGTGTTCAGGGACCTCTTGAAAGCGTAAAAACTGCTTTCAAGTCGTTTCACCATGTGAACACGATAAATGCCGGCAAGGCTTTGTCCGATGTGAACGGCATTTTTATATCTGTCCCGGAACTCAGGCTTAAGGAACTCTACGGCACGGTAGCGAGCGTAAGTAAGATGCTCCGAAGCTTTTTCATCGGTCAAAGCGATTAGAGTATCAGTAAAATTTTGACAGAGGCTTTCTGTCAACTCATACGACTCATCTTCCGGCGGAAGAATATGTGGAAACACGATACCTTGTCTTTCGAGGTCTTTTCGATAGTCAGGGTCATTCAAAATGTTATTACGGGTTCTACGCACAGTGACTTTATCAATGACCCTGTCTCGAATCTGAGCATATAATCTGTCAACTTCGGGACCGACATCGCGCGTATCTCGTTCGCGCATGAGTTTTTTGTAGTTGGCTATATGTTCTGCAAAGAACTGCTTTAGATTGGTAATGCCATCAATGGTTGAACGTTGTGCATCTTGAAATAGGAGAAGTTGATTAAGCAAATCGTCGGGGCGATTGTTGAGCGGTGTCGCCGAAAGAAGCATTACTTTCTTTCGGATAGACTTCAACAAGCCCGGATTAGTACAGGGCGATTTACAAATTTTTTGGAGTTCATCATAACGACCGGCGGTGTCGGAGCGGAACTGATGAGCCTCGTCCACTATAATAAGGTCGAATTCTTCTTTGTCGGCATACTGGTCGCGCCCTTCAAGAATTTTCGACAAACTGCCGTTTGTGATAAACTGAGCCTTTTTATAGATACCAAACAACTTGAAAGTGCTACGCCAGTTGTCTTCAAGTGCCGGAGGATAGACCACGAGGATTTTGGTATTCTTTCCGTTTGCTTCGATAAAGCGCTTGGCAATCATCGTGGCAATCATAGTTTTGCCGAGACCGACAACGTCTGAAAGGAAAAGTCCGTTGTGCTGTAATAGCATTTGATAGCCTTGTATTACAGCGTCTTTCTGATATTTCAGTTCCTTCACTCCATCGGGAAGCTGAATATTGAAATCTTCCTCTACTTGATCGCCGAAGGCCTCGATAAGGACTTTGATGTAAATTTCATAAGGAGTCGGTTGATAACCGAAGTAAGTTCCATTAACCGGAGCTTCGAGGTCTTCGGGTTTCAAAGTAACACTTTGCGCCCATAACTTTTCAAATTCTTCGTGGCAAAAATGAACATCGTCATAGTCTTTCATTGCTACGTTGAGTTCATAACGAGGCGCTTGGCCGGTTCCGAGTCCTGGGTCTGAGATATTCGACGACCCCATTATAACCCAGCCATCAGAATTTTCATTATGAGTCTGCGGCAAGCATAGATAGAACTTTGCATGAAGATTTTTGTCGGGCATTATGCGAAGTTGCAAGCGACCGTCAACTATATCCTGACATAGTTGGAAAATGCCATCTTCAATTTCCTTAGAATAATTGGCATCAATAATATCCTGTCGGAATTGCTCGCTGTACAGCTGTTTAGCCTTTTCAGGCGCTTCGAGCATTTCCCAACCGAGATTATGTTTGCGGAAAATATTGTCTGCATTAATGCCAATTAAGATGCGAATATCTGAAATATCACCTAATTCTTTGCGAAGCTTAAAATAACCCGATGAGCGAAAATACCCAACCACTGCAAGGAATCTATCAAACGAGGACATAGCAGAAGCTATACCCTTTATTTTTTCAAAAAGGGTATTAGTAGTGGTATTATTGAAGAATTTGGTACTCATTTTTATAAAAAAGGGAACTTCCTTTGGTTAAGCGCAAATTTACGAATATTTTTCGAGACTGCTGCTCTGAATGCAAAGATAATATAAAGATGAGCAATATTGTGGCACATACTCGTTAAATAAAGCTAATTCGCGCACAATTCGGACGCCGAATGTGTAGATAAATCCACGCGGATTTGTGTTAAAGTTTATTGTAATAGCCTTTTTTGTTTGGGGGTTGGGAAATTATTACTTATCTTTGCATCTTGAAATACGAGCGTCCTACATGCGCCCGCATCTATTATTCGTAAAAGCGACAATGCAAAAATTCTTTCTCACGGCTCTCTTGGCTCTCCTACTTTGCTCCTGCGGCGAATACCAGCGCGTGCAGAAGAGCAACGACTACGACTACAAGTTCGACTACGCCAAGCGTGCATACGAGGAAAAACGCTACGTCCAGGCCGCCACAATCCTCAAAGACTGCATCACCGTCTTCAAAGGCTCCGACAAGGCCGAGGAATCCCTCTTCCTCCTCGGAATGAGCCACTACGAGAACAAGGACTACCTCACAGCCGGGGCATACCTCAAGACCTACTACCAGCGCTATCCCAAAGGCAAGTACGCCGAGGACGCGCGCTTCTACACCGGCTACGGCTACTACCTCGACTCCCCCGACCCGCAGCTCGACCAGAGCGGCACCATCAAGGCCATCGAGGAGCTTCAGGGCTTCCTCGACTTCTTCCCCCGCTCCGACCGCGTCGGCATCGCCCAGAACGCCATCTTCGAGCTTCAGGACAAGCTCACCCTCAAGCAGCTTCAGAACGCCCAGCTCTACTACAACCTCGGAAACTACATGGGCAACAACTTCGAAAGCTGCGTAATCGTGGCCCGCAACGCCATCAAGGACTATCCCTACTCGAAATACAAGGAGGACCTCGAACTCCTCATCCTCAAGGCCCGCTACCAGGAGGCAAGCATGAGCATCGACGAACGCAAGGCCGACCGCTTCCGCGAAGTCGTCGACGAATACTACTCCTTCACAAACAACTATCCCGACAGCCCCCACCGCAACGAGGCCGAGAACATTTTCAAAATCGCGCGCAAGTACGTCAACGACTGACCTCTCCCCCGCGCCGCCCACACACAGACAAAACAAACGGTATCATATATTCAACTCCTGAAAAAAGATGATTGACTACAAGAAAACCAACGCCCCTCTCAACACCGTGACCCGCGACATGATCGAGCTCTCCAAGGACACCGGCAACGTCTACGAGACCGTCTGCATCATCGCCAAGCGCGCCAACGAAATCGCCGCCGAGATGAAGGGCGAACTCGACAAGAAGCTCCAGGAATTCTCGTCGCTCAACGACAACCTCGAAGAAGTCAACGAGAACCGCGAGCAAATCGAAATCTCCCGCTACTACGAGCGCCTTCCCAAGCCCACGCTCATCGCCACGCAGGAGTATCTCGACCACAAGCTCTACTTCCGCAAGAGCAAGAAACACGGGACAATCTAATCCCCCCGTCCAGACATATCAACCGACTGAACCGCCGGAGCGCCCGAAAGCGCCCCGGCGGTTCAGTTTGAGGGGGGAGAGGGGGAGTGAGGTAGGCCTGATAGGCCCGATAAGCCTTATAGGGCATATAGGGCCTATAAGGCCTATCGGGCAGCCTATGCTTAGCGGGCGGCGAAGACGCCGGCGCCGGCCATCTGCTGGTAGGCCATGAGACCTGCCTGGGAGATTTCCACGGTGCGCCATTCGCGGCCGCCGTCAACGGGGAGGCTTACGTGGGTATCGTCCACGAAGGTGAAGAGCACGCCGCGGGCCGCGCCGTGGTTGATGTCGTAGCTCCAGGTCTGCTCCTCTTCGTTGAAGTCGAGACGGACGAAAGAGCCGTCGGTCTCGCCCTTGATGTTGTAGCCCGAGCCGTCCCATTCGACGAGGTAGCGCTCGCCGTTGGAGCCTTCAAGAACCTTGGAGCCGGCGGCCACGGGATTGGAACCGCTCCAGAACTCGATGCTGTTGAGGACCAGGACGTCGGCAAGGCCGCAGACCTCATAGACGGGAAGCACCCAGAAGGCGAAGAACACCAGTTCGTTCAGGAACTTGTTGCCGATGTTCTGGTTCCATGTCAGGAGGCGGTTTGTCAGCGAGAAGGAGCCGATGCAGGAGCTCGAGAGGAGGGCTCCGCAGAGAAGGCATACGAGTGCCACGCTAAGCTTGGTTTTTCTCATAGGAAATGAATTGTTTGTTTCAGGGAGAATGATTGTTAACAGAAGGATTAGGGGACACGCTCAGGCCGGTATCTCCCGTCGGGCCTGGTCGTAGAAACTTGTGATACGCTTGACGTAGGCCACGGTCTCCGTAGCGCGGCAGTAGCCGTAGCGGACGTCGTCGGAGCGGTAGATTCTGGGGTTCATCTTCATCATCAGGGCCTTCTCGACGTTTCCGTCCCACTTCTCGGGGTCAAGGCCGTTTTTCCGGGCGAGGGAAATGGCGTCATAGATATGGGCGATTCCGACGTTGTATGCCGCGATGACGAACTTGAGGCGCTCGCCGTCGGAGGGGACGAGAGGCTTGAGATAGCCGTCGAGCTCGTTTATAAGGGCTGTGGCCACCTTCAGACTGATTTCCGGATTGTTCAGGCTGCGCGGGTTGGTGCGGTAACCCCGGGCGGTGGAGGGCATCACCTGCATGAGCCCGCGGGCTCCGACCCACGAGCGGGCGTTGGTGTTGAACTTGCTCTCCACGTAAGCCTGGGCAGCCATCAGACGCCAGTCCCAGCCGACCTTCGGGGCGTACTCCTTGAAAAGGTTGTCGTACTTGGAGATATACCCCTTCGAGAAGTCGAAACGGACTGTCGGAACGAACTTAGTCTGCTCGTAGTACCGCTTGAGGAGCTCCTTGTTGATTTCCTGCGGGGCGGCGGAGTCGAACCAGGCGTCAATCGAATCGGCGAGCCATTTTCTGTCGGGGGCGACGGCCCAGGCGGCGCGCTGCGGGAAGCTCACGGGCAGACTGACGTCGAGGTCGGGGTAGAAAGTGGCGTTGAGGCGTGCGATGTCGCTGTCGACAATCGTCAGTGGCAGCTCTCCGGACGATACCTTTCCGATAAGGTCCTCGGTGATAATGGAATCGGCGTTGACTTCGTGGATGCGTATTCCGCCGCCGAGCTCGCTGTCGAGGTTCTGCAGGCGGCGGAGGAAACGGGAGTCGCTTTCGACGTACACGTCCTTGCCGACGAGCTCGGTGACGTCGTTGATTTCCGCCTCGCCGCGAATCCTGGGCTGTACGAGGACCTGCTCGGTCTCAGACTCGGGACCGCACGGAAGCGCGAACTGCCTGTAGTGTGCCGTGACGGGCACACTGTAGGCAATAAGGTCGATTTTCCCGGAGTCGAGGAGGTTTACGGCCTTTGTGAGGCTCGACACCACCTTGAGGTCCAGCACCATGCCTTTCTGCGTTGCCAGCGAGTCCACGAGCGTGTAGTCGTAGCCCATGGGCTCGTCGCGGTAAATGAAATAGCTCGTCGGGCCGTAGAGAGTGGCGACTCTGAGGGTGTCGGGCAGCGTCCCGGCTTCCCCGGACTTTCCGGAAGAAGATTCGGAGTGTCCGCCGCAGGCTGCCAGCCCGAAAATGGCCAGCGGGACGAGAAAGGCGAAAGCGTGACGGTGTTGCATTGTCGGTGGTAGTATTCCGGCCGTCGCTCCGGGCCGGGGATTGTCAGTACTCGAAAGTGCCGAGTTCCGAGGTGATTGTCAGGCTGTTCTCCTTGGCCTCCTCCACCCTTCCGACAACCTGCGCGGGGACGCCGTAGCATTCGGCGATCTCGATTATGCGGTCGGCGAGCGAGGGCTCGACGTAAATTTCCATGCGGTGGCCCATGTTGAACACCTTGTACATCTCCTTGGAGCTTGTGCCGCTCTGCTCCTGGATGAGGCGGAAGAGCGGGGGCACGGGGAAGAGATTATCCTTAATAACGTGCGCGCCCCTGACAAAGTTCAGGACCTTCGTCTGTGCGCCGCCGGAGCAGTGGACCATGCCGTCGATATGCCTGCGCATGTCGCTGAGTACGGCCTTGATTACGGGGGCGTAGGTGCGCGTGGGGGAAAGGACGAGCTTGCCCGCGCAGACGGGAGCGCCCTCTACAGGGTCGGTGAGGCCGCAGTGGCCGCTGTATACGAGCTCGACGGGGAGGGAGTTGTCGTAGCTCTCGGGGTATTTGGCGGCGAGGGAATGGTCGAAGACGTCGTGGCGCGCGGAGGTGAGGCCGTTGGAGCCCATTCCGCCGTTGTACTCCTTCTCGTAAGAGGCCTTCCCGTAAGAGGCGAGGCCAACGATAACGTCGCCGGGATGTATACGGGCATTGTCGATAACGTCAGCGCGGCGCATACGGCAAGCGACCGTGGAGTCGACGATGATGGTGCGGACGAGGTCGCCGACATCGGCGGTCTCTCCGCCGGTGGAGTAAATGCCCACGCCCTGGGCGCGGAGCTCCTCGAGGAGTTCCTCCGTGCCGTTGATGATAGCCGCGATGACCTCACCGGGGACGAGGCGCTTGTTTCGGCCTATTGTCGAGGAGAGAAGAATATTGTCCGTCGCGCCGACGCAGAGGAGGTCGTCGATGTTCATGATGAGGGAGTCCTGGGCGATGCCTTTCCAGACGGAGAGGTCGCCGGTCTCGCGCCAGTAGATGTATGCGAGCGAGCTCTTTGTTCCTGCGCCGTCGGCGTGCATGATGTTGCACCAGTCGGCGTCGCCGCCGAGATAGTCGGCGACAATCTTGCAGAAAGCTCCGGGGAAAATACCCTTGTCGATGTTCTTGATTGCGTTGTGGACGTCTTCCTTTGATGCGGAGACGCCGCGGAGGTTGTAGCGCTGGTCGTCCATGTGCTTTGTTATTTAAGGGATGCTAATTTCTGAGGGTCGCCCACGAGCCAGACGAGGTCGCCGGGACGGAAAACGAGGTCTGGGCGGGTGTCGATGTGCTCTTCGCCGCGGTCGACGGCCACTACGAGAGCGTCGTAGCGGTCGCGGAGGGCAGAGTCGCGGGGGGTGTGGCCCGCAAGGGGCGATGAATCGGAGAGAAGTATGCCTGTGAGGCGGGTTTTCGAGAGGTCGCCGGATGGCAGGGCGGCATCGTCGAGATTCTTTTCCACATCGGGGAGAATGGCCGCAATCTGCTCCTCGGTGCCGATGACGCCGACAGTGTCGCCTGGGAAGAGCCGCTCCTGACTTCCGGGAATCTGAATCACGGTCTGTCCGCGCTGAATGCTCACGATGTTGACACCGTAGCGGTGGCGGATGTTGGAGTTGACAAGGCGCTCACCGGCGAAGTCGCAGGCGGTACCTATGGTCATGTAAGCGAGATGGAGATCGCCGACGACGGCGTTTTTCTTCCCCGAGCGGCGGAGCTCGCGCTCGTTGAGATTGTCGATGAAGCGGCTCTCGATCCGGCGCATACGCCTGCGGAGGCGGGTGGAGAAGAAGAACACGAGGAGCACGACGAGAACAGCGGCGACAAGTACGCCCATCCTCTTCGAGAATGCCTCGGAGATTACGCCTATAACAAAGAAGAGAGCGATGAGAAAGCGGAAAATCGTGAGGACAGTGCGCGGGAGAGCGTTGATAGCGGCGCGGGCCTCTTCCTCGCCTGACTCGTCGGAGGAAGCGCTCAGAGGCATCATGAGCGCCATCAGGAAGGGCGACATGGCGGCGAGGGTCACCACTACGGTGAGCAGCTTCACTCCCTGCCCCATGAGCCCGGAGAGATAGGGCATGAGGTAGCGATAGCCGAGGATCGCGATTCCGAGGAGGACCACGGAATAGAGGGCCGTGCGCCAAAGATAGCGTTTGAGCACAGGCTTCCAGGAGGCACCTGCGGCCTCGTTCTTCTCGACGTCCTTGTGATAGCGGTCGATGAGGAAATGGAGCCTTTCGGGGAGGTGGCGCTCGACAAAATCATAGAAGGGAACGGAGGCCCTTATGAAGAAGGGCGTGCCGAAGGTGGTGATGACCGAAACGGCGACGACAATCGGATAGAGCGTGGGCTCGAGGACACCGAGCGACATGCCGAGGGATGCGATGATGAAGGCGAACTCGCCGATCTGCGAGAGAGAGAAGCCGCTCTCGATGGCCACCTTGAGAGTCTGGCCCGTAATGAGCATTCCGGCGGTGCCGAAAACAATCATGCCGACGATTACAACAGCCGAAAGGATGAGGATGGGCAGCCAGTATTCGGCGATGATGTCCGGGCGGACCATCATGCCCACCGAGATGAAGAAAACGGCGCCGAAAAGGTCCTTGACGGGGGTGACAACGTGTTCGATGCGCTCGGCATAGCTTGTTCCGGCAAGGATTGAACCCATGACAAAAGCTCCGAGGGCCATGGAGAAGCCGCAGTAGACGGAGAAGACGGCCATTCCGAGGCAGAGACCCATGGAAACGACGAGAAGCGTCTCGGGATTGAGGAAGCCGCGGATGGAATTGAGCAGGGAGGGAAGGACGTAGACCCCGACCGCAAACCAGATGAGGAGGAAGAAGACGAGCTTGGCGATGCTGTACAGAAGCTCGGCGCCCTCGACGCTGGAGTTTATCGCAATGGAGGAGAGCAGGACCATCATCACGACGGCGAAAAGGTCCTCGACGATGAGTACGGCGAGGACGAGGGACGCGAATTTCTTCTGCCTGAGGCCGAGGTCGTTGAATGCCTTGATAATGATGGTGGTCGAGCTCATTGAGAGCATACCGCCGAGGAAAAGGCTGTTGATGGTGTTGAAATGGAGGATATGCCCGATGGCGAATCCGGCGCCCATCATACCTGTGACTACGACCAGAGCAGTTACCACGGCGGAGCCCCCGGAATTAAGGAGCTTTTTGAAGCTGAACTCGAGACCGAGCGAGAAGAGGAGAACGACGATACCTATCTCAGCCCAGAAGTCGATGTTTTCCTCGGAAGTGACGGAGGGAAGATACTCGAAATGGGGGCTCGCAAGAAAACCCGCGACGATGTAGCCGAGGACGACCGGCTGTTTAATCCACTTGAACAGAACGGTTACGACCGCTCCGAGAAGGAGGATGAATGCGAGGTCGGTAATCAGGCTTTCGGTGTTCATGAGTCGGAAGTCTTGCTAAATACTCAGCTGGTTGGCGAGGGAAATGGCTTTCGTGGGCTGCAGCTTTTCCAGTTCGCCGAAAAGCTTGATGTAGTCGGTGCTTTCGCGGAGAAGGACCACGAGATTCAGGCGCGTCTCACGGGCCTCGTAGTCGTAGTCGACGTAGAAATTCTGGAGCGTAATCTTGTTGCGGAGGAGAATCTTCCGGTAGCAGTCGATGTCGCGGAGGACCACACCGAGCCTTAGCCTGATGATACGGCTCTCGGAACCCTTGCTGACGTGCTGTTCAAGTCTCTCGAGCTCTACGAGTATGAAGAGGATGAGGGCCGTGGCGATGACGGAAATCACGTACATCCCTACCCCGACCGCCATTCCGATGGTTGCGACCATCCAGATACCGGCGGCAGTGGTGAGCCCGCGGATGGAGCCTTTCATCTGGATAATGGCTCCGGCGCCGAGGAAGCCGATACCGGTGATGACCTGGGCCGCGATGCGACCCGGGTCGCCGTTCTTGAGACCGAGATATTCCTGGGGGACGTAGATACTGAGAATCATCGCGAGGGAGGCTCCCATGGCGATGAGGGAGAAGGTCCGCACCCCCGCCGCCTGCCCTTTCCGCTTGCGCTCGTAGCCGACGAAGGCGCCGAGGAGCATACTGAGGCAGAGCTTGAATATCGAGTTGACGGTGTTCACCTCAATACTCATCGCGCTGTCGAAAAGGCGGGTCAGGAATTCAGACATGCGGAAGGGAAATCATTTAAGGGAGAAGGAACGGGATGCGAGGCGATAGTTGTCGGCGAAGAGCTCGACAGTGTAGTCGCCGGCCATGAGCGGGGTGTCGACATCCCAGTAGATTGTGACGCCACCGATTTCCTCACCGGCATACTCGACGGTCTTGCGGGCCGTGCAGGGGACCTTCGCACCCTCGAAGGAGAAAGAGCCGCCGGAGCCGAGGAGCTGGCCCGAGGGGGACACGATACGGGCGTAGATGGTCTTCTCGCCGACGGGAGTGGAGTTGTTCTGAGGGATAGTGAAGCGGACCATGAGCTGGACGGCTTTCTGGACTTTCTTCTCGGTCTTTCCCTTCTTGTTGAGGGGCGTGAGGGAGAGGCCGGTGACGTTGAGCTTCTCGGCGAGGGTCATACGCTCGGAGAGGACCTCGTTCCGGCGGGAAGTCTCGGCCACCTGGGAGTTGAGCTTCTGGTTTTCGGTCTTTATTTCCTCGTTCTCGGAGCGGAGCGCCTCGTTTTCCTTGTTGAGGCGGTCGATTTCCTCGACGTAGTGGCGGAGGAGAGCACGGAGGGTGTCGATTTCATCGCGGAGCTTTGCGATTTCGGCGGCGCTCTTTTTCTTCTGGTTCTTGAGCTCCTGCTGTAGTTTCTCGACCTGAAGGCGCGCGGCCTCGTACTTCTCGCTGAGCTGGCGCTTTACGGAGTCGTTCTGGATGAACTGCCGGGAGTTCTCGAACTGAGCGAACTCGGCGTCGAGCTCGGCGCTCTCGCGCTCGAGGTCGCGGGAAGCGGCGTCGAGGAGAATTTGCTCCTTCTCGGCCTGAGCTTCCTCAAGGGCCTTGTTGGCGCGCACGGAAGAGAACACAAAATAGCCCGCGACGAGGACAAGGACCACGCAGACGCCGATGATAATCATCATCAGGCGACGACTCGAAACCGATGCTGGAACCTCGCGGCGCACTTCCTCCTCTTCGCCGGGAGTGTAGCGGGGAGGCATATTGGGTTCGGGAATGTTGCTCATATCTTTAGAGTGTATTTAATGCGTAAAAGGGGTGGAAAATCACATGACGTTGAGGACCTGCTCCTTGATCTGCTCGAGCTTGTCCTTCATGAGAACGACAATCCTCTGCATCTCGGCGTGGTTGCTCTTGGAGCCGAGGGTGTTTATCTCGCGGCCCATCTCCTGGGCGATGAAACCGAGTTTCTTGCCCTGCCCCGGCTCGGGAGCCTGCATCGTTTCCATGAAATACTGGAGGTGCTGGGCGAGGCGCTGCTTTTCCTCGTTGACGTCGAGTTTCTCGATATAGAAAATCATCTCCTGCTCGAGGCGCCCCTTGTCGAACTCCGCTACGGGGATTTTCGAGAGGTTCTCCTCAAGACGGGTGTGGATGCGCTCTATTCTCTCGGCCTCGAAGGGCGCTACCTGCGCAAGGAGGTCGGCGATACCTCGGACTCGCTCGGCGAAAAAAGCCTCAAGCTTCAGGCCCTCGGCGCGGCGGTGGGCCATGAGGGCGTCGACAGCCTCGCGGACGGCGGAGTCAAGGACTTCAATCTCGGCGTCTGAGGCCTCGGCCTGGGAGTTTGTCTGGAGGGTATCGGGGAAGCGGAGGAGAATCTGCATCCAGTCGGCGGGGGCGGAGATTCCGAGCGAGGCGGAAGCCTCGTCAATCTGTTTCTTGTACGCCGCGAGGACGGGGACATTGAGAGAGGCGGCGACTTCGGCGCCGGCGCAGACCTCGACGTTCACGGAGAGGTCGGCCTTGCCGCGCTGGAGCACGGAGGCGACGTATGAGCGGATGTCGATTTCGCGGGTTCTGAACACGGGCGCGATGCGGGCGTTCAGATCCATCTGCTTGGAGTTGAGTGACTTTATTTCAACAGTGATTTTCTTGCCTTCGACCTCGGCGACAGCTCTGCCGAAGCCAGTCATTGACATTAACATATCTGAGACTGCGATGTTTAGGTTCAATTCAAGAAGCCCGTGGGGGGCTTCCGAATGCAAAGTTACGGAAATTTTCCGAACTAACGGGGCCGAAGGGAGATTATTTATCAATTAAGGAAGGAATCGTCGTTTGATTCCGGCCTTTCGGGCGGCGCGGCGACGTTCAGCGCGGGAGGGGGGCCGGGAGGGGGGATCGGACGGCGAGGGCGGCGAGGATTGCTCGGATTGCTCGGACACTTTTGCGGATACGGTCGGGGCGGACGCGCCATGGCGCGTCCCTACCTCATTTTCAAGAATTTGCGCATTAGAATTTTCTGTTATTTGCAGATTGGGGTTTTCGGCGGGGTGGGCGGAAGGGATTATGGCGCGGAAATAGGGTTCGGTGAAACGGGGGAGGTGGTCGCGGGTGACGATGCCTGACTTGCCGATGCGCTTGCGGGGTGTGGCGGTGAAGAGGAACGAGATTCCGCGTTGAACACCAATGTTGTGGAAGATACGAAGGAAATACCGGGCGGCGTCGGTTTTCGCGATACAGGTGCAGAGCACGGAGAGGGAATCAATGACGCATATGTCCGCACCGGACTCTTTTAAGGTACCATCGATTGATTTCCATATTGAATCGTAGCCTCCGGGATTGACGAGAGCTAAGTCCAACTCTCCGTAGAAGATGTTCCCGGTGTCCTTGGATGCGGTGCGATTGAGAAAGCGGGCGGAGTTGTGGCGGAAGTCTACAAAGAGGACTTTGTGGCCCGAGAGAGCCACGGAGGCGGCAATGTCGATAGCCTTGTCGGTGTTTTCGTCGGGGTTGTCGCCTATGATGCAGGCGGTCTGGTCCTTGAACCAGTTTTCATAAAGGGAAACGGGTGCGCCCTTGAAGGCAGCCCTTGCGCGTAATTGGGAAAGTGAGAGGTATTCCATTTTTTAGAATTTAAAGTTTTTTTGCTTACTTAGCTTAGTTAGCTGAATTAGCTTATTTAGCTTGGTTAGCTACTTTATTGATTACGATGCAAAGTTACTGCTGAAAACAGGAGATTCGACGGCGGGATGGTAAATCTCGCCAATTGGGGATTTTTAACGCAAAAAAATTTGGGCGAAAAGGCGGTGAAATTGGAATTATTTTCATATCTTTGCAAAAATTCAGAAAACATCCGCAATTCCCACCATCCTTAATCCGCATGTTTTTCGCTTTTTTTCAACAAAATATAACCATCATCAATAACCAAACTCAACACACATTCCACACAATGGAACATCACTACCCCAAAGTCGGCGCGGCCGCAATCGCGCTGTCTTTCGGCCTGATTATGGTGTCGTGTATCGACGACAATTATGATTTATCGGATATCGACACCACAACCGAGCTGAAGGTCAACGATCTGACAGTACCGGTCAACTTCAAGGACATCTACCTTGACAAAATCATCGACCTCGACGACTCGGACCCCGACGCCATCATCAAGGTCCGCGAAATCGACGGCAAGAAGTACTACTACTTCAGCAAGCGCGGCGAATTCGACGCCGAACCCAAGGAAGTCGACAAGGTCGTGGCTCCGGCTCCTGACCACATCGAAAGCTCCAGAATCACCATCACCACCGCCGGAGCCATGGCGCCCGCACGGCGCTGCACGCAGGCTGAGTTCCAGGAATATGCCGTAACGGAGTACCACACGGACTTCAGCTACCACGTAGGTTCCGACGTCAACCCGAAGGTGGACCCCGCCATCAAGTCGATCAAGAACGTGACACTCGACAAGGATGCTCCGCTCTTCATCACCATGACATTCCGCTCGGCTGACATCCAGGCCATATCGTCGCACGTTGAGCTTTACGACCTTGTGGTGACCGTGCCTGAAAGCACCACAGCGCACTACGGCGACATTTACAGCTCAGAGGGAAAAATCGTCATCCCGCACCTGAGCTCCACCACGGGAGAAATCGAGCTTCGCCTCGAAGTGGACGCCATCGACTTCGTGACGGCCACGTCGCCCGACGGCAAGGCAGTCGTCGACGGCCGTTTCGACTTCACGGAGAACGTGGGCGTAGCCTCGGGCCGCTTCCAGGTTTACCCCATCGAGGGCATGAGCCCCGCCGACATGCCTCAGGAAATCGAGTTCACGACGAACTACGACATGAGCTCCTTCACCGTGAGCCGCTTCTCGGGCTTCTTCGACTATGCCATCGACTTCGACGAAATCGACCCCTTCGAGCTTACGGACCTCCCCGACTTCCTCTCGGGCGCCGAGACCAATATCCTCCTCGCACGTCCGGCCCTGACGCTACAGGTGAACTCGCCCGTCGCCCAGTACGGTCTTGAGTGCCTCACGGGCCTGACACTCCGCGCCGAGCGGAGCAACGGCAAGCCCTCGCGCACCGAGGTGCTCGACCAGTTCGCAATCGGCAACGGCAGCGAGCAGCAGTTCCACATCATGGCTCCTAACGAGGATGTCGCGTCGGACATCATCCGTCCGGAAGGCATTCCCTCCTTCTTCACGGCCTTCCCGGGCCTCTCGAGCGTGCTCTCGGGCGAGGGCCTTCCCGACATCGTACACGTTGACTTCACGAGCACGGCCAATCCCGATCCCCGCGTGGTAGGCGCAGCCACGGACTTCCCGCTCGGCGAGAGCCTCGCACAGGTACACGGCGACTACGAGTTCAGCGCACCCCTCGCGCTCGCCGACGGCTCGGTAATCGTGTACTCCACGACCGAGGACGGCTGGAACGACGAGGACGTCGACGCCATCGCCGTCAGCAAGCTGAAAGTGACCGCCAAACTGAGCTCCGACATCCCCGCGGCGACCAAGGTATACGTGCGCCCCGTCGACATCGAGGGCAAGCGCATCCCTCTGACCAACGCCGACGAAGCCTACGCCACGATGCCCGCCAACGCGAACAACTATGAAATCAGCCTTGAGCTCCTCGGCGACATCCGCCACCTCGACGGCGTGTACATCGAGGCCATCGTCGACGACTTCAACGGCTCGACACTCTCGCCCGACTTCAACATCAAGGTCAGCGACCTGCGCGCCGCCGTGACCGGCACCTACACCAAGAAACTCTAACCAAGAAGCCACGACAAAACTATGAACCGCAACATCAAAACCATAGTGGCTGCCGCCGGACTTCTTGCCGCGTGCGCCACAGCCGAAGCGCAGAACACCTATTCGGCCTATTTCCTCGACAACTACCTCTACCGCTCGGAGATGAACCCCGCCTTCGGCAACGAAAGCAACTACGTGGGCTTCCCGGCGCTCGCCAACATGAACATCGGCATGGAGGGCAACCTGCACCTGAAGAACGTGCTCTTCAACGTGAACGGCAAGACCTCGCTCTTCACCAACCCCAACGTCAGCGTCGAAGAGGTCATGAGCGGCATCCACGACAAGAACCGCCTGGGCGCCAACATCAAGCTCAATATCCTCAACGGCGGCTTCAAGGCCTGGGGCGGCTACAACTCCATCGCCGTCAATGTCCGCGCCGACGTCAACGCGCAGATTCCCGGCTCGCTCTTCTCTCTTCTGAAGGAAGGCATCTCGAACCAGACCTACGATATCTCGAACTTCCGTGCCAACGCCGTGGGCTACGGCGAAATCGTCCTGAACCACTCGCGTGACATCAAGCAGGTTCCCGGGCTCCGCGTGGGCGCGAGCGTCAAGTTCCTCTTAGGCTACGGCCAGGTTGACGCACGCTTCGACGAGGCGAGCCTCACTCTCGGCCAGGACTCGTGGAACATCCGCAGCAACGCCCTCATCCGCGCCTCCGTCAAGGGCCTGAGCTACAAGACGGACTACAACGACGACGCTCAGCGCGAGTACGTGAGCGGAGCCGAACTCGACGGCACGGGCCTCAACGGCTTCGGTATGGCCTTCGACCTCGGCGCGCAGTACAAGTGGCGCGACTTCCGCTTCTCGGCCGCCATCCTTGACCTCGGCTTCATCAGCTGGAGCAACACCTCGGTAGCGTCGACGCAGGGCGTGCGCGAGGTGCAGACCTCCCGCTACGAGTTCGACGTCACGGGCGACGACGACAGCAAGGAATGGGACAGACTCAAGAACGACCTCACGGCCCTCTATCAGATGGACGACCTCGGCAACCAGGGCGGACGCACCACCTCGCTTGCCGCCACGCTCAACTTCGGCGCCGAGTACACCCTGCCCTACTACCGGAACCTGACCTTCGGCCTGGTGAACTCCACGCGCATCCAGGGCGCCTATACGTGGACGCAGTTCCGCGTGAGCGCCAATGTGCGTCCCGTCAAATTCCTGAGCGCGAGCGCCAACCTGGCCATGGGCACCTACGGCGTGGGCTTCGGCTGGCTCCTGAACGTGAACCCCGGCAAGGGCGCGAGCATCTTCCTCGGCATGGACCACACCCTCGGCAAGCTCGCCAAGCAGGGCGTGCCCCTGAACTCCAACGCCAAGGTGAACCTCGGTATCAACTTCCCCTTCTGACGGAAGACCTGAACGGCCAATTCCGCCCCCTCCGAGCTGTGGCTGTACAACCGTCCGCGATAGCGGGTAGACCATAAAAAGATAGCCGTCCAGATTTT
>CABUIC010000026.1 GCA_902491515.1 uncultured Porphyromonadaceae bacterium
CTGGAACCCCGTAGGGGTTTAACGGAGTTAGCCCGGGGGTTCAACCCCGGGTTCGGGGACGGCCCCACCCCCAACCCTGTGGCACCCCTACAGGGTGCTTTCCGTCTTAAAACATAGTCAGCGGGTATTACTATGAACCAATATGTTTTAAGTTAGTGCCATGGCACCTCCGCCCCGAACGGCCGAACCGGATAATTTCGTAATCCTCCGGAAACAAGAAAATCGCCCTTGGACAAATGTGCCAGGGGCGATTTTCTTAATTTGGGAAATCCTTTAGCGGACGATGAACTTTGCTGTGCCAGTACCGGTTGCGGATGCGGCGCGGGCCACGTAGATGCCGGGGGCGAGAGTGGAGATGCGCACAGCGTCGCTGCCCGAAGCCACGAGCATGCCGGACACATTGTAGACCTCGATAGCCATTCCGGCGGCGCGTACATACTCGCCGTCGATGTCGAGCGAAGCCTCGGGAGCCGCGGCGGAGCCGATGCCGGAAATCTTTTCGGTGACGGTCACGCTGCACTTGGCGCCGCAGATGTCAACAACGGCCTTTCCGGGAGCCTTCGCCTCGAACTGTACGGCGAGACGGCCCTTGGTGAGGCTCATGTCCGCGCCCATGTCGACGATGTTCTCGTCGGAAGTCGTGTAGCTGAAGGAGTCCATGATGGATTCGGCGCTGAGAGCCGCGTTGCCTACGAACACAACGTAGATGTCGAAAGTTTCGCCTTCCTCGACGGTGAGTTCGTCGGGCGAGCAGAAGTTGCCGCCTTCATGCTTGAGGGCCGGATCGAAGTCGGCCATCTCGTTCCAGGGCTTGTCCTCGGCGTATTCCAGTCCGAGATTCTGTGCGAACCATTCCGCGCTGAGCTGGTCGGAGTTTACCGACGCGCCTTCGGTGGTCGTGGCCAGAGCCTCGATGTCGTCCTGAACGACAGCCAAATCAGCTACGGCGTAGTTGTCCTTGAAGCGCTGGTCGGCGGGATTAGCCTCGCCGTATACGGGTTCGTCGTCCGAGTCATAGTCGATGATTTCGGGCTCCATGTTCACCTGAGTGCTACCCACGATGCGGTGCATGGTCTCCTGCTGGCCCTCGTAGGAGGGAGCTGAGGAAGGCGTGTGGCCCGTCATGGAGGTAAGGTTCACGAAATTACTGAACACCGTAGGTGTGGTGAGTACGACCTGATTGCCGTTTCCGTCGGTTGTGATGGCCGAGCTGATGGCTCCGAGGATGCCGCCGGCGCAGGGGCCGTGGTCGTACCACTGGCTCATCCCGCCGGTGGTGCTGATTGTGCCTTCCACATAGCAGCGGGAGATTTCTGAACCGGAAGAGGAGCCGACGATACCGCCGACAGTGGCGCGGGCCGTGAGGTTCACGTCGGCGTGGCAATCGGAGACGATGTTGTCGCCTGTCACGGCGCCGACGATACCGCCGAGTTCCGACATGGCGGAAATTGTGGCGTGAACGCTGCAGGACTTCACGGAGGAGCCCGTGCGGAGGTCGCCGGCGATACCGCCTACGCTGGTGGAGCCGGGAAGGCTGATTTCTGCGCTGTTGAGGGAGCAGTCCGTGATTTCGGTGTGCACGGCTCCCATACCTACGATGCCGCCGAAGGTGAGGTCGTCCTCCTCGGAGGCTTCGATGTCGAGCCCGAAGATGTGCACATTCGAGATTTTCGCCGAATTTGTGCACGCGGCTATGAGGCCCGTGTCGCCGTTCTTGTGGGAGAGAATCCGCGCGCCGATCAGCTTGAGGTTCTTGACCGTGCCGTTGGCGATGTTCTCGAAGAGGCCGGGACCGGCAATCTGAAGACCCGTGATTTTATGGTCCTTGCCGTCGAGGACACCGGAGAAGTCGGGAACAGGGGTGAGCTCTACGCCGTCGGCCACGATGTCGGCCGCAACCTCAAAGTGTGCCGAGGGGAAGGCCCGGAGCTGCTCGAGGTCGCCGACGGTGCTGATTTTGTAGGGATTGGCTTCGGTGCCGTCGCCGCCCTCGGCGAATTTCACGAAAGGAAGCGTGTAGAAATCCTGGCTGTAGTGGACCACGTTGTTCTCGTCGGACTTCGCGTACGAAATCCAGAGAGCGGGTTTGCCCGGAGTGTTGATGTAGGATACGGAGCTGATGTCGCCCTTCTCGGGGTCGGGACCGAGCTCGAAGAGCTTGCCCTTGGGCGAGAGGATGTAGAGCCAGGTGTCCGTTTCCGTCGAGGAAACGTGCTTGTCGACATATCTCTTCACGAGCCACATGTATTCGCGCTCATCGTCGGTGTCAAAGATGTAGGGCGAGAAGACGTAGCTTGCCATGTAGACCTGTGCCATGGACACATCGTTTCCGAGGTTGAGGACGTCGGAGTGGGTGATGTCGCCCTCAGCGTTGATCCAGACAATGCGCTCGAGCACGTTGTCCTCGTCGTCATTGCCCATCTGCGCTGTCTGGAAGGCATATTCATAGCTGTCGCCGACGGGGTAGCGGTCAACGTTGGGTTTCAGCTGGATGTTCTGGTAGAGTGATGGGATGTTGAGAATCTCGTTGCCGGAGGGCATATCGACGAAAATCAGATTATAGGAGGAGTCGCCGTTGCCCTTGACGAACATCACCTGACGGTCGAAGCCGCGGAGATCGGTGAGGGCCATGTGGATGTCGATACCGACGGCGATATCCTTCACCTTCTTACCGTCCTTGTCGTACTTCACGAAGGAGGTCAGGTAGTTGTCGTCGTCGGAGATGCGGTAGCCCTGGATTGCCACTGCGAGCGAGCCGTCTTCCATGACGTCGTCGGTATAGAGAAGGTGGCCGATGCTGTAGAACTGGAACTTGATGTCGGGGTTGTCCGTGGCCTGGTCTGCGAGTACCGACCATTTCCGCCCCTCCGTGAGGGTGCTTCCGAAGCTGGTGCAGGTGTATTCCTCGACTATGAGGTGGTTGTCGTCGAAAGGCATGCCGTCCGTCTCGTCCTCGCCGGGAAGGCTCGGACCTATGGCATTCTTGAAGAACCACTTTTCATAATACTGGAAGAGGATGCGGAGCTTTCCGTCGACGGTGTCCATCATGAAGTATGGAACCGTAATCTGGTCGCCCGGAAGATGGGGGCCGGAAACGCGAAAATCGCCGATGGCCTGAGGGCCGCTGCTCCAGCCTGCCTTCTTGTATACGGTGAAAACATACTTGTTGGAGTCTGCATATTCGCCAAGATTGTCGATTTTGGTCTCGTCATAACCCGTCTCGGTCTGGATGGCGATGAAGAAATTCTCGTCCCAGGAGGCCGTGGCGGTGTTCTCGGCGGCGTTGATGTAGCCGGGAAGTTCCATCACGCACGGCGTGTTGCCCTCCGAGTCGGTGGCCGCGCCGATGGAATATACCTTGCCGTATGTGCGCACGGTGTAGTCCGGACGGTTCATGGCGAGGTTCACGACTATCTCATAGCGGTTGTCCGTGTTGAAGAACTTCTTGGAGACCATATAGTCCACGCCTATTGCAGCAACGCGGATTTCGTTTTCAGCGTAGGTGATTTTGTCCTTCACCGAGCCGACTAACTTGCGCTGGTCATCGTATACCTGAAGCTCGAAGCCATTGATGATTTGCTCAACATAAGCCGGATGCTGGATGATCTCGTAGTCATAGTCCATCGTGTAGAACCATATCTGTCCGTTGGGACCGTCGAGAAATCCGTAGTTTTCGAAATCCGTCTGTGTGGTCTCCGGATTGGCGGAAACTATACGGCGGATGTTGTCCGCGCGCTCGAAGTCGGAAGTGACGGCTTTGCTGCGCTGCTTCATCATGGCGAGCTGTGTTTTCGCCTGACGGGAGCGTACAAAGGCGGCCTGTTCCGGAGTGGCAGCGGACGCGGCCAGAGGGAGCAGAAGCAGCCCGAGGCCGAGAGGTAGGATTTTTGCCATTGTAAGACTTTTATTTAGAAATTATTGGAATGAGTGAATTATTTTACAAAAATACTGAAATTTCCCAAGTTGCAGACTATATCTGAAGATAATTAATGATTTTTAACTATATCTCCACCGTCAGGGTGAATCGGTAGTTCCGTTTCGGCATGGGATAGTTGATGATTACGTCGTAGTCCTGGCTGAGGAGGTTGTTTATTTCAGCGAGAACGCGCATCCGGCACGCCCTGACCTTGAAATCGTACGAGAGGGAAAGGTCCGAGGTATACCAGGGCTGCATATGGTTGTAGAGGATGTTCTCCTGCTGGTTGTAGCGCTCCCCGACATATATCCATGAATAGTTGAGTCCCCAGCCCCGCCACCGGGCGTTTGCCACTACCGAGCCCGAGTTGCGCGGGATGTAGGGTATCTGGTCGCGGTAATAGTTGTCCTCCGGGTTCGTCACGTCGATTGCCCGCTGGAATGTGTACTGCGCGCGCAGTGTCAGGAAAAGCTCGCTGAGTGGCCGCACCGTACACAGCGCGCTCACGTCTATTCCCCGGATGCTGACCACTCCGAGATTGAGCATCGTCCACCGGAACTGCTGCCCCTTCGGGTAAGCCACGATTTTGTCCTTCACGCGGTTGTAGTAGACGTCGGCGCTGAAACGCAGAGCCGCTAAGAGTCCCGAGCGCGGCTGACGGTCGAAAAGGACTCCCACGTTGTACTGCGAGACCCTCTCAGGCGAGAGCTTGGAATTGCCCATGTCGGCGTAATAGAGGTCGTTGAAGGTGGGCATCCGGAAGGAGCGCTTGTAGAAGGCCCGCAGCGAAAGGTCGGGAGCGCAGCGGAGAGGCACACCCGAGACGTAGACGGCCGGGGTGAACACATGCTTGTCGGCCGGAGACTCCCGGCCTTCGAGCCGGTCGTGGATGAAGGTTCCGAGGGCCGAGGCCTGAGCCTTGAAGCGGGGGAGTTCGTATGCCGCGGCCACCGCCACGTAGTTGGAGAAGCGCGTGGGCTTCGCGAAGTCGTACATGTCGCTCCAGAGGGTGTTCCACGCGAAATCATAGCTGAGGCTCACGCGCCACCGGTCGTCGAAGGCATACTCGTTGGCGCTCGAGAGGTACAGCTCCTTCTGGCGGTAGAGATTGTCGACCTTGATCTGCTTCTCGTCGTTGTTGACGTAGTGGGTGCGGTAGAAGGCGTATTTCACGTTGTTCAGCGTCGTGAACTTGCCCCACCATCCCGAATATCGCCCCTGGGCGAAGGAATTGTTGTCCCAGATACGCTCGCCGCGCCGCCAGACGTTGTTGACTATCGCCCCGGGGACACCGCGCTCGCTTGAGTAATGATATGCCTTCGCGCCCCATTTCCCCGTCCGCAGAGTCCCGTTCATGTTCAGCTCCAGGCGCATGGCGTCGATGTCGCCGTTCTCGCGGACCGCCGTCGTGTCATAGGCCACCTCGCCCGCCGGGTTGACGCGGCGGTAACGGAACTTGTACTTGCCGCTGGACGTGAGGTATTCGGCTGAAAGCTGGGCGCTGACGCTCTCCGACACCTTCAGCTCGGCGAGAACCGAGGGATTGAACAGGTCGAAGGAGCCGGCCCGCACCGTGGCGCGCGCGTGGTAGCGCTCCCCTTCCTCGAAATGAGGTGTGCGCGTGCGCATATAGACCGTCCCGGCCGAGCCGAAGTCCTTGGCCGGCTGGAGGATGCGCGAGCGCTGGCCGTTGTACAGGGAGATTGCCTCGATGTTGTCGAGGGAGAACTGCCCCAGGTCGATCTGCCCGTTCTGGGCGTTGCCGAGCTCGACGCCGTCGTAGACCACCCCCGTGTGGTTAGTGCCCATAGAGCGGATGTTCACGGTCTTGATGCCTCCCACGCCCCCGTAGTCCTTGACCTGTACCCCGGAGAAGTACCGCAGGGCATCGGCCACCGAGTTGGAGTTCAGCCTACGCAGTTCGTCGCCCGAGAGCGTCTGCACAGGGATGATGTCCCGTCCGCGGGGAGCCGTGCGCCCGGTCACCACCACCTCGCGGGCAAAGTGGATTGTGTCTTCTCCCGCGGGCTCGGTGGCCGAGACAGGCAGAACTGCCACCGCACAGAAGAGGAACAGGAGACTCGCCGCGTTCATTCGTCTATGGAATAGTTGATGAAGTCGTTGAAAGCCTTCGCCGGACGGAACAGTTCGGCGGCGCGCTCGGGCCAGGCCGGGTCCGTGAAGAACCCGCGGTCAACCGTATGGAACTTGCCGTATTCGAGCAGACGCAGAAGTTCGGCCCTCGGATGGTCCTTGGGCCAGCCCTGGGGCATCGTCTTGAGCGAGCGCCCGCACCATCCCGGAAAATCCCGCACCAGCGCCGGGTCGGAGAGTATTCCGTCGAATTCCTCGATATTGTCGATGATGGCCTTGCGCACCTTGCGGAGCACGGCGCTTTCGGGATTCCACAGCCCCGCATAGAGCCCGCACTCGTCGAGCCCAAGATGGATATAGTAGCAGGCCTTGTCGAAGTGCCGTCCGCGGGGCGAGACCAGGGCCGCGAAATGGGTCTTGTACGGGCTCTTGTCCTTCGAGAACCGGATGTCGCGGTTGATGCGGTAGAGGCAGTCGCGGGCCTCCAGACGCGCGAAAGAAGGCTCATAGACAGCCATGGCGTCAATCAGCCGCTGGACCTCGGCTATCCACTGCCCGCGCAGGGCCTCATACTCCTCCCGGTGCGCCGTGAACCATTCGCGGCAGTTGTTCGCGGACAGATTCTCAAGAAAATCAAAAATAGAATTCGTCATAACCTGACAAAGATACAAATTTTGAACAGAACTGACAAATCGGGCGTGGAAGCTATCTTCCGAGACTCCTCAGGTCGGCGCCGGCGGGGGTCTGGAAGAGGCGCAGGCCGAAGAGGGGAACGGCGGCGTAGATTTCATCCATGATGTCAGCGGCCGCGTGCTCAAACTTGACCCACTCCGTGCACGTCAGGAAGAAATAGATTTCTATCGGGAGCCCCGAGGGTGTCGGCTCCTCCTGACGCACCATCTGCGTGTACTTCTTGCTCACAAGGGGTTCCGCGGCGATGCGGCGCTCCAGATAGCGCCGCAGGAGGCCGAGATTGACGGTGCGCTCCGCCGCGTCCTCTGCGGTGACAAGGCCCTCCTTCTCCAGTTCGGCAAGCTCGGAGGCGGAGAGCCGGCGGATGCTGTTGATGTCAATGAATATAGAGCGGTCCACACGGCGCGCCGTGGCCTGCATCGGCTTGTAGTTCCGGAACGGCCCCGAAATCAGCGAGTAGGGAGGCACGGTGGTCACGGAATTGTCCCAGTTGCGGACCTTGACCGTCGTGAGAGATATGTCGACGACCTCTCCGTTGGCGTCCAGACCCGGCACGACTATCCAGTCGCCGCGCTGAAGCATCTTGTTGGCCGTCAGCTGCACCGACGCCACCAGGCCGAGAATCGTGTCCTTGAACACCAGAGACAGCACGGCGGCCGAAGCGCCGAGAGCCGTGAGGATTGTAAGTGGCGTCTTCCCTATCATCATGCTGAGGGCCACGATTACCCCGATGGCTATGAAGATAATCTTGAACATCTGGAAGAAGCCCTTCACGGCATAGGCCTTGAGCTTCCGCCGGTGGCTCATGGCCTCGTAGAGGTTGTCGATGAAGACGCACAGGATATGGATGACCGTCCAGAGGATATACAGGTTCGTGAGGGCCGAGAGGAGCCTGTATGTCCCCGGCGTATGACCGAGGATGGCGGGCAGAAGCCAGTTCACGGTCAGGGCCGGCGCGAGCTGCGAGAGCGCCCTGAGAAGCCGCTGGTTCAGCAGGTCGTCGTCCCAATCCGTGGGGGTGCGGCCTATCACCTTCTCGACGATGCGCAGGAGGTAGATGCAGATATAATAGGTGATTACAGCCAGGATGGCTATGCCTGCGCAGATGGCGACGCTCGTGAGCCACGCGGGCCATGTGTCCGGAGTAAAGGAGTCGATGAAGACGCGGATTTTTTCGACCATGGGAAGGGTGTCTGGATATATTTGTCGTGGAGTTCAATCAGTTTCGAGGAAGCGGTGCCCCGGAGGCGTGGCTGCGAAGGCTTCGGGATTGCGGATTGGCCCGAAGGAGAGGTCGATGCCCGCCGCAAGCAGCTGACGGGCCGTGGAGGGCTTGCCCCGGAAGCCGTGGAGCACCCACTGTCCCCCGGGATGGAGCTTCCGCAGACGCAGCAGGCGGTCCAGCGCGCGGACGCAATGGATTATCAGGGGGAGGCCCAGCTTTTCGGCTATGCGCACCTGCGCTACGAAGACTTCCTCCTGTTGGTCGAGCGGGGCGCCGCGGAGGGCGTCGAGCCCGCATTCGCCTATGGCTACCACCGTCTCGTTTTCCGAGGCCGAGCGCTCCAGGACGCGCAGGGCCTCCTCCGGAGTCGGCGTGTCCCAGGGATGGATTCCGATGCTGTAGAATCCCTGCGGATCGAGAGTCTCTCCGGGCCTGACGCTGAGCACCGTGTCGTCGGAGGGAGGCGCGTCATGGGCGTGGATGTTCGCGAAGCTCGATAGGGGGCGGCGTGTCGTAGCGAGATTCATGGCACGGGGTCGTAGCCGCTGCCGCCCCATGGATGGCAGCGCATTATCCGCCTGATGGCGAGCCATAGCCCCCTGACAGGCCCGTGGCGGCGGAGCGCCTCAAGGGCGTAGGCGCTGCAGGTCGGCGTGAAACGGCACGACGGAGGCGTCAGCGGCGATATGCAGGTACGGTAGAAAAGTATGGGAAGACACAGAAGCCACACCGCCGCCGAGCGGAGGGCCCGCGCAAGGTACCGCAGGACGTTCATTTCTCCGTAGCCGGACTGCCGGCGGGAGGAAAAGCCTCTGCAAGGCCGCGCAGAAGCCGCAGCATCGCGCGCTCGATTTCTGAATAGGTGGAAAGCCCGTTGGCCACGTATACGAATGCCACGTCGAGCCGTATTCCCTCCTCGAGCGGAAACTCGCGGTGGTGAAGCCGGTAGGCCTCGCGGATCCGGCGGCGCATAGCCACGCGGTCCACGGCGTGACGCAGTCGCTTCTTGGGAACGGATATCAGGAAGGCCACAGGCGCGTCGGAATGCCGACGCGGGTTGCGGCGCGCCACAATCCGCAGGGGAAACACAAGACGCCCGTAGTCCGCTCCGCCCGGCCCGAAGAGCTGCTCGATGGCCACGGCGGAACAAAGTTTTTCCTTTTTATACAGTCTCAGCAACTCAGGCATTGCCTTCGGCGCCCTCGATTTCTTCGGCCGGGGCGTTGGTATGGGACAGGTAGCGGTCCATGGCCGCCGCCATCGACGGGTCCTTCACCGTCGGAGCCTCTATGTCTACTCGCAGGCCCGCGGCCTTGGCGGCTTCTGTGGTGGGGCCTCCGAAGGTGGCCACGGCTATCTCGCCCTGATTGAAGTCCGGGAAATTCTTCATCAGCGACTCTATGCCCTGAGGACTGAAGAACACGAGCATGTCGTAGTCGAAGGCCTCGTCGGGTCCGAAGTCGTTGCTGACTGTGCGATACATAGCGGCCCTCGCGAATTTCAGGTGGAGCGACTCAAGATAGGCAGCGTCGCTCCCGGTGTTGACGTCCGACACCGCGAGAAGGAAATTCTCGTTCTTGTTCTTGAGAAGCTGGGGCTCGAGGCCCTGGAGTTTGCCCGTCGGCGAGGCAAAAATCTTGCGCTTGCGGTAGACGATATATTTCTGTAGATAGTTCGCCACCGATTCCGACGTGCAGAAATATTTCATCGTGGGGGGAACGGCGAAGCGGCTCTCCTCGCAGAGCCGGAAATAATGGTCTACGGCAGTTTTTGCAGTGAAGATGACTGCCGTGTAGTCGGAAATGTTGATTTTCTGTGCACGGAAATCGCGGCTCGACACACCCTCCACCTTGATGAACGGGCGGAATATGACCTCCACTCCGTACTTGCCGGCTAAGTCGAAATAAGGAGATTTCTCATTGGAGGGCTGTGGCTGCGATACCAGTATCTTGCTTACTTTCACTCTCTTTCATTTTTGGGGTTACTCATCATCCGCTCTTCCGCCGACGCCTCGTGGTCAGAAATAAAGTCCCATCACAAGCGGGTAAATCCTGTACAGGGCCGCGAGCGGTATTATTTCAAGAGTGCAAAGGTACAAAATAAAATAAAGCAAAGAGGTAATTCCGTCAAAAAAAATTCTAATTCCTTTATAAATAAACGCCGCCTCGAATACCAGAAAGACCGCTCCCGACACCTTTCCGACGATATCCGTCCACTCCGGAAAGAACAGCAGGAGAAGAGCCGGAATGAAAAGCGCCACGCCCGTAAGCGCAAGCGTCGCCGCGTACCCGCCGAGCCAGCGTGCCCGCATGTCCTTGTAGGTAAAGGCATAGCCCACAACCCAATACGCACAGTACCTGAAGGTGAAATACGCCGCCGAAAGCGCCACGCCGGCAAGCATCGCAATGGTGGTCGACGCCCCGGCGCAAACCGACGCGCATACCCCGCACACTATCACGGCCCCGCACTCCAGGAACATCCTCATCACCCCCAGCCCCCCGGACGTGTCCTCGTCGAAGGCATTCCGGCGCCTACGGACACTCAGGAGCTCGGACCGGTAGTGGGTCAGCGTCTTGCGGAAGCCCGTAGGATTGCACCCGGCCCCCACGAACAGCGCCAGAAGTATCGCCGTTATCACCGACGACTGTCCCGGGACCCGCGCCATCTCCGCCGGGGGCAGCCCGTCAAGGTGCCCCACGGGGTCAAAATGCACCGACATCGCGATGGAGTCCATCCTCGCCATCGAGAGCGAGTCCTTACCGCCGCAGACACTCCCGTAGCGGGCCGTGCTGTCCTCCGCGGCCGGAACCGGAAGAGCGGCATCCTGCGCCGAAGGATGAATCAGCGCCGCCAGGCTGTCCCCCGGAACCGAGGTCCCGAGGCTGTCCGCCCGAGTCGTGTGGAGAGTGCTGTCGGTCATGCTCGCCTTCCTGTTATTCGTTTAATGCCATCCGGACGGCTTCCGCCGGGTCCTCGGTGACTGTATAGAGCGTCCGCTTCACAGGACGCATGAAATCCTGCTCCTCCGCGTGCCGGAGCATCTCCATGAAGGGCCGGTAGTACCCCAGCGTGTCGAGCAGCACGACCGGGCCCTTGAACAGCCCGAGCTGCCGCCAGGTGATGATCTCGCAAAGCTCGTCGAAAGTGCCAATACCACCCGGAAGGGCAATCACGCCGCGGGCGAGCGACGCCATCAGCGCCTTCCGCTCATGCATCGTCTCGGTCACGCGAAGCTCCGTAAGCAGTGGATGCTGCCAGCCTTTTTCAGCCATGAATCGCGGAATGACGCCTATACATTCGCCACCTGCCTCGCGCGCGCCCTCGATGCTCGCGCCCATAAGGCCCCTCGAGCCCGCTCCGTTGATAAGGGGCACGCCCGCAAGAGCTATTTCACGCCCGACGGCACGCGCCGCCGTGAAATATTCCTCCGAAATCCGCGGCGACGACGCCCCGTAGACCGTTATACCCTGTCTGCTTTCGCTCATCTGTAACTGCTTTTTATTTGAAAATACAAAATTAGCGATTTTTTCAAAGTCAAGCAAATAATATTCAGCCCCAATGTTTGCATTTTTGCAAGGAATAAACTATATTTGCAAGCGAAATTGAAAATCCCTCTATGCTATGAACGAACAGCTTGGCGAAATCGCCCTCCCCGCTCCCGAGGCTAACGTCCTCGACCGCATAAGATACCTCATCCGTCTTTCCCGGCGCAACCAGAACCAGTTCAGCGAACTGGCAGGCATCGACCCCACAATCCTCTCTAAAATTCTCGGCGGAAAGCTCCGCGTCTCCGACTCCTTCCTCAACCGCCTCGTGGTTAACCTCGGAGTCTCGAAAGACTGGCTCCGCGAGGGCACCGATGTCCCCTACCCACGCCCCGAACATGCCCGCACATTTGATTCCTCCGTCTCTCCCGCCGCCGTCGGAGCCGTCTGCACGGAGGGCGCCCCCGTCTACGCCATAGACGTCACAGCCGGATGCCGCGAGCTCAGCCGCATGTTCACAGACGACCGAATCGTCGGACGCCTGAACCTTCCCGGAGTCGACCCCGCCTGGGCCGTCGTCAGCGTCTCCGGCGACTCGATGGCCCCGCGCATCCAGAACGGAGGATACATCGCCATCCGGCCCATCCGCCTCAATTCACCCATCTCCTGGGGGCAGATTTACGTCGTGGTCCTCGACGACTACCGCCTCGTCAAATACGTGCGCCGGCACAAGGACAAGAACATGGTCATCCTCCACAGCGCCAATCCCGAGTACGACGACATGGAAATTTCCCGCGACGACATCCGCGGTCTCTACCTCGTGGAAGTGATAATGAACTATGAAATCACTGCATAACCCGCTCCCCCCCTGCTTCGAGCCCGGATGCCTCGAGGCCGGGACAGACGAGGCCGGACGGGGATGCCTCGCCGGGCCCGTTTTCGCCGCCGCAGTGATTCTCCCCGACGGCTTCTCCCATCCGTGGCTCAACGACTCCAAGCAACTCACCCCCCAGCGGAGAATGGAGCTCCGCCCCATCATCATGGAAAAGGCCGTCGCATGGGCCGTCGCTTCATGCTCCCCCGCCGAAATCGACTCCATGAACATCCTCAACGCATCCATCGAGGCGATGCACCGCGCGCTTTCCGCTCTCAAGGTAAAGCCCGGAGCTGTCATTGTCGACGGCAACCGCTTCCGCCAGTGGGCCGACGTCCCCTGCCGAACATTCGTCAAGGGCGACGGCCGCTTCGCGAACATCGCCGCGGCCTCAGTGCTCGCCAAGACCGAACGAGACCTCTACATGGAAGCCCTCGCCGGAGAATACCCCGCCTACGGCTGGGAAATCAACAAAGGCTACCCCACCGCCGCCCACCGCGAGGCAATACGCCTCCACGGCCCCACGCTACACCACCGCATGAGCTTCCGCCTCCTCCCCGACCCAAGCCTCTTCGACTGAGAGTCGACGGAAATTCCCTCCTACGATGTGCTCCACACATTCGGTTCCCGCTACCTTATGGAGGACCTCACCGACTATATGCGGGAGAAAGGAGTACTGTAGGTATACTACAAGCGGACACATCGCCTCTTTAATTTTGGAAGAATTGCAGGAAAATACAGAAACGAAAATAGAGCTTTTCTGACGAATGTTAATGAATATTGCTTATATTTGCAATCTAAACAACAATGCCATGCCGACAGTATTAATTATTTTTTGGAATTCGGTTTTTCTTCTACCCTAATGACCATGAACCAATCCATGTTCATGTGGAATTTCAGGGCGCCTATGCCAAAATACAAGTATCTCCTGAAGTTGTGCTCATAGAGAATAACGGACTGAAAGCACAGACAATCAGAAAAGCATTGGATTCCGTGGAATTTTACAAGAATGATATAATCGCTGAGTGCACAAAGTTTTCGATAAATAAAGAACAGGATATGAAGAGTAAGGAAATAACAAAGGTATGGTTTTCAGAGGGGAGAATCTGGATTGCCACAAACCAGGGGGAGCAGTACAGTCAGCCGTTGGAGGCTTTTCCGGCACTCTACTATGCCGATGCGGCCGAAAGAAAGCAGTTCTATTTATGGCATGACAATACAAGCATCCGTTGGGAGAAAATTGACGAAGATATCCACATATCAAATTTTTTCGAGAAAGAATCCGTTAATTATGATAATGAGGTAAATCAACTCCTCACCCGCTTCCCGTGGCTCGACATGAAGGCTTTTGCGGAATACATCGGTATGCACTGGACTAAACTCGCACGTTTCCGTTTCGGAATATGGACGCCCACACCTGAAACCCTTCAGAAAATAAAGACGGGCATCAGGACCATAGGCAAAGAAATGTCCGCGGCGGTGCTGTAAAGAAAAAGGCTGTGTTTTACCCGCGCCAGAAGATCAGGCTGGTGGTGTCGGCAGGACCGACCTTCAGGGTCACTTTCGCGCCTTCGATTACGGGGATGTTGTGGAACACGTGCCCGATTGGCGCACCGAAGGCTATCGGATACTTGTACGGAGCCGTCATGTCGCGTATCATCGTCTCCATGTCATCGTAGTTCTCGTTGGGCTTGTAGTCCGTGAACTGCCCCACGATAAGCCCGCGGAGATTCTTCAGCACTCCGCTCAGGCGCAGCTGGTACATTATCCGCTCCACCTTGTAGATGGGCTCCGCGATGTCCTCGATGAACATTATCGTGTCCGGACGCAACAGATCGTAGGGCGTGTTGATAAGCTCGGCGAGCACCGCGAGATTTCCCCCGAGGAGCGTCCCTGTGGCCAGCCCGCGCCGGTCGTAGGGATGCGAGGGGAAGGTATAGGCCGGACGTTCGCCGCGCAGGATGGAGAAGAGCGACGCATTGTCCTCGTTCTCCGGACCCAGCTTGATGTGGGAGGTCATGGAGCCGTGGATGCTGGCCACGCCCTTGTGCTGAAGCATGGCATGCAGCGCCGAGATGTCCGAGAAACCTACCACCCATTTCGGGTCGTCGCCCAGCGGCAGCCTCTCGAGACGGTCCATCAGGTGTACAACGCCGTATCCCCCCCGGGAGCATATCACCGCACGGATCTCAGGGTCCAGAAGCGCCCGGCTCAGGTCCTCGAAGCGCTCGCTGTCCGTGCCGCTGTACTGGCCGTTCTTGCCGAGAGTATGGGGCATCACGACGGGTTCCCAGCCTTCGGCGCGGAGCACCTTCACGGCGCCTTCGACATTTTCGGCCGCAATGGGGCCGGCAGGAGAGCAGATGGCGATTTTATCGCCGGGTTTCAGGGGTGCAGGATATTTCATGGTTCAGGATTCAGATGTTCAAAAAAATGCCACAGGGCAATCGACGCGCTCACCGACACGTTCAGCGAGTGCTTGGTCCCTTTCTGGGGAATTTCGAGGCAGACGTCCGCGGCAGCGACAACTTCCTCGGCTATGCCGTCCACTTCGTTGCCGACGATGACAGCATAGCGCCGCCCGGCCTCCGGGATGTACTTCTCCAGACTCACGGAATTGTGGGTGAGCTCCAGAGCGCAGATTTCATACCCCGCGCGACGCAACTCTTCGACCGCTTCAGACGTTGAAGGATAGTGGCGCCACTCCACCGAATCCTCAGCCCCGAGAGCCGTCTTGTGGATTTCAACCGACGGAGGCGTCCCCGTGATGCCGCACAGACAGACCGACTCCACAGCGAAGGCGTCAGACGTCCGGAACATCGACCCGATGTTGTTGAGCGAGCGCACATTGTCGAGCACCAGCACCACAGGCATCTTCCGCGACGCGCGGTAGCCGGCCAGGTCCGGACGCCCCATCTCCCAGATAGTTTTCTTAATCATAAGGGCAAAAGTAGCAAAAATTTTCCTAACTTTGCAGAAGAAACCTCACAAAAATAGCATTATGACAAGCCGCAAAGTCTGGCAGACTTTTCTAAAGTACATTATCCCCGTGATAATAAGCGTAGGGCTCTGCTACCTCCTCTTCACAGGCATCGACTTCCGGGAGATGCTCGCCATTATCCGTGACCAGTGCGATTTCCGATGGATAGCCTTCGCAATGTTCATCAGCGTCTTTTCCCACGTCTTCCGTGCCCTCCGCTGGGGAATACAGCTCCGCGCACTCGGAATCAACGCCCCGCTGTATGCTCTCATATACAGCATCTTCGGCACTTATGCCGTGAACCTCGTCTTCCCCCGCCTCGGCGAAGTGTGGCGAAGCGGATACATCGCCCAGCGCCAGAACGCTCCATTCACCACAGTCTTCGGCTCCATGGTCGCCGACCGCCTGGCCGACACCGTCACGGTGCTCCTCCTCGCACTCGTCACCTTCGCACTCGCCTCCGGCGCCATCCTCCAGTTCCTCGCCACTAACGGCGAGAGCTACGCCGCCATCGGACGCCTCCTCGCATCCCCCTGGCTCTTGGGGCTCGGACTGCTCTGCATCGCCGCCCTCTGGTGGTTCATGACCCGCAAGACCCTCTCCGGAGCCGCCCTCAAGCTCCAGACCGCCATCCGCGAACTCTGGCAGGGTTTCGCCGTAATCGTCCGTATGCCCGGAAAAGGCCAGTGGCTCCTCTGGACCGTAGCCCTCTGGGGATGCTATTTCCTCCAGAATTACATCACCTTCTTCGCCTTCCCCTTCACCCGCGAAGTGCTCGCCGAGCATGGCATCCTCGCCGCACTCGTCACATTCGTGATTTCATCAATCTCCATGGGCGTTCCCTCCAACGGCGGAATCGGACCCTGGCAGTGGGCCGTCATTTTCGCCCTCGGAATATACGGCGTCGGAGCCACGCAGGCCGGAGCTTTCGGAAACCTCGTCCTCGGCTCCCAGACCCTCCTACTCATAGCCCTCGGCATATTCACATTCATTGCCATAGCCCTCGACAAGAAAAAAATCAAAAAACATACAGAACATGAATAAGGTAATAATCATCGGTTGCGGCGGCGTCGGCACTGTCGTGGCCCACAAGTGCGCACAGCACCCCGAAGTGTTCAACGAGATTGTCATCGCCTCCCGAACCCGCAGCAAGTGCGAGGCCGTGGCCAAGGCAATAGGCAAGCCAAACGTCTCGACAGACACGGTCGACGCCGACTCCGTCGAACAGCTCGTCGCGCTCTTCCGCCGTCACAATCCCGTCCTCGTAATCAACGTTGCTCTCCCCTATCAGGACCTCACAATCATGGAGGCATGCCTCCAGTGCGGCGTAAACTACCTCGACACGGCCAACTACGAACCTAAGGACGAGGCCCACTTCGAATACTCCTGGCAGTGGGCTTTCCGCGAGCGCTTCGAGAAAGCCGGCCTCACAGCCATCCTCGGATGCGGATTCGACCCCGGAGTGAGCGGCGTCTTCACAGCCTACGCCGCCAAGCACTTCTTCTCCGCCATGGAGTATCTCGACATCGTCGACTGCAACGCAGGAAACCACGGCAAGGCCTTCGCCACCAACTTCAACCCCGAAATCAACATCCGCGAAATCACTCAGAACGGCCGCTACTGGAAAGAAGGCGAGTGGATTGTCACAAAACCAATGGAAGTCCACCAGCCCCTGACCTACCCCAACATCGGCGAGCGCGAGAGCTACCTCCTCTATCATGAGGAGCTTGAGAGCCTTGTCCTCAACTACCCCACAATCAAGCGCGCCCGCTTCTGGATGACATTCGGACAGGAATACCTCACACACCTCCGCGTGATTCAGAACATCGGCATGGCCCGCATCGACGAAGTGGACTACAAAGGCACCAAGATTGTGCCCCTCCAGTTCCTCAAGGCCGTCCTCCCGGACCCCCAGGACCTCGGCGCGAACTACCACGGCGAGACCTCCATCGGCTGCCGCATCTCCGGCAAGGACAAGGAAGGCAAGCCCTTGACCTACTACATCTACAACAACTGCTCCCACGAAGAGGCTTTCAAGGAAACCGGAATGCAGGCCGTCAGCTACACCACCGGCGTCCCCGCAATGGTCGGAGCCATGATGTTCCTCACCGGCAAGTGGAATCTCAAAGGCGTGCGCAACGTCGAGGAATTCGACCCCGATCCCTTCCTCGAGGCCCTCGCCGCAAACGGCCTCCCCTGGCACGAAGTAATCAACGGCGACCTCGAAGTCGGCCGCATCGACAACTGACCCCTTTTTTCAAGAATAGAATAAAACAGGCCCGATAAGCCCTCTGAGCCATCCAGGCTTCCCAGGCTTATCGGGCCCATTTGGCTAATTCTTGTTCAACTCTTCTTCCATCGAATTTTGATACCCCTGTCCCTACAGTTCGATGATTAATTTCGCAGTTTTGGATGACAGTCAATTTACCTCGCCAGCCATAACGTTCTGAAAATGTGCAGGGACGCGCCAGTGGCGCGTCCGCGACGTAAGGGCGAATCTGCCCCCCCATTATTCTCTCACGAAGTCGTTGGCCTGGGAGAGGTCGTGGAGATTGTCGATGTCGAAGGCTGTGGTGAATTCGAAGGGGAGTACGCGGATGGAGGTGCGCGTGGCGAGGGTACGCTGGAAGTCGCTTAGCGACTGGGGGAAATACCCGGAGTCGCGGACCGCGTCCATGCACTCCCGGCTCAACCCGTAGAGGCCCGCCGAGACTATGGCACCCTCCGCGAAAGGCTCGCCGCCGTAACGGTAATCGATGATTTCGCCCCCGGCGCCGATACGCGCGTAGAGCGGACTCTCGTCGTCGATATAGCGGGTGAGGCCCATTACGGCCTCGTCGCGTCCCATTGCCTCAACAGCCCCGATATACTTGCGGAACTCGTCGAGCGGGAAGATGGTGTCGACGGTGAGGCCTATGAACTTGCCGTCGAGGCAATTCGTGGCCGCGAGGAGACTTTCATAGGAATTTTCCGTGATAATGGGGTTTATGACAACGTTTCCATACTTTTCCCTGAGGCTCTCCAGATAGGGAATGAAGCCCTCCATGCGGGGATTGGCGGAGATGCTGACCGTCTCGGCGCCGCATTCCTCCAGAAGCGCCACGAGCCGCCCGATCATAGGCTGCCCCATGACTTCAACCATAGGTTTCGGGGTCGAGACCCCTTCCTTTATGAAGCGGCTACCGTGGCCGCCGGCAAGTATCGCGTATTTCATGACTGTTTTTTTAGATGTATGCTTATTCGGGAGGACGCGCTTTTACCGCACCTTCTGCAAAGTTAAGAATTTTTCGGGCAATATTCGGACTTTTCTGCAAATTATTGTTTCGGAATATAAATATTCTTCGTATATTTGCACACACCAAATACCTTACCCCCAAGAATGCCCTGAAAGCCCGAATGAAACGCTTCTTCATCGCTCTTGCCGCGGCCGTGTGCCTCTCTGCGGCCCTTTTTGCCCAAACGCCTCAGCGACGTGTCCAGGTCGCCGGTATAGCTTTTTATAACTTCGAGAACCTCTTCGACACGATTCCGAACAATCCCGAAGGGCGCGACATCGAGTTCACTCCCGACGGCCCCCGGCAGTGGGACAGCCGCAAATACCGCGAGAAAGTCCACAACCTCGCATACGCCATCTCCCACTTCACCACCAAGACAACCCCTTACGGCCCCGCCATCATCGGCGTTTCCGAAATCGAGAACCGCTCCGTAATGGAGGACGTCGTGAGCCAGCCCGAAATCCGCGACTGGAACCTTCAGATCGTACACCACGACTCCCCCGACGCCCGCGGCGTCGACGTCGGCCTCATGTACAATCCCCGCTACTTCCGCCTCGAGAACGTCACCAACCACCGCCTCGCCGAAGTGCCCTTCCGCACCCGCGACCAGATGTGCGTCGTCGGCTCCCTGCTCGGCCAGCGAATTGCCGTAATCGTCAACCACTGGCCCTCACGCATCGGCGGCCAGGAGAAATCATCCCCCAACCGCGAGGCAGCAGCCCGACTCTGCAAGGCCATCGCCGACTCCCTCTGGCAAGTCGACCCCGAAATGGGCGTGATTATCATGGGCGACCTCAACGACGATCCCCAGGACAAGAGCTGCGCAAAGGTCCTCGGAGCGGCAAAGGACGCAAAGGGCGTCCAGCCCCACGGATTCTTCAACCCCTTCTGGAGCATCCTCGACAAGGGAATCGGAACCCTCGCATACAAAGGCGCATGGAACCTCTTCGACCAGATTATCGTCTCCGGAAACCTCGCCGAACCCGCCTCCGACACAAGCTGGCGCTTCTTCGAGGCCAAGGTCTGGAACCTCGAGTTCCTCAAGGACACCGAAGGCAACCGCGTGGGCTATCCAAAACGCTCCTTCTCCGCAGGGAGCTACCTCGGCGGCTATTCCGACCACTTCCCCACTGAAATTCTCCTCCGACGCTACGTTGTGAAGAAATAAGTGCACATACTACATCACTTTAAATATATTGCAAATATGAAAAAACAGTTACTCACCCTGGCGCTTGCAGCGATTTCAGCCGCAGCATACGCCGCTCCCGTCACTCTCGACGTTAAGGACGCTACGGAAATCAAGGGTACCGACATTCCCGAAGTTCCCGCAGGTACCGAAGGTTTTCCCAACGGCGCCGCACGCCACATCGAGCTCGAGTCCTTCAAAATCGGCGACTACAGCTTCTCTGTGACGCAGCCCACCGATGAAAAGGCTTCCAAAGCCTCCTATTATTATGCGATGAGCACCAACCCGAACGGGGTCGTGACCGTCCGCATGTACACCGGCTCAAAGCTCACAATCACCGCCCCCGCAGGCGTGAAGATGGCTAAAATCGAGTTCACAGGCTCCAACGGCAAGACCACAGGCTACACCTGCGAACCCGGCCAGCTTACCGAAGTGAAGGCTCAGTCCCAGACCTGGACATACGCCGCCGGCACCGAAGCCGTGACAATCTCCTACGGCGCCCAGTTCCGCATCACCCAGATGGTCATCACTCCCGCCGGTGAAGGCGTGGAAGACCCCGTCACTCCCCCCGTGACCCCGACCGTTGGCCTCAACGCCACCTTCGAGGACGGTCTCGCTCCCTGGACCAACGTCACCCTCTCCGGCGACAAGGACTGGTACCAGACCTCCTTTAACAGCAACGGCTACGCCGCAATGACCGGCTACAAGGGCACAACTCCTCCCTTCGAGGCATGGCTGATCTCCCCCGCTGTCGACATGAGCAAGCTCACCGAGAAGATTCTCACTTTCGACACCCAGGTCAACGGCTACGGTTCCACTACCAGCGAACTCAAGGTCGCCATCCTCACCGACGCCAATCCCGAGAACTGCGATCCCGCTTTCCTCGCCAACGCTACTTTCGCAACAGCCCCTGAATCCGGTTACTCCGACTGGACCCCCAGCGGCAACATCGACCTCTCCGACTACACCGGCACAATCTATGTAGGCTTCTACTATAGCGCTACTCAGGACGAGAACTACGCTACCTGGTGCGTCGACAACGTTCTCCTCGGCCAGAAGGCCGATACCCCCGATCCCGTCGATCCCGACGCGGCAGGCGAAGAAAACAACCCCTACCTCGTGCCCACCGTCCTCAACTTCTTCGCTGAATCCACCGACAACGGCTACACCGCCGACAACAAGTGGATTGCCGGCTACATCGTAGGCGCAATCCCCTCAGGCGCAGGCAAGACCGCTGAAGACATCGTCTTCGGCACCGAAGGCGTTGCCAACACCAACATCGTCATCGCCGCTTCCGCCGACTGCAAGGACTACACCAAGTGCGTGGCCGTTCAGCTCCCCGGCGGAGCCGTGCGCACCGCCCTCAACATCGTTGACCACCCCGAGAACCTCGGCAAGGGCGTCAAGCTCTTCGGCAACCTCGTGAAGTACTTCGGCGCTCCCGGCCTGAAGAACACCAAGAAGTATGTCCTCGACTTCAAGCCCAGCGGCATCGAAGCTGTCGAGGTTGAGAATGCTCCCGTCGAATACTTCAACCTCCAGGGCATCCGCGTGGCTGAACCCGCAAACGGCCTTTACATCCGCCGTCAGGGCAACACCGCCACCAAGGTCTACATCCGCTGATACCTCCCGGTATTTTTTCATAGGATAAGCCGTCGCCCCTCTGCGCCAACAAGCCGCAGAGGGGCGATTTTCATTATAAGCGGAGGGCAGTCGCGCGCCCCCCTTATCTTTTCTGAATCAGCGTCAGTCCGTCGCGCACGGGGAGAATGGCCGTGCGCGTGCGAGGGTCGGAGGCCGCGAGGGCGTTGAAAGCCTCGATGCCCGCCGTCTGCGGGTCCTTCACGGCCTCTGGATGCCCCACCTTGTTGCCCCAGAGGGTATTGTCCGCGAGGATGAAACCTCCCGGCCTAAGAACCCGCAGGGCGCCCTCGTAATAGGCGCTGTAACGACGCTTGTCGGCGTCGATGAACACGAGATCATAGCTCTCCGGAGCCGCAGAGGCGAGAAATTCCTCCGCATCGGCGATGTGGAGAGTGATTCGGCCCCCTTCCGGAGCGGAGGCGAAGAGCCCTCGGAGCTCGTCGGCGTACTCGTCGTCCACCTCCACGGTGTCGACGCTCCCGTCCGTGCCCTCCATGCCCTCGGCGAAGCATAGCGCCGAATAGCCCGTGAACGTGCCGAGCTCGAGGACCCGAGCGGGACGTATCATCCGCGTGAGCATCACAAGGATGCGGCCCTGGATATGGCCGGAGCACATTCGGGGATAAAGGCGCGTGAGGTTCGTGCGCCTGTAGAGAGCCCTGAGATGAGCCGGTTCCGGGTCGATGTGCGCGGCGATATAGTCGTCGAGTCCGTCACTGAATTCCATAACCGTCGGCAAGGAAGATTACGCCCGCGTCCGAGAGAAGGACGAGGACCACGAGAACCCACGCCACGTCGCGCCGCCCACGCCGCCACGAAAGCCAGGCGCAGAGCGCCGCCGCGCATACATACACGGGAAAGAAACCGTACAGAGGCCCCAGAACGCTCCGAGCGTACTCCATGCCCGGCAGGAAGGGCATCGCAAGCGCCGGCAGGCACACGAGGACACACACTAACGCGAACCACAGCGGCACGCGGATATAGGACGATTCCGGATTCATTTCTTATTCCTTTTTTTTTCTGCGAGATATGCCTTGACCGTCTCCTCAATGCCCCGCTCGAGGCTGAACTTAGGCTCGAAACCGAAGTCGCGGCGGGCGTCCTCGATGGAGCAGGACCAGTTGCGCTGCTTCATGATCTTGTACTTGTCGCGGTTGAGGGTCGAAGGCTTCAGGGTGAGCACCCCTATTTTCTCGGCCACCACGGAGGCGGCGTATGCTGCCCATAGAGGCAGCTTCACGGGGATGCAGAAGCGTTTCCCGAGCTTCCGGGCCACAAGCTTGCGGAACTCCGCCTGCGTGTAGGCCCTGTCCTCGCTGATGATGTATTTTCTTCGGAGGGCCGCCGGAGCCTCAAGGGCCTGGAACATAGCTTCCACAAGGTCCTCCACATAGATGAAGGTCAGAAGCTGCCTGCGGTAGCCCACCCCGAAGTCGAAGCCGCGGTCGATGCTCTTCACCATCATGAGGTAGTCCTTCTCGTGGGGGCCGTAGACGCCCGTGGGGCGGAAGATGGTCCAGGGGATGGCCGGGTCAGTCTCCAGCAGGGTCTCGGCCTTGATTTTGGAGAGGCCGTAGCGCGTGTTCGGATGAGGGATGGCCGTGGAGTCGATGGGCGTGTAGCCCGTCTCGTCGCCGGGACCGAGGGCGCTCAGCGAACTCATGTACAGAAAGCGTTCAGGCACGAGTCTCAGCTCCTTCAGGAGCCCCGTGAAGGTGCGCAGATAGCCGAAATTGATGCGGTTGAAGTCCGAGAAGTTGGCGCATTTCGTGGCCCCGAGGTTGTAGATTATATAGTCCCATGGCTTTCCTCCTGGCGCGGCCTCGGAGAGAGTGCCGGACATGGCCAGGGGGTCGTCATAGTCGAGCACCACGAAGTGGAGCGCCGGGTCCTGGAGGTAGCGCCGCGAGGTGCTCTCGCGCACGGCCACGTATGTGTCAAACCCGCGGCGCAGGGCCTCGCGGGCGATGAAGCCGCCGATGAATCCTCCGGCGCCGACGATGAGTATGCTTTTCATAAACAGAAGTCTAAAATCGCTTTGTTGTAAACGGCCATAGTGGCCTTGGCGAAGTTTTCAGCCGAGAAGCGCCGCACGTGGCGCGCCCCGGCTTCCGCCGTCTTTTTCCGCAAATAAGAGTCGTCGAGAAGCCGGCACGCCGCCTCCGCGTACTCCTCGACGGAGTCGGGGCTCACGTACAGTGCGCCCGGTCCTCCCGCCTCCTCGAGGCAGGAGCCTGTGGCCGCCACGACGGGCGTTCCGACCGTCAGCGACTCCACCACGGGCAGCCCGAAGCCCTCGTAGCGCGAGGTGTAGCTCGAGAATTCGGCGCAGGCATAGAGCCCGGGGAGGTCGGCGAAAGGTATGCCTTCGAGGAACCTTACGCGCTCGCCGAGTCCGAGACGTCGCACCTCTTCGGCAACCTCGCGGGCATAGGCGCCCTTCGCTCCGCCCACGATGAGCAGGCTGACGTCAGCCGGCAGGGCCGGGAGCGCCCGGACGGCCAGGAGCACGTTCTTGCGCGGCTGGACGGTACCCACGGCCACGATGTAGCGCTCCGGCAGACTGTACTTCGCGCGGATTTCCGAACGACGCGCCGTGTCGACCGGAAGACTGAAGATGGGGTCGACGCCCTGATAGACAACGTCGATTTTCTCCTCGGGGATATGGAAGTCGGTGATGAGGTCGCGCCGCGTGCATTCGCTGATTGCTGTCACGCGCGTTGCTATCCGCGCGCTCCGGCCGTATTTCCAGTCGTAGAGCAGGCGGTCCGCGGCGGCATAGTCGCGGGGCGAGCGGCGCCAGATGAGGTCGTGGATGGTCACGACCGTCGGGCAGACGCCCTTTATGGTCAGCGGCAGCTCGTTGCTCAGGCCATGGTAGAGCGAGACATCGTCCCTGCGGAGGTCGAGCGGGAGGTCCACACTGCGCCAGAATGCCCTTCCGAGGCCTCCCGGAAGGCGCGGCGAACCCGTGACGAGGCTCACGTTGTCCCGGGCCAGAAGCGGCCTCAGACGCTCGTTATCGCGCTCGCGCGGGGCGTAGAGCCGCATCTGCATCGAAGGATAGGCCAGCGAGAGAATATTGACGGCGTAGCGGCTGTAGTTGCCGAGGCCCGTCATGTTCTCGACGGCCCGCTTGGCGTCGTAACCCACGACAAGGGGCGCTTTCGTGCTCATAGCAGTGCCTGGACTCCGAGGGCGTAGGACATGGGCCCGAAGCCGGAGATGGTGCCGGCGCAGACAGGGGCGATAAGGCTCCGGCGCCGGATATCCTCGCGGGCGAAGATGTTGGAGATGTGTACTTCCACCACGGGCACCTCCACGGCCGCTATGCAGTCGGCCAGGGCCAGCGAGGTATGGGTGTAGGCTCCGGCGTTGAGCACGATGCCCTGAGCGTCGGTGTTCTGTATGAGGTCTATCAGCTCTCCCTCGTGGTTGCTCTGCCGGAAAACGAATTCCACGTCCGGAAAATTCGCGCGGAGCGCGCGCTCGATGTCCTCAAGGGTGGTGCGTCCGTAGATTTCCGGCTCGCGCGAGCCTAAGAGGTTGAGGTTCGGGCCGTTGAGTATCAGTATCTTCATTTCAGCTCCACTTTCAGGGTCGGGGGAAGCTCTGAGTTGCGGCGGTCGACGGCCTCGGCCACCTCACGCGCAAGATGCACGAAGGCCTGACCGGAGACGGTCTCCTCAAGGGCGATGGGGCGCCCCGTGTCGGAATGCTCGCCGACGGCCGCCACGAGCGGAATGCGGGCCAGGACGGGCACCTTGAACTCCTCGGCGAGAGCATCGACGGCCCGGTCGGAGCCGAAGAGGTAGTAGCGCTCGTCGGGATGCTTCTCGGGCGTGAACCAGGCCATGTTGTCGACAAGGCCCAGCACCGGCACATTGATTTTCGGGTCGCGGAACATGTCTATTCCCTTCCTCGCGTCCGCGAGGGCCACTTCCTGCGGAGTCGTCACGACCACGGCGCCGGTGATTCCGAGCGTCTGCACGAGGGTCAGGTGGATGTCGCTAGTGCCCGGAGGCATGTCGATGAGGAAATAGTCGAGCTCGCCCCAGTCGGCCTGCTCGATGAGCTGCTTCAGGGCGTTGGAGGCCATTCCTCCGCGCCACACCACGGCACTCTCCTTCTTCACAAGGAAGCCTATCGAGAGCACCTTCACACCATAGTTCTCGGCGGGAATGATGAGCGGACGGCCGTCAACCTCGTGCATGAATATCTCCACGTCCTCGAGCCCGAACATCTTGGGAATCGAGGGGCCGAATATGTCGGCATCGAGGAGTCCGACGCGGTAGCCGTCGGCCGCCAGGGCAACGGCGAGATTCGCCGCGACGGTGCTCTTGCCCACGCCGCCCTTTCCGGACGATACGGCCACGATATTCTTCACCCCGGGAAGCACCGGGGGTTTCGCCGGAGCGGGGGCCTGACGGGTCTTTACGTTCACCGTCACCTCCGTGTCCGCGCCTGCGGCGGCCTTCACCGCGGCCTCGGCGGTCTTCACCACCGATTTGATGAAGGGGTCGGTTGGCTTGTCGAAGATAAGGGAGAAGCTGACGGTGTTTCCGGCGATGCGTATATCGTCCTCGACCATCTCGAGGTCCACGAGGTTCTTGCCGGAGCCGGGGTAGCGCACCGTGCGCAGGGCGTCGGTGATAAGTGCTGGATATAGTGTCATAGTCAGTCTTGCTTGTTATCCTTCATCAGCTCGGGCATCTGGATGTAACCGCGTGAATAGCTGCGGTAGGTGTCGTGCTCGAGGTCCTCGGCGCCCGGCGGCTCCTCTAAGGAGGCTGGTTCCGCACCGAGGGTGAAGGAAATGTATTTTATGGAAAGGCCGCGGTCGAGCCACTGCTGCTCGTAGTGGGTGCGGATAGTGCGAAGTGGGTTCTCCGGGCCGATTTCGGGGTCGTGATGGAGGTCGTCGCTCCAGGCCTTCATTTCGAGGCCGTTGTGCTCGGCCATCATGCGGGTGTAGGCCGAGAGGAAAGGGCTGTCGCTCTTGAGGTGAATCCGTCCGCCGGGCAGGAGCACACGGCGGTAGAGCTGCATGAATCCCGTGGAAGTCAGACGCTTGCGCACCTTCTTCATCTGCGGGTCAGGGAAGGTAATCCATATCTCGTCCACCTCGCCCGGGGCGAAAAAGCGGTCGAGAAGCTCGATGTTCGTGCGGACGAAGGCCACATTCGCCATGCCGGCGTCGCGGGCCGCGCGCGCCCCGGTCCACATTCTCGCGCCCTTGATGTCGATGCCTATGAAATTCCGGCCCGCGTCGTTCCGCGCGAGGCCGACGGTATATTCGCCCTTGCCGCAACCGAGCTCGAGGACGATGGGATTGGAATTATGGAAAAAATCCTCCTTCCAGCGCCCGCGCAGAGGAAAACCCTCCTCGGCCAGACGCGAATAAGGATACTGGAAGACAAAATCCATGCCTTCCAGCTCGCTGAATTTCCTGAGCTTGTTCTTTCCCATAAAGGAACAGATTTATTTTTACCCTATATTATTCGTATTGTAGGGACGCACGGTTCGTGCGTCCTTTTCCCGCTAATTGGGGAGCGTTTTGTCCAAAAGGAGGACGCACGGCTCGTGCGTCCCTACAATTCGATAATTGCTCCCATTGAGTAGGTGCCGAGCCTCCGTCTTACCGCAGCAGCTTCAGGGCCGCGCGGGAGCCGTCGGAGAGGGCGCACTCCACGATGAAAATGCGGCCGCCGATGGATTCCGTGGGGATGGAGACGGTGGCTGAGCCGGGGGTTTCCGTCAATACGAGGGTGCCGTCGGCGCGGTAGAGGTCCACGCGCTCGATTTCGCGTCCGAGGCTGCGGAGCTGGAGCTCCGTGCCGGCGAAGCGGCCTTCGAGTCTGCTGCCCGAGTCGGCAGGGCTGACTACGTCGTTGATGCCCGTGGTGACGAGGAACTTGAAGTCGCGCCACTGGTCGGCGGCCTTGAAGTCCTCGCTCATGGTGTCGAGCACCTGAAGCTCGACATTCTCCTTGTCGACGCCCTTCCAGACGTCCTCGCCAAGTGCGGGAACCGCCGTGACGTGCTGTACGTTGATTTTCTCGAGGCCTGTCATGCCTTCCATAGCACCTGTGCCTATGCTGCCGACGGAAGCGGGAATGTGGATGTAAGAAGCGCCCGTCACGTCCTTCAGAGCGTATTCGCCTACGGATTCCACCCCTTCGGTGAGAACCCCGGAGGGGTCCACCTTGGCGCTCCCCTTGAAGGCATATGCCGGAATTTCCTTAGCGCCGGAAGAGTAGCGCACGTCGTGCAGCTCGGGGCATTCAAAGAAGGAGCCGCGGCCGATGGACGTCACGGAGGCGGGGAGAGCCACAGTGGTGAGCGAGGCGTCGCCCTTGAAGGCCCAGTCGCCTATGCTTGCAAGTTTCTTGGAGGCCGTCATCGAAGCCTCGGTCAGCCCGCAGTCCTCGAAGGCGCCGGCGCCGATTTCCGTGAGGCCCGCGCCGAAGTCGAAGGAGGCGAGGGCAGGGCAGCCCGCGAAGGCGCGCGCGCCTATTGTGGCGGCCCCTTCCTCGCCGGAAAGCTCGGAGAGGGTGGTGCAGCCCTCGAAGGCCGAGGCGGGAATGGCGCTTACGCCCGTGAGTCTGACGGTGCCGAGGGCAGGGCAGGCGGCGAAGACGTGGGAGTCGAGCTCGGCGCCGCTGACACTCGCGGAGACGAGCTCCGGACAAGCGCTGAAGGCACCCGCACCGATTATCGCGCCGGGAGTGCTTATGCTCACGCTCTCAAGCGCCGAGCCGGCGAAAGCGGCGTCACCCACTTTCAGCCCGGCAGTAGCCGGGAGAACCACGTTGGTTAGCCCTGTGCGAGCGAAAGCCCCGGCGGGAATGGTGTTTGCGGGATATTCGCCTATGCCGCGGATGCTCTTGCCCGAATAGGCCCTGATTTCGGCTCCGGAGAGGTCAAGGCTCGTAAGAGCGGGCATCGACTGCTCGATGAAACTCATGTCCGAGGCATCGATGGGCCCCGTGACCTTCAGCACGAGCACGGCCGACGGGTCGGTGAATTCCCCGGCAAGGAGCCCCGGACCCTTCGATTCGTAGTTCACGGCGGAAGCGGCCGGAATGCCCAGAGCCGCGGCAAGAAATAAGGTATGGAATAAACGATTCATTGTATATCGGTCAATATATTAGCTTGCAAAAATACGAAAATAAATCCGAAAACGCAAAAACGAACCCCACCCCGCGCGAATTTTCCGCGAAGGGTGGGGCAGGGGTGCTTATGAAGAGTTGTATTTACTTAGTCCACGTAAGGTTCCAGATGGCAACGCGGTCCTTGTTGCCGTCGGCCTTGTTGGAGGGACCGTTGTTGACGATTTCGATGGCGAAATCGCCCGTGACGTTCACATCGAGAGTGGCGGTCTGCACGGCGCTCTTGGCGCTCTCGCCGTCGAGGTTCTTTGTGAAGGCTACCTTGTCGCCCTGCTTGACGTTCACGGTCAGCGAGTACTTCGTGTCGGCGTAGGGATGGCCGAAATTGAAGCTCAGGGTCTTGCAGCCGCCGGAGAGCACCGACGAGGTGAGCACGCCGTGGCGCTCGGCGCGGCCGTTGAGGCAGACGGCGTAGACGTCCGCGCCGCCGAACATCTTGAAGTTCGTGCGGGTGTCCTCGGCGCCGTCGGCGTTGCCGGCGAGAATCTGCGCGTTGGTTGCCGTCCAGCCCGTGGAGTTGGTGTATGTGCCGTAGGTCGCGGAGAGCGTGCCGCCGTTGAAAGTGTTGAAGTCGGAGGTGTCGCCCCCGCTCGGAGGAGTCGGAGGATTGACGGGCTCGTTGCCGCCGCCGTTGCCGGCGTTGAGCTTGACGTTGTCGACGCACCAGGTGGCGAAGTTGGCGTCAGCCGTGGCCGCGTAGCGGAAGCCGATGTAGATGGTGCCGCTGTAGGCGCTGAGGTCGAGCTTGCCGGAGGCAACCCACTGGGAATAGCCCGAGGCGGGAGCCGTGGCGATGGCCGGAGCGAGCTTCGTCTTCGTGGCCGTGGCCACCTCTGCCGAGTTCAGAACGTATACTTCAAATACGGTTGTCGTCGAGCCGTAGCCGTTCACCTGGGTGTCGAAGGTGAGGCTCTTGTCCGTGACCTTGCTCATGTCGACGGGCGGCGTGAGCAGCCACTGGTCGAAGGGCGCCGTGCCCTTGTAGCCGGTCATGGCCGCATAATTGTTGTCGTTGAAGGTCGGCACGTACCAGCTCTTGTTGCCGGCGATCTGCGCCTGCGTCCAGCCGGCGGGGATGTTCGTCGAGGCATCGAAGTTCTCGTCGATGCTCGTCACGGCCTCGACGGGAGTCGGAGGCGTGGGCGTAACGCCGTCGAGGGAGTAGGCGCTGACGCTCTTGAGGCCGGGAACGCCGAAGTACTTCTCGCAGGAGCCGAGAAGGCTTACGGCCTTGCCGAGGAGCTCGGGGTGGTCCTGAAGGTTGATGCCGTTGCGGACGGAACCTACGGGAAGCTGTACGGGAACGACCTGAGAGGTCTCGCTGACGTCAGGGGTAACGGCCACGAGGATGTTCGACTTGGAGGTGGCGGGAGCGCCGAAGACGGCCTCGGAGAGGCTCTTGTCGGGCACATAGCCCACAATATAGCCCTTGACCCATGTGGAGGTGCCGGACGCGGCGCCCGAGAGTACCTGCGAGGGGTTCCAGGGCGATGCCTCGGTGCCGTCGCCGGCCGGAATGGCCGTGCCGGGAACGTCGGCGCCCTCAAGCTTGAACTCGGAGGCCGTGCCATTGTTGTCGGTGAGGCCGAAGGTGCCCATGTACTTCGCGAGAGTGCCCTTCAGGCTGATTTCCTTGCCGAGAATATCGGGATTGTCGCGGAGGTTGGCGGCGGAACGCAGGGGGGAGTCGGCGGGGAGGGAGATTACGAGACACTTGGCGGGGTCGCGGGTCTCCATGTCGGGAGCGATTACGAGAGTGTTTGCAAGGACGGTCGGGGCGCCCCATTCGATGTCGGAACCGGAGGAGACGGTCTCCACGTCCGGAGCCACGGCGCCGGCGATGAAGCCCTTGACCCAGCCGGAGTAGCTGCCTTCGCCTTGTTCCATCTCGATGGCCTCGGCCACGCTCCAGGGGTTGGTCTCCGTACCCTTCGCGAGGGTGGGATTGCCGAAGTTCATGCATCCTTCGTAGTCGATGAGGATGAACTGCCAGCCGGAAGTACCGTAGTAGCTCAGGATGCCTACGAGGTCACCGGCCCCGGAGGGGAGGCGTTTGTTCCAGAAAGTGGCGTAACCGCTGGTGCGGACATTGAGGGTGGCGCCGTTGGCATCGGTGATTACCTGATTTACGCCGCTGGAGTGGTAGGTGGCGAAGGTCTGGGTACCTCCGTTCTGGAAGGTCACGTTGTTGAAGCGCACGAGCTGGCTCTGCATCTTCTGAAGGCCCTCGGGATTGGTGGAGAGCTCGGAGAAGGAGTTCACCACAAGGGTGTCGAGCTTCTCGACTTCGGGCCAGCCGTTGAGCTGAGCGTTGTGCGCGAAGGACTCGGGGGCCATGAATGTCACCTCATAGGCATTGCCCTGCGCATACCATTCCTGCATGCCTATCTGCTGGAGTCCGTTGTACTTGCCGATGTAGAGGTCCGTGAGGTCCACGACTATTTCCTGGCCGCGGCGGTATTTGAGGTAGAGGTTATAGGAGTTGATGGAGAAGGCGAGGGCGGCGGTCTCGTCCTGGATGACGAGGCTCTTGAACACATTGGACTCCTCGTCGGAGGAAATCACGCGGCCCTTGACGATGACGTGCGAGCCGTCCTCGTTGGCGGGAATCTTCGTGGCGTAGTTCGTGGCGTCGTCCCAGAAACGCGCCTTGACTTCCGCGATGGTCGTGTTGGCCTGGATGGTGGCCACGGGTGCCTCGGCCTTGATGTTGTCGAAGTCGTCCTGGCAGGAGCTCACCGCGCCGGTGAGGCCCAGGAGCGCCGACAGCCCGAGAATGTATTTCTTGAGGGTTTTCATCTGTTTGGCTGATAATTATTTGAGAATGACGTTGTCGACGCACCACGTGGCGTAGTTGGCGTCTTCGGTTGCGGCATAGCGGAAGCCGATGTAGACTGTTCCGGTGTATGTGCTGAGGTCAAGGCTGCCGGACGCTACCCAGTCGGAGTAGCCGGAGGCGGGAGCCTCGGCGATGGCCGGCGTGAGCTTGGCCTTCACTGTGGCCTTCGCGGGATCGGCGTTGTCGAGGACATAGACCTCGAAAACGGAGGTCTTCGAGCCGTAGCCGTTCACCTGCGTGTCGAAAGTCAGCACCTTGTCGGCGACCTTGCTCATGTCGACGGGCGGAGTCAGAAGCCACTGGTCGAAGGGAGCCGTGCCCTTATAGCCGGTCATGGTGATGTAGTTGTTCTCGTTGAAGTTGCGCACGTACCAGGTCTTGTTGCCTGCGAGCTGCGCCTGCGTCCAGCCGGCAGGGATGTCGGTGGAGGCATCGAAATTCTCGTCGATAGAGCTTACGGGGTCAACAGGCCCGACGGGAGCCGGGGGCTCGGCGCCATCGATTTTGTAAGCGCTCACGCTCTTGAGGCCCTTGGCGCCGAAGTATGCCTCGAGGTTGCCTTTCAGGAGTACTTCCTTGCCGAGGTTGCCGGGATTGTCCTTGAGGTTGACGGCGTTGCGGACGTCGCCGGCGGGAAGCTGTACGGGCACGCAGTCCTTCGTGTCCTTGACGTCGGCCGTGGCCGCGATGAGGACGTTGGAGGTCGAGGTGCCGGGAGCCTCGAAGGTGGCTTCGTCTATGCTCTTTCCGGGGATGGAGCCTACGATTACGCCTTTCACCCATACGTCGGTGCCTGTCGCGCCGGCAAGTACCTGGGCCACGCTGTAGGGCTTGGCCTCGGTGCCGTCGCCTTCGGAGGGATCAACGGGCTTGTTCGGGTCGTCGGGAGTGTCAGGTGTGTCGGGGGTCTCGTCGAAGCCGGCCATGCCGGCCTTGTCGATGGGGAGAATCTGCCAGTCCGTGCCGAAGTAGCTCAGGATGCCCGTCACGGAGCCGGTGCCCGAGGGGATGATGTCGCGGGCGAAGTCGGCATAGTTGGAGATACGCAGAATCATGGTGTTGCCCTGCTCGTCGCGGACGGTGCGGCTGACGGTCGAGCTGCCGCCGTTGTAGGGCTGGCCGGCGTCGGCGAAGCTTACGCCGTCGATGCGCACGATGCGGCTCTGCCACTTGATGAGGCCTTCCTTCGAGGTCTTGTATGTGGCGAGCTCTTCCATGGTCACAAGAGCGGTGTCGACCGCCGCGGCGCTGGGAAGGCCGTCGGCGCCGAAATGCTCGTCGAGCACGGCGCCTTCCATGAAGGTCATCGACGGGGCGCCGTTGTAGGTGCCCTCCGCGCCGAGCTGCATGAGGCTGTTGTAGCCCCCCACCTGAAGGCCCGTCACGTCGACGCAGATGTTCTGGCCGAAGAGAGGTACGGTGGTCATGTCCTTGGTCTTCACCGCGATGGTGATTGCCGCGGTCTCGTCCTGGATGACGATGTTGTTGTAGATGTTGCCGCTCTCGTTGGAGGAGACTACGCGGCCGCGGATCACGATGTGCTCGCCGGTCTCGCGGTTATAGTAGCCGGGAGTCACCACATAGTTGCGCTCGTCCTGCCAGTAGCGGGTCTTGAAGTCCTCGATGGTGACGTTGGGCACGAGGTCTGTCGTGGGCACCACCATGGGCGGACGCGTGAAGTTGTCGTCGCAGGAGGCGGCTCCCGAGACTAATGCGGCACCCACGGCCAATGTGGCGATATATGAAGAGAATTTTTTCATATTGCTGAGTGGTATTAAGCTGTGTTAGAAACGGATACCGACATTTGCGAACACGCGCACGCCCTGGGCGTAGCTCAGGCGGTTCGGGTAGGCGTTGCGGTCGTAGTTCTTCGTGTCGACGCGGCCCTGCTGGTAGACGTAGGTCGCGATGTCGCGGTTGTTGAGGATGTTGTTGACGTTGACGTTGATGTTCATGCTCACCTTGCGGTTCAGGTAGATGACCTTGCCGACGGATAGGTTGAGCGTGAAGGCGTTCTTGAGCTTGTCCTGGGCGGAGAGCTCGTCGATTTTGGCCTGAAGTTCGGCCTCGGAGCCGCCGAACTGCTCCCAGAGGTTGGGAAGTGCCTCGTGGTAGGCCGGCGAGAGGTTCACGTAGCTGTCGGCCTGGAAAGTGCCGTTCAGGTTGAAGAACCAGTTGTGGGGAGCGGCGTAGTCGATGCCCAGGTTGGTGTTGATCTGCGGGGTCGAGCCCAGGTAGTAGTTGTTGAGGTAGACGGTCTGGGTCGTGTCAGGGTGCAGGCCGTTCTCGAAGGTGCGGGTGCCCTGCGGATTGTTCTTGTAGTTGAAGCGAGCGAAGGCTCCGGCGAAGGTGGCGGTGATGGAGGGGGTGATTTTGTAGGCCATGCCTACCTCCACTCCTTTATATACGCGGCGCACGCCCTGAAGGACGTAGTTGGCATAGGTCTGGTACTGTTCGTCGTAGAAGCCGTTGCGCTCGATGGCGTTGTCGATGTCGGTGTAGAAGCCCGTCACGCTTCCGCGGAAGCGACGGTAGCTCCAGATGTAGGAGGCGTCGATGGCGATGTTGCGCTCGGCCTCGACGTTGTTGACGACGCTGTTCTTCACGCGCGGGGCGATGAACACATTGTCGAAGAGGGGCGCGCGTGTGCCGTACTCGAAGTGGGCCGAGAACTGGTTGCGGCCGTCGAGCTTGTAGGTGGCGCCGAGCTTGAGGGCGCCGGTGTCGAAGCGGAGCATCTCGCTCTTGCCGAGCGAGTTCTTCGGGGCGCGGCCGTTGCGCATGTGGCCGTCGCGCTGGAACTGCGTGTAATCTACCTTGAAGCCGTAGTTGATGTCCCAGTGCGGAAGGGTGATTACGTTCTGGGCCCAGGCCGTGGCCTGAAGGGCGTGGATGTCGTAGTCGTAGCCGAACTTGTCGCCCTTCTTGACGCGGCGGTTCGGGTGGTCGAGGTCGTTCTGGAGGTTGTCGGGAGCGAGGGTGATGTCGCGGTCGCTGAAGGGGTCGACGTCAAGCCAGAATTCGCCGCCGAGGAGGTCGCGCACGGTTTTGTAGTTCGAGCTCTTCGTGTAGTTGAAGCTCAGGCCGCCCTGGAGGGTCATGAAGGAGTTGAGGCGCGTGTTGATGTAGGTGTTGAACATCGCGTTCAGCTGCTTGTTGATGCGGTTCTCCAGAATGTAGGAGGAGCCTTTCTTGTCGGCGTCGGGGAGTGTCTCGTTCTGGATGTTGTTCAGGGCGTTCACCTGATAGAGCTGGTCCCACTTGATCTGGCGGAAGTTCTCGTCGGTCTTCCAGAGATTCAGATAGTAGTCGTACTCGCTCGAATCCCAGTCTTCTTCGTTGTCCTTGTTGGCGTAGTAGGAGGGAAGGTAGCGGTAGTATGTGGGATTCGGGTCAAGGGCCTTGTAGTACTGGAGCGCCGTGCGGTTGTAGTAGCTGCTGCGGAAGGCCGCGGCGGTGTTGAGGGTCGTGGCGTCCTTCTTGAAAATCCAGTTGAGGATTACCGTGGGGTCGAAGGTCTCGGTGATGCGTGCCGAGCGCTTCTTGCCGTCCTGCCAGCCCCAGTCGGGGTTGTAGAGGTTCGAGCCGGCGAGGTCGTAGGCCTCCTGATAGGTGGCGCGGCCCGTTGCGCGCTGAGTCGGGCCGCCGAAGGCCGTGAGCGTCAGGGTGTGGTTGTCGTTGATTTTCTTCTCGCCGCTGAGGAAGAGGCCGCCGCTGTTGTAGAAGGTGCCTTTCATCACGCCTTCCTTGGCATAGCGACCGATGGCGCTGACGGTATAGGCCCAGCCCTTGCTGTTCAGGCCCGACGACCATGTGGCCATGGCGCGGAGCATGTAGTTCGAGTTGGTGTAGGCCACGGAGCCGTTGAAGCCCGGAGCGTAGAGGTCGGTGGTCGTGTTGTAGTTCACGGCGCCGCCGAGGTCGCCGAAGGCGTAGTTCGCGGCCTCGATGCCCACGTTGGTGGTCTTGTTGCGGAATGCGCGCGAGGTCAGGCCGAGGAGCGAGGAGAAGTTGAAGCGCCCGCGCACGAGGTCGTTCATCCTGATACCGTTGATGTACACGCTCTGGTACATGTTGTCGTAGCCGCGGAAGCGGTAGTACATCGGGCTGAAGTTGTACGACGCCGTGTTGTAGAACAGGTTGTCGTTCGAGCCCGCCAGCGAGGAGATGCTCTGCGCGGCGCCTTCCTCGTCCTCTACGACGGCCTCGTCGAAGAGAAGATCGTCCTGGTCGCCGTAGAAGTCGCTCGTGGTGGCAGCCGGGTTAAGGCGTATCTCGCCGAGATTGACGGTGCCCGCGCCCCCGACAGGCACGCTGTAGCTGTCATAGGCGTCGCTCGAAATCACAAGGTGATCCGTTGTCTCGCCGGCCGGCACGCTGATGCGGAAGTCGCCGTTGAAGTTCGTCGTGGCCGTCACGCCCTTGTCGCGGAGAAGCACGGTGGCACCCGCAACCGGCGAACCGGTGTTGCTGTTCACGACGACGCCCACTATCGTGTTTGTCGCCGCGTTTTGTGCCGTCAGCGGCAATATAGCCGTCAACAGCAGCAGCAGGAACAGTTTTAGTTTCATAAGGGAGTTGCTTGTTATGGGTTATATTTTTGAATTATAATCGATTGCATTTGCAGGCCGCTTTTGCGGCTATTTCAGCTTTCAAAGATACGGAAAATATTTCAATTATTCATAAATTATGCTTAAGAACATAAAAGTTCGCGCACGCGTTATTTTGGTATGAAAACCTGTGATCCCGACATCGTATTCCGCCGCAACGTCGACCTCCTGTCCGTCTCCTCAGAGGTCGAGAGGCGCATGACCCCGCCCGGCGACGGTCCCCTGCCCTCCCTTGCCGCACTCGGCGAATTTGTCGAAAACGTAAAAACTGTAATTTTTCCCGAGTTTTTCGACAGGCGCCGCTCATGCCGCGCGATACGCTCATCCGTAATCGGCGTGAAAATTGAGAAAATATACTCCATCCTCACTGAGGAAATAAACAAGGGCTTCCGCCTCGAGGGCCCCGCGCCCTGTGAGATTGCAAACCGCCGCTCCTCGCGCCTCGCCCTCGAATTCATCGACAGTCTTCCCGAAATAAAGGCCCGGATGTACACCGACGTCCAGGCAATTTACAGCAACGACCCCGCCGCCGACGGATATACCGAAATAATCCTCTCCTACCCCGGCCTGCGCGCCATTCTCAACTACCGCGTGGCCCACACCCTCCTCCGGCTCGGCATTCCCGTGCTCCCCCGTATGCTCACCGAGCTCGCTCATTCCGACACCGGCATCGACATAAACCCCGGAGCCGAAATCGGGGAATACTTCGCCATCGACCACGGAACCGGAGTTGTGATCGGACAGACCTGCATAATCGGAAACCACGTCACCCTCTATCAGGGCGTGACACTCGGCGCACGGAACTTCACCCTCGACGGCGCCGGACACCCCATGAACATCCCCCGCCATCCCGTCATCGAGGACCGCGTCACAATATATTCCAACGCCTCAATCCTCGGCCGCATTACAGTCGGCCAAGGAAGCGTCATCGGCGGCAACGTATGGCTCACCTCCTCCGTCCCCCCGAATTCAAGAATCCTGCAAAGCAAGAACCTCACTGAACCCCGCGTACTCGTATGATAGCAAAGTTCCTCACTGAACTCGTGGGCAACACGCCCATGCTCGAACTCTCCCGAATCATGCACCGCGAGAAGCTCCCGGCCCGCGTGCTCGTAAAAATAGAAAGTTTTAACCCGGCCGGAAGCGTCAAGGACCGCACGGCCCTCGCCATGGTCGAGTGCGCCGAGGCCGAAGGCGTGCTCCGTCCCGGAGGCGTGATTATAGAGCCCACCAGCGGCAACACCGGAATCGGCCTCGCATGGGTGGCCCGCGCAAAGGGCTACCGCGCCATAATGACAATGCCCGAGTCCATGAGCCTCGAGCGCCGACGCCTCCTCGAAGCCTACGGCGCCGAAATAGTCCTCACCCCCGCCACCGACGGTATGCGCGGCGCCATCGCCGAAGCCGAGCGCCTCCGCGACCGCACCCCCGGCTCCATCATCCTCGGCCAGTTCTCGAATCCCGCCAACCCCGCCGTCCACCGTCTCACCACCGGACCCGAAATCTGGCGCGACACCGACGGCGCAGTCGATATCTTCGTGGCCGGTGTCGGAACCGGCGGAACAATCTCCGGAGTCGGCCAGGCTCTCAAGGCCCGCAAGCCCGGAGTGCGCATCGTGGCCGTAGAGCCCGCAGCTTCCCCCGTCCTTACCGGCGGTCAGCCCGGCCCCCACAAAATTCAGGGCATAGGCGCCGGATTCATTCCCGAAAACTACGACCCCGCCGTAGTCGACGATGTCTTGGCCGTCACCGACGACGAAGCCGCGGGAGCCGCACGGCTCCTCGTTGCCGAAGAAGGCCTCCTCGCCGGATACTCCTCCGGCGCGGCACTCGCCGCCGCCCTCCATCTCGCACGTCTGCCCGAGAATGCCGGACGAACAATCGTAGCCCTCCTCCCCGACACCGGCGACCGCTACCTTTCCACTCCGCTCTTCGGGCATTGAACAAGAAGACGAGGCTGTGTCAAAATTCCGTTGGAGAAGAAATTCTTGAAATAGCATTACTCTAACGTACTGAAAAACAGTAGGGACGTGCCATGGCACGTCCGCCCCTAACGGGCGAATTTGAATTTTGACACAGCCTAAAAAATACTCTGTCAACAACCCTGTCAATAAGTGTTGAAAAGTTTTCAATGCTTTTCGATAAGAATATTTGGCAATTCGCCGGAACGCAGCGTATGGACAAATCCGCGAGATCTCCAAATTAGTTTCTTTTTACTTTCTCCTGAGTTTTCAAGGTCCTTTTCTATAGTTTTCAACATCCGGAAGAGGACTTTTTTTTCTACAGCGCATATTATCAACATATTGTCAATAACTATAAATTATGCTTGTTTTCCAATAATTTACCTTGTAACGCGAGTTCGGGATAAAAACATACGATTTTTATCCCATGGCTAAGGGCACAAAT
>CABUIC010000027.1 GCA_902491515.1 uncultured Porphyromonadaceae bacterium
ATTTGTGCCCTTAGCCATGGGATAAAAATCGTATGTTTTTATCCCGAACTCGCGTTAATAATTATAACCATGTATGGCAAGAGTGATGACTAAATCCAAAACCCACGATTATCAGGCACTTACATATTATCCAAACAAATTAAATCCCCGCTAATCTCATTGATTAACAGGGATTTGATCTCAAATTTTTCGATTATTCTTCTCTAATACTCATCCTCGTTGAACAGAAAATCATCCTTCGTCGGATAGTCGGGCCAGATATCTTCGATGGATTCGTAGGTGTCGCCTTCGTCTTCGATTTCCTGTAGGTTTTCGATTACCTCCATCGGCGCGCCCGAGCGCATGGCGTAGTCGATGAGTTCTTCTTTTGTTGCGGGCCAGGGTGCGTCTTCGATTTTCGAGGCCAGTTCGAGTGTCCAGTACATAGTCTTTACGGTTTTGTTTCTGAAAAGGTCTGCAAAATTAGTGATTTTATTTGTACTAACAACTTTTCTCCCAAAAAATTTCACGGGAATCCCCTGAAATATTGTTGATGGCACGCGCCAGCACGAAAAGATAGTCGCTCAGACGGTTCACGAAGCGCAGCGCCGAGTCGATTCCCGGCGTCGGCTCCACCGTGTGTGTCATCGCTATAATCCGCCGCTCGGCGCGCCGGGCCACCGTCCGCGCTATCTGCGTCTGCGCGCTCAGGGGCGTCCCCCCCGGAAGGATGAACCGGTTGTGCCGCGGAAGCGTCGCGTCAAGAGCGTCGATGGCCTTCTCCAGTGCCTCAACCGCCTCCTGAGGGATTGGACGCGGCTGCCACGCGCTCTCCGGCTCCGTAGCCAGGATTGACCCGAGGTCGAACAGTAGGTTCTGAGTCATGCGCAGGGTTTCCGGAGCGCCCGAAGGAAGCTCGGAAGGATAGGCCGCGATAAGGCCCAGCCACGAGTTCAGCTCGTCGACCGTACCGTAAGCGTCGAGCCGGGGATTGTCCTTGTCGACGCGCGTACCTCCCACAAGGGAGGTCTGCCCGCGGTCGCCCCCGCGGGTGTAGATGTTGCTTTTCATTGTCTTGATTTTGTTTTGGTTATAAGGTGAAGGAGTTCGCGGATCCAGAGCACCGCCGAGGTCCCGCCGATGATTATAGCCCAGTCTGCCACCGTCAGCGGCGTTACCGAGAAGAGCGGGCCCCCGACCGTCACGATGAATATCTGGCCTGTCAGAATTATCCCCGCTATCAGCAGGAAGCCCCCGCAGTCGCGGAAGTGGAAGGCGCTACGCGTACTCCCGAAGGCCTTGGCGTTGAACATATTCCAGAACTGGAGGAACACGAAAGTCGAGAAGAAGAGTGAAATCTGCACGAGGCTCAGCTCGTGGTCGCCGATGAGCGGGAGCCGTCCGAGCTCGGTCATCGTGTTCATAGCCGTATGCTGTAAATAATAAAGGAAAGCTATGAGAATCAGGAAGAATACTCCACCCACGCCGATGATGTCGGTCCACATCGCCCGCGTTATGATGAACTCCGAGCGGCGCCGCGGCTTGTCCCGCATCACCGACTCCGACGGAGGCAGAGAGGCCAGCGCAATGGCGGCGAAGGTGTCCATAATCAGGTTCACCCACAGCATCTGCGTCACCGTCAGCGGCGACTGCGTACCCATAAACGCCCCGCAGAGTACGATGAGCGAGGCCACGACGTTCACCGTCATCTGGAACAGTATGAACCGCTGGATATTGCGGTACAGCGACCGGCCCCACATCACCGCGCGCCCTATCGACGCGAATGAATTGTCGACTATAGTAATGTCCGAGGCCTCCTTCGCCACGGAAGTTCCGTCGCCCATCGACAGGCCAACCTGCGCGGCTTTCAGCGCCGGAGCGTCATTCGTCCCGTCGCCGGTCACAGCCACTACCTCACCGAGCCCCTGGAGGGTCTCCACCAGGCGCTTTTTGTCCATCGGACGTGCGCGCGCAATAATCTTCAGGTCCTCGACTCGCGAACGCAACTCACTGTCCGACAGCGCCGCGAACTCAGCTCCGGTGATGATATTCCGCTCCGTGTCGCGCGCGTCGTCCCAGAGGCCGATCTGCCGGGCTATCTCCTTGGCCGTCCCGGTCGTGTCGCCCGTCACGATTTTCACCTGCACGCCGGCGTCGAACACCTCGCGCACCGCCGCCGGTACGTCCGCGCGAACCGGGTCCGAGATGGCGACGAAGCCTAAGAACTTTAGCCCCCGCGCGTCGATGCGTCCATCGGAGATGGCCGTCGAAGCCTCCGACGGGTCCTTCAATATCTTATATGCGAATCCCAGCGTCCGCATCGCCTGATTCTGGTACACAAGCAGTTGAGCGTCGATTTCCGCTTTCGTCACACCGGAAGTGTCCGTACACAGCCCGAACACTATCTCCGGAGCGCCCTTCACGTAGAGCACCGTCTCCCCCGAGGTCGAGCGCACAACCGTGGCCATATACTTGCGCTCAGTCGTGAAAGGAAGCTCGCTCACCGCCGGAGCGGCCTCGCGCAGCGCGCGGTAGTCCGCTCCCTGCGAGCGCAGCCACAAAAGAAGCGCCCCCTCCGTCGGATTGCCGAGTGCCTTCGGCTCCCCCGCGCCCGAAGTATCAAGCTGAGCAGTGGAGTTCGCCGCTATGCCACCGTATAGAATAAGGTCCGAAGGACTCCCGAAAAAGTGCGCGTCCGCTACCTGCATCCGGTTCTGGGTCAGCGTTCCCGTCTTGTCCGTGCAGATTACAGTCGCAGCACCCATCGTCTCGCAAGCATGGAGCTTGCGCACAAGGTTGTTCGATTTAAGCATCCTCCGCATCGAGTAGGCCAGAGAGAGCGTAACCGCCATCGGCAGGCCCTCAGGTATAGACACAACCATCAGCGTCACGGCTATCATGATGGTCTGAAGGAAGTAAGCCGTGAAGTCAACCCAGTCGAATCCCGCTCCGCCGAGCTCCGTCAGGTACACCGCCATCCGCCCGACGATTATCAGCGCCGCGCACGCATAGGCCACGCGCGTTATAAGCTTCGCCAGCCGGTCGAGCTGCTGGTTCAGTGGTGTCTTCACCGTGCTGTCGATCTGCGACGCCGTGAACACCTTGCCGTTCTCCGTCGCGTCGCCCACGGCCGTCACCTCCATCACCCCGTGGCCCTCCATGACCTTAGTCCCGCGCATAACGTGGTCCGTCGGGAAAGTCGCCTCCGGGTCCGCCTGTGCCGGGTCCGTGCTCTTCGCCGCCACCGGTTCGCCCGTAAGCGTCGATTCGTCGACGCTCATGCTCACGGCCTCGAGAAGGCGCCCGTCTGCCGGTATCTCATTCCCTGTGCCCAGCACGACAATATCGCCGCGCACGACCTCCTTCTTCGGCACCTCCGTAACCTGCCCCCCGTTGCGGATCACTAGCACCGGTTCTTCGTCGTTCACCTGATTCAGAAGCTCGAACTCCCGGCCGGCCTTCTGCTCGAAGAAGAATGCCAGACCCGTCGCAAGAAGAATCGCCACGAATATCCCCGTAGGTTCGAAGAATACCTGAGCCCCTTCGCCGAGACCCCAGTATTCATAACAGGAAATAAGCACGGAAAGCACCCCCGCAATCAGAAGGATAATAATAAGAGGATCCGAGAATTTCTCGAGAAAAAGCCGCCAGAGCGGAGTCTTCGCCGAAGGCGTCAGGATGTTAGCCCCATAGAGCCGCCGGCTCTCGGAAACCTCGCTGTCGGATAGGCCCGCGGGCCGTGGTGTGGAATTTGCCATATTTCAGTTGTACGTGACTTTTTCCTCCGCCGGAGAGGCCCCGGCGTGAAGGACCGACAAAGATACGAAAAAAGACTCTACCAAACAAACGCCCTCAGCGCCGCGCCTGTTCATCCCCAACTTTTCCCCCGCATCCCCTCTTTATTTAAAATATATTTACTACCTTTGCGCATGACATTGAACACAAGCACACTCCCCGAAATCGAGCATCCCGCCCTCTGGCGCCTGCTTTTACACCTCGATGACGCCGAGCTGACCGTTGCCATGCTCAACACGGCCTCCGACGCCTCCCTTCACCTCCTCCGCTTCCCCCTCCCCGACGGTCCAACCCTCCGAACCTTCGAGGAAATCGTCTACGACAACCCCATCCTCCTCTCCGACTTCAAAAAAGTCGACATCATCACCCGCTCACGGCAGTTTGTCTTCGCCCCAGCCGGGATCGACGCGCCCGCCGCCGAAGCCCTTGCTTCAACATACGTCCCCGACACCGGCTCCAACATCACCTTCGAGTCCTACATCTCCACCCCAGCCGACGACCTCCTCGAACTCTGGGCATTCCCGGACATCGACGTCCTGAACTTCCTCGGACGCACATTCAGCACCCGTAAGCACCACCACCACCTCGAATCCCTCGTAGCATACTTCGGCCGCAGCAACGCCCTCGGAAACTCCGCGAAACTATACGTCAACATCCACCGCCCCTCCGACGCTTCAGCCCCGCGGGGACAGCTCGACCTCATCGCTTTCGCACGCGGAGGCAAAATGCAGCTCGCAAACACAATCCCCTTCGAAAGCATCGACGACGCCGCGTACTACATCCTCGCAGCCGCCCGAGGAGCAGGACTCGACCTCTCAGCCGACGAAATTCTCCTCGGAGGAGACAAAGCCCTCCGCGCAGACATCATCAAAGTCCTCAGCCGCTTCGCCGCCTCCGTGATGCCGATAATATTCCCCGCCGCCGCACTCCGCTTCGGCCCTGCGGCAACAGATGCCCCACTACCCTTGATTTTCATACCCCTATGCGAATAATCAGCGGAAAATACGGACGCCGTCGTTTCACCGTCCCTACCAACATCACCGCAAGGCCAACAACCGACTTTGCCCGCGAGAACCTCTTCAACGTCCTCGAAAACATCCTCGACTTCGACGGCCTCCGCGCCCTCGACCTATTCGCAGGAACCGGAGCCATATCCTTCGAACTCCTCTCCCGGGGATGCGCTTCAGTCACAGCCGTCGAAAAGGCTCCCGTACAGCAGAAATTCATCCTCAAAGTCGCCTCCGAACTCGGCGACGAGAACCTCACCCTCATCCGCGGCGACGTCCTCAAGTACCTCGCCTCCTCGCCCGCCCGGCCCTTCGACTTCGTCTTCGCCGATCCGCCATACGACATGCCCGGCTTCGAACTCATCCCCGGAAAAATCCTCTCCTCCGCCCTCGTCGGCCCGGGCACAACAGTAGTAGTCGAGCACTCAAAACGCCACGATTTCAGCTCATTGCCCGGATTCCGCGAAAAACGCACCTACGGTTCCGTAAACTTCAGTATATTCAAAGTCGAATAAATTTGCACCGAACAAAAAAAATCACTACCTTTGCATCCGAAACCCATGCGGCAGTAGCTCAGTTGGTAGAGCATCAGCTTCCCAAGCTGAGGGTCGCGAGTTCGAGCCTCGTTTGCCGCTCCATCAAAAAAAGACGCTGAAACACCCTGAGTTTCAGCGTCTTTTTTCATCCCCGCCTTCCAAAGGCGCCAGCGAAGCGCCCGCGCCCTCCCCCGGGCTCCCGCGCTCCCGCCCCGTCAGTTATCCGGATGGAGGTTCAGTGCCGCGTCAGTCCTCCGGAGGGCAGTTGCGTGAAAGCCCCGCCCCCATAATCCATAAATCCTTATAACCCCATGAAGCCCGCTCCCCTCCTCGAAGTCACCCTCAAGCACGGCTGGTGCGTCCTCTACTCCCCCGACTCCAACCCCGTCAAAGCCGTCCGGCCCGCCAGTCCCGGCCCCTTCCCCCAGGACTACTTCCCCAGCATGACAATCGAAAGCGTCACCCCCGACGCCATCGTCGTCTCCTCCGGATACGGCGAGCGGAAAACCCTCACCCCGGGCCATGAAATCACCTTCCTCAACGGCGAAAGCCGCGAATTCGCCGACGGAAGCACCATCGGCGACGAATACCTCTGCCGCATCGAATGGCCCGAAGTCGAGCCCCCATCCGGCATAAAAATCGTCATCGAGACAACCGCCGACCGCAACCACTCCGTCGACACCGCATGGGTCGGCCTCCTCAGCATCCCCGTAGGCCGCACATTCGACCTCTCCCTCAACTTCCCCCCTCAGTACCACCCCTACATCAGACCCATACTCGTAACCATCCTCCCCGACCGGCACAAAGTCAAGCTCTGGTCCGAATATGGCGCCAAAACCCTCGACTGGCCCGAAGACCCCTCGCTCACAACCCGGGTCATCGGCCTCAGCTACGCGACCTGCATCGTACACCTGACCCTCTGCTGACCCCGCAAAAAAAGCGGACGCAAAAAAAATGCGTCCGCAGTAAGCGCCCCATTCTGAGGGGCTGGTTCAGTGCGTCAATCAGTAGTTCTGGGCCTCGAGTTCGAAGAAGCTCTCCGGATGCATGCACACAGGGCACTTCTTCGGAGCATTCTTCCCGATAACGATATGACCGCAGTTGCGGCAGATCCATACCCGGTCGCCCTCGCGGGAGAACACGATGCCCTCCTCGATGTTCTTGAGAAGGCGGCGGTAGCGCTCCTCGTGATGACGCTCGATGGCGGCAACCGCGCGGAAGCGGGCGGCGATTTCCTTGAAGCCCTCCTCGTCGGCTTCCTTAGCCATACGGTCATACATGTCAGTCCACTCGTAGTTCTCGCCCTCCGCGGCGTCGCGGAGATTAGTCATCGTGTCGGCGATTTCACCGCCGTGCAGAAACTTGAACCACAGCTTCGCGTGCTCCTTCTCGTTGTTGGCCGTTTCCTCGAAGATGGCCGCAATCTGCTCGTAGCCGTCCTTACGTGCCTTCGAGGCATAGTAGCTGTACTTGTTCCGGGCCTGCGATTCCCCGGCGAAAGCTTCCATCAGGTTGCGTTCGGTCTTGGTTCCTTTAAGATCTTTCATTGTCTGTCTGTTTGTTTGTTATTTGGTTTAACTTTTTGCCTGCATTGCGGACAGAGCCCGCGGTAAGTGATGTCTACAGAGTCGATGTCGAACTGAGAGTCTACACCTTCCGCCACGCCACCGGGCATCGGAAGGTCAAGGATACAGCCGCAGCTCCTGCACACGAAGTGACTGTGCGCCGCCTGACCGGCAAGGTCGTAGCGCCAGCATCCCGCCTCGATTTCGAGCTCCCGGAGCACCCCGTGCTCCACAAGGATTCCGAGAGAATTGTACACCGTAGTCCTCGAAAGCGAGCGGAACACCGTCGACAGCCTCCCGTAGATCTCCTCGGCCGAAGTATGCGTCTTGCCCTTCGCCACAGCCGACAGCACCGCTATCCGCTGTGCCGTAGGCCTGATTCCCTTTTGCTGGAGCATCTCAGTCAGCCGCTGCATCGTGTAGCCGGTTTCGTTCTCCATTCGACTTGCTTTTTAAAATCATTACAAAGTTAGTAATTATTTCAATTTCCGCTAAATTTTTCCAATCTTTTTTTCAAAAAAATCTCCGCCGTCTCCCAAAAGGCGCCAGCGAAGCGCCCGCGCCTCCCCGGCCCCCGTGCCGTCAGTTATCCGGAGGGAGGTTGAGTGCCGCGTCCTTGCCGCCCATTTTGCCTCTTTTTTTATACAAAATTTGGCAGAAATTTTGCTATTTCCCGAAATCTTTGTAATTTTGCAACGCAATTTCCAATAATAGTGCATTCTATCCCGGATGAAAACTTCAGAAGTCATCGCCGACCTCAAACGGCGTTTCCCCAACGAGCCCGAGTATCTCCAGGCCGTTGAAGAAGTACTCTCCTCTATCGAGGACGTCTACAACCAGAACCCGCAGTTCGACCGCTACAACCTCATCGAGCGCCTCTGCATCCCAGACCGAATCTTCGCCTTCCGCGTCTCATGGGTCGACGACAACGGCAAAGTCCAGAACAACATGGGCTACCGAGTCCAGCACAACAACGCCATCGGCCCCTACAAGGGCGGCATCCGCTTCCACTCCTCCGTAAACCTCTCCATCCTCAAGTTCCTCGCCTTCGAGCAGACCTTCAAAAACTCCCTCACCACCCTCGCAATGGGCGGCGGCAAAGGCGGCTCCGACTTCTCCCCCCGAGGCAAGAGCAACATGGAAATCATGCGCTTCTGCCAGGCATTCATCGCCGAGCTCTGGCGCCAGATTGGCCCCGACACCGACGTCCCAGCAGGCGACATCGGCGTCGGTGCGCGTGAAGTAGGATTCATGTACGGCTACTACAAGAAAATGGCCCGCGAATTCACCGGAACTTTCACCGGCAAAGGCCTCTCCTTCGGCGGCTCACTCGTCCGCCCCGAAGCAACCGGCTACGGCAACTGCTACTTCCTTGAATCAATGCTCGCCACCCGCGGCCTCGACGTCAGGGACAAGAAAGTCGCAATCTCCGGCGCCGGCAACGTCGCCACCTACACCGCAAAAAAAATCATGGAACTCGGCGGTAAAGTCGTCTCCATGAGCGACTCCGGTGGCTCCATCATAGCTCCCGAAGGCCTCACTCAGGAACAGTTCGACTACATCTTCGAACTCAAGACCTACATGGGCGGACGGATGTACGAAGTCCCCGAGCGCTTCCCCGAACTCAAGTACTACGAAGGTCAGCGTCCCTGGAAACTCGTCAAGTGCGACATCGCAATGCCCTCAGCCACCCAAAACGAGCTCGACGGCTCCGACGCCGACGCCCTCCTCGAAGGAGGATGCTTCGCCGTCAGCGAAGGCGCCAACATGCCCTCAACCCCCGAAGCAGTCCACAAATTCATCAAGGCCCGTATCCTCTACGCCCCCGGCAAGGCCGCTAACGCAGGCGGCGTGGCCACCTCCGGCCTCGAAATGGCCCAGAACTCACAGAAACTCTCCTGGAGCGCCGAAGAAGTCGACCGCCGACTCCGCGAAATCATGGCCAACATCCACGCCAAGTGCGTCGAGTACGGCCGCGAAACCCCCGACTACGTTAACTACGTCCGCGGCGCAAACATCGCCGGCTTCATGAAAGTCGCCGACGCAATGATGGCCCAGGGCATCCTCTGATTCACTTCATAAATACCATCCGTCCCCGCGGCCCTGCCTTCCCCAAAAGGCAGGGCCGCGTCAGCTTCTCCTCTCTCCGGAGGGCAGTTATGTGGAATCCCGGCCAAGAAAAAGCCCTCCTCTCTTTGTCGGAGTCTAAAAAATTGCTACCTTTGCACTCCAAACAGCTTATTATCCAATTCCTGCGATGTTAGAGAAAATCAAAGACCTCCGGGCCCGAATCCTCGCCGAGGCGCCCGCCTCCACCGACGACGTCGAGACCCTCCGCATAAAATATCTCAGCAAGAAGGGCGAGATCTCCGCCCTCATGAACGACTTCCGCTCCGTACCCCCCGAGCAGAAGCGCGAAATCGGACAGGCCATCAACGAGCTCAAAACCTTCGCCACCGACCACATCAACGCCCTCCGCGAAAGCCTCGCCGACGCATCCGCCGCCGGTGCCGACCTTGCCGACCTCACGCGTCCCGCCGCTCCCGCGCCCGCCCTCGGCACACGCCACCCCCTCTCAATCGTCCGCGAGGAAATCATCGGCATCTTCCACCGCCTCGGCTACACCATCGCCGACGGCCCCGAAATCGAAGACGACTGGCACGTCTTCGAAGCCCTCAACTTCCCCCCCGACCATCCCGCGCGCGACATGCAGGACACATTCTTCATCGAGCGTAATCCCGACGTCCTCCTCCGCACACACACCTCTTCCGTGCAGACACGCGTCATGACCTCCCAGAAGCCACCCATCCGCATCATCTGCCCCGGGCGCGTCTACCGCAACGAGGCAATCTCCGCACGCGCACACTGCTTCTTCCATCAGCTCGAGGCCCTCTACATCGACAAGAACGTAACATACGCCGACCTCCGCCAGACCCTCCTCTACCTCGCCCGCGAGCTCTTCGGCGAGAAAACCGACATCCGCCTCCGCCCCAGCTACTTCCCCTTCACCGAGCCCTCCGCCGAAATGGACATCTCCTGCAACATCTGCGGCGGCAAGGGTTGCGCCTTCTGCAAAGGCACCGGCTGGGTCGAAATCCTCGGTTGCGGAATGGTCGACCCCAACGTCCTCGAAGCCTGCGGAATCGACTCTAAAGTATACTCCGGATTCGCACTCGGAATGGGCATCGAGCGCATCACCAACCTCAAGTACCGCGTCTCCGACCTCCGTCTCTTCTCCGAGAACGACGTCCGCTTCCTCGACGAATTTACCGCCACCCACGCGTGAAAAAGGCTGAACGATACGCCGCCGTCCTCCGCGAGTTCGAGCGCGAGATGCCCGTTGTCGACACCGAGCTGGAGTTCGAGAACCCCTACCAGCTCCTTGTCGCCGTAATCCTTTCGGCTCAGTGTACCGACAAGCGCGTCAACCAGTACACCCCCGAACTCTTCCGCACCTTCCCTACCCCCGCGAAACTCGCCGAGGCCGAAGTCCCCGAAGTATACGAGTACATCAAGAGCATCTCCTACCCCAACAACAAGGCCAAAGCCCTCGTCGGCATGGCCCGCAAGCTCGTCAGCGACTTCGGCGGACAGGTACCCGAGTCCATGGAGGACCTCACCTCCCTCCCCGGCGTCGGCCGGAAGACAGCCAACGTAATCCGCGCCGTCGTCTACGGCCGCGCCGCAATGGCCGTCGACACCCACGTCTTCCGCGTCGCCGAGCGCCTCGGCCTCACCACAGGCTCAAAAACGCCCCTCGCCACAGAGAAAGCCCTCATGGCCAACATCCCCGCCGACCTCGTCCCTAAGGCCCACCACTGGCTCATCCTCCACGGACGCTACGTCTGCAAGGCCCGAAAGCCCGAATGCGGCTCCTGCTTCCTCGCCCAATGGTGCCGCAAGCACGCCCGCGACGCCGCCAAAGCCGCCAAAGCCGCCGCCGGGCCGGCGCCCGCCGCGAAATAACAAGCATCCCCCTCCTCAAATGGAAGACAACCTGCTGATATTCACCATCGAGATACTCGGCACCATAGCCTTCGCCATCTCCGGCATACGCCTCGCCGCAGCCAAGAGCTTCGACTGGTTCGGAGCATACGTCATAGGCCTCGTCACAGCCATCGGCGGCGGAACCCTCCGCGACGTACTCCTCGACATCCCCGTCTTCTGGATGCAGTCCGCCATGTACCTCGCCGTCACAGGCCTCTCCCTCGCCACAGTAATAATCTTCCGCCGCGCCCTCGTAAAAGGAATGCGCACCCTCTTCATCTTCGACGCAATCGGCCTCGCTCTATTCGTCGTCGTAGGCATAGAGAAAACCCTCGCCGTCCACTACCCCATGTGGGTCGCCGTCGTAATGGGAATCACCACCGGCTCCTTCGGTGGCGTTATCCGCGACATCCTCATCAACGAAGAACCCCTCTTCTTCCGAAAGGACATCTACGCCACAGCCTGCCTCGCAGGAGGCATCGTATACTGGCTCGCCGGACTCATCCCAGCCATCCCCGCCTGGATTCCCCAGATTTCATGCGCTGCCACAGTCGTCGGCCTCCGCATCCTCGCCTTCCACTTCGGCTGGTCCCTCCCCATCCTCAAAATCTCCCCCTCCGACCTCCCAGACAAATGACAGCCCAACCCCAGCCCCACTCCCCCCGCGAGAACAAATACGTCCAGTTCGCCAAATACTGCACCGTCGGCGTCCTCAACACCCTCATCACCCTCGCCGTCATCTACCTCTGCAAGTCCTTCCTCGACCTCAACCTCTACCTCTCAAACGCCATAGGCTACATCGCCGGACTCGCCAACTCATTCATCTTCAACAAAAACTGGGTCTTCCACAGCAAAGGACGCTACCGCCGCGAGGCCGCCGTTTTCATCATGGGCTTCCTCGTCTGCTACGCCATACAGCTCTTCACCGTCTGGGCCATCACAACCTCATGGGCCGGCACCGACCTCTACCAGCTCACACCCGACATTGCCATCACCCCCTACGGCATCGCCACCCTCCTCGGCAACGTCGCCTACACCCTCGCCAACTTCATCTACAACCGCACCATAACTTTCCGCCACCGCCGATAATCGCAAACAACCGTAAATACCAAGAAAATGCCCCGTTTCAAAGCTATATCCTGGAGAACCGCCGATAAAGGCTCCGCCCTTCGTTTCGGGATGCTTATCCCTTTGGCTTTGATGTTGGCTTCAGTAATTTCATGCTGCTTCTCCTATTCAAAGGCTCAACAAAACATCGCTGACGACCTTAACGATGCCATGCTTGCTTTAGCCGGTGAGAATAGCCGGCTCTGGACGCGTCCCGACACCGTAGCGGCCATACGTCAAATGTACGAGACCACCCATAAACCTCTGATATATCAGGCATCCGATCTGGATTTCAGGAACACATCCCTGAAAGACGAGGCTTACTTCACCCTCGCATTGGTCGACAAAAAGAATGCATCCCCTAAAATACAGGGAAACAAAATAGCTTCCGATTCCATTTTGCTTGTTCCGGAGCGGGCCGAAGACGGACTTGCAATACAGCTGCAGGGGTTTGCCGACTGCTCCATGGCTTCCATATTTTTCGCGTCCGACCGGACATTCCCGGGAATTTTGCTTTCCCTTTCTATACTTTCAATGGCGGCTATGTTTATCCGGAAAAGGAAAGAGACTGATATGTCCCCGGCGGCACTTCCGGCCCTTCCCGCGTCGCCTTCGCTTGACGGCATAAGACTTACCCCAATGCAGCGACAATTCGCCCAGATGCTTCTCGACGCCCCGGATATGAAAGTAGACAAACGGACATTATGCGAGACCCTTTGGGGCAATAAAAGCAATGCGGAGGAATCACTATACACCCTTGTGAGGCGCACTAAAGGCGCCCTCACCCAAGAGGGTTGGGAGATAGTCTGTAACAGAGGCGACTCATACGAGTTGCGCATAAAGAGCTGACATATAGCATTGTCAGAATTTGTCAGATAAAAGTCAGACAAATTTCCAGGCCGATTCGAGGCATTTTCACTTGCTTTGCAGAAAAATTTGCAAAGCATGAAAACTAAAATCCTAATCCCCGTACTTACCGTCTTTTCCTTCTTTGAAATCGGCTATGCGCAGAATCCGGAAGCGACCGACAGCCTCACCCGCGAACTTCAGGAGATAGTCGTGACCGCTGAACAGCCGGCGACAAAACTTGTCGGCTCTACCCTCGTTTCAACCATTCCCGGCACAAACCTTGCTGACCTCGGAACTGCTCTCGATGTTCTCGCGCAGTTGCCGATGATTAAGGTTGAGGACAACACCGTCAGTGTCATAGGAAAGAGCAATATCGAAATCTATATCGACGGACGCCCCATGCTCGATGGAAATGAGTTGCAACAGCTCCTTTCCTCCAATCTCAAGAAAGTGGAATTGCTCATGGCCCCCGGAGCCGCTTACGAAAGCACCACAGGTGCCGTGCTTAAAATCACGACTCGCCGGAATTTCGTACAGGGACTGTCGCTCACCGACCAATTTCAGCTTCAGCGCCGACGCAAATGGTCGCTTATGGATTACCTCTCATTAAGTTATAAAGCCGGAAATTGGGAATTCTTTGCCAATGGCACGATAAACCGCAATAACTCACTCGCAAAAGGCGTAACAACCAATACTCTCCTTTACGATGGCCGCGAAACCACCGTGGGTAGCTCTCAACACAATTCATACCCTGCGACAACAGCCGTTGTCAAGGCCGGATTCAACTATGCCAATGGCTCCCAATCGTTTGGCGCATATTACCGTTACAATCCCGAGCGCGGCGATTTCAACAACACAGGCTCCGAATGGCTCAACGATAATCCTGCCATCAGCCGCGACATCGACAAGCGTATACGGGCACACAGCCACCTCGCTTCTCTCTACTATGAAAACACTTTTGCCGAAAAATATCTTCTTCACTTTGACGGTGATTTCCGCCGGTCAAACGAGAGCAATTCCGTAGCCACCACCTATCCTGCATCGTCTGATCCAGCAGTGAAATCTACAGATGAAAGAGCATCGACTCTCTGGGCAGGAAAGTTATATCTGAAGTTTCCTCTCGGAAAAGGTGATTTCACCGTCGGAACACAGGACAGCTATACCCACACTTCGCTCGATTACCGGATGCTGACCCCTGCTGTCAGCGAATATATCCCCTCCTCACTGACTGATGCGCGGCAGACTTCCGCCGCCTTGTTCGCATCCTGGTCCCGTATCTTCGGCAAATTCTCCCTTTCGGCCGGGGCAAGATATGAATATGTCGATTATGACTTCAAGACAGACAGCAAACGCGATGAGGATGTCAGCCGCCGCGACCATCTCCTCACTCCCGACCTCTCACTCGGCTATTCCTTCAACGAAGAATCGCAGATAAGTCTCAGTTACAAAATGGCAACCGTCAAGCCCCCATATTCACAACTTACCGGTTCGCTCAGTTACACGGGCCTACACGAAATCGAGGGAGGCAATCCGGCTCTCCGTGATGAAAGGATGCACGACATTCAGCTCTTCGGAATGTGGAAAGGCTTCATGCTCCAGACTGATTTTACACGTTCTCTCGATACATATGCTTTTGTCAAACAGCTGTACCCAGCCGACAACCTCCGCTTACTTATGCACCCTGTAAATATCGACGTTTCAGCGTTAAATCTCTATCTTGTCTGGAGTAAACCGGTGCGCCGATGGACTCCGAATGTCACGGTCGGTATATATCGGCAGTGGCTGAAGCTTGACAATCACAGATACGACAAACCGATATTCTCTTATTACTTCGACAATACATTCTCCTTGCCTCATGGGTGGACGATTACAGCCAATATCAGCGGCAGCTCCCGGGGCGACATGCACACCAACCGCTTCGGCGCCTCATGGTTTACCATGGACGCATCGGCCGGCAGAACATTCCTGAACAAATCCCTGAGCGTCAAACTGTCTGCCACCGACATATTCAACACCGCCAACAACAATTGGACAATGAACACCTGCGGCGTCTTCGTTGACAAACGCCAGAGCTACGACCGCCGGGGAATCTCCCTCAATCTCATCTACACCTTCCACCCCCGCAAGAGCAAATACAAAGGCTCTTCCGCAGCCGAAGAAGAACTGAGACGACTTTAGACTCAAAATATCTGAGCGCAACCCACAGCAATATATCTATGAAATCAACATTTGTTAAGCACAATATTGTAACAAACCTCTATCTTTGCCGTCATAAGAAAAACGGTTTCATGAAACATCGAATTCTCATATCAATTTTTTGCGCCTTTTTCGCTATAACAGCGATGGCGCAGTCTGAATCGTCCGACTCAATCAAGACGCAGAAACTTGACGAAGTAGTTGTCGAGGCCAAGCTTCAATCCACCTCCGCCACCGTTTCAACCTATATCCCGACATCCAAACAGAAGAATTCCTCTCAGACCGCCACCGACCTGCTCAACCGGATGGCGATTCCACAGCTCTCACTCGGCATGGGCAACTCTGTCAAAACAACGTCAGGAAAGAATGTCGATATTTTCATTGACTATCTTCCGGCGTCGGAGCAGGACCTCACCGGCATGCGGATGGAGGACGTCAGGAAGGTGGAATATTACGACTATCCCAAGGACCCCCGTTTTCAGGGAAGCGCCCATGTAATAAATTTCATAATGCAGAAATATGAATATGGCGGCTATCTCAAGGCTTTCGCCAATGAGTTTTTCATAGCCAACTCCGGCCAGCTTAACCTGTATTCCAAATTTAAGTACAAACGGATGACCTACGACCTCGGAGTCGGCGGATATTATCGCAACGGAAGCCATGATTTCAACAATACCGTTGAAACCTATCGCCTCCCGCAGGAAGACGGCTCAATAAAGGAATTCGAGCGATGTTCAATTACCCGCGACGCCGAAACAAGGCGACGATATTTCTGGCCCACATTCAAGGCTTTATATCGCACGGATAATATATCGGTCAGCAACACCGTCGGCGCCACTTTCGACAATTACCCGAAAGAGAACACTTCGGGGTCGGTCTATTTCCGACCGGCTGATTTCCCCCCGTCCGATTTCGTCAATACAGCAAATCATCGCCAGAACTACATAACATACAACGGCTATTGGAATTTCATACTTCCCCACGGCAATACCATAAATTTCGCTCCCTACTATTCCTACTCCCACTCCGGACAAAACAGCAGATACACAGAGGGTCCGTCTTCCGAATTCATCAACAATGCCTCGGACAACACCCATAAGGCAAGCGGCAACCTGCGCTGCCAACACGACTTCGGAAAATGGGGCGACATCTCTGTCTCTGCACAAGGCTTTTACTACCACAGCAAAACACGCTATTCAGGCACTTCAACCTCAAATGACCGGCTTACAGTCTTGCGCCTCGGCCCCGGGGTCGCCTACAACTTCACTAACGATAAATTCTACGGGGCAGTCGGGGTCGGCTTCAGCTACGACCGCACCCGCTCAGGCGACATTACAGAGGAAAGCATCTATCCCTGGACGGACTTTTCAGCCCAATATTCATTCAACAACAGGAACTCCGTCAACGCGGAGTTCCATTACAGCTACCAGATTCCCGCTCTTTCGGTCCGTAGTTCGGCGGTCATACAGTCAAATCCGCTGATGAGCTATACAGGGAATCCGAATCTCACCCCTTACAAATGCTATGATTTCGGAGTCAGCTATCAGTGGCTGCCCGACAATAAATTCAGTTTTTCGGTTTTCGGAACCAGATTTGTCGCGGACAACCGCTTTGCTTATGTCTATGAGGCATCGGCCGACGGAATACTCCGCACAGTGCAACAACCCATGGGCAAATTCATTCAGGGACGCTACGGAGTGAACGGCACGGCCCGCTTCCTCAACAGCAATCTCCAGATAAGCGGCCAGTTGGCGCACTATATCGTCAAAAACGAAGAACCCTTCAACTGGACGAAATCACACCTCAACTGGTATCTTCAGGCATTCTACTATCTGAATCAGTGGCATTTCGGCGTGCAGTATCAATCCGCCATGGCTTCTGCCGGCAATTTTTCCAACGGCGTGTGGGAGACCGCCAAGAACGCTTACACCGCTATCGTCGGCTGGGGTAATTCATCGTGGAGCTTCCAGACACAGATCGCCAATCCCTTCAGGTGGAACTGGCGCAACGGAACCTCTGTAATGAAAAGCAAAAACTACGATTTCGTGCAAATCTCCCATAATCCGAACAGCCACTGCTTCATTTATCTTTCTGCAACATATACCTTTGGATTCGGCAAGAAAATCAAAGTCGGAAATGAGGCATCCCAGCTCTCCGGCGCCGGCAATGCAATCCTAAGCCAATGAAGGAATGCAGTCAGTTGCAGGATGGGAATATTTTGAGATTGAGAAAAATCAACCTATAAGTTGCATTTTCAAGATAATCTTAGTAACTTTACTCTTGAATAAATATTTATATACCACGAGCATACCGCGCTCGAATTGCTGAAGCTCAATAGCTGCAAGGCGTTCCTTAAAGCCAACGGCGTATTTGATCAGGACAGTTTTGTTGAACTTACTAATGAATAATATTATGGCAAGCAAGGCAATTAAATTTTTGGAGGACCATCAGAGCGAGACTACTTCTCGGTTTGCAGAGGAAGCAGCATGGCGAAAGGAAAATGCAGGTTGGCTCCGCTGGTCGCGTCAGCTTGCCGTAACCCTTATAGGCTATATGCAGGACAACGGCCTCAAAAGAGCCGAGCTTGCCGCTCGCCTCGGAGTGAGTCCGCAATATGTGAGCAAGCTCCTTTCAGGCACCGAAAACCTCAGCTTCAAGAGTATAGCCAATATCGAGGACAAACTCGGCATTGTCTGCTTCACGATGGCATAAAGAGGTTGTCCATGCCATCGCAGTTCAATTCTTATATCGACTTTCTGGATCTCACGGCTGCCACTGATTATTGCCGGGAGAAGGGAACACCGTGCCGTTATAAAAAGGGAGAGCGTTTTGTTCAGCAAGGAACAATCGCACGCTATGCCGCCCTTGTGGTGTCGGGCTATTTCAAAGTAACTACCCTTAATGATTCGGGCGACGAGGCTGTGATTAATTTTGCCTTCCCGGGACAGATCATCACCGATTTCCATTCCTCATTGCATGGAGAACCTTCCCGGATGTCAATCATCGCAGGCACTGACTGCGAGATAATGCGAGTGCCGTTAAAGACTTTCAGGGAATTCCTTTCCCCCACCCTGCTCGACGAATACAAATCGCTGTTTTATATGGTATTCCGGCGCTTGCTGGATCTCTACCGCAAGTCGCCCCGTCAGCGCTATGTAGCATTGTGTGAACAATATCCCCGGATTGTCGAGACCGTCACTTTAAAAGATTTGTCCTCCTTCCTCCTGATTACACCCAACCATCTCAGCCGTATCAGACGGGAACTTGCAAATAATCCCGACACAAACATCAAAAAATAAAGAGGTCTATACATTTGTTAAGACCAAATCCATTTAACTTCGCTTACTTTGCTGTCGGGAAGGTTTCTATCGAACCTCGACATTCCGATAAATAAAAACCTCATGCTATATGAAAAAAATATTTTTAATTTCCCTGGTTATTGCTCAGGCGTGCATTGCGTTCGCGCAGGATTACTGCGTGAACGACACCATTGTACGCGAGATTCAATTTCCTCTGACTCTACAGGACACCAAATCCGAGTTCTTCTATTTCAACAACGAATGGATTCCGCTCGCGTATGGAAATGAAATTCAGGCAGACTCTATTCAATCGGCTGAAATTAAAAACGACGAGTATGGCAATCGTGCTGTATTCTTTACAGTATCGCCTAGATATCTTGAATATATAAAAGCCGAAAACCGCAAATATTTAATAAATCTTGACCCTCGCTGCGAGTTTCCCGGAGGCAACGAAAAACTCAAAGGATGGCTTGACGAAAACATCCGTATTCCCGAAGGCTTCAAAGGCAGCGAAAGAGTATTTGTCAAATTCACCGTTCATCCTGACGGCTCAATCAGTGACCCGACGATTTTTCGGCGCCCGAGTAAAAACGAAGCTGTCAACCAAGAGGCACTAAGGCTTGTAAATGCGCTACCCAAATTCCGCGTTAAATACTATACTCCCCAAAAGAAAAACTTCCAACTTTTCCTTCCGATAACATTCAAAGAGCCGGGCGTGATATTTATTAGAGGCGATGAAAGCTCCTTCATCAATCAGTTTCCCTCAATTGAAGAAAAAATCAATAATTTGTATGAGAATTTGGTGTTTGAGACCGCCAAAGACCCTGATTTCAATATCGCCGACATCTGTACCGCCGATTTTATTCAGCACCTGGAGAAAGCCAATGACCTTGACTCCGAAGGATACGCCACATGGCTACTGAGCTCGGAGATGCAAGACGGCGATGACTCGCTTTCAAAAATTATATCCATCGTAGCCGGACCAAACAACACAGTGATTGTCAATTGGTCTGACATGGGGCATATAGGTTCCACAACATTTTCTATGATAAAATCCGACGGCGAGTGGAAAATCAACGACGCCACCGTCCCGCAAGGCTATAACCCCCTGTAATCCCGGCGAATGATGTCAATTCGATTCGCTATTTCCGACAGGTGCACAACAGGTGCAAAAAATCCCCTGACTCCAAACAAGTCTCAAATCCCTTGACACCAAACAAGTATCAAATATACAACTTTTAACATTTTGCGCGAGACGAAAAAAATAAAGAAAGAGCTAAATCGCAACGACTTAGCTCTTTCTTTTTGTTGCCTTGGAAGGATTCGAACCCTCACAGGCGGAACCAGAATCCGACGTGCTACCATTACACCACAAGGCAAGGTGTTGGGAGGGGTTGTTCCCGTTTTGCGGTGCAAAGTTACGGTGTTTTTTTTGAATGTGCAAATTTTTTCGGGGATTTTTTTCGAGAGGAAGGGGGTTTTGTGTATTTTTGCAGTGTTTCGGTGCCCGAGGGCAATATGCGCTGGGGCCGGGACGTTATATGTTATTATGAAATTCAGATTCTTACATTTTCTTCTTTCGCTTTTCGGTCTTTTCACCCTTTCGGCTCTGACGTGCTGCGGAGAGGACAATCCTGTGCCGGTTCCGCCTCCGGTGCCCGAGGAGGGTTCGCGGACGGTGATGGTGTATATGGTCGCCAACAACAACTTAGGGTCGGCGGACTTTGACGCGGACGACCTTGAGGAGATGCGGAAGGCAGTCGTTGCCGGAGCGCTGGGCCCGAAGGGGCACCTGCTCGTGTTCCACGAGGCTTACGGGGCTTCTCCGGTGCTTAAGGCTTTCGAGACGGACGGCAGTCTTATCGAGCTGAAGGCCTACGATTCGGGCTCGACGGGAGTGGAGGCCCGGACGATGGCCGAGGCGCTTGACGACATGAATGCTCACGCCCTTGCGGAGAGCTACGGCCTTATTCTCTGGAGCCATGCCTCAGGCTGGATCGAGGACGGCATCAGGGAGGACACGGAGGATATCGCGCCGCTGTCTTTCGGCCTTTCCGGGCGGCGAAAAATGAATGTGTCGACTCTTGCGCGGGTTCTCGAGGGCCGGGGGCTTGATTTCGTGTATTTCGACTGCTGCTACATGATGGGAATCGAGACTGTCTACCAGCTCAGGAGAGCGGCTCCCGTGCTTGCGGGGAGCCCTACGGAGATTCCATCGGCGGGGATGCCCTACGACAGGACGCTTCCGTTCTTCTTCGCGGAGGGCGAGCCTGACCTTCCTGGGGCCGCGCGGACCACTTTCGAGCACTACGACGGCCAGAGCGGCTCGGCGCGGACGGCGACGATGAGCGTGGTGCGGACGGCGGGGCTGGAGGCCCTCGCGCAGGCGTGTCTTCCGATTTACGGCAACTCGCTGATAGGGATGCCGGGAGCACCCTTCGAGCCTCAGCGCTACACGGCCACGGGCGTGGAGACATGCAAGTACTTCGACTTCGGGCAGTACATGCGCGAGCTTGCGAAGGACAGCCCGGAACGGTTAGCGGCTTTCGAGAAGGCACTCGGGGACGTTGTGGTGTATGAAAACGCCACACCCTATCTCTGGAGCTCAGTGGCTCTGAAGGAGCACTCGGGGCTCTCGACGTACATCATGCGCGGAGAGGACGATCCGAACTGTCAGCTTCTCGAGGGGCTGGACTGGAGCCGAATTGAAATATTTCCTTTACCTGACAACAACTGACTATGATTCAAATACCAGACATTGAGCCGGCCCTGCCGGACAGCATCCCGACGCCCCGGGAGGAATGGGCGATGCTGAAGGACCTACCCGTGGACGAGCTTGTCAACAGGATGGTCTCGTCGGTGGTGACATTCGCCATCAACCTCGCCATCGCCATCGCGGTTTTCTACCTCGGGCGGTTCATCATCAAGAAAATCTACGGCCTTATCGGCAATATCCTCGTTCACCGCAAGGTGGATACGAGCATTACGTCGTTCACGCTGAGCATGGTCCGCATCGTGCTGTACTTCATTCTGATAGTGACGGTGATAGGGATTCTGGGCATAGAGACCTCATCGTTCATCGCGCTGTTCGCTTCGGCCGGCGTCGCCATAGGCATGGCACTGAGCGGAACTCTCCAGAATTTCGCGGGAGGCGTTCTGATCCTTCTCCTGAAACCATACCGTGTGGGCGACTACATCGAGGCCCAGGGCTATGCGGGGACCGTGCGTGAGATACAGATATTCTCGACCATCATCTGCACGCCCGACAACAAGACCATCATCATCCCGAACGGCGGACTGTCGACCGGATCAATCAACAACTACACGCGGGACGACTACCGGAGGGTGGACTGGACCGTAAGCATCGCCTATGGCGACGATGTTGAGGCCGCCAGGAAGAAGATTCTTGAAATCCTCGGTTCGGACGAGCGCATCGTAAAGCAATATCTCGAGGACGACCGCGCGGCGCGCGGAATGTCAGCCCCCGCCATCGACCCTACGCTGGCAAAGGTGCTTCTTACGAAGATTGACTGCTCGCCGGCAGTGTTCGTGAAGGAGCTCGGGGCAAGCTCCGTCGACCTGAAGGTGTCGGCATGGACGCCCACGGGGATGTACTGGGGCGTGTTCTACTCGATGAACGAGCGCTTCTACAAGGAGCTTCCTTCGGCGGGCATCAACTTCCCCTTCCCTCAGCTCGACGTGCATGTCATGAAATAAACCTTTCCCGATTCAGGGTGTTCTTTCAATAAAAGGACACCCTGATTCATGAAAAGAATAATACTTTCACTATCGTTGTCGCTCGTTGCCGCGGCGAGCGTGCTTTCCATGAGCATCAAGGAAGGCTTCATGGACCCTGAGCGGCAGGAAGAGGAGGCCGATCCCTCGCGGGGCTTCACAGTGTGCAAAATCCACGAGACGGGAAGCGGCGAGCGGGTTTACCGCGGAGTAAGGGCCGAGGCACTCGCAGCCTTGCATCCCGAGATGCGTCTTCTACTCCGGGGCGTCGTCTCGGGGAACATTCTGTATGTATTCACGCGGGCCGTGGACTACTGCAACAGCGAGCTGCTTCTGTTTCTTGAGGAACTTGCCGAGGAGAAAGTGACAGTAGTGTCAGGGACGGTCGACAGCCGGATTATAAGCGCACTCCGGGATGGGAGAGTCGTTCCTTCAGGGAACGGCGGGGTTGCTGTGTACGCGCCTCTTCCGGAGTAATGAGTGTTATAGGTTGCCGGGGCGCCTTAGCGGGCATGTCGGTTTTCAAAGATTTCTTCTCTTTTGATACGGCTTCGTCTCCGGAATCTTCCGTGAGAGACTTTGCGGAGAAGATGTTGTCGATGAAGGGTTCGATGCGGCGTGTGGGTTCGGCCACAACGAGAACGGACAGGCCGAGGCGGCAGCTCATTTCAGCAAGGCGGCGCATGAACATCCGCGCGGTATCGGGCTTTCGGAAGAGATTGCAGATCCAAGTGAGGGAGTCGATAACGCAGACTTTTATACCGGAGGCCCGGACGGCCTCCTCCAGGCATTCGAGAGTGCCGTCGAGACCAAGTTCGCGGAGCGCCGCGCGGTCGACGTCGAAGCGGTAGAGGCTGTCGGCAAAGCGTGTGTGATTGTCCTCGGCAAAGCGACGGAGGGTGGAAGCGAAGTCGATGAAGAGGACTTTGCGGGTTTCGGCGACCTTGGTGGCAATCCGGAGGGCCATAGCAGTCTTTCCGGTGCGGGCCTTGTCCATAAGGCAAACGATTTCGCCTTCATACCAGAGGGATGTGTAAAGGGATGAGTTTTCGGAGGTTTTTGCGGCGATGTCGAGCCATTCGTTGGCTTTGCGGAGGGTGAAGAGCGGGGTTTTCATAGTTTTCTTTAAAATTTAGAATTTAGAGTTTTTTTCGGGCCCATCGGACCCGGGGGAGTGATAAAGATTCGGTGCAAAGTTACAGTTTAGTTTGATAATATCCAAATTATTTTGATATTATTTTTACCATGTTGTTAAGCGCGGTATAAAAAAGGTCAAATGCTTGGCGTTGGGCGGGGATTTTCGTATCTTTGCAGTCGGGCTGAGATATGCCGGTCCTGAATCTATTTATCGGAAAAAAACGGGCAGATGACGCGCAAATGGAACTATCCTTCAATCCCCTCCGGGGAGCTCCGTGTCGGCAGTGAGCTGGCGCGGAGGTTCGCGAACTGCCCGACGGTGTGCGACCTTCTTGTGCAGAGGGGCATCACCACCATTTCCGAAGCCGAGAAGTTTTTCCACCCGTCGCTTCGCGACCTCCACGACCCCTTCCTCATGCCCGACATGGACAAGGCCGTGGACCGGCTGAACCGCGCGATGGGGTCGAAGGAAAAAATCATGGTTTACGGAGACTATGACGTTGACGGCACCACGGCGGTTGCGCTGGTCTACCGCTATCTCCAGAATTTCTACAGCGGGCTTGACTACTACATCCCCACGCGCTACGAGGAGGGCTACGGAATCTCTCGGGCCATCATCGACGACTTCTCCGAGAAGGGCATCAAGCTTGTTATAATCCTCGACTGCGGCATCAAGGCCAACGACGAGATAGCCTACGCGAAGGAGCGGGGCATTGACTTCATCATCTGCGACCACCACGTTCCGGACACGGAGCTCCCGCCTGCCGCGGCAATCCTGAACCCGAAGCTTCCGGGGTCGACCTACCCCTGTCCGCATCTGTCGGGCTGCGGTGTGGGCTACAAGCTGATGGAGGCCTTCTCAATCTCCAACGGCATAGCCACGGCGGAACTGGAGTGCATGCTGGACCTGGTGGCTGTGAGCATCGCGGCGGACATCGTGCCCATGACGGGAGAGAACCGCGTTATGGCCTACGTGGGTCTTAAACGCCTGAACTCGAACCCGAACATGGGTCTCCGGGCCATCATCCGCACCTGCGGGCTTACGAACCGCGAGCTGACCATCAACGACGTAATCTTCAAAATCGGGCCGCGCATCAACGCATCAGGGCGTATGCAGAGCGGCAGCGAGGCCGTGGAGCTTCTTGTGGCACGCGACGCCAAGGAAGCGGCCCGCAAGAGCCTTGAGATAGACAAGTACAACAGCGACCGCAAGGAACTTGACAAACGCATCACCGACGAGGCCAACGCCATTCTTGAGGCTCGCGGCGAGACGCACTCGATGAAGCGGTCGGTGGTGATTTACAACAAGGACTGGCACAAGGGCATCATAGGCATCGTGGCCTCTCGGCTCACCGAACTATACTACAAGCCGTCGGTGGTCCTTACGCTCACCAACGGGCTCGCGACGGGCTCGTCGCGCTCGGTCCAGGGCTTCGACATCTACAAGGCCGTGGAATCGTGCCGCGACATACTCGAGAATTTCGGGGGCCACACCTATGCCGTGGGCCTCTCGCTGAAGGAAGAGAACATCCCGGAGTTCACGCGGCGATTCGAGGAATACGTCGCGGCCAACATTCTTCCAGAGCAGCTCACCCCGCAAATCGACATCGACGCGTTCCTGACCTTCTCGGAAATCACTCCCGAACTCGTGTCGACCCTCCGGCTCTTCCACCCCTTCGGGCCGGGGAACTCACAGCCCACCTTCTGCACGCGCCGCGTGAAGGACTTCGGCTCGAGCAAGCTCGTGGGCCACAAACTGGAGCACATCAAGCTCGAGATGGTGGACGACACGTCCGGGCGAGTGATAAACGGCATAGCCTTCAACATGGCCTCCTATTTCGACCATATCCACTCCGGAAAGCCCTTCAACATCTGCTACACCATCGAGGAAAACACGCACCGCAACGCCCCCGGCGCCCTGCAGCTGCACGTCAAGCAGATCCGCACCGTGATGGAATAGGCATACCTCTTCCGCCCCTATGGACCCCTACGGCTATCATGACTTTTCCAGCGGCCCGGACCCGGTTCCTGAGCCTGCGGGCAGCACGCCCGAGGAGATTCTCTCGCGGTACTGGGGCTACCCCGCATTCCGTGCCTGCCAGCGGGAAATCATCGGGAGCGTCCTCTCGGGACGCGACACGATAGGACTCCTACCCACGGGGGGCGGCAAGAGCGTGACATTCCAGGTTCCGGCCATGCTCCTACCGGGTCTGACCCTCGTTGTTACGCCCCTCATCTCGCTGATGAAGGACCAGATTGACAACCTCACGGAACGCGGAATCAAGGCCGCGTGCCTCCACTCGGGCCAGAGCCCCGCAGAGCGGAGCTACACCCTCGAGCGCGCGGACGCCGGGCGTCTGCGCCTGCTGTACACAGCGCCGGAGCGCCTTGCGTCGGAAGCCTTCCTACAGCGGCTTGCTCAGTGGAGGGTGTGCCTGGTGGTTGTCGACGAGGCGCACTGTATCTCGCAGTGGGGCTACGACTTCCGTCCCTCGTACCTGAACATCGGCACCCTGCGTGAGCGTCTGCCGGAGGTCCCCGTGCTTGCCCTGACGGCGACGGCGACGCCCGAGGTCGTGGCTGACATCGCCGCGCAGCTGCGTATGCGGGACCCCGCGCAGTTTTCGCTGAGCTTCAGGCGCGACAACATCTCCTTCCTCGTGCGGCACGACGAGGACAAGCTCGGGGCGACGGCCACGGCGCTCACGCGCGTAAGCGGATCGGCAATAGTGTACGTGCGCTCGCGACGACGCACCTTCGAGCTCGCCCGGGAGCTCGAGAACCGGGGCATCCCGGCGACCTTCTACCACGCGGGAATGCAGCCCGAGGAAAAAAGCATAGCCCAGGACGCCTGGCGCACGGGGAGGAAGAGGGTGATGGTGGCCACGAATGCTTTCGGAATGGGCATAGACAAGGCAGACGTGCGGATGGTAATCCATTACGACATCCCCTCGACACTCGAAGACTACTACCAGGAGGCGGGCCGCGCGGGGCGCGACGGCCGCCCGGCTTTCGCTGTGCTGCTCGTGCGTCAGGCCGACAAGGCCTCCCTCACGCGCCGGGTGTCCGAGAGCTTTCCACCGAAGGACTTCATCCTCAAGGTTTACGAACTTGCGGGCGTGAGTCTCGATCTGGGCATAGGCGACGGCTACCGCCACACCTTCGAATTCCGTCCGGAGGTCTTCGCGGAGCGCTACGGGCTGAGGCCCGCGCAGGTGCGCTCGGCCCTGAGCATACTCTCTCGGGCAGGATATGTGGAATTCACGGACGAAATAGGCACACGCTCGCGGGTGATGATACTGGAGACCCGCGCGGCGCTTTACCACCTCGACCTGCGGCCCGAGGAGGATAAAGTGCTGTCGGCCCTTCTGAGAGAATATCCAGGCCTTTTCGCAGATTATGTAGTTATCAGCGAGGCGCTTATAGCGCGGCGCATCGAGTCGGACCAGGAGAGCGTCTATCAGTCGCTGCTTGTGTTGCGGCGTATGGGCGTGATTTCCTACGTGCCGATGAGTTGCTCACCCTTCCTCTACTGGCCTGTCTCGCGCGAGGAAACGCGCCATGTAGTCATTCCGCGGGCCGTATATGAAGAGCGGCGCAAGCGGATGGAGGAGCGCGTGGCGGCGATGCGTGCCTTCGCCTTTGACATGTCGCTCGACTGCAGGGTCAATCACCTCCTCCGCTACTTCGGCGAGACCCCGAAAGCCCCATGCGGAAAGTGCGACATCTGCCGGTCACGGGCCTCAGCGCCACAGACCGCTCCCGAAACAATAGCCGAAGCCATCGCGCGGGCCTTTGCCGGCGCCGGGACGGACACGCTGGGCGCAGAGACGCTTCTCGCCTCCTTCGGCAAGCGCCGCGCGGAAGCCACCGAAGTCCTGAGAGACCTCATCGACCAGGGCAAATACAGAATGACCGGGCTTATGGTCAAGAAGATTTAGTTTTACGCGGGGTAAGAAATAATTGGCAAAAACAACAAGGAGTATCCACATTTAAATTCGCGGCTACTTCGCGGGGATTTTTGAAAATCGCCGAGGTGTAGGTGCAAGCGGCTTGTGCATTTGTTTGCAAAGCACTTGAGCTTAGACGATTATCAGGACGCACGGGCCGTGCGTCCCTACAATTCGATAATTGATTTCACTATTTTGCAACATCTACTTTATGATGGAAAAGGTGGATGGAGATGACGTTGCAAAAACCAAATCCGCACCTCATTGTCAGGAGGTTATCAATGATTTTGATGTGTCTTGTCAGTTAAACTTCTTTTTACAGCGAGGATTTGCGGGCGGCGTCGAGGCGGAGGAGGACGAAGAGGAGGATTGTGAATCCCCAGAGGGAGGAGCCTCCGTAGCTGAAGAAGGGCAAGGGGATGCCTATGACGGGGCATAGGCCAATCACCATGCCGATGTTAATACAGAAGTGGAAGATGAAGTAGGATGCGACGCAGTAGGCGTACACGCGGGTGAATGTGCCGGGCTGGCGCTCGGCGATGGAAATCACCCTCAGAATCAGCGCGACGAAGAGAAGGGTGACGATAGCGGAGCCTACGAAGCCTTCTTCCTCGCCTATGGTGCAGAAGATGAAGTCGGTATGCTGCTCGGGAACGTATTTGAGCTTGGTCTGGGTGCCGTTGAGAAATCCTTTTCCGGCAAATCCGCCGGACCCGATGGCAATCTTGGACTGGTTGACGTTGTAGCCTGTTCCGCGGAGGTCTTCGACGATGCCGAGGGCTACCTTTATTCGCATCTGCTGGTGGGGCTGGAGAACTTTGTCGAAGGCGATGTTGACAGAGAAAAGGAATGCAATGGAGAGGAGGGCCGTGCAGACGGGAATCCAGAGGCGGGAGCGAGTGAAAGCGAGGACGGCGAGATAGACGGTCGCAACGCCGATGATGCCGAGCATGACGGGGAGGAGGGGGAGGTCGACGCCGAAGAAGGCGAGGGCTCCGAGGATGATGGCGGAGCCGCCGTACCATATGAGGAGGTTCCGGACGGGCTGGAGGCGCTTGGTGTAGAGGACTGTCATGACGACGGTGACGATTACGACCATCACGAGGACGGCGAACTCACCGGCCGGGACCGAGCCTACCATTGTGTTCGCGTACTTTAGGCCGACGACGAAAATCGCTACGGCAAACATCGCCGCGAAGAGAATCAGGCCGCTCATGCCCTCTCGGTAGAGCACGAAGAAGAGAGCCATGAATGTGAGGGCCGAGCCTGTCTCATTCTGTGCGAGAATGAGTACTACGGGCATGAAAATAATCAGGAGGGCCCGGGCATAGTTCTTCCATGAGGCGTTGAGGACGAAGTGGTAACCGCTGAAGAGCTTTGCGAGGGCAAGGGCCGTTGCGAACTTGGCGAACTCGGCGGGCTGGAGGCTCATGGCGCCGAGGGAAATCCAGGAGCGGGAGCCCTTGATGTCGTGGGCTATGAAGGGCGTGATGAAGAGGAGGACGAGGAGGGCAATGTATATGGGATATGCATAGGTCTCGTACATTCGGGCGTTGACCATAAGGAGGACGAAGCCCAGCATGAGGGAGAGGCCAATCCATCGGAGCTGCTTGCCTGAAAACTCGTCGTAGGAGAACATGGAAGCCTCGTCGAAGTCGTAACTTGCGGCATATATGCTCACCATACCCGCGAGAACCATAATGAGGTAGATGATTATCGTGGGCCAGTCGAGATTGCGGAAGGTCTCGAAGGCGTCATTGCTTCTTCTTGCCTGAGGGCACATTGTAAACGATTGAGGAGTTCAACATCTGGGTTTCCATCGCCTTCCGTGAGGGGTCGATGGTGCCTGTGAGGTACTTTTCCATGACGAGCGAGCCGATGGGGACGCCGTAGGTCGCGCCCCATCCGCCGTTCTCGACGTATACGGCTACGGCTATTTTCGGGTCCATGTATGGAGCGAAGCCCATGAAGGCGGAATGGTCCTTGCCGTGGGGGTTCTGAGCGGTACCGGTCTTGCCGCAGACTTCTATGCCGGGAATTGCAGCGCGGCGGCATGTGCCACCGGTGACGGCCATGCGCATGCCTTCGGCGACGGCCTCGTAGTGGCGGCGGTCGATAGTCGGGTACCGGAGGGAGTCGGTGCGGGCTGGAAGGACGGTGTCCTGGATGGCTTTTACGACATGGGGGGTACGGAAAAACCCGCGGTTGGCGATGGTGGCGCCGAGATTTGCGATCTGGAGGGGTGTGGCGAGGATTTCGCCCTGCCCGATGGAGACGGAGATGATGGTGTTTGCGCTCCAGCGGCCCTCGCCGTAGAACTTGTTGTAGAAGCGGTCGTTGGGGAGGAAGCCGCGGCTCTCGGAGGGGAGGTCGACGCCGAGCTTGTAGCCGTAGCCCATGGAGACGAGGTGTTTTTTCCAGATTTCGAATGCCTTTGCGGAGGAGCCGTACTTGCTCCGGCGGTCAATCATGGCCTTGAAGCCCCAGCAGAAGAAGGCGTTGCAGGAAGTCTGGAGGGCAGGCTTGAGCGGGAGGGGGGAAGGATGGCCGTGGCAGCCGACGCGGAGACCGCCGCTGATGTAGCCGTGATAGCAGGGGTATGTGGTGTTGAGGTCGATGATGCCTTCCTGAAGGAGAATGAGGCCCTGTGTGGGCTTGAATGTGGAGCCGGGGGGATAAGAGCCCATGAGGGCACGGTCGAAAAGAGGCCAGCGCTCGTCGCGGACGAGGGCCTGATAGTTCTTTCCGCGCTCGCGTCCGACGAGGAGACGGGGGTCGTAGCCGGGGGTGGAGACCATGCAGAGAATTTCGCCGGTGGCGGGCTCGATGGCGACCACTGCGCCTCGCTTGCCGACCATCAGCGACTCAGCGTATTCCTGAAGGCGAATGTCGAGGCTGAGGGTGAGGTCGCGTCCGGAGACGGGACGGACGTCGTGGGCTCCGTTCTCGTAGCGGCCCTGGATTCGCCCGCGGGCGTCGCGGATGAGGATTTCAACGCCCTTTATTCCACGTAGATATGGCTCGTAGCTTTTCTCGACGCCGAGGTCGCCGGTGTAGTCGCCGGCGCTGTAGTAGTCGTCGCGGTCGATGTCGTCCTGAGAGACCTCGCGGATGTTGCCGAGGACATTGGGGGCTGTGGGGTGCTTGTACTGCCTGAGGATGCGCTTCTGGATGAAGAATCCGGGGAAGCGGTAGAGCTTCTCCTGAAGGCGGCCGTAGTCCTGGGCTGAGAGCTGGGCGATGAGGCGCTGGGGGGTGTAGGAGGAATATCCTACGGAAGAGCGCATATCGCGGAAGCGGCGTCGGAGATCGTCGGGGGTTATGTTGAGGGTCCGGCAGAAGTCGATGGTGTCGAAAGGCTGGACGTCGCGGGGGATGAGCATGACGTCGTAAGCCGGCTGGTTGTAGACGACGAGCTCCCCGTTGCGGTCGTAAATCAGGCCTCGGGAAGGATAAACTGTCTTTTTGAGGAAGGCGTTTGAGTCGGCGGAGCGCTTGTATTTCGCATCGTTCAGCTGAAGGTCGAAGAGCCGTCCGAGGAAAATCAGGGCGATTATGACGATGAAGCCGCCGATTACGTATTTGCGTTTTTCGAGATTATAGTCTTTTCTCACGTCGGCGAATCAGAAGGCTGTCAAGGGTGTAAATGAGGAGAAATGTGTACAGCGTGGAGCCCAGGATGCGCAGGAGCATGAGCCTTGGGATGAAAAGCTGGAATGCTTCGATGGTGAAGAGGAGGATGGAATATGCCAGGGAGAGGGTCAGAAGATATTTCAGAAATTCGGCGGAACCCATTGTCTGCGAGGAGGGTGCGCGTCCGGCGAGGTCATCGTCCATCGTCACGTAGAGATGGAAGACGGGCTTGCGCGCGAAGGCGAGGATGGTGCAGCTGAGGGCGTTCATTCCGGGAGTGTCGGCGAAGAGGTCGATGCCGAATCCTGCGAGGAAACCGAGGGCGACGGAAAGGTTTGTGCCGAGGGTGACGGGGAGCATCACAATGAGATATATGAACACGAAGGGGACGGCCACATTGAAAAGAACCATGTGGTCGAAGACGAGTGCCTGAAGGGGCACGAGGAGTATGTACGCGAGCAGATAGCGGAGTGCGGAGCGGGTGTTCATGGGATTCTCTTTTCAGTCACTGGCCGAAGGGCTTGCGTTTTGCGTCGTCTTCCTCTCCGCGGGTGAGGGAGTCGAGTTCGGCGCGGTAGTTGTTCACGACCACCTGGACGTTGCCGAGAGTTGTGAAGTCGGCGAGGAGCCGGACGCGGAGGGTGAAGAAATTCTCGTTGTGCTCGTCGTTGTCGGGCATGATGACACCGACGGGGAGGCCCTCGGGGAAGACGGCGGAGTAGCCGGAGGTGACGATTGTGTCGCCGGTGCGGAAGACCGTGTGGCGCGGCAGCTCCTCGAGGAGTGCCTCGCGGGGGTCCTTTCCGTCCCAGACGAGGGAGCCGAAGTAGTCGCTGCGCTTGATTTTGCAGCTGAGTCTGAAATTGGGGTTGAGGAGAGAAATGACCCTTGCGCTGCCGGGCCCGACGTTGCTCACGATGCCCACGACGCCGTTATGGTCAATGACGCCGAGCTCGGGCCTGATACCGGCACGGGAGCCTTTGTTGATGGTGATGTAGTTGAACGGGCGGGCGATGCTGTTGTTGATGACGTGGGCCACTATGAAGTCGAACTGGCGTACGCCGGAGTCGACGACGAGCGTGTCCTTGTAACCGAGCTCGCGGTAGGACTCGATGAGCTGGTTCTGGGCGGCGATTTCAGCCTGGAGTTCGGCGTTACGGCGGTTGAGGTCCTCGTTAATGCTCCGGAGATTGAGGTATGAGCTGAGCATGCTTCCGCTCTTGTAGACCGACGAGACGGCCCTGCCGGCACTTGTGAGGTAGAGGTGCTGGTGGTAGGGATTGGAGTTGACAAGAAGCACGCAGCTTATAATCACGAAAACAGCGAAAACAAACCACTTGCTGTACTTGCGGAAGAAAAGGAAAAGCTCGTTCATGCGGAGAGGGGGCGGGGCGAGATGTCGGAAAATATCGCAAATCCTCGTAATGTAAGGACGCACGAGCCGTGCGTCCCTACAGTTCGATAATTGTTTTCGTAGTTTTGCAACATCCCGAAGTCTGACGGTTCCCGCGGCGTTCGCGGGTGTCGGTAATCAGCGGATGAGGAACTTGAACTTGTCGACGTTCTTGAGGGCCACGCCCGTACCTTTGGCGACGGCGAGGAGCGGGTCCTCGGCGGTGTGGAACTGGATGCCGATTTTGTCGGTGAGTCGCTTCTCGAGGCCACGGAGGAGTGCTCCGCCGCCGGCGAGATAGATGCCGTTGCGGACGATGTCGGCGTAGAGCTCGGGGGGCGTCTGCTCGAGTGCGCTGAGAACGGCTGCCTCGATTTTGGAGATAGTCTTCTCGATGCAGTGGCTGACTTCCTGATAGCTGACAGGGACTTCGAGGGGGAGCGATGTCATCAGGTTGGGCCCGTGGACGATGTAGTCCTCCGGGGGATTCTCAAGCTCGGTGAGGGCGGAGCCGACGTGCATCTTGATCTGCTCTGCGGTACGGACGCCGACCTTGAGGTTGTGGGCGCGGCGCATGTGGTTGAGGATGTCCTCGGTGAGGTCGTCGCCGGCAATCTGGATGCTCTTGTTGGAGACGATGCCTCCGAGGGATATTACGGCGATTTCGGTGGTGCCGCCGCCTATGTCGACAATCATGTTGCCTTCGGGGGCCTCGACGTCAAGGCCGATGCCGAGGGCGGCGGCCATGGGCTCGTAAATCATGTAGACGTCGCGTCCGTCGGCATGTTCGGAGGAGTCGCGGACGGCACGGATTTCCACTTCGGTGGAGCCGGAGGGGATGCCTACGACCATCCGGAGGGAGGGGGAGAACCAGTTGCTCTTGGCGCTGGCCTTCTTCACGAGGCCGCGGATCATGAGCTCGGCGGCGTTGAAGTCGGCGATGACGCCCTGGCGGAGTGGACGCACCGTGCGGATGCCGGGGTGGCCCTTTCCTTCCATCAGGTGGGCTTCCTTTCCGACGGCGATAAGCTTTTCGGTGCGGGTATCGAGGGCCACGATCGAGGGTTCGTTGATTACGATTTTATCATTGTGGATGATAATCGTGTTTGCCGTGCCCAGGTCCATGGCGATTTCTTTCGTAAGGGAGAAGAATCTCATTGGATTTTCAGGGGGGGTAGGAGGGTTATTAATGGAGAGATGTCTGTATCGTTTAGTGGCGGAAGTGACGGAAGCCGGTGAGGACCATAGTCATTCCGTGAGTCTTGCAGTAGTCGATGCTCTCGGCGTCGCGGATGGAGCCGCCGGGCTGGATAACATTCTCGACGCCTGCGCGGTGGGCTATTTCAACGCAGTCGGCGAAGGGGAAGAAAGCGTCGGAAGCCATTGCGGAGCCCTTGAGGTCGAAACCGAAGCTCTCGGCCTTAGCGATAGCCTGTTTGAGTGCATCCACGCGGGAGGTCTGGCCTACGCCGGAGGCGAGGAGCTGACCGTTCTTGGCGAGGACGATGGCGTTGCTCTTGGAGTGCTTTACGATCTTGTTGGCGAAAAGCATGTCGGCCACGGCTTCGTCGGTGAGATTAGCGCCGCTGACGAGCTTTAGCTCTTCGGGCGACTCGGCCTTGGTGTCGCGGTCCTGACAGAGGACGCCGTTGAGGACGGTGCGCACGGTCTTGCGGGTGTCGAGGGCGTGCTTCTGGACGAGGATGATGCGGTTCTTTTTCTGCTTGAGAATGGCAAGGGCATCGTCGGAGTAGGCGGGAGCGATGATGACCTCGAAGAAAATCTTGCCGATTTCCTCTGCGGCGTTGGCCTCGACGGGACCGTTGGCGACAATGACGCCCCCGAATGCGCTGACGGGGTCGCCGGCGAGGGCATCGGTCCAGGCCTCGGCGATGGTTCCGCGTGTTGCGAGGCCGCAGGCGTTGTTGTGCTTGAGGATTGCCACTGTGGGCTTTTCGCCGAACTCGGCGATGAGAGCGCAGGCGGAGTCGATGTCAAGAAGGTTGTTATAGGAAATTTCCTTTCCGTGGAGCTGGTCGAACATCTCGTCGAACTGACCGAAGAAAGCACCGGCCTGATGGGGGTTTTCGCCGTAGCGGAGGTGCATCTGACCGTCGACAGCCATACGGAGCGCGCCGGGCGCGGGAGCCTTCTCGGGAGCCGTGGATGCGAACCAGTTGAAGATGGCGGCGTCGTATCCGGAGCTGACGGCGAATGCCGTCTGGGCCATGAAGCGGCGCTCGGCGAGGGAAGTCTGCGCGCCGGAGGTGTTGAGGATAGCCTCGAGGTATGCGTACTGGTGCTTCGAGGGGATGATGAGGGTGTCGTTGAAGTTCTTGGCGGCGGCGCGGATGAGGGAGATGCCGCCTATGTCGATTTTCTCGATGATGTCTTCGGGAGTGGCGCCGGGAGTGGCAACGGTGGCTTCAAAAGGATAGAGATCCACGAGCACGAGGTCGATTGCAGGTATTTCGTACTCGGCGAGCTGGGCGAGGTCACCCTCGTTCTCGCGTCGCGCGAGAATTCCGCCGAACACCTTGGGGTGGAGCGTCTTCACGCGTCCTCCGAGAATGGAGGGATAGCCGGTGAGGCCCTCGACGGCCGTGCAAGGAAGGCCGAGGCCCTCGATGAAAGCGCGTGTGCCGCCCGTGCTGATGAGCTCAACGCCGAGGCTGTGAAGTTTTCTCACTATAGGTTCAAGTCCGGTCTTGTCGAACACCGAAATCAATGCGCTGTGGATTTCTTTAGTTGAAGCCATGCTGATTGGAGACGTTTGTACGAATTGGAAATGCTTGTTTTATTGATTCAGACCACAAAATTACAAAAAAAAATCCACCCTACCCCATTCCCCGGCATACTTTTTTCCAACATCCGAAAAAAAGGGAGGGAAAGGGAGGGAAAGGGAGGTAAAAATGCCTGAAAGAAGCATCTGCCGAGTGGGGATTGAGGGACAATGCTGATTCCTATACCAGTTCGGCGAGGAGGCGGGCGAAGGTTGAGTCGAGGTCGGAGGAGAGGCCGGGGTGCGGGCGGGATGTGGTGATGGAGGCGGAGCGGACGGCGGTGAGCCAGCGGAAGCGCTCGTGGGGCTCGAGGGCGGCTGTATAGGGAGCCTTTCCTTCGGCCACGAGGAGGAAGGAGCGGAGCTGGGACTCGAGAAGGTCGAGGTCCGCGGCGGGGAAGAGGGCGGCGATGCGCGCGCGGTCGAGGCGGATTTCGGCGCGGAGCCAGCGGCGGCGCTTGCACATCATGACGAGTCCGACGTTTACGAACTCCTCGCGCTCGACGCAGGGGACGTAGCGCACCGTGGCGTATTCATACAAGTGCATTCCTGGCTTCTCGGGCATGGTCGACGAATATTCGGGAGTTGGACAGTCTGGTTTTGAGGAATTCGGAGTAGACCCTGCGCTGCTCGGCGGGGCTGACCTCCTCCGAGGCGGCAAGGAGCCACTCCTCGGGAACGGCGGCGACAATGGCGTCGATGACTTCGGAGGTTATGAGCCGGCGCATCTCGGCGTCGGCTTCGTCGAGGCGGGAGGCGTCGCGCAGGAGGGCATGGTCCTTGATGTAAGGGAAAGGCGAGAGGGCGGCCTTCTCCCAGCCGGACCAGTTGTGGTGGAAATATAGGGATGCGCCGTGGTCGATGAGCCAGAGCTCGCGGGCGTGCCAGAGGAGCATATTGGTGTTGCGCCATGTGCGGTCCACGTTGGTCATGAACGCGTCGACCCAGACAATTCGGGAGGCCTCCAGGGGGTCTGCGCGGTTGACGGCCACGTCCCATGTGAGGGCACCGGAGAGGAAATGGAGCCCGAGGTTGAGGCCGCGGGAGGCGCGGAGGAGGTCCTGGATTTCCTCGTCGCCCTCAGTGCGTCCGAAGTCCTCGTCGAGGTTCACGAACACGAGCTCGGGCACACGGAGTCCTGCGGCGCGGGCGATTTCACCGCCGATGAACTCGGCGATTAGGGCCTTGGCTCCATGACCTCCGCCACGGAACTTGAGGACATACTTGAAGCCGTCGTCGGCATCGACCAGCGCCGGCAGCGAGCCGCCCTCGCGCAGCGGGAGCACATAACGCACGGCATCGACAGTTCGGATTTCGTTCATATGAAAGCTAAACGCACAAGCGGGAGCAAGCGGGAGCAAAGTTACAAGGCCCTGAAAAAACTCACTCCTCGAAGGCTTTGTTTTTGATGTGGCGCCCGGTCAGTTCTTCGAGAAAATCGGCGCGCATTACGGCAAGGAGATCTCTGGTGTACTCTAGGAGGAGGCCCTTGTAGTGGGTGACATCCTTGTGGTTGAATCCGGTAATTTTTTCCCAGGGGGTGATTCGGGCCGCATCTCTATATGCCTGTCTGATGGCCTCACGGTCATCGTCAGTCAGGAGGCGGCGGAGTTTCTGCTCCTCAAGCACGAGGGGCTTTTCAGAATACCTACCCCATAGCCCTTCGAGGAAACCTCGGTATTCGGCCTCGATTTTCAGGGGTAGCCCCGGCGTATAGTCTTCAATAGTCTCAGGTCGATTATGAGCGGCTTCTTCGACGAGCTTGCCGAAGTATGTGTCAAGAAGCTCCCGTTCCTTTTCCCTGCACTGATTCTCTAAGTTTTTGTCCATGTCGTGTCCGATAATTCGTAGTGTCCTGTTGCGTTTCCGCAAATATAGCTTAAATTTTCGAAATAGCAAAGCCGGATTTGAAGATGAATTTCAGGGTTTCGCGGGAGGTGGCTCGGTCGTAATTTTTTCGCGTTATGGACGGCAGCGAAGAGCCAGCGCCGCAAGCATCTTCAGATATATTCCATCCATGACTTAATTTATCACATGTCTGTTCTTTCGTATATTTCTCCAAATCGGCCCCATACATCCGCCTGTAAATAGGATTGTTGGGTTCCCCGAGGAACTTCAAGGCGCATCCTTGATAAATTTAATCCGGTAAAAACACTTTCCTTTACAGATATCGGGGAATCCCAATGCACTTTCAGTTCCTGAATTCCGGAATAGGCGAATGTATAATCGCTGAAAGACCGAACATTCCGAGGAATCTCAAGGCTTGACAAGCCTGAACAATTATAAAAGCACTCTTTGCCTATCTGACTAAGACTTTTCCCGAGATATACATCATTCAAGCTTGTGCAATTCTTAAAAGTTGATGTTTCGAGAGACTCCAGTCCATCATTCAGAGCCAGACGTATAAGCGCCGTGCAGCCTTCAAAAGCAGAGTTACCCAGCCTGTCGAGATTCACAGGAAGCTCGACTGAAATTAGCGACGTACAATTTTTAAATGCGTTATTTTCTATCTTTAAAATGCTCCCGGAAAAATATACTTCACTTAGCGAACGGCAGTCAGCAAATGCGTCCCTACCAACCGCCCTTACCGACTCCGGAAAAACCATTTTCTTTAAAAGATGGCAACCCTCAAAACAAGATTGTCCGATTTCTTCAATATTCGAGGACAAGTCGACATCCTCGAGCGACTCGCAGCCACAAAAAGCATATATACCTATAGATTCAACTAAATCAGGTATGACTATCCTTTTTAATGAAGTTTTTGCGAAACACGATCTACCTATGAACACTATTCCTGACGGAAGATTTATTTCTTCCAGCCGAGAGCAGTGATCGAAGATATAGTTTCCTGATTTAGACGAATCACTACCCAAGTATTTAAGTGTTGAAGGCAGTGTGACTTTTCTCAAATAATCGCAGTATGAAAAGCCTACATCCAATTTAGTACATCCTTCGCCCACTACGACTTCTTCCAGTTTAGAACATTTGGCAAAAACACTATTGCCATAAAGCGTGTAGATTGTAGGATACTTAGGCGCCTTAATGTCGGCATGTATTAAAACCTTTTCGACATCAGTTCCAGCAAAGGCCTGTCTGCCAATGACGTTCAGAGAAACAGGCAAATCCAGAACTCCATGGATGGATGTCTTATAAAAAGCTCTCGCCGCGATGCTGTCAACAAGATTCCCGAATTTAACAACGCGAGTTCGGGATAAAAACATACGATTTTTATCCCATGGCTAAGGGCACAAAT
>CABUIC010000028.1 GCA_902491515.1 uncultured Porphyromonadaceae bacterium
ACCTGAATCTCGAAAAGTTCCTCAACCAGCCCGATGCAGACCTGAAAATAATGCTTGCTGAAGAATCTGAATCGCCGCCCGACGATACTGAAAACTGCTGAGGGGGCTTATCTTATACATAAAATAAGCCCAACTTCTGCCATTCAAGAAGTTGGACTCGACTTTTTATGGTTTAGCGGACAGTAATAGTTTTTATTTGGCATGGCACTTCTGCAGGTGGTTTTCGCGCGGTCAAGGTCTTTTCCAGTGTTCATCCTCTCGCCCCGGTGGGTCGGGCTACCCACGAATTGAAGCAGAAGTGTTCCGGCTGCATGGTGACTGCGGCCACATTGTTTTATGCTCCCTTCGGCAGTTGGCTTCGATGATTTCAAGATGCTCTCTCCATCGAGGCGATAACCTCACGGGGAAGATTGTATGAGAACGCCGTCGGAGTACCGCTCCACGGCAACGGCATAGCCCTGCGGGTTACGAGTGACATAATTTTGAGCAAGCGCGTTTTGCAAGGAACTTTACTGATGCTGAAAGCACGGAGGCACGATATGATATTTCACTACCGCGAAGGTAGGGCTGTCCGCGCATCTGCGCCTGGGGGCTTGACCCTCCGGGCTTGCAATCAACATTTCATAAATTCTTCACCCTCCAGGACCCAAGAATTTACCGCCAAGGCTTGAAATAACATTTGCAATCACGCTTTCACAGCTCTCCCTGATTTTGCGGTGTAAAAATCAAACGCGCTCCGGCGCACAGTAAAAACCCTCTTAAACTTCAAAATCATGACCCACGTAATGAACTATACCGCAGCCGCTTCTCTCAACTCCAACAACAACCTCATGGAGTATATGATCGAGGTTATCACCTTCGACGGCGAGAGCGAAATCGTCTATGTCGAAGCCAACAGCGCCGAGGAAGCTCAGGCTAAGGCCGCAGCCGAAGTCCCCGATGCAGACTACACGATGGTTCAAGGTTCTTGGGTAGCATAACCCGACCTCCCCGAAGCAAGAGGGGCTTCCACTTGGAAGCCTTTTTTGCGCTTCTATCGCCCATTGAATTGCCTCGTTGGTCTATCGGCACTCCGGCACCGCCTCTATGCCGAGGACGCGGTCTGGCCCTGCGCAATCGTTGTGCTCCGGGCAGGTTCCTGTCGGACATCCGAGCAGTCCGCGTCAGCTCCACCGGCGACAGTTCTCCGCAAGATGATCAGGGCATTTCAACCCATTGTTTCGGGAGGGTCTGTATTGTCTTTCGTCAGCAGATGCGGAGTGGTTTTGTCGTCAAACTCCACTCAGTCCTCGCTGTCGCACCAACGATTAAGGAGTCGGCACATCGCGTCCGTTGTCGGCAAGTTCCAATGACGGTTTTGTGTCAGACGGTGTTCATCGTCGTTCATTCGGTCTGACTTCCGGGAGCGACGGCCACCGCCACCGCTCCCTCGACCTACGGAGTTCTGATGCTTCGGGGTCGCTCTGCACCGTGCTTTGAGCGCATGTAATCGGCGCACCCGCTCTTGGGTTGGCTGTCGCCCTGCTGCGCGGTCATCCGCTTTCTCGCCGTCCTTGCCACACCCTTGAAAGACGAACCGCCTCACTTGCTGCCCCGATGAGTGCGGAGTGCTTGCCGGCTCTCTCCGACGGGGCGGTTTGGCAGATGTTCCCTGCGGTTAGTTTCCTTTGCCTTGAAGTCTTGGGGGAGTGAGTCGCGGCTTATTTTTCCTGTCGCAAAGGTAGGACTGACCGTTCATCGCAAAACGAGCCTCCGGATTCGCTAACGCGCATTCTCGGCTGCACTCGGCATAGTCAAGCGAGCTTGCCTCTGCTCTCATTTGCACGAGAATTGTCTGCATAAATTTTTATCAATCTCCACCTTACAGGTAGTATTGACCGGCCACGGCCTTAAAATTTTACTTGAAATTTTTGCTTTTCCATCACTTCCTCAGTTCTCCCAATTATTGCAACGTAAAAATTAAGAGCCTCGGCTCACATCTCAAACCCCAAAACTTCAAAATCATGGCAAAGAAAACTAAAAAATCCGCAGAAAACATCGCAGCTCAAACCGCAGCTCCCGCCGTCGAGACTACTCCGGCAATCACTCCCAAGCTCATCGTGGCTCAGCGCAAGTTCGACCGCTGGTACGTCTACTTCAAGGGCGTGGCTCCCAAGGACAACGTGGGATGCGGCTGCAAGACAGCAAAGAGCGCGATGCGCTACATGCACCTGCTCAAAGCACGATACGGAGCGACTATCTCCCAAAACATCTACGAACGCCTCCAGTTCGAGGCAGCGAGGGAGGCGTAAGCCTCTCTCGCTTTCTCCCGAAAGTCAAACCTCATAATCTCACGACGATGAAAGAATATATTTGCTACACAAAACAAGGTCATTGGACCTTCTACGCCGACAACGACATTGACGCGATGCGCCTGGCCCTTTTCTACTGTTGGCGCGACGGCGAGGACTTCGATAGAGTGGAGTTAGGCAAATACTCCAAAACCTATACTCTCCGCATCTGTCAGATTGACGAAAGAAACTCAATACAAACCCTTTAATACCCGAAACAATGAACCAGTTTGAAATGCCTTATCTGTTCATCTTCTCCAACGAAGAACTTTGCCGCCTGTGGAGCGCCTACCGCCAAATCGCTCGCGTAATCCGCGAGAATCAGGAACGCACCCACATCGCGATCCTCGAAGACGAGGTGCGCTCCGGGGCGCACTTCCGCGCCAAGGTCATCGTCGAAGAATGCCGCCGACGCGAACAAGCCGGTCGCGGCTGCTTCGAGTTCAACGAGGACAACGATACGTTCATAATGTGGGAATAACATCCCACATTATTCGCATCGAGGCTGACCCTCCGGGGTCGGCCTCTCTTTCTATGCTCGCTATCGCTTATACCTACGGTGGTGGGGCACGATCGGCACCGCCTCCCTTATACCTTGCAGGTGGCCGACACGTTCCGTCGATGACTTCACTCATACCTCCGGTGGTACACCGCTCCCGATGGTCGCTATTACCTTGCAGGTGGCTGTCTTTTCTGCGGTCATACCACAAAGGTAACTTTGTGGCATGGCTCATCGAATTATATATAAGCCTCAGGGCATTATACTTTCTTCGGCTATCGACAATATCGGTGTCGATGTCGATGGCTCGTATGTGGACGTGACGCTGACCGCTCCCGGCGGCATCGCAGTCCTGACGGAGCGTTACTATGCTTACGCAGGGCAGGTAACGCTCTATGACCTCGCTTCTCTCATCGAGGCAGAGATGCGCTCGTCGGGTTATTCAACCGCTGACTTCACGCTCTCTGTATTCACCGATAATCCCGGTAACAAGGGCGATTCATGTGTGCTCCACGTCATGTACTGCGACCGATTTTCGGTCTGTACCGACGTGCCGAAATTCCTCAAAGAGAATTTTCTGACTACTCTCTCCATGCGCCGTGTCGCCCCCGGCTCCACGGTGTCGCTTTTCTTCTACGCCGAAAAGAACGAGAGTGTCGCTTACACCATCGCCCACACGTTCCGAAAGACCGGCTCCGATGCCGTCTATCGTCATTCCTATACCGTTGACAGCGGCAAGACTGCCGCTTCGTCAGGTGTCGTTCAGCTCAATATCTCGCTGAACTCCATCGCGGCTGACGCAGCTTCTTTCGCCACCGCAAGGCTCGGCGAAATCTCGCTGCTGACATTCACTGTCTGTTGCGGTCAGCGGTCAATCTCAGTTTTCGTTGACCCCATTCTCAGCGACCGCAACACGTTCATGTTCCGCAACTGCTTCAACGTGTGGGACACGGCAACTTTGCCTGTCGTTACCAAGGCAAAGACCGATGTCGAACGCTCTACCGCCATTATTAACGGCAAGTCTCGCTTCTACAACCAGTCCACGGCAAAGACTTTCGAGGTCGAGGCCGGACCACTCACTTCTGACGAAGCGGAGTGGATCGACCAACTCTTTTCGTCATACAAGGTATTCCGAATCGAGCCTAACGAGATCGATAGTTACGACCCTCTCATTCTTACGCCGGTTCTCATCACCGACTGCACCTGCGAGGTTCAGGACGGCGACGAGAAAATTAACACGGTCAAGTTCACGTGGCGATACGAAGACAACCGCCCGATGGTTCGTTTGTCCGCATCCCCTGGCATATTCTCAACCCCATACAACATAGTCTATTCGTAACCAATGGCTCACTCGATACACATATCTACCGCTCGCACAATGCTCAACAGCGGCGACCCTGTCGATATTTCCGTATGGAAATCCGACGGCTCTATCCTTGAACTCCGTAACTGCATCTCTTTGCGATACAGTTTCTACGGAGGCTGGAGGAGCGTAAAGATACTTTCCTCCGGCGAGTGCCGCAAAATTCGCGACTGTTGCATCTTCCGTGTCAACGACCTTGAAGTTTTCCTTTAACGCTCAATCCATTTCGCTATGACTGATATAGACTTTCTCAATTTTAACTCCGTTGAGAACGTGCCCGGCTATGAAGCCCGTGTAGCGTTCACCGTCAACTCGGCCACAATCTTCCGTGAGGAAGTCGACATTGTGCCTACCATCGTTGACAAAAATATCTCTTATATCCCGTGGGGCGGCGACAACCAAATGCCGTTCAAAATCATCGAGCACATCGAGAAGGACGAAACCCTCGCCACTTGTCAGATATTCAACGCCGAGGTCTGCTATGGCTCCGGCTTGCGGTATGATACCTGCGTCGCCTCCGCCAAGGTCAAGAATGAAGTCGAGGATTTCCTTCTCGACAACGACCTTGCGGCTTATTTTCTCGGCGTCAGTCAGGACTTCAAGCACTTCGGCTTCGCCGTGTCTGTGCTTATCCTCAATGAAGACGGCACGAAAATCGTGTGCCTTCTGAGGAAAGAAGCCTGTTACTGCCGTTTTGCCCCGGCTGACGCAGAGGGCAAAATACCCTCGGTTCTATATGCCAACTGGCGTAAGTGCGTCTCGTCGCGGGCCGATATTGAGGTCATTGACCTTCTCGACCCGTCCGCGCCTTGGCGAGATCTGCAAAGCAAGCTCGCCAAGAAAACACGTTGCCGAAAGTTCGCCATCGTGTCGCGCATCCCGACGGTAGACTCCACTTATTACCCCATACCTTACTACGCTGCGCTCTTTAAGGGTAAGTGGTATAACATCAAGCAGCTTATCGGAATTGCCAAAGAAGCGAAGCTCCGCAATTCCGCTCCCATCAAATACCATATCGAGGTCGGTGCGAAATACTGGGAGTCAATATTCCGTGCCGAGGGCATCACCGACCGCCGCAAGCAACAGGAACGCATCGTCGCCGAGAAACAGCAGATTCTCGACTTCCTCACCGGTGCCGAGAACAGCGGCAAAGCCTGGTTCTCGACTTTCTACGTCACGCCAGACGGCAAAGAGCAGCATGATGTTGTCATCAACAAGATTGATGACAGCAAGGAGGGCGGCGACTGGGAGACCGACATTCAGGAAGCAATCAACATGATATGCTTTACTATGCGTGTGCATAGCAATCTTGTCGGCTCCGTGCCGGGCAAGGCGCAGTCTAACAACAGCGGCTCTGATAAGCGCGAGCTTTACACCATAGCCCAAGCCCTCCAAAAGCCGTATCACGACCTGCTCTTTACCGTCCACCGTATCATAATCCGGATGAACGGATGGGAGAACGTCACGGTAGACGTGCCGTTCATTCAGCTTACCACATTAGACGAACATAAAGACGCCAAACAAGTTACCGCCAATGAAACTGATAACAACTGACGAGCAGTTGCGCTCTCATCTTCCCAACATCATCGCCTCTGTCAAGGGCGAAGTGCCCTTTATCGAAAGGCTCGCGCTCTTTCTCGACCTCGCCGAGGACTGGGTCAGAACTACTTTCACGAGTGAAAGCACGTTTAACACCATCTGCGGCTATACTGACAGCAACAATATCAAGATATTGTGCTCGCGGCTCGTTGTTGCCGACGCTCTGCGCCGGGCAATTCCCTCGCTCGACATTGTGCTTACGCCCAATGGTTTCGGTGTTGTAAACACCTCAAACCTCGCTCCGGCATCGAAGCCTCGTGTCGATAGGCTTGTCGGGTCTATGCTCGCCCATCGCGACGATTGCATCGCCGCTCTCTTGCCCGAAATTGTCGGAGCAAGCAAATGGCTCGCTTCCGACCGGGCAGACTTCTTCGGCGCAACACTTTTCCCTGACCTCGGCATCTGCGATGCTGTCGTGGGAGCCTCCGGCTCCCGTTGGGAAAAGTATCTGGAACTCCGATCACAGGTCATAGACCTTGAAGCGTCGTTGGCCGAAGAATGGTTTTCGCCGGAGTTAATGTCAGCACTCCGCTCCGAAAATCTGCGCGGAGATCTGACCGGGAAGCGGAGTGAGATTGTTAAGCAGGTAAAAGCGCAGGTCGTGGGCTACCTTCGGTCGGGGTCGTTCAACTCGCGTAGGCTCGCGGATATTGTGAATTATATCCGGCTGAACCCCGAATCTTTCAGCGAATGGCATAAATCGGAAACCGCGAAGTTGTTTGCCCCGCCGGTGTTCAGGAACGAAAAGAAAGCCTCCGGCTATTTCTTTTAGCGGTGTCGGTTCATTTCAGCAGTCGGAGAGGCGAAGCCGCAAGGGGCATTTGTCGGACATACCGAATTGGAGTTATGGCACGGAGCACTGATTTTCCTTTGCAAAGTTAGGTCGCCAACTCACCGCTCACTAAATACAGGTGTGCGCTCCGCGTTTCCTCGGTTTTCGGTGCCCTGCAAACACGAGATAAATATTTGTTCGGGTTCAAACAGCTTCCCACTTGATTGCACGTAAAATCTAAAGTGCTTCGGCACATAACTCTTAAATCAATTCGATATGATACTTCCCGACAAACGACCCGTTGAGCGCGACTTCGCCAACCTCACCGACTACTCGCAGACATGCCCCGACGGTGCAAGAAAGTTCTTCGCTTTCATTCATTTCACCGATGAATCGACCTGCCTTTTCGCAAACATCTTCACGTTCAGCAGAACATTCGCCACGATGCTCGTAATGGAAAAATTCTGCGACTGCCTCGAATACATCAGCAGCATAAATATCCACGAATCGGAATATTGAACGACCCGACCCACCTTCGGCGGCTCCCACATCGGGAGCCGTCGTTGCTGTCTTTTACACGGTCTGCGCATTACCGTACTTTTGCACAGTACGATAATACTCATACCTCTATGCAGACAATCTCAATCAACTTCATCGTGCCGCAGGGCTGGCACGAGCTTTCCGATAAACAGCTCCGCTACGTTTATCTGCTACTCGCCAACGAGTTCGCGACCGACGAGGTCAAGACCCTTTGCTTGCTTCAGTGGAGCGGCACAAAGGTTATCGGTCGCCAAGACAGCGGAGCTTACCTTCTCAAAAAAGGAAAGATCCTTTTTGAGGTTACGCCCCTGACCCTCGCCGAGCTGCTGCCGCATCTCGAATGGCTCGGCTCTCTGCCGACCGTGCCAGTGCGCATCTCCAAAATCAACCGCCAACACGCTCTCCCGGCTGACTTCTCCGAAGTGCCGTTTGAGACGTTCATTATCTGCGATAACCTATATCAAGGTTATCTCCAGACGCAGAATGATGAACTGCTTGACCAACTCGGCGCTACGCTCTATGGCAAGTCTATGACTTTCAAGCCATACGAGCGCATCAACATCTTCTACTGGTTCGCCGCGCTCAAAGATACCTTCTCGCGCAAGTTCCCGGATTTCTTTCAGCCGATAGATGCCGCCACCGGCGGCAACCTTCTCGGCTCGTCAGCTTCATCGGTCGAGGACGCGATGAACGCTCAAATCCGTGCGCTCACCAAGGGCGATGTTACCAAGGAGGCCGAAGTTCTCGCTCTCGATACGCACCGCGCCCTCACGGAGCTTAACGCCCAGGCGAGAGAGTACAAGGAGTTAAACGCCAAAACCGCCTCCAAATGACAGCGCAACTGAATGGTCGTTGGGACGCATCGAAGTTCTTTGAACATCTTTGCGCCACCAACCGCCTCGCCCGGAAAGAAGGTTTTACCTTCTGCCGTGTGTCGGGGCTTGACGGCTTCGAGGAAGCTGTCAACGAGGCGCAGACCCAAACCGCCTTCGTCTGCGTCAGCGATATAGCCGACGGCTATACCGAATTGAACAATACGCCGCGCACTCGCCGCATCAAAACGGTGTTTTTCGCTATGCGCCACGCCGCCGAAGATATGACAGCTCGCGCCGAGTGCATGGAAATCATGCGCGAATTGTTCCGGCAATTCATGTCGCGGCTTCTCCCTGAAAAGGTCAGGTTAGAGCAGAACTGCATATACCTTGACCCAAGAATATCGTTCAACGAGATTGACCGATATTTTTTCAACGGGGCCGCAGGGGCTTATTTCCAAATCGCCGTCGATGTGTTCACGGATTTAAGATACAATCCTGATGAGTGGAGCGAATGATAAGGAGCAGCTTGAAGCCCGACGTAAATACGTCCGTGCGTTCAACAGCACAATGGTAAAGATATGGCGCGAGCAAATCTCGCTCCTTGGTGTCGTTGACACAGGAGCGCTTTACCGCTCAACCGTCGGTGTGTCGCTGACTGCCGACGGCAAGTTCATCGACATAACGCTCTCGCAAGCGTTCAACACCTACGGTCTGTTCGTTGACTATGGCACGGGGCGCAATACTCCGCGAGGAAACCCCGGCGACATTGGCAAAGCCAACGGTCGCAAACGCAAGCGTTGGTTCTCTCGCAAGTATTTCGCTTCGGTTATGAACATTCAGGAGTTCTACGCAGACTCCCTTGGCCAGGAGTTCTGCCGTGCCATATCCAACGCTCTCAATCCCGACATCATGCGCCGGGCTGTAACTTTATAGCCGTTTCGATTGTTATAAATATACACTAACGAAGCCTCTGGACTACTCAATAGGCAGACATACGAGGAAAGGCATATTTGAAGAAGGAGCCTAAAATTGCAAGATTTTAGACTTTCCCTGCGAAAATGTGGAAGCCTTTCCTCTTTTTTATGCCCTCGCTATGAGTCATTTCTTGATTTTAAGATAAGCATAGAGAAGCCAATCTCTGAACAAGTCGAGATTTACTTCTCCCATACAGGCCCAATGCTCGTATCGGTTTAAGAACAAACCGATAAGCGACCTTGGCACATGATATTTCTCGGCAATATCATCAAAATGATTGCCGACTTCATGCCGGAACATCTTTGCGTTTTCATAACTCGTCGAAAGTTGTTCAACCCAACAACTTTCGTAGTACCATTTCATTTGATCTTCTGTTCCTTCATAAGGGTTCACTTGCTCACCCTTATAATAACGGCACATCGGAATCAATTTTTTCTTGCGACGTTCAAATCTGCGCTGAAAATTTGTCGGCCTCGATTCATAGGTTCTAAAGAACCATTTGACAAATTCTTCGGCCTCACTGTATGCGCCGCCCCAATGCCTCCATCTGTTATACAACAGGGCAATCAGAGTTCGGGGCGTCAATGAATCAGCAAACTTTGATAAAATCCCCAGTCGGGTCATTTCATCAATCTCCATATCCCAATTATCTTGATACATACGCTCAACCCAAAGTTGCTCGTAATGCCAAAATGGGGCAGGGTTTTCAACCGTAAAGGTTTCAAACTTCTTTTCGGGAAATTCCTTCTCGCCGTCATAAAACCGGCATCGAAGTATTCTGCTGTGTTCATCTTCCTGTTTCATACCACAAAATTACGAAATTTTTCTGTCTTTTCAGACGCTGAACCATAGCCATAACTTTGCTGTATAAATCAGCATCGCTATGGCTATCGACGTTAAATCCATCACTCAACTCATATCCGAGTTCCGCAAGTTGCAGACCAAAGACTCCATCACGCCGGAGTCATTGGGTTACATTCTGCAACGCCTTGCCGACCTGCTCGCTACCGCCGGTACCTCGGAGACGGTCAACAGCATTCAGACCTTGCTCAACGGCTTCAAGGCCGCAGGTCAGGCGGTCGTGTCGCTCCAACAGGGCGCGGCCGACCGCAATAATATCCTTGCCAACATCAAGACCGTTGACCTCGGCAACGGCTCTATCGGCAATGCCACAAACCATCTTTTCATACAACAGGCGACTACCGAACGAGCCGGGGCAATGCGGGCGCAACAGGTTACTGACCTTAACAACGCCCGACGTGCCGTCGCCGATATTCAAAAAATTCTCGAAACGGTTCAAGCCAAACTCGGCTTGACCGAGGGGAACAAGGGCTTGTATAACAGCGCCCAAATCCAAGTAACAGTCCAGGCAGGAAAACTTCGGATGTTGGGTGCGCAGCAGCTCATAGCCGACGGTTACGTTCCTTACCTTTTCCGGCTCACGCGCAAGCGCAACCAGTGGGGCGACAAAGTTGCACTCGAAGCCGGTGCCCAGCAGAAGAAATATTGTGCCGTCCGCAAAGGATGGAACCTTTACGGCTCTGTCTATTCCATATCCATCGCCTCGGACAACATAATCTCCTTCTCCACAAATCCGCACTCGCATCAGAGTCAGAAAGCCATCGGATATTCCTCGGCTCCTGACACGCTCGTTACGAGCTTCACCCGCAAGGACGGCACACCGACCTTCGGGTGGGGGCGCTCGTCGGTCAAACTCGTTGACCGCAAGAGCACCGCCAAGAAGCACCGCATGATCAGACTGCGCTTCGCTATCGGATTCGCCAAGAAAATCATGCCGGGCCGCTCGCTCATTACCACGGCAAACCTCGTAAGCTCGCTCGCCGAGTTCTCGCTTATCTACAATCCATCCACCAAGTCATGGCACTTCGGGAAGTAAACCCTAAACATTTCGTGCCAGTGAGCGCAGAGCGGAGCTTGCTCCGGCTATGCCGAGCGCAGCCGAAATCGATGGAGCGTAGCTCCATAAAAAAGATAGCCCTTGCGGTAAAGACCGCAAGGGGAATGCTATCCATTAAACTTCTTCCTGATAGCCCGACAGAAATCGCGGGGAGTGCTATCACACATACTTCGACACAGATAGCCCAAAAGGGAAATGCTATCCCGCATCTGACAGAGGTACACGGTTCACTTAGCTTGGTTTCACATCGTCGAGAGGTATCCGGTTTATATGAGCTTGTTTTTACTTGGTTGCAGAGGTATTCGGGTACATTAGCTTGGCTTTACATTCGTTGAGAGGTGTCCGGTTTTGGTAGCGTGAAATAAACTTGTCTTTCAACGCAAAGTTACAAATAATTCTCCACATACACAACAGTTTAACTCACATTTTATATGGAAATTCGCAAACACTCATCGTCCTCTGGACGCTTGCCAGGCAAGAAACCAACTGTTCAGTTGCTTGCCGCCGTCCTCCTGATTGTCGTTGGCTGCGGTCTGCTCATTGCCGGATTTTGTGTGCCGCCCCCCGGCGAAATCCATAATTCTGTCCTTGTCGCCTTCGGCGAGATTCTGACTTTCGCGGGGGCAGTGTTCGGCATGAAGTATCACTATCAGTACGGGCACCGCCCGTCCGATAGCCAAAATCAATCTCATAATCCACAAGAACATGACAACCATTAAGAAAGGAAGCAGGGGCGACGCGGTCGCAACCCTGCAACGGAAGCTCAACCTTATCGCAGACGGCATTTTTGGCGCGATCACCGACGAGGCGGTGCGCGACTTCCAAAAATCCCACGGTCTCGCTGTCGATGGCATAGTCGGTCCGAAGACCTGGGCGGCTCTGGGCATCGGTTCGTTACCGAACACTCGCCGCATCGACAAGATAATCCTCCATTGCTCGGCTACGCCGGAGGGGAAGGATTTTACTGTCGAGCAAATCCGCCAGTGGCATCTTGCCCGCGGCTTCTCCGACATAGGCTATCACATCGTCATCTACCGCGACGGCTCTATCCACAAGGGCAGACCCATCGAGCAGGTCGGTGCGCACACTACGGGGCAGAACGCTCACTCTATCGGTATCTGCCTGATAGGTGGCTGTGCCGCAGACGGTAAAACGCCGAAGGACACTCGCACCGAAGCGCAGAAGGCCGCGCTTATCAAACTCGTTGCCGAGTTAAAGGCGAGCTATCCGTCGGCATCCGTCCACGGACACAACGAGTTCGCTGCCAAGGCTTGCCCTTCGTTCAACGTCCAAAAAGAGCCGGAGCTATGCGGTCGCTGATTCTTCTCCTTGCGCTGGCACTCATAACCTCGTGCCGCTCCCACAAGGAACTGCAACAGGATAAATCCCTCGCAGTCGATTCAGTCGCCCGGTCGGAGCATCACCGCACAATCGCCACGATTGACTCACTGATGCGCTCTACATCTTTCGACTTCGACACCCTCGAAGTCCAAGTAGAGCGTCCGACGGCATACGCCGAGAAGCCGGAGGTTATTCGGCTGAAAGCCACAAAGGGGCGCGTCATAGATCAGCGGCGTGTTCAGAGAAATCAAGTCGAAGCCTACAATCAGCTCGATACGGTAGCGTATAAGAAATCCGCTGCCGAGGCTTCGACGGAACACACCGCCACAACGCGCCTCTATAATCCGCCTAACGGCACGGCAGTAGCCATCATCACAATACTTGTGATAGGCTGCCTAATCTACGTTTTCTATCGAAAACGCTGACATTCAACACGCGCAGAGTAGAAGTTTTTTCATAAGTTGCAAGGCGAGTTGCCCGTGAGGGTAGCTCGTTTTGTTTGTACGTTCATCTTTTCAGACCCGCCCGGCTGGTGGCGAATGTCGGCCATACTGACCTCAATACGTTCTCCGTTTGCTGCCTACATCCTTCCAAGTCCGAGCATCGTTGGTCGTAGGTTATGCCTTGCTCCACTTACGACTAACGACCGCTTCGGTTTTCGGGGCGATAGAGTGACATACCTTTCCGCTCACGTCCCTTCCTCCACAAGCCCCGCAGGGCAGTTCCGTCAGGGTCATTCCGAGCCTCCGTAAACTCCCGGCTCTCCATTCGTGGCTCCCAAGGCATTCACACTATCTTTGACGGCTACGTTCTCGCTTTCCGCCGACACCACTCCTTCGTCGTGGTGTTGGCCCGCTTCACTCCGCAGTCAACCCGAAACCTCCGCTTGCTTTTCCGACACGTAAGGACAGGCATCTGCGCTCCGTCCTCCAATCGGCACACTGCCGCTATTCGCCACCATCCTCCCACCCGAAAGAGGACTGATGAACGCACGGTGTTTTAGCCGGTGGCACTATGTTACACGCCCCGATGGGGCAGAGAGGATTTATCGCCGTGAGCGGAATATCGTCGGCTTATGTTTCGGCCCCACCCGGAATGTGGCTCTCGCAATGGCATTTGACCGCTCATTACGTCGGTCGCTTGCATCCCAATACATTGTCTGCTCCGAGCATCTTTGTTCACGGCTGCGCTTCTCTCCGCTGTGAATAAAGACCGCTTCGGCCTTCCGGGGCGATAGATTGCTCCCGCCGGTCTCTCCATCCCTCCGTGACTTCCCTCGCTCGCTGCGGGTTCACTACGGGGTCGCTCCCTTTGGTTACAAACTATCTTTGCCGATTCCACTCCGCTTGCCTCACCGACACCTCCGGCGAGCCTACGGTGTCGGTGCGCTACGTTACATTGTCAACCCGGAAACCTCCGCTTGCTTTTCCGAGCCGCCAACGCCGGGCTGCTGCGTTCCCTCCTTCAATCGCACGGATGCCACACTTCAAGCCACGTTCCTCCCACCCATAGAGGATGAAGCCGCCGACATTCTGACGCACACGGCTACCTTCGTCTATCGTCTGCGACGCCGCGCTACGCTTATATCACGCCCAAGGGCAGAGAGGATTATACGACGCCGGCCGATGTCAAGGGCAATGTTATCGACCCTACCCGGAATGTGGAGATTGCCGTCTTAACGAACACTCCCTCCGTCAGTCATTTGCGTCCCCAGTCATCGCCGACCCCGAGCATCTTTGTTCACGGCTGCGCTTCTCTCCGCTGTGAATAAAGAACGCTTCGGCCTTCGGGTCGATAGATTGCGCCCTCCGGCTTGCCCTCCGCTTTCCCCCGACACCGCTCCTTCGTCACGGTGTCGGGCGCGTATGTCTGCACCTATGGTTACAAACTATCTTTGACGGCTACACTCTCGCTATCCCCGACACCTCCGGCAAGCCTACGGTGTCAGCCCGCTTCCGTTCCGCTGTCAACCCGAAACCTCCGCTTGCTTTTCCGGCTCGTCGATGCCGTGCCGCTGCTCTCCATCCTCCGGTCGGCGCGAGCCGCCAATCTCCACGTTCCTCCCACCCATAGAGGATGTTGCCCTTGCCATTCAGTCCGTCGGCTTCCCTCATTCATCGTCTGCGACGCATAACCCCACGCCTCCTTCGTCGGCTCCCCAGGCCCCGATGGGCGATACGCCGATGCACTCACTACACTTCGGCAGACGGCCAACCGCTTATATCAACTTCGAGTGGCCTCCGGCTCACGGCGCGGAGGGGTCGGCTAACTCTCAAACCGCAAGCGGATTAAGAGATAGCCTGTCGGTGGACTGCGTCAACCGACACCCCTCTGCGCTGTTCACTCCAAGCCGCCAACGCTCCTTTGGCTGTCTCACCTCCGTTTCGCGCAACATCGTCATCACCGCCCATCGCCACATTCAGCCCCTCGACTTGATAGGTGTATCTGCGTCAAGGGAGAGTGGTGCTGTCGTGTGCGTTGAAATCCGCGAGCGGAATTTCCACGCGCACGGCAGCGATTTTACCGCGCATCGGTGGGGGTGGCTCTGCATATTCCGAGGGGGCGAGAGGGGGGGGAGCGCAAAAATGACGTTCAGCGCGGTGGGGGGTGTGCAAAGCCCCTACGGGGGCAAGCCCCCGTAACCCCCAACTCCCTCATTCTTCGGTCGTTGCATCTCGCAACCCGCTACAAATCGAAGATATTTGTAGAACGGGACCAGCGCGAGATGCCAAATTTGCCTGAAAGTCAAATTTTTAAGGCTTGATTTCAACGGGGCCCATCGGCTGGCAGCCGCCCATCACAATCAAGGCCGGTTCGTTCCTTCCCGGCACCCTCCCGTCGAGGCAGTTCCTCCTACGACAGTACGCCCAATGTCGGCCCTGTATCCTGCCCGACACCAACCCTGTACGTCTTTTCCAGTACGAAAAGCCGTGGCGATATTTGCAGGGAACACCTACAAATATCGAATTCAAAACCAAGGAATTATGGCTAATTATACATCTACCGCCAATGTCATCCTTTCCGTCAACGGCAAGCAAGCACAGAAGATGCTTACTCAACTCGAAAAGGATGCCCGCCGTCTGGAGAAACAGATAGCGAAAGCCGCCACTGCCGGAGATAAAGCCACGATGAAGAAACTCCAGCGTGAGCTTAAATCCACACAGCGGATGATGGAGCAGCTTAAAGGCTCGTCGGCTTCCGTCGACCAAACTCTCCGTCGGCTCGACAAGGCTTCGCCCAAGGAACTGAACAAAGCCCTTAAACTTCTCCAACAGCAACTCAACGGCATTCAGCGCGGCACCGCCGCGTGGGACGCGCAAGTTGCCAAAATTCAACGTGTCAAGGCGGAACTGCAAAAGGTCAACGCCACTCTCGCCACACAAAAATCCTTGTGGTCGAGGATGAACACGTGGCTCAATAATGCGCAGACAGCGATTATGGCTTTTGCCGCCGCCGTGACCGGGCTTGTGATGGCCGGACGCAAAGCGGTCCAGTCATACGCCGATATGGAGGAACAGATGGCGAACACCATCAAGTACACCCGAATGACCGCCGCCGAGGTTGAAGAACTCAACGAGATCTTCAAGGGCATGGACACTCGTCTTGCCCGCGAGCAGTTGAACCTTCTCGCCCAGGAGGGCGGTCGCCTCGGCTACAATACCGTTGCCTCGGTCAAGGAGTATGTCGAAGCCGCCTCTATTATCAACGTGGCTCTCGTTGACCTCGGCGAGGGTGCCACACAGACCATCGCCAAACTATCCAACATTTTCGGTATGGAGCAGATGTATGGTGTCCGCGACGCTATGCTTAAAATTGGCTCAACGGTCAACAATCTATCGCAGAACTGTACCGCCGCCAAACCTTTCATTGTGGAATTTGCACAACGAATGGCCGGCATCGGGTCCACAGCGAAAATGACAATTCCTGAAATTATGGCTTTTGCCGCCACTCTTGACGCTCACGGTCAAAAGGTGGAGATGTCGGCAACGGCTTTACAGCGTACCATTATGGAATTGTTCAAGAAACCTGCGGAGATGGCTCAAAAGGTCGGACTTGAAACAAATACCTTCATCGAAACACTGAACAAAAGCACCACGCAGGGCGTGATGATGTTTCTCGAAGCCCTCGGCAGACTGGGCGAGGACAAGGCTCTCGCCGTGCTGTCGCCACTGTTTCAAGACCTCGGACTGGACGGTGCCCGTGTGTCCTCGGTTCTTTCCAACCTTTCTTCTCACCTTGACTTCCTCAAATGGCAGTTGGGCGAGGCTTCCGAGGCGTTCCGTGAAGGAACTTCGGCCTCCAACGAGTATGCCATCTTCAACAATACGGTGCAAGCCGAGATTGACAAGGCCCGCAAGCGTGTGGGCGAACTTGCAATCGAACTCGGCGAGAAGCTGTACCCGCTTATGCGGCACATCTACACCTCGTCGTCGGCTTTCATGCGCGTGCTCAACGTGATTGTCAGCTTCCTTATCGAGCATCGAAAGGCTATCGGCAATATTATCGTGGTAATCAGCGCATATTACTCGTGGCTACTTCTCGTCAAGACCGCAACGGTGGCATGGCACGCAGTCCTCGGTGTAGGCAAAGCCATTATGACCGCATACCGCACGGCCATAATCCTCGGACGTATCGCTGTGATCGCCTTTACGCAGGGCGTAGGCGCGGCGACTCACGCCATGCGCCTTCTCAATACCGTTGTCAAAGCAAACCCATTCGGGCTTATCCTTTCGGTCATTGCCGCAGTCGTTATCGCCATCAAGTCGCTCGTTGACAGGACTTCGGAATATACGAAGAAGATGCGCGAAGCCCGGAACACAGCCGCTACTTATACCGAAGAACTCCAAAAGGAGATGCGCACCATTGATACCCTGATGGGTAAACTCGAAGCCGCCAAGAAAGGCACGAAGGAGTATAAAAACGTCAAGGACGAGATTATCAAGCAGTACGGCAAGTATCTCAAAGGGCTTATCAACGAGCGCGGAGAGATAACAAACCTTGCCGCCGCTTACAACCGCCTTGCCGCCGCCGCGCGTATCGCCGCAAAGGAGCGGTCAATTCAGACCGCCCGCGAGACCGCCGACGAAACGCACCGCGAATCGTTCAAAGACCTCGCCAAGAAACTCCAGCAGTCGCTTCTCGACGAGGGCAAGTCGCTCAAAGATGCCGTCCGCATCACAAATTCCGTCGTGTACCAGTTGGAAACCACCGGCACACTATCGGCTGACCTTGTAACGGAGTTACAGGCCATCAAGGGTAATTTGTGGGACGCTAACGGAATGACTGACCATCCGGTTAACCTTGTTAACGAAATGATCAGCCATCAGACGGAGTATGACGAAACTATGGCCGCCATCGACCAGATAGAGCGCGAGCAGAATCCGCTTGCCACTTACTCGACCACGGAATTGAAGCGCATTATCCCTTATCTCGAAGAAAAGGCTAATGCCAATCAGGGCGGTACTATCGTGCTCGGACTGGATAAACCCAATCCGACTACACGCACGATGACCGCCGCCGAGGTCAAGGAATTTCTCGACGAAGCCCGCGCCCGACTTTCGGTGCTTGAAACTCCGAATGTTGACCCGGTCGCAGGTAATCCCGACTTCACTCTCGATGATTATACTCCGTATGAATCCGACAAAGACCGCAAGGCGCGTGAAGCCGCCGAGAAACGTGCTCAGATTAAGGCTCGCAAGGACTTCAAGGAGGCTCTGCAAGGTGCCAAAGGCACTTGGGAGAGCGATACGGCGCAGAATGTCAGCGACTATTCCGCGGGCTTGAAGTCCTGGACCGACTTCCTTCTTCGCAAGCATGAGCTTGAACTGAAATATTATACCGACCGGGAGGACGTGTATAAACGGTTCAATCTCACCGAGGACGAGGACTATCAGGAGCTCTTGAAGAAGAAAGCCGAGTATGAAGCCGAATGGCTCAAAAAGAACGCAGCCCTCAAAGTCGAGGAAGCCAAGCGTATGCAGTCCGCGGAGGAAACACAGGCGCAGATGGACTTCTACACGCCCGGCAATGCGCTCTACGGCAAGGAGGAAGCCTTACAGCAGAAACTTTTCGAGATAAAAGTCAAATATCTCAAAAAGATGCAAGCTGCCTACAATCAGGCTTCCGAGGAATGGCACAACTATCAGGTGCAGATTGAACAGACCGAGAGCGCGGAGCAGCTTCGCCGTCAGAAACTTTTGGCTCAGCGCATCGTCGAGTGGAAGAAGCGGTACGAGTATCAGGAGGCTTCGCAAAGGCTCAAACTCGAACTCTACCTTTTGGAGGAAGCCCATCAGAAACAGTTGATATCCGAGGACGAGTATCAACGTGCCAAGGCCGACCTCAAAAAGAAGTACGCCACAGAATATATGCCTGAGTCCGCCAAACCGCAGTCCGGATCGGCGGAACAGCAGTCTCTTGCGATGAAACGCGACATGGAGGTTATCAAGTCGCTCTATGACCAGGGCATCATCGACAAGAAGCAGTACGAGGAAGCCAAGGCTCGTATCGAGCGCAACTATCGCAAGAAGTCGCTCGACGGCATCCGTCAGTTCGGTTCTACCGAAACCAATCAGCTTCTCGACATCTACGAGGCGTGGCAGAATTTCTTCGACGCCACGGAGGAAGATGGCGGCAACTGGGCTACTCGCCTTGCCGCTCTCGCTTCTTCGGTCTTTGCTGTCATGAGTGCCGGTATGCAGCAGGCTTCGGCATATATGCAAGCCTGTGCAGATATTGAGATTGCAAAGACCGAGAAGAAATATGACCGCGAAATAGAGCTTGCCGAGGGCAACTCTTATCGCGTCAAGAAAGCCGAGAAGCAGAAAGAAAAGGAGATTGCCAAAATCAAGTCGGATGCCTCGCGTAAACAGTTTGCCATGCAAGTCATTCAGGCAGTTGCGCAGACGGCTACCAATGCGCTCAACGCCTACGGCTCTGCGGCGCAGGTGCCTGTAATCGGTTATATCCTTGCACCTATCGCGGCGGCGATGGCCGTGGCCGCAGGTGCAATCCAAATCGCGACCATCAAGAAGCAGCAACAGGCTTCCGAGGCGCAGGGCTATATGACCGGTGGCTTTACCCCGGAGGGTAAGCCTGATGAAGTGGCAGGTGTTGTTCACAAAGGGGAATGGGTCGCCTCTCAGCGACTTGTCAATAATCCCCGAACCCGCCCATTGTTGGAGGCTCTTGACTATGCGCAGCGCACCAACACAATCGGCTCTATCACTGCCGCCGATGTGTCGCGCACGATTACTGCTCCCGCAGTCCTGGCGGCACAGCCTCAGGCCCCAACCGTGGTGAACAACACCTATGCTTCTACGCCCGCTCCCTCGGGCGAAAGAATCGTCGCCGTGCTTGACCGTCTCGATTCAAGACTGAACGAGCCGTTCGTTACCGTGAACACCGTCTCCGGCGATCACGGCATACAACAGGCACAGGACGAGTACGACAGATTGATGAAAAATAAATCCCCTAAATCCAAGAAATAATGCACATCTACGTCAACAACAAACTCGCGGCCCTGAAGAAGGGCACATCGTTTGAGTATGTCAGTGAGAACCGCTTGTTTTCAGGCAGTGATGGCTACACCCTCACAATCACCTTTCCGCTGAAAGGTTGCCCAGAAAACATCGCTATCTTCGGCCACATCAATCGTGCCGATGTCGTGGCGCAAAAGGTTATCTTCGACTGCGAGATAAGAGACAAGGGCTTCTACAAGTTCGGCTCAATCACTATCACCGAAATATCCGAAACTGAGGTAAAGACCCAGTTTTTGGAGGGCAGAAGCGAGCAGAATTTTGACAAGACCTTCGATAAGGTCTATATCAACGAGCTTGACCTTGGGGCACCCCCAACGACAAGCAAATCCTCCATCACGCCCTCCAATGCCTGGTACCCGGAATATTCAGGGTGCAAGTATGTTGCCCTGCCGTGGGTTAACGACTATTCGGGCAACATTCAGAACAAGGCGGAGCATGTCGTTGACAATGCTGCGCAGGGTCGCTCGCATTTCGAGTGGAGCAGCGATACCACCGGTTTGTCGTGGCAGCCTTATCTTCTTTACATCACAAAGAAGATATGCGAGGCCCTGCCCGGAGGTGGGTATTCCTACGACTTCTCCAAATGGGAGGAAGTGGAAGAATACAAGTATCTTCTCATCTGTAACACTCTCCCTCATGCGTGGTATATGCCCGCTTTTGCCAATGCTCTGCCGCATTGGACGGTCGAGGAATACTTCGAGAAACTTGAATTGTTCCTCGGCGGAGAGTTCGACTTTGACCACAGAGGCAGACGCATCACGTTTGCCTTTACACAAGCCACTCTTGCCGATAAACGCCCGGTGTGTCTTGAAGACGTGGTCGAAGAACACTCTACCGAGGTCAAGGTCGATGAAGAAAACTGCGAGTATCTGGAATCGAAGAATCTTGTCTATAAAGACTGCGACCACGAAATGTGGAAGTTCTACTCGTGCGACTGGTTCATCAAGGGCTGGCAGAACCGCGTTGTGCGCTACAATTCAATGACTGAATTGCTTAACGCCAACCGTTGGCTCGCAACGTGGAGCGGTTCACACCAACGCAACAGCAACCGCGACAAAATTCTCTATGCCGCCGATTGCGATGCCTATTTCATCGTGTGGCCTATCAGTCGCAAGGCGGTTACTTTCGATTTCAATTTGGGCAGACTCATTTTTGAGTATAAGTGCCGACTGCAACCCGTCAATCTCTTTGGCGGTCGTATCGTTAATGACGATGAAGACGCCGATCAGGTGGAGATTGAGTTCGTTCCGGCATGGATAGACGATACCGATAACAAATATGGTCGTGTGCTTTTTCTTTCCTTCTCCGCTTACGACGAAGACACATCTTCTACCGGAGAGGATGAGAGCAAATATCCTTTTGCAAAGACTATATCACTTTCCTCTCTCGAAGCGGGGGAGAAGGAGAAAAAGGCTGAATACTACGACCGCATTTATGTCGGCTGGTTCGATGGATCCAACCATTTTGTTGGCAGCCATCTCCCTTATCCCAATGTCGAGGACATCGCGATAGCCGACGATTGGAGTAACTTCGCTTACGTTCACTTCTCCCTGCGCATAAACGACCGCAAAATCAAGCGCGGCCAGATTATGCACAAGATTGAGCCGAAGATGAAAACGACCTTTAAGTTCCTCGCTGACAATATCCCCGATGTGCGCTCTGTTTTCCTCATTCGAGGCAAACGCTACATCTGTGAAAAAATAACTGCGACATTCACAGAGAACGGAATGTCGCAGTTACTTAAAGGCGTTTTCTACCCGATTGTCGAGGACTAAAAGCCTTTGCCTTTTGTGCGCTCATAGACGGCTTCTCGACCGGAATCAACGTTTTTGATGCGGAACTGAACAGCTGCACGAGTCGGGATAGTTTCGGGCAGTTTTTCGACCAATGCCGAAATTACTGCATCAACGGTACCGAATCCTATGTCGGTAATCTCAGCAAGGACTTCACCTTTGTAGTAAGCACGGGCATAGACCATCATCTTAGGAGAGAGTCGGAAGAGTTTATCTTCCGGCTCATCTATATCTTTAGCTATCCCTTGCTTGCTTCGTTTCTTGCTGAACAGGATAAAGTCAATGACTTTAGCGTTCAGTTCCCAAGCGGGGGTGAAGTCTATTTTCAGATAGCCTCTGGTCACGGTGTGCCCGTGGCTATGGTTCATTGCGAAGCCTACCTCAGCTATTGTGGCTCCACAATCGTTCTGCGCCACCGTTCCCCAAGTATGGCGGAACGTATAAACGCAGTAGTAATTTTCTTTCTTCATGCCCATGCTCTTGCACATTTGCTTAATGCCAGTGTTGACATTTGCATTAAGGCTGTCTGATGTCGAGAAGCGTTTATGGAAGTTGAAAAGATACGGGTCATCATCTTCCGCTTTGTACTTCTCGAACAAGGGGAGCAATACCGGCTCAACACGCATTTCTATATATGCGTGGTCTCTGCGGCTTCCCTTTGTTTTGGCTCTGTTGTAGCAGATACAGCCATTCCGGTAGTCCTCCTTTTTGAGGTTGTAGAGGTCAACGGTATTGATGCCACCAAGGCATAATACCAACATGGCAACATCTCTACCAAGTTCAGACAGTGGCTCTACCTGCTTCGTTTCCGGAAGTGGAGCCGCAAAAAACTCACGGCAAGCCTCAGGGGAGATTGCGCGTTTTGTTGTGCTGTCTGCTCCGGGTATCTTCACCTTTATCCAAGGGTTTGTCTTGATGCGAAGAACACCGGTATCGTAGTCGTTGAACTCCTCGATGGCAGCTCTGAATACCTGCCGCAGACACACAGGGTACTGCTCCTTTGCTCTTTTGGTGCCGGACAAGGTCTTAATCCAGTTATTGACCACAGCCGAGGTGAGCTGTGAAAACATCACTTGATTGGTACCGAGATAAAGTTCGAGGCTACCGATTGCGTACTTGTAGTTGCGAGAGTTGCGCTCCTGACCGCGATTCTTCATGCGGTCAATGTGGATTCTCGCATAATCACTGAAACAGATGTCATCGCTTTCTGTGGTCAGATAGTCGATAACTTGATTGACGGTCCATCCGTGATACTCCTTAGTATTGAGCAAGGAGTTGTATCGGATAATAAGGTCTGCGCAGTGTCTCTGCACAAACGGGTCCTTTATCTCGTTCTCCTTGGTCAGCTCTTTTTTCGTGACCATCTTGTCTGTCTTGATGAATCCGACACTTCGTCTATGGGTCACTCTGATATAGACCTGCCAAAATCCATCCTTACGGGGGCGGCGTACACACGCCTTAAAGTTTGCCATATTGATGTTTATTTAATGGTTAATATTTCTCTGATTCTCACTAACTTGCGATGGTAAACATTTGGTCAACACTTGGTAAACAGGCCTCTGAAATATGGTCAACTATTGGTCAACAATACCGTTCATTTGGCTCAATTTGTGCGGTCAAGTGTACGAACCCCCTAATCGCAAGTTAGGCTGTAACCACCTTTTTATCGGTGAGTTACAGCCTAACTGACTGAATGTCTTGTATGTCGGATTAACTATCTTTAATCCTCAATCGCAGCCTGCGCCGCGGCAATCTCCCCGACTACGCCACATTCCACGGCGGCGACATCAAGGGTCTGACACAGAAGCTCGACTACCTCGACAAACTCGGCGTCAACGCCATCTGGATCACCGCCCCCTACGAGCAGATGCACGGCTGGACGGGCGGCAAGAACGACCAGTTCCCCCACTATGCCTTCCATGGATACTATGCCCTCGACTGGACATACATAGACCGCAACATGGGCACCGTCGAGGAGTTCCGCGAGTTCGTCACCGAGGCCCATAGGCGCGGCATACGCGTGGTGATGGACATCGTACTCAACCACACAGGCTACTGCACCCTCGACGACTGCGTCGATTATGACTTCGGCAACTTCAACGGCACGCCCACGGCCGGCTGGATGCCCTCGAGCGGCAAATACACCATGTGGAGCACTGACAACGCCGTGTCGTTCAACGCCGACAGCCAGGGCAAGTGGGGCAACTGGTGGAGCCAGTGGGTGCGCGCCTTCGGCGACCGCAGCTGGGCCGCCGGCGCCGGTTTCGCGCCCGCCGGCGGCGACAACTACACCCAGAGCCTTGCGGGACTCCCCGACGTGGTGACCGAGAAGACGGCGTCGGTTGCAATCCCTCCATTCCTGAAGATGAAATGGCAGCAGGAAAACAGCGGCGACTATCTCGACTACCGCCTACCCAACCTTGACTCATGGCGCTGCGACAACGCCGGCTCGCCCGCCGACTACATCATCCACTGGCTCGCCGGATGGGTCGAGGAGTTCGGTATCGACGGCTTCCGCTGCGACACGGCCAAGCACGTCGAGCTCTCCCGCTGGAAGCAGCTCAAGGAGGCCTGCAACGCGGCCCTGACCGCATGGCGCAACAGCTCGCGCGCCGACAGCTACGCAAAGGGCTGGACCGACGCCTTCTGGATGACGGGCGAGTGCTTCGGTTGGGAGCACGGCGACACGGGATATTTCACCCAAGGCGGCTTCGACTCGATGATCAACTTCGCCTTCAATTCGTCGGAGGGCAGCACCGGACGCACGCCGAGCACCGGCGACTGGGAATATTACTCCAACTTCTGCAACGGCTCTAACGGCCGGCAGGTGCTCAACTACGTCAGCTCGCACGACACGGGCCTCCACCGCCTCGGCGACCAGAAGAAGGTGGCCACGATGCTGCTGCTCTGCCCCGGCGGCGCGCAAATCTATTATGGCGACGAGACCTCGCGCCCGATGATGAGCGGCTGCGGCGACCAGTCGATGGCCACGCGCTCCGACTTCAACTGGGATGCCGTCGACAACGCCGACAATCTCCACTGGCAGAAGATCGGCCAGTTCCGCCGCCGCAATCCCGCCGTGGGCGGAGGCCGGCAGACCAACCTTGGCGGCGACACGTACGCCCGCACGTTCACCGACGGCGACTATTCGAACGCCGTAGTAATCAAGCTCAACACCCAGGCCGGACGGAGCTACACGGTGAACGTCGGCTCGGCATTCGCCGAGGGCGCCAAGGTGATGGACGGCTATAACACTCAGAACTCGGCCACCGTCTCCGCCGGCAAGGTGACGATGACGGCCTCCGGACCCGTGCTGCTCATCGAGCCTTTCGGCCAGATCGGCCAGATCACTCCGCCGACTCCCCAGGCACCGACCGTCACGGCCGACCCTGCTTCGGGCGCGACTTTCAGCTCGACGCTCACTGTGAAGCTCACCAACAGCGACGGCAGCCAGATCCGCTATTCGCTCGACGGCCCGGCCACAGCCTCGTCGGCGCTCTACACGGCTCCCATCACGCTCGACAAGACGACGACCGTCCACACCTACACAGCCAACGCCAACGGCCACCGCAACCAGAGCTTCACCTACACGAAGACCGACACGCCACCGGTTCCGCCGGTGCCCGACAACACCATCTATTTCGACAACTCGTCGGCCAACTGGAGCACGGTCAAGGTTCACTACTGGGGCGGCACAGAGGCCTCCTCATGGCCCGGGAAGGACATGCAGCCCGTCGGTAACAATGTCTTTTCATTCACCTGCCCGGAGGGTACGACCGGCCTTGTGTTCAACAACGGCAACGGCAAGAAGACCGCTGACTTAAACTTCGTTTCCGGACACATCTACAACAGAGAGGGCGATCAGGGCGAATACTGATCTCCCCACATCCTGAACTCACTTAGCATAATGCCAGAGGCCGTCACGACACGGCCCCTGGCATTAATCTTCCCATTGTCATCTACGCAGGATAACTCAATATGGGGTCAGGAAAGCAGGAGGGAGGAGAGGAGGGGGTAGAAATCTTCCTCGGAGTCGCGGCCGAGCCGCAGCGCGGTGTCGCTGATGCGCGGCTCTCAACGTGGTGTGCACCTCGGTGCCTTACTGCCGAGACGAGTACAGCATCTCCTATTCGCCCGAGCGCAACCCCGACGTGAAGCTCTACGTGCCCCTCGGAATGAAGGAGGAGTTTGAAAACGCCACGGGATGGGAGAAGTTCGCGGGCAAAATCTACGAGAAGGATTTCTCTGGTATCACGGCTGCAAAGGGCCCGGACAGCCTGAAAATAACGGTGGACGGCGGTGTCGTGCGCGTTGACGGCCTCAGCGGACAGACGACCGTGGATGTGTTCGACATGCAGGGGCGCCTGATTGCATCCGAGAGAGGGTCGGAGACCCTGGAGTTCGCCTGCCCGCCCGGCAATTACATCGTCAAAGCAGGCGCAGCGGCTTGTAAAATAAATATAAAATAAGTTCGTCCGCGGGCTAATCCGGGGATTTATGAGTAACTTTGTCATAGAAAAACAAAGTGGTTTACTATGTCGATTTTTCGAGTTATACTGTGCATAATTTTTCCACCGCTGGCGGTTCTTGACCGGGGCTGCGGGAGTGTGATACTTGTTTTTCTGCTGACTCTCTGCGGCTGGGTTCCGGGGGTAATCGGCGCAATACTGCTGAACCGGCAATGAGGGGGCTTCTGATTCTTCTGATGGCGGTTCTGCCGCTGGCGGCGCCGGGGAGCAATCCTCTGGAGACTCGCTTCCACAACGAGGCGACGGACACGGCAAGGCTCAACTCTCTTCTCGTCGAGGGAGAGCGGACGCTCGGTACGGGAGCCGACGCGGGAACGCGGGTGGCATTTTTCGCCAGGAAATTCCTGGGGACGCCCTATGTGGCGCACACTCTGGAGGCTCCGGATGGCGAGGGGGAGGCTCTGACAGTGAATCTGGACGAGCTCGACTGCACGACTTTCGCGGAGACGGCGGCGGCGCTTGCGGTGACTCTTGGGGAGGGTCGGACGTCGTGGCGCGACTTTCTGTACAATCTGCGGAGGCTGCGCTACCGCAACGGGGAGGTTAACGGCTATGCCTCGCGTCTGCACTACATAGCGGACTGGGGGACGGACAACATCCACAAGGGAACTCTGTCGGACGCGACTCTGCTGATGCCTCGGAACGCATGGATCGTGCGGTCGATAGACTATATGACGCGGCACCGGGAGGCCTACCCTGCCCTGGCGGACTCGGCGCAGTACGAGCGCATGCGTAAAATCGAATACGGCTACCGCAACCACCGTTTTCCGTATCTGCGGACGGGCGATCTGTCTGACAAGAAGATTCTCGGGGCGCTGCGGGAGGGGGACATTCTCGCTTTCGTGTCGGGGATGAAGGACCTGGACGTGACGCACATGGGTATTCTTGTCCGCGAGGGAGGGGAATGGCACGTGTTGCACGCCTCGCAGTCGGCGGGGAAGGTCGTTGTCTCGGAGCTGCCGCTGAAGGATTTCCTAAAGCGGAACCATCAGTGGACGGGGGTGAGGGTGTTTCGCCTGCGCGCCTGACGGCGCGCAGGCGAAGTTTAGAATTTAGAGTCGAGACTTATAAGATTTATAAGACTTATAAGATTTATAAGACTTATAAGATTTATAAGTCTTATAGTTGTAGCCCCGGGGCCCGGTGACGGGCCCCGGGGTGAGATCAGATTATGAGCATTGCGTCGCCGTAGACGCCGAAGCGGTATTTTTCGGAGATTGCCTCGTCGTATGCGTTCATCACGTTCCTGTATCCGCCGAATGCGGCCACCATCATGAGCATGGTGGAGTACGGCATGTGGAAGTTGGTGAGGAGCTGGGTGCAGACGTTGAAGTCGTAGGGGGGGAAGATGAATTTGTTGGTCCAGCCGTCGTAGGTCTTCATGTGTCCGCCCATGCTCTCGGCGGAGGAGACGGCGCGGAGGACTGATGTGCCGATTGCGCAGACGCGGCGTCCTTCGTCCTTGGCGGCGTTTACGGTGTCGACGAGCTGCTGGTCGGCGAGCATCTGCTCGGAGTCCATGCGGTGCTTGGTGAGGTCCTCGACGTCGATTTCGCGGAAGACGCCGAGTCCGCTGTGGATGGTGATGTTAGCTCGCTTTATGCCCTTGATTTCGAGGCGTGTGAGGAGTTCGCGGGAGAAGTGGAGTCCGGCACCGGGAGCGACGACGGCACCTTCGACCTCGGCGAAGATGCACTGATAGTCCTCGAGGTCGCAGGGCTCGGGCTCGCGCCTGATATACGGGGGGAGAGGGGTGTGACCGAGGGCGTAGAGGGCGGCCTTGAACTCGTCGTGGGGGCCGTCGTAGAGGAAGCGGAGGGTGCGCCCGCGGGAGGTTGTGTTGTCGATGACTTCTGCCACGAGGGAGTCGTCGTCGCCGAAGTAGAGTTTGTTTCCGATTCGGATTTTGCGTGCGGGCTCGACGAGTACGTCCCAGAACTTGTTTTCGGCGGAGAGCTCGCGGAGGAGGAAGACCTCGATGCGGGCGCCGGTTTTTTCCTTGTTACCGTAAAGCAGAGCCGGGAACACGCGTGTGTTGTTGAAAATCATCACGTCGTCCTCGTCGAAGAAGTCGATAATCTCGTTGAAGATGTGGTGAGAGATTTCGCCGGTCTGACGGTTCACGACCATCAGGCGCGCCTTGTCGCGCTCGGGCAGGGGGTGGTCGGCGATGAGCGTCTGAGGCAGGTCGAAGTTGAATTGTGATAGTTTCATTTCTTGGTTTACGGTTTATTCGGGGTGAGGGGAGAGATAAGGTTAAGAGAGTGGAATTTATTCGTTTTCAGGCATCTCGATTTCGACGCAGCGTATTAGTTCGGCCACCTGGGCGGGGGAGAGGCAGTCGTCGACGGAGACGGAGCCGACGCGAGTGCGGCGGAGAGCTGCGAGGTGAGCTCCGGAGTGTAGGGCGAGGCCGATGTCGCGGGCGAGGGCGCGGATGTAGGTGCCCTTGCTGCACACTACGCGGATTGTGATTTCGGTGGGAGCGAATTCGAGGAGTTCGATTTCGTCGATTACGAGGACTTTGGGCTTGAGTTCGACGTCTTCGCCGTTGCGGACGTATTCGTATGCGCGGCGCCCCTCGACCTTGCAGGCGGAATATGCCGGGGGGACCTGTTCGATGCGTCCGCGGAAGCTGGCGAGGGCCTCCTCGACGAGGGGGCGTGTGATGTGGTCGGTGGGGAATGTTGCGTCGATTTCGGTCTCGCGGTCGAAGGATGGAGTGGTTGCTCCGAGGGCTATTGTGGCGACGTATTCTTTGGTTCCGGCCTGGAGCTCCTCGATGCGCTTGGTTGCGCGCCCGGTGCAGACGATAATTACGCCAGTGGCGAGGGGGTCGAGGGTGCCGGCGTGGCCGACTTTGATTTTGCGCATATGGAGACGGCGGGAGAGGGCCCCGCGGACGCGCTTGACGGCGTCGAAGGAGGTCCAGCCCAGGGGCTTGTCGATGTAGAGAAGTTCGCCGGAGAGGAAGTTCACTGGGATATAAGAATTATAGGAGTTATAAGAATTATGAGATTTATGAGATTTATGAGATTTATGAGATTTATGAGATTTATAAGTTTTATAAGTTTTATAAGTTTTATAAGATTTATAAGTTTTATACGATTTACGTTAGAATAGGCCGTAGTTTTTGGCGATGCAGATGAGGCCTACGATGAGGCAGTAGATGGCGAACCAGACGAGTTTTCCTTTGCGGACTATTGCGAGCATCCACTTGCAGGCGGCGCAGCCTACGAGGAAGGATGCGAGGAATCCTACGAGGAGGGGAGCCCAGCCTATGGCGGTGTCGGGGGCTCCGGCGGCAGCTGCGGCGGCCTCGGAGCCGAGGATGTCCTTGAGCTGGAGGAGGGCTTCTCCGAGGATGGGGATGATTACCATGAGGAAGGAGAAGCGTGCGACTTCCTCGCGCTTGTCGCCGAGGATGATACCTGTGGCGATGGTGGTGCCGGAGCGGGAGAGGCCTGGGAGGATGGCGACGGCCTGGGCGCAGCCGATGATGAAGGCGTCGCGGTAGGTGATGTCGCGGGGGGTGTAGGGTCTGAGGGCTCCGGGGGCGGTCTCGTCGAGGGGCCGGGTGCGGTAGAAGTAGGCGAAGGTGAGGAGTCCGGCGGTGATGAGGAGGCACCAGCCTACGACGCTGAGGCCCTGGCCGAAGAGGTATTCTTCGATGGCGTCCTTGAAGCAGAGGCCGACGATGAGGATGGGGATGCAGGATACGAGGATGCGGCAGACGTACCAGAAGGCGGCGTCGCGGCGGAAGGTGAAGAAGCTGACGATCATGGGCCGGAGTTCGTGCCAGAGGACCACGACGGTGCTGAGGACGGTGGCGGCGTGGAGGATGATGTCGAACTCGAGGCTTTCGGCGCCGTCGAGGCGGAGGCCGAGAATCTGGCGAAAGATTTCGAGGTGGCCCGAGGAGCTGACGGGCAGGTATTCGGCAAGGCCCTGGACGATGCCGAGAATGAGGGCTGTGATAATGTCCACTGCGGAAAGTGAGAGAGAGGGGGGTTACTTGGGTTTACGGGCTCCGAAGGAGCAGATGATGGCGGCGGCCATACCGGCGAAGCCGAGGAAGGCGACGGCGGGGCCGACGACGATGCGGCGTGTGCTGAAGATGTCGGGGTTGAAGGTGCCGTCGGCGCCGTTAGCGGGGCCGAGCATGAGTAGGAATCCGACGACAATCATCGCGCCGGCGAGGGCCATGGCGATGAAGTTGCGGCGTCCGAGGGGTTTTTCGTCGGCGGACTCGCGCCGGAGGGTTTCTTCGTCTTTTTTCATTATTTGAGGAACATTTCGTCGTAGGATGTGCGGAGCTGGCGGGACGTGGCGAAGAGGGATGCCGCGGCGCAGAGGAGGACGCCGAGGAGGGTGACTCCGGCGAATACTGCGGGCATGACGGTGGGCCAGGGCAAGGCTCCGGCCACGAGGGCGGGCTCGGCCTCTCCGGCCCATAAGCGGAGGGCGGCGAGGACGGCGCAGGCGGCGAGGCCGGCGACGAGGCCGTTGCGGCATCCGGCGAGCACGAAGGGGCGGCGGATGAAGCCGGCGGTGGCGCCTACCAGGCGCATGGTATGGATTATGAATCGCCGGGAGTAGATTGAGAGGCTCACGGTGTTGTTGATGAGCACGAAGGAGATGAAGAGGAGGACGGCGGCGACGGCGAGGAGTACGGCGGTGACGCGGCGGAAGGTGGTGTCGACGCCGCGGATGACGTCGGCCTCGGTGATGATTTCGGCGACGCCGGGAATGGTGCGGGCCTCGAGGACAATGGAGGCGATGCTGTCGATGTTGGCGTAGGCGGGGCGGACGCGGACGTCGAACTCGCTGCTGTAGGGGTTGATTTCGACGAGCTCGGAGATGTCCTCGCCGAGGAGGCGGCTTTCGGCGGCCATGATGTCGTCGGCGGAGGAGAAGACGTAGCTTTCGACGTAGGGGGCGCCGGAGAGGATTTTTTTTGCGGTGTTGAGGGATGCCTCGGGGGCGTCGCGGTCCATCTTGACGATGAAGCCGAGGTTTCGGCGGACGTCGTCGGTGAGGGCGCGGCCTGTGAGGGCTGTGAGGGCTACTATGCCGAGGAGGAGCAACACGAGGGCTACGCTGACCACTGATGTGACCTGCGAGCCGAAGGTGGAGATGCGTTTGGAGCGGTTTTGACTCATTTTTGTACGCCGGTGGGCCCGACACGCGCACGGCGAGGGGCCGGGGATTCCTAAATTCGTGCAAAAATAGGGAAAAAGCCTTGGTTTTCCAAGGGTTTTTAGTTAAGAATGTGGAAAATCGCCCCCGCAGGGGGGGGATTTTCCACATTCTATGGGATAGGGCTTATAGGCCTAATAGGCCCAATGGGCCTCGGCGCATTCTCGGACGGGGCGGACAGCTCGGAGGGCTCGGACTTTTCGGACCCATCCGACCCGGCGGACCCATCCGACCTATTTTTTAACCCCGGGACGGGGGCAAAATTCAAGTTCACCCGTTCGGGGCGGACGCGCCATGGCGCGTCCCTACATAAATTATGGAGGTGAAAGTTCTTGGAATTTTCACCTCCATAGAATTTTGACACATCCGCTTTATTCTTCGTCGGATTTGGTGTACTGGTGGTCTTTGATTTTCTGGACGAGGAGGTCGGTGGAATGTACGCCTACTTCGCGCCAGACGGTTTTTCCGTTCTTGAACATTATGAGTGTGGGGACGGAGCGGACGTTGTAGCGGTCGGCAAGTTCGCGGTTGCGGTCGATGTCGACTTTTATGATGTTGGCCATGTCGCCTACCTGTTTTTTCGCTTCTTCAAGCATGGGGGCCTGCATTTTGCAGGGGCCGCACCATGTGGCGAAGAAGTCGACGAGCGTGGGGCGGTCTTCGTTGATGAGTTTTTCAAAATCGGTCATAGTTGTAGTGGTGTTTTTGGGGTTTGGAGTATAACGCGGAGGGGGAGGGAATTGTTTTAGAGAAGTTAGAAGTTTGAAGTTAGAAGTTTGAAGTTAGAGTTGGGGCGGACTTTTCGGACCCGGCGGGGCCATCCGGCCCGATTCGGGCACCCCGTTAGGGGTGATACATTGGTAGCCCGGGGGGAATTAAGGGGGCGGGGGCGGAAGGGGGCAAAATTCAGATTCGCCGGTTCGGGGCGGACGTGCCATGGCACGTCCCTACTGGTTGTCAACAAATTATAAAGGCGGAGGGGAGCGGGAGGGAGAAAATAAAAAAAATCCGCGGCCCGGAGGGGGCGCGGATTTTTTATTAACAGGGGATTGTAGAATTAGCGGATGTAGACTTTGGAGGTCTCGTTGCCCTGGCGGCGGATGTAGATGCCGGGGGCGAGGGCGTCGGATGTCATGCGTACGCCCTGGAGGTTGTAGAACTCAACGGGAGCGTCCTCGACTCCTACGCCTTCAACACCGGTGGTGATGTTGCCGGCGAAGCTGAAGTCAATATTGTGCGTTAAGGTGTCGCAACTCTTGGCGGAAACTGAACCGGTGTAGGGATGGTTGGGATCGCCCTGCACTGACGAATTTACCTGTTCGCCGGCCTTGTGCATTCCGCGGACGAGGGAGGTCGTACCTGTTTCGAAGGCGAACTCGGTTGCCACGGGCACATAGAGGTGGAAGGTTACGGAACCTGTCACGGTCTTGCCCTCGAGATCAGCCTTGGTCTTTCCGCAGAGCACGTGGTGGAGCTGGATGGCCATGGACTTGCCGGTGAAGGCCTCGTAGTGCCATTTGTCGAGGTCGGTGAAGCCCTCGATGTTTCTGTTCTTGTCGTCTTTGAAGTCCCACATGAGGGGCACGCCGTTCTTAGCCATATGCTCGTGGCCTTCGGCTACGTGGGAGTGGTCGTTGGGGTTGTCGATCTTGACTTCATAGCCGATGTAAGCGGCACGGCCCTGGGTCATGATGTCGCGGAACTCGAACTTCTGATGGAGAATGAGGTCGACAGTGAGACCTTGGTTGCATGCGGTGCCGCTATAGAATGCGGCCACGTCGAGCGGGGTGTCTTGGCTGGTCTGCATGGTGGGGAGCTCGTTGGCGTCGATCTTCAGGGGCTCAGTCTTCGTGCGGGCGAAGATGAGGCCGGGCGAGGTGTAGGTCACTGTGACTTCCATCTTGTCGTCGTCGGCGGCGTTGGCGTGGTCGATGCCCTTGATGACAGCCATGCCGGTAGTACCATACTTGGTCTCGCGGATGGAACCGTAGCTTACGGTCACCTGGTTGCTCTTCTCGAAGACGACGCGAGCGCCGTCAACGGGCACGTACTGGTCGGCGATTGTCTCGCCGCTCTCGTTCTTTGCCGGCTCAGTCAGGCCTTCAACATAGAAGGGATAGACATTGCCGGGGTTGACAGTAACGGCAGTCGAGTACTGGTTGACGTAGGGATAGTGCATGATGTGGGACTCGCGGAAGTGACCGAGATGTTCGGGGGCCTCGACGTCGGCGTAGATCATGTGGACGGAGGGCTCGATGGTGACGATAGGATCGCCTGCGGCCTTGATGTTGCCATAGTAGTTGTAGTTGATGGACTCGTCGGATCCCTTCGGACCCTGGGTGTATGTAGCCTGGTAGGCGTAGGGACGTTCGATTACATGCTTGGCATTATTGACGTCGGTGATGCGAATCCACAGGTAGCCTCCGTCGATTACCTTGTCGGTGGCGTTGCCCTCGGAATCAAGCTCGTAGAAGCTTTTGGGAAGTTCGGCAACGAAGTGGTAGCGAACGCCGGAACCGACATTGTCAATTGCCTCCGAAGCCTGCCAGTTGAGATCGTTATGCTCGTCTGTGAACTGGAAGGTATAAGGCGATTCGGTCGGTATTTTCGTTTCGTCAGCGTTCTTGATAAATGCCTGGATTTTGTATGTGGATTTATCATTAGAGGTCCACCACTGATAGCCGTCAGCCTTGGGATAGGGGTCGCCGCCCTTATCCCAGAAGTCGAAGACAACCTGGTTTCCGGAAAGCTCTGTGAATGTCTCAATCCAGACGAGCTGGCGGACAACGTCCACCCAGATGCGGGAGCGTTCACCGAACACGAAGTTGGTGGAAACCCATTCGGTCTGATCGGGCTTGGAATCACGGTACTGGAAGGGAACGGGGACGCCGTCGCGGTTGAGGGTACCCATGCCCTGACCGACGGCAGGAACGAATGCGTCCTTCCAGAACTCGCCGGTGTCAGTGTCGGAGAGGAAGGAGAAGTTGAAGTGACCGTGCTCGTCGATGTCGCCGAAGACACCTCCCGTGACGGGATAAGGCTTCTCGTTGAAGAGATGTTCGTTGTCGTTACGGCCGAGGTCGTAGTAGTAGAGACCGGGCTGCTTGTCATCCTTTACAAGCTTCTGGAAAGTATGCCACTGTTCGTTAGCGCTTTGGATGTCCTTAGTGTCGTCGGGGTCAGCGATGATGGAGCCGAGGATGTAGAGGTCGGGCCAGACAACGGGCTCGTACCAGATCTTGAGACCGGTAATCTCCTCCGAGTTCTCGGCCTTGATGTACTTTGCCATCACGCGGCCGCGGGAGATGAGCTTGAAGTAGTTGCCGTCGGTATAACCGGGCTTGCCCTTCATGTAGGAAGGCTCGGCCATATGGATGTAACCGTCGCGGACGGGCTCGAAGGCATTGGCGGCGTTGAAGAATGCGGAGTTGGTGGCGCCGCGGGAGATGAGGAACTCGATGGGGTTATCGGCGGAAGCATTGGTGCCCTGCACCATATAGTAGTATACACCTTCAGCCTCGTCATAGTCCATGGCGATAGGGGTAGCGTTCTTCCAGTCGCCCTCGATAGCGTCCGAGCTTTCGAGGATGTAGAGACCGCCTGCGGGGGAATAGGAGCCCCAGCTGTCGAAGACAAGGTTGCCGTTGTCCTCCTTTACGTAGATACAGTTGCTGCCGTCGGTGGGCGCCTGGACAGTCACGGTGTTATAGAAGCCCTGATTATTTTGGCGACCGACCACGATTTCGGTCTGGTCTTCGTTGACGGTGAAGCGGTATACGAGGGGATCGCTGCTTACCTTGACGATGGTACCGCCGAAGTGGACATGGCCGTCGTATTCGACACCGAGGGTGCAGTCAGCGTTTTCGAACCAGCTGCAGGCGGAAGCGTCGACATAATATGCCTTACCGGCCTCGAAGACGTTGGTCTCGACGTAATCCTCGGGAGCAACCCAGAGGATTTTATTGACGGGGTCGTACTTGATATAGCCGGGTTTGGGGAGCTTGAGGTCCGAGCCGTTATTGCCATTGTCATCATTGACGTTTGAAGTCGAAGGCTTTTCGGTTGGGATGGGATCGCAGGCAAACTTGTGGTTCCACATGTCCATGTTCCAGGAAATCATGAATTGGTCGCCGGTTTTTGCCGAGGTTGCGTCCCAGACGTATACGCCTTCAGACTCGTTCCATGTCATTTCCTTGTTCCACTTCTCCACTCCCCATTCGTTGTCGCCTATGAAAGCGGCGCGGATGTAGAGTTTGGTGTCGCTGAAGCTCTTGGGCTCGTACCAGATCTTCATCTCGTTCATGTCGATGAAGATCTTGCCGTTTTCAGCGGGAGCCTCCATGTTGTTACCTCTCGACCTTTTAATCTTTACAGCATTGGCTTTCCCCACAGGAATGCTTGATGCGCCGTCGAGAGAATAAATACCGTCATCGTTATTGGAATCGGTAATTAAGAATTGGGCCTTAGAGAGGACATCGAAAGAGAACACGCCGTCGGTTCCGGAGAGCTGCGCCCAGGTGTTCCAGTCGTTGTTGCAGGCGGGGCCTTTGGCGTAGAGAGAGCCGGAGTAAACGCCTTCTTCTTTCTTCGTGTAGGTGTAGGTGATAACGTCGGAGGATACGCCGTCGAGGATAGCCACGGCTTTGAGAGTCGTGGTAGCGGTAAAGGAGAGAGGGGAAGAGTACTTCGAGCTTGCAGCTGAAGGCTCGGTGCCATTAGTGGTATAATAGATGTCGCACGCGGGAGTAGCCGAGAGGGTAACGCTTACGCTGGTCTCAAACTCGCCGCCTGCGGGATTTGCGGTGAGAACGGGCTTGGCGCCGGGCTCTTGGTAGTTCTCGGTAACAGTATAGTTATACCCTTTGTTGTTATACATCTCTCCAAGGGTATAGAGAGCGCCATTCTTAACGTTGGTTCCCTCTATGTCTCGTGACTGGTCGGTTTTATCGCCGAGCCAATTACCTGTGTTGTTCGATTTGAAGAGCATGTTGCCGGCCTTGGTAACGCCTTTCACTTCGAACTTATAGTAACCGTTGGAGAGCTTGGTCGTATAATGTTCGTAAACACCATTCCATTTGCTGTCGGAGCTACCAAACAAGTAGACATAGACATCGCTCCATGCAACTGTACCGGGATTGAGGTAGAAAGTGTAGTCGGTGGGTTCAACAGCGGGTTCCTCGTACCATATCTTCATCTCATTTTTGTCGAAATAAATAGTACCGAGAGCGGGGAGAGTCAAATCTCGGCCATCACCGCCGCCAGTCTTGATATTCTGAGATGCAGGTTTGGAGTCTGGAAACGTCAGTTTGCCACTTTCTGCCATGTTTTGGTAACGTCCATTCCAGAAGGAAGTTCCAGTAGTGGTGGAAATCATGAAATCACCGGCCGATGAAGGTTCGTAGTAATAAAGTCGTAAGTCTTCATTATACGGCATCATAACATCCGGATTATTTCCCCAAGCGGAGTTGGTACCGGTGAATACACCACGGATGTACATCTTAGTTTCACCACCGCCCTGAGATTCGTATTTTTTACCGGTTCCATCAGAAGAATAGATATATCCATCTACGACTTTCCCATCTTTGATGTCGGCAGTCTTAGAATCGAAATTTCCTGCTGTTTTATTAAAAAGTATACCAGAAGAGTTGGAAATTGTAGCGTTAGTGATTGTATACTTATAAACGCTCCCTTCAACAAGTTTCATGGCTACTGGCTTGCCATCTGTCGGAGTTGGGGCATCAGCTCCCATATTCCACCAATAGATTGATGGTTGAGTCCAATCCCCACCGGGGCTGTTGAAGTAAATCGTCACATCCTTCGCTGCCGCGGGTTGGGCGAGTGCGAGCAGGCCCAGCACGAAGAGCGTCAGATACGTGCATAGTTTTTTCATTGGTAATTTTTGTTTTTTATTGGTTTTTATTTGTGTTGATTGAATTTGCAGTGAGAATGTGGGGCCGCGGAGGCCGACTCATCAGGAATGAAGGTAAGTGAGGCTGTTTTTCCTGGAATTTAGAGGTTAATAGGCTATGGATCAAATGGCTTGCCGGGATAATACGAAAAAGAGGGCAGCAACGACGGCGAAATGCCGACGCCTGCAAACCCAGTATTTCGTCCTCTCCCGGACTAAATTCGAGTGCAAATATAGGATTTTTTTTTGGATGAACCAAAAAAAAATCAGTTTAGAGTGTAGAATTCTTGCTTCGCTTCACTTCGCAAGCGCCCTGTGGGCGATGACTTTGCTTCGCAAGCGCCCTGTGGGCGGGGAGGGTTTGAGGCTCGGACGGCTCGGACAGCTCGGACTTCTCGGACGGTTCGGACCTCGGACAATTCGGACCCATCGGACCCGGCAGATCCATCGGACCTATTCGGGCACCCCGTTAGGGGTGATACAATGGTAGCCCGGGGTTTCAACCCCGGGTTGGAGAGGCGTGCATTTATCCCCCCGGCGGTGGCGGGGGTGGTGGGCGGGACGCACACCGCCGGGGGCGTTGGAAGGGGATGTGCCCCACCCCCCCCCGGCCCCCCCCCCCCCCCCCCCCCGGGGGGGGGGGGGGGGGGGGGGGGGGGGG
>CABUIC010000029.1 GCA_902491515.1 uncultured Porphyromonadaceae bacterium
CAAAATATCTATGACTCTGGCAAACAATTAGTTGGATATTTTCTGAATATCCCTAACTAAGGCAAACTATTCCGCAAACTATTCCGCTCCTTCATTAGCATTTAGCGGTCTAAACACTTGTGTAATTTGGTATAAAGTTGAATCTTTGTAAGGTATTATATAATAACTCCTTCTTATGGCACGACCGATTAAAGAATCCCCCGAACTTCGAGGAAACGATGCGGTGAGATTTGAAACACTTATCTCTACCCCAAGACCTGTGTCCAAAGAGGAGAAGGAGCGGGCCCGCAAGGCCTATGAAGTTATGAAATCTGTAAGCAATTCCCAGTGGTGAAATTCCAGATACGCAATACGGTAGTTATTATATTCAAATAAACAGGGACGCGCCAATGGCGCTTCCGCCACGAATGGGCGATTTGAATTTTTACACAACCTCCAAACCTTTATTCGCCAATTGCCCACAGCTGCTCTTTGTTTTTAGCATTTTTTAACCCCTCCATTTGGCCGCGACATTGTAAATTTGCATTCTGAACCCAAAGTACCCTTATGAAAGAGACTGTTGTTGTATTTGACAATCCTGAAGTACACGCCAATCTGCTGCCGCTGAGTTTCACGCGCCCTGTAGGCGCCCTGCGCTGCGGCATCGACACCATAGCCGAGAAATGGCAGCGTCTTCTCGACGCCGGAATTTATTTCCAGCCATCCGAAGACTATCTCCTCCCTATATTCGGTGCCCCCGAAGAGGCACTCGCCGGCGAAGACACGCTCTATGTGGCCGGACACGTCATTCCAGACGCTGCTCTTGCCGGCGCCGTGCGCTCGCTTGAGCGGGGTGTCGGGCTCTATGCCGTGACTTCCGAGGGCGAGGCTCCGGAGCTTATCGCGCGCCGAGGCCCGAAAGAGACAGCCCGGAAGATGTACGGCGAGGACGACGAGGAAGGCGTTCTGGCCGTGACCCGTCTCTACCATCTCTTCCTCGTGAACGGCGGCATAATTGAAAGCGATTTCCGCGCCCTGACGGCCGGGCGACGGTCCGCTCCCATCCCGGAGGACAATACCGTGATCGGCGACCCCTCGCTCGTGTTCATCGAGGAAGGCGCGGAGGTTCACGGCTGTTTCCTCAACACCACAGGAGGCCCCATTTACTTCGGGCGGGAATCCACAGCCATGGAAGGCTCCATGCTCCGCGGCCCCCTCGCGCTCTGTGAACATGCCGTTATCAATATGGGCACAAAAGTGTATCCCGCCACGACGATAGGTCCCTGGTGCAAAGTCGGAGGTGAAATCAACAACGTGATTTTCCAGGCATATTCCAACAAGGCACACGACGGATTCCTCGGCAACGCCGTAATCGGCGAGTGGTGCAACCTCGGCGCCGGATGCGTGGCCTCGAACCTAAAGAACGACTACACGCCTATCAAGCTGTGGAACTATCCCTCGCACCGCTTCCTGAAGACGGGCCTCCAGTTCTGCGGCCTCATCATGGGCGACCACTCCAAAGCCGGAATCAACACGATGTTCAACACGGCCACCGTAGTCGGCGTGGGCGTCAACATCCACGGCGCCGGCTTCCCGCGCAACTTCGTGGCCTCGTTCACGGAAGGCGGACATGCCGGCAGCGATGATGTGGTGATGAGCAAGTTCTTCGACACGGCCCGGCGCGTCATGGCCCGCAGACACAAGGAGCTGACGCCCGAAATGGAGAACATGCTCCTCGCCGTGCGCGAAATCGCCGAACAATACAAGTAAGATGGACAACAGCGACGTCATAAAACTGCTTCCCGACTCCGTAGCCAACCAGATAGCCGCGGGAGAGGTCATCCAGCGCCCGGCGTCCGTCATCAAGGAACTGGTTGAGAACGCCGTGGACGCCGGGGCGCACTCCATCAGCATAATCCTGAAGGACGCGGGGCGGACCCTCATACAGGTTGTCGACGACGGTTGCGGAATGTCGCCCTCGGATGCCCGCATGGCCTTCGAGCGCCATGCCACAAGCAAGATATCCGCCGCCTCCGACCTCTACAGCCTCCACACCATGGGATTCCGCGGGGAGGCCCTGCCCTCCATCGCGGCAGTGGCACAGATAGACATGCGGACGATGCGCCGCGACGACCCTACGGGATGCCGCGTGTGCATCTCGGAGTCGAAGTTCGAGGGCATAGAGCCCACGGCGACCGTCCCCGGAACGAACATCATGGTGAAGAACATATTCTTCCACATGCCCGCGCGGCGCAAATTCCTGAAAAAAGACTCCGTGGAGCTGAGCCACATCCTGCGGGAATTCGAGCGACTCGCGCTCGTGAACACCGACGTGGACTTCACCCTTATCCACAATGAGGTCACGCTCCACAAGTTCCAGCGCGGAACGCTCAAGCAGCGCATCTCCGACCTCTTCGGCAAGTCGCTCCCGGCACAGCTCGCCCCGCTTTCCACGGAGACCTCCCTCGTGAAAATCAGCGGATTCGTCGGAATGCCCTCCCAGGCCAAGAAACGCGGCTACCAGCAGTTTTTCTTCGTGAACGGGCGCAATATGCGCCACCCCTTCTTCCACAAGGCTGTCATGGCGTGCTACGACCGCCTGATCGGCGCCGACTCCCAGCCCTCGTACTTCATCAACTTCGAGGTTGACCCGGCGAGCATCGATGTGAACATCCACCCGCAGAAGCACGAGATAAAGTTCGAGAACGAACAGGCCATATGGCAGATACTAACTGCCGCCATAAAGGAAACCTTAGGAAAGGTACAGGCCGCAGGCGCCCTCGATTTCGACACCCAGGACGCCCCGGACATCCCGATCTTCGACCCTGAAGCGGAAGATGCCAAGGGCCAGCCGAGGGTGGAAATCGATTCGGAATACAATCCCTTCGCCGAGGGCTTCAGGGAGAGGGAGGACCATGGTTCAGCCGAAGTCGGCGCAATGCGGAGTGTCCCGCCCCGCAAGACCGTGCCCCGGGACTGGGACAAGCTCTACGAGAATTTCAGCCGCGGACGGGAAAGCTCCTACGCCGAAGTCCGCTCGAGCGCCATCAACGAAAGCCCGGACACCCAGAGCGACGCCCTCTTCACAGCTTCTTCGCCCTCGTCGCCTGTGCAGGCCTCAGTGGCAATACAGCTCCGCGGAGCCTATATCGCCGCGCCCTGCGCCGCAGGCCTTATGCTCATCGACCAGCATCGCGCGCACGTGCGGATACTCTACGAGCGATTCATCGAAGCCCTCAAGGCCGGCCCCATACCCTCCCAGCAGCTCATTTTCCCCGAAACGCTCACCCTCTCCCCCTCCCAGAGCGCCACACTCTCCGCAATCGGCGACTCCGTAGCCGCCCTTGGCTTCGACCTCAGTTTCCTCGGCGACGCAACGTGGGCTATCAACGGCCAGCCGGCTCTCCCCGGCAACGCCTCGCCGACGCAGACAGTACTGGCCCTCATCGATGCCGCCACAGAAATCGCCGACATCGACGAAGCATCCACCGAGGAGCTTCTCCATCCCCTGGCCCTCGCCATGGCCCGCAGCGCCGCCATACGCCACGGCCGCGTGCTCACCCCCCAGGAAATGGATTCCCTCGTGGCCGACCTTTTCCGCACCGCCTCGCCCGACCTCACTCCCGGCGGACAGGCTATCATAGCAACCCTCGACAATGAAGCAATCCAGGCTCTTTTCCGCTGATTTCAGAATATTTGCCATCCTGATTCTGCTCATGCTTCCGGGAAGCCTCCCGAAGGCCCATGCGGCCATGAAAATAACGGACGTCGAAGTCGAGCGGCAACTGAGCACCCTCGACAAGGCCATAGGCCGGCGAGGCACCTATCTCGCGCGTAAACAGGCTGTAATCGACTCACTTAGAGCCGCCCTGGACCTCTCGGAACCATCGTCGGAACAGCTGCTGCTACTGGGCCGCGAATACACCTCGTTCAACAACGACTCGGCACTCCATTACTACACTCTCGGGCGCAAGGGCGCCGCAACAAAGGCGGAACGCGACCGCTTTATCTGGAACATCGCCGCCCTCCTGCCTCTCGCAGGATTCTTCGAACAGGCCCAGGAACTCTACGAGAGCATCAATCCCGACTCCGTGGCTCCCGCGCTCCTGCCGTCATACTATGAGTCAGGCCGCCAGATGCACAGCTTCATAAGCAGTTTCTACAAGAACTATTCCGCCGTGGATTCTCTGCACGTGGCGAAAACGCTCGAACTTCAGCAAAAGCTCCTCGAGGTACTCCCCAAGAATTCGCCCGAATACAAGCACAACCTCGGAGAATACTACCTTCTCACGGGGCAGAACGCGCGTGCGCGCCTGTTGCTTGAGGAAGTTTTCGACAACCCGGACCCTGAGGGCAAATTCCGCGCGCGGGCCGCCCACCATCTCTCGCACCTCTCGCTTTCCGACGGAGACCGGAACGGCTACCTTTACTATATGGCCGTGTCGGCTCTCTCGGACGTCTCGACGGCCACCCGCGAAGTGGCGTCCCTTCAGGAGCTGGGCTCGAGTCTCGGAGCAAGCGGCGACGTCGAGCGCGCCCACAACTATCTCTCGACAGCCCTTGCCAACGCCGTGGAGTGCGGAGCGGCCCTGCGTATGATCGACACATCCAAAGCCCTCCCCATCATCGAGCGCACCCACACCACAGACATCGAGCGATGGCAAAGGAGCATCCTCATCGTCGTGGGTATTCTCATACTTCTTCTAATCGGCCTGGGCGTGGCCATCAACCGCCTGCACGCCCAGATGAAAAAGCGCCGGCTCATGGAGCAGACCCTCATCGACGCCAACAAGACGAAAGAGGTGTACATAAGCCAGTTCCTGAGTCTTTGCTCAATCTATATGGACAAGCTGAACCAGCTCTGCAAGATAGTCAACCGCAAACTGACCGCCGGACAGGCGGAGGAACTGCACAGAATGACAAAATCCGGAAAATTCGTCGAGGAACAGAGCAAGGAATTCTACGAAGTCTTCGACAATGCCTTCCTCCACATCTACCCCAACTTCATCGAGGACGTCAACGCACTCCTGAAGCCCGAAAACAGGATAATACTCCGCGAAGGCGAACTTCTGAACACCGACCTGCGCATCCTGGCGTTCATGCGCCTCGGAATCGAGGACAGTCCCCGCATAGCTCAGGTGCTAAACTACTCGCTGAATACCATTTACGCCTACCGCAACCGGCTCAAGGCACGGGCCCTGAACCGCGACACCTTCGAGCAGGATGTGGCCAGTCTGGGCTCGTAACGCCTTATATAATTTTATATTCTTGAACTATTTCGCTTATATCAATTCGCTATCAATCAAATGTTTGCGCCAATACAAATCTCTCAAATATTTATATTGCGCTTGGACAGCTTGATTTTTCGGAAAATCTTGCCGTAACTTTGCATCGCAAAAAGTCGAAAGGCTAAAGAAATTCAGTTTTAGGGTTAGTATAGATTGTTAGTATTCAAAAAGACACCTTCTTACGGCTCTTCACACCCGACACATCGGAAACAGTGTGCGGAGTCCGAACAGAAAAAATGTGTTTTATGTTAGTTATGTAATTGTTTTAAGTCATTAAAACGCAGCAGGATCACTTCGTGAGAAGCGGTCCTGTCTTGTTTTTGGAGGGATATTTTGGTAATTTTGCACAATCAAACGAAGAAATGAAAATCGCCTTAAGCCAACTCAAGCCCTGGATGATGCCAGTAGCGATGCTCACCGGAGCCGTATTTCACGAACACATAAGCTCGCTCCAGCCCCTTGTGCCCTATCTGATATTCACGATGCTCCTGATTGCCTTCTGCAAGGTCAAGCCGTCGGAATTCCGCGTCACCTCCCTGTCGTGGAGCCTCCTCAGCATCCAGCTCGGCGGCTCGGCTGCCGTCTATCTCCTGCTCAGGGGCGCGGGCGCGGACCTGGCGCAGGCGGCATTCATATGCATCCTCTGCCCGACAGCCACGGCCGCGCCCGTGGTGACGGGGATGCTCGGCGGAAATGTGGCACGCCTCGCGACATATTCCATCATCAGCAACATTGCCGCCGCCATCGCGGCTCCGGCGTGTTTCGCGCTGATTGGCGTCCACTCGGAAATGTCCTTCCTTCAGGGGGTGGGCCTTATCGCGGCGAAGGTGGCGCCCCTCATTCTTCTGCCCCTGGCAATCGCGTTCTTCCTCTACTGGGCGGCTCCGGCCGTACACCGCAGGATAGCCCGCTACCAGGCAGTCTCGTTCTATCTATGGTCAGTCTCGCTGATTGTGGCCGTGGGCGGCTCGGTAAGCTACATCATGAGCGCCGACGCCTCGAAAATCCCTGAAATAATCCTTATCGCCCTTGTGGCGGGAGTAATCTGCGTCTTCCAGTTCGCAGTCGGAAGGAAAATCGGGAGGGCCTGCGGCGACAGGATAGCCGGCGCCCAGGGCCTCGCACAGAAAAACACCATCCTGGCAATATGGATGGCCCTGACCTATCTGAATCCCATATCCTCCGTCGGCCCCGCAGCCTATATCGTATGGCAGAACTCGATAAATTCCATGCAGCTCTACCTCAAGACGAAAAAAGACGCAAACATTAATCGGGCCCGGGACGTTAACAAATAAAATATCCACCACATTCGACCGCAGCAATGAGCAGCATGTTCGACCTACTTATCCAGCTACCCCTTTTCCAGGGCGTAAGCCGCGAATCTATGGAGTACATAGTAGGCGGCGCCAAATTTCATTTCCTAAAATTTCCCGAGGGGGAGACCATCCTCCGCGCCGGAGACACCTGCTCGCATGTCACCTTCGTAATTTCGGGCTCCGTCAGGTCGACAGTGGTCAACGCCAGCGGTTCCTTCGCCGTAGGCCAGACCCTGCGCGCCCCTGCCGTTCTCGCGCTCGATTTCCTCTTCGGCAAGCTCACAACCTACCCCGCGACTGTCATCGCCCTCGAGCCGACGGGCATCCTCCAGATTTCCAAGGCCGATTACCTGAAAATCATCAATTCCGACCCCGTCTTCCTCTTCAATTACCTGAATCTGCTCAGCGTCAACGCGCAGAAGGCGCAGATAGGCATCCTCTCCCTCACCACCGGCGAAGTGGACGAGCGCATCGCCTTCTGGATTACGGCTCTCACACAGAAAGGAGGCGAAAACATAGTGCTCACCTGCCGCTCGCGCGACCTGTGCTCGCTGTTCAACACCCCGCGCTCGATATTCTTCGCCGCCCTCGAATCGATGAAAGAGCGCGGACTCCTCGACTATTCAAACACCGAGTTGCGTATCCGCGACCGGCGCGCAATGCTCGGACTCCTCCATTACGCCACCGAACCTCCGGCATGAGAATTCTTGAGATAAAAAAAGCAAGGGCCTCTTCATCCCGAAGGGGCCCTTTGCTTTGCGACGATACCGCCGCTACTTGTCAAACTAAAATCTTAACCTTATAAAAAATCTTTTACCTATCGTATGAATTTGCGCCGGGGAGAGCTTTTCAAGTCTCTTGTCCCGGATTCCGATTGCAAAATTAGTGCATCCCTGCACGCCGGCTCAGCGAATTGAGGTGAAATTTCAACCTGTATAGGGGTATAAGACAATTTCACCGCAATCATTCAAAGGTTTAACTTTTCCACAATATAAATAAAAATCTAAGGAATATTTGGCGGAACGGAGGATTTGATGTATCTTTGCGCACACGGATACTGAAATCTATACCCCAAAGCCACCCTTCTTTTTTCCATGAAGCGCACGATTTTCGCACTCCTCTGCCTTTACGGCATGTTTCCCGGTCTCCGCGCCGCTTTGCCCGCGACCCTCAGGGAAGCCTGCGACTCCCTCGACTACTACATCGAGCACCGCGACAACTACAACTTCCCGCACACAGAAGTCATCGACAGCCTCCGCAGGCTGATTCCCTCTGCAACGACAGACAGCGCAAAAATCAAAATCTTCAAAGACCTCGGCGACAACTTCAAGGCGATAAACCTCGATTCCGCCATAATATATTACGGACGCACCCTTGACTTAGCGCGCGCCTTACCGCAGAAGAGCCGCGAGCTCAACGACCTCATACTGAGAGTGCGCCTCCGCCGCGATGCTTTGCTCCCGATCCGAGGAATAACCTACGAGGGGCTCCGCGACTTCGAGAACATACCTCTCGACTCCATCGACACCCGTGAGGAGCGCAAAACATTCTTCCAGGGCGGCGTGGATTTATTCACCAACATAGCAAGCCTTTACCCGCCGGGCGAAATCCGCGACCGGTACGTGGCGCGGGCAACTGTCTTCACCGATTCCCTTTTGCGCTATCACCGTCCGCACGGCCTGGGCTGGCGTCTGACCAACGCTCACCGGTGGAAACTCACAGGGGAGGATTCCGGAGCCATTGCCGAACTACTCGACACCATCCCCTACCTTGAGGACAAGCCGGCCATACTCGCTTCGGCGGCGAGCCTCGTGGCGCTGTACTATTCCCGGCAACCGTCAAAAGAAGATGAATTTCTTTACTACCAGACGCTTTCAGCCATAAACGACATAAAGGCCGGGCATCGCGAAGTCACATCTCTGCAACAGCTCGGCAAAGAATGGTTCCGCCGCGGAGACGTCGAGAAGGCCTACCGCTACCTGTCGCTCGCGCTCGGGGAGGCCGTCGAGTCGGGATCGTCCGCCCGTGTCCTCGAAAGCACCGAGAACCTCCCCTTGATTGAAGAGTCATTCCGGACATACGACAGACGAAGCAAACTCGCCCTTTACTGCCTGGTTATCATCCTCATAATCGCCCTCGCAATCATTCTGGCCATGACAGCATTCCTCCGGCGCGACCACATCAAGTCGGAAAAGATGCGCCGACACCTCACCGAGCTCAACACCAGCAAGGACTTCTACATCCAGAATGTCCTGATGCTCTGCTCCGTATTCTTCGAGCGCCTCGACGAATTCAACCGCTACGTAGGCCGCAAAATCAAGGCAAACCAGGTCAAGGACCTCTACGAGTCAATAGAATCAAGGAAATACCTTGCCACACAGACCGAGGAATTCTTCAAGTCGTTTGACGCCACCTTCCGCACCATCCATCCTAATTTCAGCCGACAGCTGAACAGCATGCTCCGCGAGGACCGCCAGCTCCCCGAGCCCGCGCCCGGCGAACCTATGACTCCTGAAATGAGAATCGCGGCCTTCATGCGCCTCGGAATCGACGACAGCGCCATCCTCGCAAAATTCCTCGGCCTCAGCCTCAACACCATCTACACCTACCGCAACAGACTCAAGAATCGCGCCAAAAATCGCGACACATTCGAGGAAGACGTAAAGAAAGTAGGGTTCTGACGGATATTAAAATTTATATTATCGCATTCACACAGCAGTGCAATCACCGCATATTATCAATTATTTACCTCTATATGTTCCTCATATTTATTTATATCGGGCTTCAATTCGCGGCCATTGCACTTGCTTTTGTTCTAACTTTGCATCAGAAAAATTTTTAGGTCTAAGATTCAAGGTTATATTTTAGGATCATCAGGTAAGAAAAAGGATTTTTAAATGGTTTTAGGTATTTAGTGTTAGATACACAAAAGCGCCCGCTCCGTGAGGAGCGGGCGCTCAATTTTTGTATCCTTTTTTGTCTCACCAGCCGACCCAGAAGTCCTGACGGGGTAGATTCCTGCGCACTACGAGCACGGCGCGGGTCGAGGCATTGCAGAAGCTCATGCCATAAGGCATTGCGGCGAGAAGGGAGCCGATACGTCCGCCGCTGTGGTGAAGGGCGAAGACAACAACTCCGCCTCGGCTGACGCGGCGCAGAACATCATCAGGGCATCCGTCGCGGAGGTCTACGACTATCATGTCGGCGCTCCCGAGGGGCACACGGGGCGCGCCTGGCGCGCTGAGAGCGTCGGCCCCTCGCCCGCAGTATGCGACTCCGGACGGGGCGAAGAAGCCCGTCAGACGAGCGAGAATGCGCTCCGTGCGGTCTGAGCAGTTCTCCTCGGCATAATACCTATAGCCGCGGGGGGGATTCAGCACCTCCGTTATGAAACGGAAGGCGAATGGCGAGTGGACTCCGAATCCGCGCCGGTGGCGCAGACGCTGCCACCAGCGCGGATTCGTCAGGCTGCGTTCCATTTCTTCCAGCCTAAACCAAGGGCCGACAATACAAGGAGATATATGAGGGTCACGCAGGCATAGGCCACGGCGCCGGTAGTCTTGAGCGAGGCAGGCATGAAGGTCATTACCACCTCATGCGTCCCTGCGGGCACGCGGAGCGCCCGCAGGATGTAGTTCACGCGGCCAAGCGGAGCCTCTTCTCCGTCAATCGTGGCATGCCAGCCCCAGGGAAAGTACACTTCGGAGAATACGGCGACGCCGCCGCGGGCGGTGGTCACACTGTATTTCAGCGTATTGGGCGTATACCTTGTGAGGGCGATGGTGTCGCCGGGCGATGCGGCAAGCGCCTCCTCGCCGAGGACCGGAGCGAAGCGGACGTCAGCCACAGCCTCGCGGCGCAGGTCTATGTCCGAAAGGGCATCCATCTCGGAGTGCGCGCCTTCCACATACTTAACGGAATCGACAAGCCATGCATTCCCCATTGCCTCGGGATTGAGCACGAGCGGAGCAGACTCATCGCCTGTAATCACATATCGGGCGTCGAGCATGTCCATCACGCGGTAAGAGGCACGGAGGTCGTGCAGAACCTTCTGTTCCTCCGGCGAATAGAGGGCTACGATGGAATCGTCGCGCACCTCGGGAAGGTAGCCGTAGCGGGCCACGCGGCTGAGGTGGCGCTGGATCAGGTCCTCGTAGCGGTTCAGTTTCGCGGCATGGTAGCCGCCGAGCATATGGTGGAAGTAAGAACGGTCGGGGCTGTTGAAACCGGGGATGTCCATCACGCGGTAGACTGCCGACGAGTCTGCGAGAATAGCCTTGTCGATGGCGTCGGGCTCGAAGAGGGCCGTGTCAGTTACTTCCGGGGCGCAGAAACTCGAATGGGACACGTAGCGCTTGTCGACGGCGTAGAGATCAATGAATACCGTAAGGCCGATGACGGCCACGGCCCAGCGCCGCGGAAGTTTCCCCATATAGAAGAATGCGAGCGCGCAGAAACCGATGAGAAGGATGAAGAGAGAACGCAGAGCGTCAGCCTTGACCATTCCGAAGCGAAGCGCCTCGATGGCCTTTGAGTTGGCAGGATTGGACAGGGAATAAAAATACAGGGCATTGTCGATATCCTGCTGCGAGGCACCCTGGGCGCGTCCCATTTCCACGAGCTGCGACTGTATGTTCTCCGCCGCGGCGACGTCCTGACCCGAAATGGCACTGCCGAAGAGCGATGGCCACACAAGGGCCGCGAGGCAGACCGCGCCGCAGACCCCGAAACTCCACGCCACAGGCTTCACGAAGGCCGCGCGTTCCTCCTTGCCGGCCGTCAGGAGCTTTTCGAGCCCGAGAATGGCCATGAGAGGCATGCAGAACTCCGCGATGACAAGGATGCTCTCTACGGCGCGGAACTTGTTGTAGAGCGGGAAATGGTAGACCATGAGGTCGGTAAGCCACTCGAGGTTCGCCCCGAGGGCCAGAAGAACCGAGAGAACAGTGGAAGCAAGCATAGCCCACTTGAGCGGCCCGCGGACCACACAGCATCCGACAATGAAGAGAACGAACACGAGCGCCCCGACATACACGGGGCCGTTTGTGCCCTCGGAGTCGTTGAAATACTGGGGAAGATAGGGAAGGAGCGCACGCTCCGAAGGGTCGACAGAAGCGGCGGAGTCCAGACGGTCGAGGCTCAGGTAGGTCTGCTGCCCCGCCTCGGGACGCCCGGTTGCTCCACCCTTGATGTTCGGAATCAGAAGACTGAGCATCTCGCTGCGGCCATAGCTCCAGCCGACAATCTGCTCATAGGGCATCCCGCCTGTGGGACGGTGATAGTCAAGCCCTTGCGCGTCCGCCTCCGCGTCATCCGAAGGCTCGGCGAGCTCGCTCTGCGCGCGCTTGGTCTCCTTGGCGTATTCATAGGTGTTGTAAAGACTCGGGAGATTCGCTCCGACAGCGAGGGCTCCGCAGACAAGGGCCACGCCCGAGGCCGTGAGCCAGCGGCGGAGACCATGCGTGCGGAGTGCCTCGATAAGGTAGCAGATGGCAATAATCGCCATCACGAGTCCGAAATAATAGCTCATCTGCGGATGGTTGGCATTGAGCTGGAGCATGGCGAAGAGCGCCGTCAGGGCGCCTCCGACGATATAGCGTCCCTTGTAAAGGAGTATGAAGCCGGCGATTGTCGGCGGCACATAGGTGAGGGCAAGGAATTTCCATATGTGTCCAGCGCCTATTATTATAATAAAATACGAGGAGAATCCCCAGGCCACGGCCCCTATCAGGGCATAATACCAGCGCAGCTTCAGAGCGAAAAGCAGAATGAGGAAGCCGAACATCATCATGAACAACAGGTTGGACGGAGCGGGAAGTCCGAGACCGTAGACCGTGTCGAGCCAAGTGAAGAGACTGTTCGAAGGGTAGGACGGCGAAATCTGGAAGGTGGGCATTCCGCCGAACAGCGAGTTAGTCCACAGAGCCTTTTCTCCCGTGGCCTCCTCGAAGGCCCGGGCCTCCTCGCCGTTTGCCGCGCCCTGCTGCATATCGGCCTGACGCAGGGAGGCGCCGTCGAAATTGTCAGGGTAGAAGAACACAACGGAAATCACGGCCAGCACCACGACCGAGAGGAAAAAGCCCCATACCTGGGGGCGTTTGAGTTTTGAAAGTATCTTATTCATACAATATATGTGGGGATTCTTGCTAAATTACGGATTCAACGGCCTTCCTTCCGGGAAATGAGAAGCACCGTGTCGCCCACGTGAAGCCTTGTGTTGCCGCGCGGGACGATATAGGAATCGCCCCTTCGCACGAGCATGGCCAGGGTTCCGTCCGGGAAGTGCATCTCGCTCACGAGGTTGCCGTCGGCGAGGTGCGAGGCCTCGATGGTAAGCTCACGGGTGCGCGCCGTGACATTCTCGGGGAGGTCGAAGTCGAACTGCCGCTCGGCGAGAGGCTCCGTCAGCCGCAGCCAGCGGGCCATGGCGTTGACGGTGGTGCCCTGGATGAGAAGCGACATTATAGTGATGAAAAACACGAGGTTGAACATGAAGCGGGCATGCACGACCTGCGGGCTCATCAGCGCGTAAGTGGCGAAAATGATGGGGACCGCTCCGCGGAGGCCCACCCAGCCGATATAGGTCCGCGCCCTCAGGGAGAACCGGCGGAAGGGCGCGAGAGTGGCGAACACGGCAAAGGGGCGCGCAATCACGATGATGAAAGCTCCGAGAAGCACTCCGGGGCCTATGATGTGCAGGAGCTCGTGGGGATTGACAAGAAGACCGAGCGAGAGGAACATGACAATCTGGACGAGCCATGTGAAGCCCCCGAAGAAGGTTGTGATGGTGCGCTTGAGCGCAAGGCGGCCGTTGCCGACAACGAGCCCGGCGATATACACGGCCAGATAGCTGTTGCCCCGCACGTAGCCCGTGAGGGTGAATGCAAAGAAACAGCAGGCTATCACCATCACAGGGTAAAGAAACTCGTTGGAGGAGTGGAGACGGTTCACGACCCAGACCGTGAACTTGCCTATTGCCCAGCCGGATGCCGCGCCGACTCCGAGCTGGAGCACGAGGTCGCCCGCCATGCGCAGGGCGAGGGCCCCGTTCAGTTCCTGCCCCGTCTCGATTATGGAAATCAGAAGGATTACAAGAAGATAGGCCATGGGGTCGTTTGAGCCGCTCTCAAGCTCCAGAACGGGCTTCAGACGCTCCTTCAGGCCGATTCGCGAGGTGTTGAGGATAGAAAATACCGAAGCTGAGTCCGTCGACGACATGATTGCCGCCAGCAGCAGCGACTCCGCCCACCCGAAAGCGTATTCCGGCAGGAGCAGGCGCATCATCTCGTGGATGAAGGCGCCCGTGAGAGCGGTGGTTATCAGCACACCGGCGGTAGCGAGGGCCAGCCCCGGGGAAAGCACCGGCCGGATTTTGCCGAAATCCGTGTCAAGGCCGCCGGAGAAGAGGATTATGCAGAGGCTGACCATTCCTATAAACTCGGCCACGGCCGCGCTGTCGAACTGCAGCCCGAAACCGTCGACCCCGGCAAGCATACCTATGCCGAGAAAAACGACCAGGGCCGGAACGCCGAAGCGCGAACCCGCCTTGCCCGCGAGCACACTGATGAAAAGCAGCGCCGCGAGGACCAACATGATGTTTCCGGGTGTTATTTCCATATATTTGTGCAAAGATAAGGAAAAAGATTGTCGTTTGAAAAATTTTTATTACCTTTGCTTGATAATAACCATAGACCTACCTTAAACCAACTTTACCTATTTTCAAGCCTGACCATGACAAATACCTTAATACGCCGAGCCTTTATGGCAGCGGTGCTCTTACTGACCCTACCTTTCTACGCCAAGGCCGCACCCGGGTGGCCCTCCAGCTACGAGGGCGTGATGCTTCAGGGATTCTACTGGGACTCCTACACCGACACCAAGTGGACCAACCTCGAATCGCAGGCCGACGAGCTCTCCAAGTACTTCACCCTCATCTGGATTCCCAACAGCGCCAAGGCCGCATCCAACCCCGGCATGGGCTACGACCCCGTATACTGGTTCTCCAACCACAACACCAAGTTCGGCACCGAGGCCGAGGTCCGCAAGATGATCAAAACCTTCAAGGCCAAGAACGTCGGCATCATCGAGGACGTGGTAATCAACCACCGCAGCGGCGCCTCCAACTGGACCGACTTCCCCGCCGAGACATGGAACGGCAAGACGTGGAAAATCGGTCCTGACGGCATCTGCTGCACCGACGAAGTGAAGGACGCTGCCGGGCAGGCCAAGCCCACGGGCGCTCCCGACACGGGCGAGGACTTCAACGGCTCCCGCGACCTCGACCACACCAACGCAACCGTGCAGGAAAACTGCAAGGCCTACACCAAGTTCCTCCTCGAGGACATGGGCTACGCCGGTTTCCGCTACGACATGGTGAAAGGCTATGCCGGCCGCTTCACGAAGATTTATAACGAATACTCGAAGCCCACTTTCTCCGTCGGCGAGTACTGGGACGGCAGCTACGATGCCGTAGCCGGCTGGATCGAGGCCACTGGCAAGACCTCCGCGGCCTTCGACTTCCCCTTCAAGTATCAGGTCAACAAGGCCTTCGCCACCGGCAACATGTCCGAGCTCGTATGGAAGGCCAACGGCACCACCGACCAGCCCGCAGGACTCATCCACTTCGGCTACCCCCAGTATGCCGTCACTTTCATCGACAACCACGACACCTACCGCGACGGCAGCAAGTTCACGGGCAACGTCCAGGCCGCCAACGCCTTCATGCTCTCCTGCCCCGGCACCCCCTGCGTGTTCCTCCCGCACTGGAAAGCCTACAAAGCCGAAATCAGCGCGATGATTGACGCCCGCAACCTCGCCGGCATCCACAACCAGAGCGCCGTGAAGGTCCTCAAATCCTCCTCGGACTGCTACATGGCCGAAGTCACCGGCAAGCGCGGCACCCTGGCCGTGAAAATCGGTCCCTCTATGGACAGCCCCGCCGGCTACACCGGCTCCGACATCAAGGCCTCCGGCAAAGACTACTGCATCTGGGTAAAGACCAACGGCCAGGGCGGAGGCGACACCCCCGTCACCGGCGTCCCCTTCATGATTTACTACGACAACACCCTCACCTCCTGGACAACTCCCCACATCCACTACTGGGGCGCTTCGGAGAGCTCTTGGCCCGGCGTGGAAATGAACAAGGTCGAAGGCAATGTCTGGGGCTATCAGGTGCCCGCAGGCACCATCGGCTGCCTCTTCAACGCCGGTGACGGCGACGCCTCGAAGACAGCCAACATGGTCGCGCAGGCCGGCCACGTCTACACCCGAAACGGTGACAACGGCGTCTATCAGGGCGGCGACGACGACTTCATCTACATCATCGGCGAACCGGCCGGCGGCTGGAGCGCCAATGTCGGCGAGCGCGTGGTCGGAGCCAACGGTGTCTTCGTTTACGAAGGCACTCTCACCTCGGCCAACGACTACGTATATTTCGGCTTCGCCAAACGCCTCGGCTCCACAGAAAAGGACTGGGATACCTTGAACGCCGCACGCTACGGCTCCTCCCTCAACAGCGAGCTTCCGGCCCCCGACACCCAGGGCAACACCGTAGCCGACTACTACACCATCGCCATCGGCGGTCCCTTCCCCATCGGTTTCCCGAACGCCACATCCTGGCGCATCCTTCCCGGAACGTACAAGCTCATCGTCAACACCTCGGCAATGACCCTGACAGTCGAGAACGACGCCTCAGGCATCGAAGAGGTGGAGACAGAGAACGCTCCCGCGGTATACTTCAACCTTCAGGGCGTCCGTATCGACCAGCCTTCGGAAGGTCTGTACATCCGCGTGCGCGGACAGAAGGCTGACAAGGTCTACATCCGGTGATGCACTGTCTGATAATTTCCACTACAGCTGAAGGCGGCAGCCTGGGCGCCGCCGCCCTCAGCGACGCTCTCGAAGCCCTGCATGAAGGATTCGACGTAATCCTCGCGACAGGCAGAGGCGGTATGCCCGCGGCCCTGCGCGGCCTGAGGGTGCGCCATATCCGCATCGGCGGAGCGGTGGACGCCGGAGTCCATTACCTTCTCTCCCGTGCCTTCGACGGCCAGGGCAACGGCTCCGTGCGCGCCACACGAGAGTTTCTGGACAAAATCCGGAACATAAATCCTCGAAGAATCATCTTCCACAACCTCCACGGCCACTATCTCAATCTCCCGCTCTTCGCCGAGTGGATGCTCTCTCAGGCGCGGAAAGGCTCGGAGATTATCTGGCGCGCACATGATTTCTGGCCCGTCACAGGCCACTGCGCCTTCCTTCCCGCCGAAGGCTGCCCGCGCTTCGGTGAAAAATGCGGATGCCACGACTGCCCGATGGCCGGAGCCTATCCCAAGACTCTCATCGACCGCTCCGCAGCGAACTATGCGCGCAAGCGGAGCCTGCTCGAGCCTCTGGCACCATATATGGAAATACGCGCCGTAAGCCGCTGGCAGGCTGAACTTCTGAAAAAATCATTCCTCGGCAAAGCCCGCATCACCGTACGGCACCCCGACATCGACCCCGTTTACCACCAGACCCACGAAGCCGGACCCCGCGCAGGATTCGCCCTGGCCGTGGCCTATCCCTGGCAGAAATACAAGGGCTACAACGACCTCACAGCCATCCGCAAGGCTCTTCCGCAGGAAATGGACTTCGTGGTCGTCGGACTTGACAACAAACAGACCCTCCGGCTCAGCGGAAGCGGAATTATATGCGTTCCGCGCGTGAAGAAGGCCGAGGAGCTCGCCTGGTATTACAGGCAGGCCGGAGTCTTCATTTCGCCCTCCTATGCCGAAACTTACGGCATGGCCATCCGCGAAGCCGCCGCCTGCGGCACTCCCGTGGTGGCCTACGGCGTGGGCGGCGTGCACGAAGGCCTGGAGGCTAATCCCCTCTTCCATTCCGTGCCTTACGGCGACGCGGGGAGCCTCGCAGTTGCCGCGGCGATGACGGCCATTGCCCCCGTTAGGCAACGTATTGAAACCTAACTATTTGCCCGGATGAAAGGTGTCGATATGGCGCGCTTTCTTCGACTCGAAAATATCCTCGACAGTCAGAAGTATTCCGCTTTCCTCCACATCCCCGAACTCGTCGTTGATGGCGGTTCCAAAGGTCTTCATCGTGGGCGAAAGGTTCATATAGGCGTTCACAAGGGGAGGTATGGTGTCGCCATGGCGCCGAATCTCTGAGTTCAGGATGCGGTAATCGGCCTTGAAGTCCTCTCCGGTGAACAGGGCCGCAAGACGCGATTCGGGTGTCTCAATGGCAAGCGCCTTTATCGGACGCACGAGGCCCTCGCGGTCCGGGAAATGCTTGTGGAGAAAATAAAGAATCATATCGCGGCATTCGCGGGTATAGCTCGGGTACATCGTAACCTTACCGAACAGATAGCGGATTTCGGAATACACCACCGTCAGCGATCCCAGACCGTCCCACAGGTTGTCGAGGGCATAGAGAGCTTTGGCTCCGGCCCTCGACGACTGGTATTCGGGCCGCACGAAGGAGCGACCCAACTCGAGTGTGAAGGGCAGGTAGTCGCTTATGAATTCATCCGAGAAGCGGAACATATGCGAGGTCGCTATTCTCGGCACCCCTTCGCTGTCGAGACGTATGTCGCAGCCGCGGATAAATCTGTAGCCGCCGAGAATGAGCTTCGAGTCAGGGTCCCAGACCACCAGCTGGCTGCACGGCGGGTCCATCGTGTCGAATTCATCGATGTCGCAGTCCTTGCCCGTGCCGCCTCCGGCGAGTCGGAAGGCTATCTCGCGGAGGCGCCCGATTTCCCGCATGGTGTTCGGAGAATTGTGGGCCGTCACTACATACAGCTCGTTGCCGCCCTTGTTGGTGGTACGGAGAAAGCGTTCGGGCGTAAGCTCTGCCTCGATAAGCCCTACGGCAAGCGGTTCGATGATTTTCTGATTCATAACCTTATTGATATATATCGGAAGAAGGTAAGGAGTAGACTATGTTCCTGATGCGCAGGGCTTCCTCGGCCACCGGACGCGAAGCAAGCTCCCCGACGCCCACGGCCCTGCCGCAGTATAGACGGAAACGGCTTCCCTGCGCCCGGAAGACTTCCCGGGGGAGACGCACCATCTCGATGTTCAGCCTTATGCCCAGCCGTTCCCGGAGTCTGGCGAAATTGTAGAAGAAGGGACTGTTCACGCCCGAGAAAAACATCGGCACCACAGGGCGCCCGGAAGCTATAGCCTTGGTGACGAACATTTTTTTCCACTCCAGGTCGGCGACCTTGCCGCCGGGACCGCGGCGCGAGCACAGCCCCGCCGGGAAAATCACCACCGGGCCGTCGCCCTCTAGGGCCTCCTCGAGCGCCGAAGCCGCCCCGCGGCTCTGGGCCCCGTGCTTGTTCACCGGCACGAACACATCGCGCAGCGGCTCTATGGCCATGAGCATGTCGTTCACCACGAAACGCAGCCCCGGTCCGTAGCGGCGCGAGAGCTCCGCGATTATGGCAATACCGTCAAGGCCCCCGAGAGGATGGTTACAGACAAACACCGCCCTCGGACTCTCCGGCAGGTTCCGCGCACCCAGCACCTCGACTTCCACATCGAGTTCCCGGAGCACGGCCTCGCAGAACGCCGCTCCGCGGCGGGGATGGACCTTTCGCAGGAGCCCGTTCATCCGGTCCTGACAGATAAGATTCTCAAGACCGCGCACAACCCAGCCGGGAATGCGTTCCGCACGCTTTCCCAGTTTGTCGCGGAGTACTCCCGCAAGGCTGATGCTGATGGGTCCTTTTTCTGCCACGGCTCTTTTATGCTACGAAAGTACAAAATTATGAAAAATTCCTTTGACCCTGACCACCGCTGCGGATTTTTTTCATTCCCGGCAATCATTCCCGCAGGCTCTGCGCCAATATCGGATTTTTTTTTGTACTTTTGCACACAATGAACCGTCGTAAACCATCGGGCCACCTGATTTTCGAGACTGCGGTGCTCGCCGTATGGATAGTCCTGGCACTCTTGCTGCCCGGCCTCTCCCTGACGCACGTGCTCGGTCCCGCTCTTGTCTGGCTCTTGGTTTCAGGCGTCTCCCATGCCCTCGGCCTCGGGTTCAGCGGAGCGCGCTGGGCCCTTTCCGCCGCGATGGCTCTCGTAGGAACCCTCCTCCTGGTCAACCTCAGCTTCTTCAACAGCTCGCATGGCGCCACCCCCGACAATCCGTATATCGTCAACTTCGACGCGGCCAAAACCTGGCTCACCTCCCATGAGTACGCCGCGGATTTCTCGAAGTACCCCTATTACCAGTGGGGAGCCTACGGAATGCTTATGTCTCCCTTCGTACGTTTCGGAGGTCTGTGCGCGATGCTGAGCTTCAGCGCCCTCATGACCATGCTGTCAATCGCCTTCACCGGGCGGATAGCCGCGTCCTTCTCCGGCGACCGCGCCATCTCCCGAAGTCTCGCTGTCGCCGCCATGGTCATGCTTACCCTCGTCGGAAGCTATATCACCACCGGAACCATCATAATAAAGGACGCACTCGTCTGCGCCGGTTTTGCCGGAGTGGCGCTCTGCACTCTCGAACTGCGCCGCGGCCCGCGCGGAGCCGGATTTGCCGTATGGCTGCTCGTACTGCTGGTTCTTTCCTCTATAATGATTTGCGCGCGCATACGCGCGGGATACCTGGCGATTCTCATGGTACTTTTCCTCGTGCCCGACTTCCGCGACTCCCGACAGGGCATTGCGGGATGGCTCGCGGCGCTTCTTGTCTGCGTGGCCGTGTCGGCCACCGCAATCCATTATTCCGTCGACTGGACCGACACCCTGGAGAAAACCATGACTACATACGGCAATCAGGTTTTCGCCTCCTCCCCCCGCGGCAGCGTCCTCAACTCATTCATAACAGATTATCCCTCCTACCCTCTCTGGCAGAGGATGATCCTTATTCCATTCTCGCTGGGGCTCCAGCTCTTCATACCGCTGCCCTGGACCTTCATGCGCCATATCGATTACGGGCCTTCGCTCGTTCTGGCTCATTTCAACATTTTCCTCTATCTCGAGGCCGGGCTCGTACTGTATTTCCTCTTCACGGCGCTTCGCCGCGCTCCGCGCCCCCTTGTGGCCCTGACTCTCTCGGGACTCGCGCTCTACACGGGCGTGGCTTTCCTCTTCGGCGGCAGCGTCTCGCGCTATACCCTCCCATTTCTGCCCCTGCTGATGCCCTCCGCTGCCTACGTGGCCATGGAGTGCCGGAACGCACGCATGGTCCGCTGGATGGCCGTGTACACGGCCATCGTGCTGATTGTCCTCGCCGCAGGATTTTACCTCTACCAACTCGCTCCCGCCGCCAATGAGACCAGCATCTGACATGACACCGCGCGGCACAGAGCGCGTGGGGCTGATTACAATCACCCGCAACGACGGCCCCCGCCTGCTCGAGACCATTGAAAGCGTCCGGCAACAGTCCGCCGCCTCGCGGATAACCCATATCATCGTCGACAGCAGCACGGAGCCGCAGGGTCCGCTCCCCGGCGACCGCCACATTATCCTCACCCCTCCGCGCGGAGTATACGCCGCGCTCAACGAGGGCATCCGCGAATGCCGTGAGGACATCATCGGCATGGTCCACGGCAACGATGCTCTTGCATCGCCCGATATTATCGCGGAGGTGCTCAGAATCTTCGGGAGCGACCCTGACCTCGATTTCGTCTACGGCAAGGTTGTATACCGGCGTCCCGGCGCCAGGAAATTCTGCCGGATCTACGACGGTGCACTTTTCCGGCCCGAGCTTCTCGAGTGCGGCTTCGTCCCGCCCCACCCCTCGCTCTTCGTGCGCCGGAGGGTCTTCGAAAAGGTAGGGCTTTACGACGAAAGCTTCAAGGTCTGCGGCGACACGGAAATGTGGCTGCGCCTCTTCGACCCCGGGAATGCCTTCAGATACCGCTACATACCTCTCGTCACCACCATCATGAGCACCGGCGGAATATCCTCGAAATTCTGGAACCGGCTCCTCGTCCATCTCCCCGAGAAGCGCCGCGCCCTGCGGATGCACGACCGCCCCGCAAGCTATTTCCGTCTCCTCAAACGTTTTCTTTATCTATGAGTGTCTCAGCCGATTCCTCCGCAGGCAAAACCGCCTCGGTACTCGTTCTTATCCGGGGAAGAGAATATCTCCGGCCATACCTCGTCAGGGCTTTCGGCCCCGGATATGAGCTGACCTTCGCCTGGGAAATTCCAACCAACATGGATTTCGACATGCGCGTGGCCATAGCCGGCGAAGGCGAGACGCTCCCTGAGGGCGCCGGGGACCTCCCCGTAATCGAAGTGCCTGAAATTGTGTGCACAGGGATGCAGGGCACAGTCCGCGAACTCGCCGGGGACGTGGCCTCAGGGCGCTTCTTCGCCATTCGCGACTTCTCCTATCCACGCATCCGGGTGGTCCACGGCACAGACGTGGCCGAGGCCGCGCGCATCGCCGCCGAAGCAGGCCGCCCGGGGCGCTGGGCCCTCGACGACGGCGAGACCCCCACGCTCAATGAACTCGCCGACGCCCTGGCCTTCCGCATGAAGGGCAAGCGGCTCTATGCCCTGCCCCGCAAATGGGCCGCGCTCTTCCGCGTAGGACTCAGGTGGAAGCGCTTCCCCGAGGCCACGGCTCCGGACTCCCCGCGCTTCGACGAAGCCTTCGGCTTCGCTCCCACGCCCGTCTGCCGGTACCTCCGCACCCACGTCTACGACGAGTCAAGTCTCTGACCCCCCATGGCTATCCTCGAAAAAACAGGCGCCACACTCAAAAGCAGCGCAAAGATTCTTCTCCAGTCCCGTCCCGGAGGCTGGGGTCGCCGTGGCTCCGACCCCACAACGGTATATGTCCTCGGCAACGGCCCTTCGCTCAAGGATGCCCTCGCCGCTCACGCCTCTGAACTCGCAGGGGTGAAGACCCTCGCCGTGAATTTCGCCCTGAACTCCCCGCTAATCAGGGAGCTCCGGCCGAAAATCTACGTCCTCGCCGACCCCCATTTCTTCGCCGGCAAGGGGGCCGACCCAAAGGTCTGCGAGCTGTGGGACAATCTCGCGCAGGTCTTCTGGCCCATGCGCCTCTACGTCCCCGCCCCCGAGACCAGCAGGGCGCGGAAGCTCCTTGGCGAGAACAAATCGGTTAAAATCAAGGCCTTCAACGCCGTGGGAGTAGAAGGCTTCGCGGCCTTCGAGCACGCCGCTTATGCCCTCGGACTCGGAATGCCCCGCCCCCGCAACGTGCTGATTCCCTCAATAATGATTGCCATCCGCGAGGGAGCCCGCAAAGTCGTGCTCCTCGGCGCCGACCATTCGTGGATGCGCACCCTCGCCGTCAGCGACGAAAACGAGGTCGTAAGCATCCAGGAACATTTCTACAAGGACGACGCCCGCGAACTCCGCCGCGTCCGCAGCGAGTACGGCAACTACCGTCTCCACCAGATCGTCGAAAGCTTCGCCGTGGCCTTCCGCGCATACCACCGCATCGCCGCCTATGCCCGCAAAGCCCGCGTCCGCATCGTCAACGCCACCCCCGGCAGTTTCATCGACGCCTTCCCCCGCGAACCCCTAAGCTTCTGAGCCCCTTCCGTGTCGGCTACGTGTCGGCACCTCCCCGCCCCTAAATCCCCGTCCGCGTCGCCGGATGGCGGTTCCGTGTCGCGCCGGAGCATTCGCGTAAATTATCGAATTGTAGGGACGCACGGCCCGTGCGTCCTAAGCCTGTGTATCTGCAATTTACCCTCCCGATCAGCGTCCTTTAAAGACACCTCCCGAAATCCACCGCCCCCTTCATCGACGCAATAGTAGAAGAAGCCCCCGCCCAATCGGCAGAAACCAACGGCGCACAACCCCTTGAGCCCCAGGTAGGGACGCGCCATGGCGCGTCCGCCCGACCCGTATCCGCAAAAATGTCCGTGAAGTCCGAGCCGTCCAAAAAGGCCGCCAAGCTCTCCTTCCGCCTCTCCCACCCCGGCATCCCCGCCCGGAAATAACTCCCCTCCCCGCCCAAATCCTGCATTTTTGCCATAATTTTCCTTGTTTTTGGGTTTTCGGGGAAGATTAAAATCGCTTTCGGTGGAAAAATGCGGTGGTTTAACTTTTATTAACGACAATTCTACCATATTACGGCAAAAGAGTTGTAATTTTGCCACCGCTTAAGCTAATAAACAAACCAAACGCCACCGAATCCTCACATTGAGTGGCAAAACAACAACAAAAATCAATCCGAATGAAAAAAATTCTGCTCCTGATCCTCCTTCTGGGTGCCACGATTGCCGCCGGCGCCGCCGAGTGTCTGAGGATCAAGCCCCTGACAGGCGAGGCCGTGACCTTCCTCTTCGAGGATCAGCCTGAAGTCAGCTTCGCGGGCTCTAAACTGCAGGTGAAGACCGCTTCGGCGTCGCCGGTTTCCTTCGAGATGGACGACATCGAGAGCATCGATTTCAACAAGACCACCGGAGCCTCCCTCGCGGACGCCGCCGGCATCAGCCTCAGGGCCGACGCCCTCGGATTCCACCTCGCCGGGGCTCCTGACGGCGCATCAGCCATGGTCTTCGACATTGCCGGACACCTCCTCCGCTCCGCTGAATGCCCCGCAGGCGAATTCCATCTTCTCCGCTCCGACTTCGGTCGCGGCGTTTTCATTGTCAAAATCGAAGGTTTCACCGCAAAAGTAGTTCTCTGATTCTATGAATAAATTTCTTACTCTCGCTATAATCGCCGCTACGGCAGTTTCCGCTTCCGCGCAGGAAAAAATCATGCGCATACACAAGGCCGACGGCTCGTCTGAGACCGTCAAGGTCGCCGACGTGGCAAAAATCACATTTGAAAACTCCGGCGACGAGCCCATAATCACCCCCGGCGACGAAAAGATGGTCGACATGGGCCTCTCCGTCAAGTGGGCCGCATGGAACGTCGGCGCCACAACCGCCTCCGACTACGGCAACTTCTACGCCTACGGCGAGACCGAGCCCAAGATCGACTACTCCGTAGAGACCTACAAGTGGATCAATCCCGACTACGAGGAAGGCCAGTTCTACGACTACTGGGAGCAGTACTACAAGCTCGGCGAGACCATGACAGGCACCAACTACGACGTGGCCCACGTCAAGTGGGGCGACCAGTGGCGCATCCCCACACGCAAGGAATGGACAGAACTCATCCACAACTGCTCCTGGACCTGGACGGCAGTCGACGGCGTGGCCGGCTGCATGGCAACCTCCAACATCAACGGCAACAAGGTCTTCTTCCCCGCCGCCGGAAACATGGTAGGCACCGAGCATACCCACGACCAGCTCGGATGCTTCTACTGGACCTCCTCCGAATACGACGGCGAACCTTATGAAGAACCCCGCAACTACCGCGCCAACCTCGACGCCACCTACCGTTCCGCCGACGGCTACGACTATCCCGACGTAGGCTTCTCCATCCGTGCGGTCTACGGCCCCGTGCCCGACCCGACCGTGACCTACACCGCGCCCTCCGAGCCCGTCGACCTCGGCCTCTCCGTAAAATGGGCTCCCTACAACCTCGGAGGCACCACCAGCAGCCCCTACGGCGAATACTTCTGCTGGGGCGAGACCTACACCAAGCGCTACAGCCACGTTTTCAACTACAAATGGTATGATCCCCTGACCGACAGCTACACCGACCTCGGCGAGGACATCTGCGGTTCCGTCAACGACTGCGCAACCCGCTGCTGGGGCGAAGACTGGCGCCTCCCCACCAAGGAAGAAATGCAGGAGCTCATCACAAAGTGCACATGGACCCGCTCCGGCTACGACGCCATCATCACCGGCCCCAACGGCAACTCCATCAAGCTCCCCGCAATGCAGTTCCTCACCTACGCAGGCAAGCCCTCCGGTTATCTCAGCCCCATCTCCTCCGGCTACTACCTCACCGGCGACGCCGGCGACGACAAATGGGCAAGCGGCAAACCTACCGAGAACGACGTCTGCACCGTCCTCAAGTTCTACATGGCTGAAGGCGTGTGGAAGCTCGACGGCACAACTTACCGCGGAATGGGCATGTCTGTCCGCCCCGTCTACAATAAGTAACCAATAACCAAGCATTTTCAAGTCTCCGGCAGGCCGACGCCCCGGCGTCGGCCTGCCCACTTTTTATCAACCGTTTATTCCGGCATTAATATGAAAAAACTTTACGCCGCACTCCTCGCGCTCGTCCTTGCAGCCGGGTCGGCGCATGCCGCTGACGAAAAGGTCTTCGACCTTCACGAAAATTTCAGCAGCTGCTCCCAGTCGTCGACCTACGACCGCGAATACACCACCGTCTGGACTTCCTCATCCTATTCCGGCATCGCTCTCTACAATTACAGCATATCCTACTACAACGATTTCCTGACCACACCGGATATCGAGCTTCATGCCGGCACCGAATACGTGGTGAAAACCACCCTCGCCGCCTACGACAGCTACTACAATACCGAGGCCAAGCTCAACATCCTCCTCGGACAGGGCGAAGACCCCGAGCAGTTCCGCGTCCTCAAGGCGCTTGAATCAACCGAGACGCAGTACACGGCCTCACCTCAGGAAGTCAGCTTCATGGTGCCCGAAAGCGGCAACTACCGTCTCTCCTTCCAGGGTACGAAAGCCCTCAAACTTCTGAATACGGCTCTCTGGGACCGCGGAGCGTCCACCGTGCCCGCTCCCCCCGCCGACTTCACCCTCACGCCCGACCCCGACGGCGCCGTGAAAGTCGACATTTCCTTCACCGTGCCCGGCACGACCCTCACCGGCCAGGACCTCGGCGACTGCTCCTACCGCCTCTTCCGCGGCGTGCAGAAAATCAAGGAAGCCGCTGCCGCAAAGGGCGAGAAAGTCACTTTCTCGGAAACCCGCGGCGAGGCCGGAAACGTGACATACGCAGTCGAAGTTGTCGCCGGCGACCAGACCTCCGAGCGCCTCAGCGGAATCGTCTACCTCGGTCCGGAAACGCCCTCCGCACCCGCTGACATTGTCCTCTCCTACGCCGACGGACTCTACAATCTCTCATGGGCCGCTCCGGTCAAGGGCATCCACGACGCACCCCTCGATCCCGCGCGCCTGACATACACCGTCAGCCGAATCCTCGACGACGAAAGCACTGTAGTGGCCGCAAACATCTCCGCCACATCTTTCTCCGAAGCCATAGAACCCGCTGGCCTCCAGGCCCTCAAGTACGCCGTGACAGCCAAGTACGCCGCTCCGGCCCTCGAGTCCGCCGCCGCCGAGAGCGCCCCGCTCCGAATCGGCTCCCTCGCGCTTCCATTCGCCGACTCCTTCGCCGGCGCCACCATGAGCGACCTTTGGGAGAACGTATGCGTGGCAAAGAACTCCAACCTCGAAAAATTCTGGCAGGCCGTATCCTCGACCACCCGCGACAAAATCACCGACGGAGCCGACAACGACGGCGGATTCGTCTACTACAATTCTTACAACATTCAGAAAGGCTACATCGGTCGTCTCGCAACTCCCCCCTTCGCTTTCTCCAAAGGCGACAAACCCATGCTCTCCTTCATGAAGTGGAACCGCGCAAGCGACACCAAGAACGACCGCCTGTACATCCAGGTGTCCGTCGATAACGGCGAATGGACCAATGTCCCCGATGCAGAGTACACCCCCGCCGACGAGCCCCACGACCAGTGGTCGGCCTATAGTGTGCCCCTCGCCGACATGATTCCCGAAGACGCCAAATCCTACCGCGTAGCCTTCTACGCCGTCTCCGACTACGGCGAAGACTTCATCCTCGACTGCGTGCGCCTGTTCAACCAGGTCGACAAGGACCTTGAAATCAGCTCCGCAACCATCGAGGAGAGTCTCCTCGCCGGCAACGAAGCCACACTCCTCGTGAAAGTGACCAACAACGGCACCTCAGAGGTGCCCGCCGACGGCTACTCCCTCGAAGTCATCTCTGACTTCCCCGCCCTTATCGCCCTCCCCGAGCTCGAGGCAATTCCCTCGCTCGGAAGCAAGGAGTACGCCATCGCAATCCCCGTGAACTCCGTACACATCCTCAACGCCGATTCCTTCACCTTCCAGGCGAAGGTAAGCATGGCCGGTGACGAAGTGCCCGCCAATGACCTCTCAGCCGAGGCTTCCCTCGCCGTGGCCCACAGCGAAGGCACCCCCGCCTCCGGACTCACAGCCGCAATCCAGCCCGACAAAAGCGTGCTCCTGAGCTGGACACCCGCAAAGGACCTCGAATACGAGCCCGTAAACATCATCGAGGACTTCGACGACGAAACCTTCACCGACGGCTCCACTGGTCCCTTCAACGGCTGGACCATCGTCGACATCGACGGCAAGAACGGCGGCACATGGTACACCGCGTCAGGCTCCACATTCAACATCACGAGCGGAGGCACACCCTCCGGCTCCACAGGCAACTTCCTCGGCTGCACAGTAGCCAGCAACGCCCAGCAGGACGACTGGATCATCTCTCCCGCCATTGACTGCAAGGCCGGAAGTGAAATGGGTCTCAAGGCCAAAGTGGCCCTCAGAAGCATCTCCAACTACGGCAACAACTACAAGATTGAGCTTCTCTACTCCACCGAGGAGGATTTCAATATCCTTAACCCCGCCGACAATTTCACCGCATCCGTTGGCTCAGTGACCTCGACATCCTACAGCGACCGTGTCCTCCCCCAGGATAACAAGTGGCACGAAATCAGCTTCGAAGGCATTCCCGCCGAAGCCAAGCGCATCGCTCTCCATTTCGCCGCCAAGGGCTCCTACACCCCCGCAATGTGGGTTGACGACATCAGGCTCACCGAAACGGACAACAACCCGCTCCTCGGCTACCACATCTACGACGTGAACGCCGCCGACAAGCTCAACTCCGAACTCATCGGCGCCGACGAGACCTCCTTCACCCTGCCCGCCGCTCCCGAAGCGCGCCTGGCCGACGGTCGTCCCGTATTCGTCTCTGCTGTCTACGCCGACGGTGAGGCTCATCCCTCCAACATCCTCAACCTCGCCGAGGTTACGGGCATCGAGGCCGTCTCCGTTGAAAAAGCCGACTCCGCCGACGCCCGCTGGTACAACCTCCAGGGCATAGAAATGCACGGCACCCTCGCTCCCGGCATCTACATCCGTCGCACAGCATCCTCCGCCACCAAAGTCATCGTCCGATAACTACAATCCTCTTTCATAACCTCCGCGGGCCACGCCTCTCTTTCTGACGGGCGTGGCCCGTTTGTTATGTGTTTTGTAAAATATTTGAAAAATAAAGCCCGAAAACTTGCTATATCCGGAAATATGTCGTAACTTTGCATCGCTGATAGTCCTACGTATAGCCCGCAGTCTTAGGCCTAATTTTTCTAAACAACACAACCCGATCTAAGCACCTAAAGGCACCCGTCGAGCATCCGCGTCGTGACGACGCCACATATTATCAACGGTTTGCGTGTGATTCTCAGCAGTATAAGTAAGTATGATATAATCTAACACTCTTTGGAAAAATTGCTCTAAAAGTTTATTGTTTTTTGAATCACACAGCCCACAAAAAGGCTTAGGTCCGGTACTCGTTGCTGAAACGAGTACCGGACTTTTTTTATGCCCCGGCGCGACAAACGACAGTCCTGCACATAAAACATTTGCAGCGACTCTCCCGAGCCGCTGCACAAATAAATAACCTATGATTCACTTATACTTTCTGTCTGTCGATACGCGGAGTCGGGAGTCCGGCGCCATTCCGGCGTGAGAAACACGCTCCGAATATCAATTGCAAAGATATACAACTTTTTCATGACAACCACATAAATTCACTGTATTTAAGCTTTATTAGGTTTATTTCAAACCTTACTCCTCGTAGTCCACGCAGGCGCGGGTGTCTTTCAGGGGGGCTACTATTGCGGCCGCGGCGACGTGGGCCGGATGTGTGGCGTAGACGGCGACATCGGCCATGGTCGGCACAACGGCCGTCAGAACCACATCCCACGTCTCCGAGGGATTCTCATTGATGCCAACCTCGATGGACTTCAGAACCTCAATCTGCTCCGGAAGAGCCTCGAGGGATGCCTTGAACCGGCGCGAGGCGTCGAGGCGCTCGGCCTCGGTGCCTCGCAACTTGAACATTACGATATGCTTTACCATTGGTTTTGATTTTTTCCCGATTAATTCTGATTGTTATTTCTTGTAGAGTCGTTCGCGGGCTTCGAGCACCTTCTCGTCCGTGATGTAGTCGTCGTAGTCCATCAGCTTGTCGATGATGCCTCCGGGCGTGAGCTCGATGATGCGGTTGCAGACCGTCTGGATGAACTCGTGGTCGTGGGAGGCCATGAGGATGTTGCCCTTGAAGTTCTTGAGGGTGTTGTTGAAGGCCTGAATCGACTCGAGGTCGAGGTGGTTTGTCGGAGAGTCAAGCACGAGGGTGTTGGCGTCGCGCATCATCATGCGCGCAATCATACAGCGCATCTTCTCGCCGCCGGAGAGCACCGAAGCCTTCTTGAGCACATCCTCGCCCGAGAAAAGCATCTTGCCGAGGAAGCCCTTGAGGTATATTTCCGACGAATCGTCGGAGAACTGGCAGAGCCAGTCGACGAGATTGAGGTCGGTGTTGAAGAATTCCGAGTTGTCAAGAGGGAGGTAAGCCTCGGTGATGGTCTGGCCCCACTCGTAGGTGCCCTCGTCGGGCTTGCGTTTGCCGTTGATAATCTCGAAGAGAGCCGTCATGGCGCGCGGGTCGTGGCTAAGGAAGGCCACCTTGTCGCCCTTCTCAATCTGGAAGTTCACGTCTTTGAAGAGAAGTTCGCCGTCGACGGACGCCGTCAGGCCCTTGACCTCAAGGATTTTGTTGCCCGGCTCGCGGGCCGGGGTGAAGATTATGCCGGGATAACGACGCGACGAGGCCTGAATTTCCTCGATGTTGAGCTTCTCGAGCATCTTCTTGCGCGAGGTGGTCTGTTTGCTCTTGGCTACGTTGGCGCTGAAACGCTGGATGAACTCGAGGAGCTCCTTGCGCTTCTCCTCGGCCTTCTTGTTGGCCTGCTGCTGCTGGCGCAGGGCGAGCTGCGACGACTCGTACCAGAAGGAATAGTTGCCGGCGAAGAGCTGGATGCGGTTGTAGTCGATGTCGAGGGTGTGGGTGCAGACGGAGTCGAGGAAGTGACGGTCGTGGGAAACCACGAGCACCGTATTCTCGAAGTTCGAGAGATATTCCTCGAGCCATGCCACGGTGTCGAGGTCGAGGTCGTTGGTCGGCTCGTCGAGAAGGAGGTTGTCGGGGTTGCCGAAAAGAGCCTTGGCGAGAAGCACGCGCACCTTCTCGTTGGCGCTCATGTCGCGCATGAGCATGTAGTGGCGGTCCTCCTTGATGCCGAGGCCGCTGAGGAGGGCCGCCGCGTCGCTCTCGGCGTTCCAGCCCTCGAGCTCGGCGAACTTCTCCTCGAGCTCCGAGGCGCGGATGCCGTCGGCGTCCGAGAAATCTTCCTTGGCGTAGAGGGCGTCCTTCTCCTTCATGATGTCCCAGAGGACGGTGTGGCCCATGAGAACGGTGTCGAGCACCGTGAAGTCGTCGAACTTGAAGTGGTCCTGCTCAAGGACGCTCATGCGCTCGCCGGGGCCCTGCGAGACACTGCCATGCGTGGGCGAGAGCTGTCCGCTGAGCATGCGCATCAGCGTCGATTTGCCGGCGCCGTTGGCGCCGATGATGCCGTAGCAGTTGCCGGGCGTGAATTTCAGGTTCACGTCCTGAAAAAGCGGTTTCTTACCGAACTGTATGCCTAAGTTGGAAACTGTGATCATATATCTTTATATGCTGTTTTATGCTTGGAATCAGGGAAATAACACAAGACTCAGACGGCGGAGAGCCTCTACCTTGTCGTCCTTGTGGACGAGCATGGAGATATTGTAGTTGCTGCCGCCGTAGGAAATCATGCGGATGGGGATATTGCCCAGCGCGGCCACGGCGCGGGCCTCGAAGCCGGCGTTGTGCCACTCGAGGTCGCCCACCACGCAGAGAATCACCATGTCGTGGTCGACACTCACGGTGCCGAAGCCCTTCAGCTCGTCGACAATGGCCGCCAGGCGCGCCTCGTTGTCTATCGTCACGGTCACGCCCACTTCCGACGTCGCCATCATGTCGATGCTCGTGCGATGCTTCTCGAATGTCTCGAACACCTTGTGGAGGAAGCCGTACGCAAGGAGCATCCGGCCGCTCTTTACCTTAATTGCCGTCACGCCGTCCTTGGCCGCGATGGCCTTGATGGTGCCGTCGGGCACCGTGTTGCAGATGAGCGTACCGGGTGCCTCCGGGTCGAGAGTGTTCAGCAGGCGCACGGGGATGTTGTGGAGCTTCGCGGGGAGCACGCAGGTTGGATGCAGGATTTTCGCGCCGAAGTAGGCGAGCTCGGCGGCCTCCTCGAAGTGTAGGCGCCCGACGGGCCGAGTGCCCTCGACGTAGCGCGGGTCGTTGTTGTGCATCCCGTCTATGTCAGTCCATATCTGGATTTCCTCAAGCTCGAGCACGGCGCCGATGATGGATGCCGTGTAGTCGCTGCCGCCGCGCTTGAGATTGCCAATCTTGCCGGCGGAGTCGCGGCAGATGAAGCCCTGGGTGATGAACACCTCGGCCTCGGGATGTTGCTCGACCATCACCGCGAGCTTCTCGCGGATGTAGGCCATGTCCGGCTCGCCGCTGTCGAAGGTACGCATGTAGCTCAGGGCCGGAAGCATGGCCGCGCGCACCCCGCGCTCGCCAAGGTGGGCGAACATCAGGGCCGTGGAGATGAGCTCGCCCTGGGCGAGAATTTCTTTTTCGTTCTCCTCGGTGAAGGGGCGCCGGCGGTCGCCGCGCTCGCAGAAACTGCGGACTACGTTCCACGACCGCTCGATGGCCCGGTGGGCCGAACTGCGGCCGCCGAGCGTCCGGAGCAGAGAATCGACCACGGCGTCGTACTTCGCCGCCAGAGCGTTCAGCGTCTCCTGTGCGCCGGGGATATTGCCCTTGTAGAGATATTCACAGATCTCAACCAGAGTGTTTGTCGTGCCGCTCATTGCCGACAGCACTACGATGTTGCGGCCCCGCTCGAGCACGAGGTCCGCCACGTGCCGGATTCTTTCGGGGCTCCCGACGGACGTGCCGCCGAATTTCAGTACTTTCATTCTTTCTCTCGTGCGCTCGCGCGTACATTATTAAGTCATTCAGCGCTTGCGAGACGCAAAGTTACGAAAAATTCCCGAAATTTTCATTACCTTTGTATATCGATATATCTCATTTCCACAATGTCCCGGCTTTTTTATATCTTCCTTCCGGCGTGCCTCGCGGCCATCTTCGCGGCCTGTTCCGACGATACCGCGCACGATTATTACGCTGACTACCAATCATCGGCGACCCGCTTGGCGTCCATGCGCAACAGTTGCCTCCGCGAAGGCGACGTCCCCGGCGCCCTGCGAGCCGCCGATTCCCTCGCCGCCATACAGTCCGCCCTCATCGCCGACTACCGCGCCGGGGAAGAACAAAACGAGAGCGACCGCAGGCTCAATTCAGGGCTCGCGTTAACTCTCATATGCTCCTTTTGCCTCATCTTATCCTTATTTTTGGCCCATAATATCACAAAAATAAGAAACGGCGAGCTGGAGGCCAAGATTTTCGACAGCGGCACGCTCGGCAAGGACCTTTCGGGCACCGAGGCGGCTCCCGCGGAGAATACCGCGGAGCTTCGGAGGCTAATCCGGGAGCTCTTCAAGACGCGCTTCGCGAGCCTCGACCGTCTGAGCCGCGAATATTTCGAGAAAAAGGATGTCCCCGCTCTCCGCTCCCACATCGTCAAGGACTTCGAGCGCGAAATCGAGCTCTTCCGACAGCCCGAAAATCTCAAGTCCATAGAAAATTCAGTAAACGAGTGCTGCGACGGAGTCCTCACCGCGGTCCGCGAGGCCGTTCCGCGCGTCAAGGACAGCGACATCACCTTCCTCGCCCTCGTCATCGCCGGCTTCTCGCCGAAGTCCGTATGTCTCATCCAGGACCTCACCATCGGCAACTACTACAACAAATGGACGCGTCTCCGCGCCCGAATATCAGACTCCGGCCATCCGATGAGGGGGGAGATACTCGAGGCTTTGGGGAGGTAGGGGCCTGGGTTGGGGAATACGGGGATTCCACAGAACTTCCCTCCGGCGACGGGAGGCCGAGGGGGATGCTCTGACGCGGCACTGAACCTCCATCCGGCGAATCGGACAGGGAATGAGGGCGGCCAGGGCTGATTTTTTTACTTATCGGAGTTCGGAGACGAGGATTGCCAACAGACTGGAGGCCAGCCGCTTACACAAGTGATAAGAATCCCACTTTTATCACTTTGGTTATTCTTCTTATTTCCAATGCCTTGCAGGCCGGAGTGCATCAATATTGATAAATCTTTTCCGAGAGGAAAATCAGCCGGATTAAGAAAAAACATCTACTTTTGCATCATCAACAACACTTACTAAATTTCTTATGATACAAAGCAAAAGCGGTTTCTTAGTATTCGCCTGGGGGATGTCCTTACTTGCCTGGGTGTTCAAGCAGGACTCCCTCGCCCTCGGGGTCGAGTTCCTCGTTATGACGGGAATTATCCTGATTGCAATAGTCATGGCGGTTTACCGTCATCAGTGGAATTATCTTGCAGTAATCAAGTCAGCCTACAGCGATCCATTGCTGAATCTGGGGACTTTTATAGTTATCGTACCCCTACTGTTTTATGATTTAATCCCCGAAGCGGCCCATCCGGCCATAGCCTTTCTTTCCTCAAGCTTAACTTTATTAGCTCTCGCACTCCCTTATTTGCTTAGGAAATTTCCACCCTACACCCTGAAGGACAAGGATTAATGCCTAATCCACCAGCCCCGGCACACGGAATGAGTGAATTGTGCCGGGGTATTTTATGCCGTCGCCTTTGATGTGATTTTTTGTTAAATAATGTTATATTATAGTACTTGGTATTGCATAGTACTGTAAAAGTCCATACCTTTGCAGTGTCCTCCGACAATCTACAGTTTAATTACACCAAAAAAAATCACTCCTCATGAACATCGACAATCTAAAATCCCAGATGCGGAAAGGGATGCTCGAATTCAGCGTCCTGCTCCTCCTTCGCGGCGGCGACGCCTACGCGTCGGAAATCATCGCCCGGATGAAGGACGCCCGCCTCATCGTGATGGAAGGAACCCTCTACCCTCTCCTCACCCGACTCAAGAACGACGGCCTCCTCACCTACCGCTGGGAAGAGTCGCCCTCCGGCCCCCCGAGAAAATACTACTCCATCACACCCCTCGGCCACGACTTCCTCCGGCAGCTCCAGGACTCCTGGGACGAAATCGCCCACACCGTCAACCACCTCCGCAACCTCCCCTTTATGCCCCCCGAGGCCCGCGAGGCCGACACCGAAGCGACCTTCACCCCTCCCGAATACGTCCCCTGATTTCCCATTCCCCTCCCTCCCCATTCCCAGACAATCTTTTCTAAAAATCTATCTCCCGCAACAATCATGAAACGTACATTCACCGCCAACGTCAACGGCCGCATCTACAATGTCGACGAAGACGCCTACTCCCTCCTGCAGAACTACCTCAACCAGCTGCACATGACCTTCGGAGGCGACGAAGGCCGCGAAATCGTCGCAGACATCGAGGCCCGCATCGCCGAACTCTTCGACGAGCGCCTCGCCCAGGGCGCCTCCGTAATCACCCTCGCCGACGTCAACCGCATAATCGAGACCATGGGACGCCCCGAGGACATCGACGACGGAGCCGAAAGCCATGCCCCCGGCGCCGGGCCCGCGCCCGACGCCCCCGAGCAGAAACCCTTCATATCCATCAACCTCCCCGGCCGCAAACGCCTCTTCCGCAATATGCAGAACAAGGTATTCGGCGGTGTAATCAGCGGCCTCGGCACCTACCTCGGATGGGACATCTCCATCATGCGCCTCGCCGTCGTCCTGCTCGCCGTCTTCTCCTACTTCTGGCCCGTCACCATCATCTACCTCATAGCCTGGATGGTAATACCCGCCGCGAGGACCTCCCGACAGATTCTCGAAATGTACGGCGAACCCGTCAACGTCGGGACCGTCGGCCGCACAATACTCGAGAGCCAGCCCGTCCCCCCGCCCTACACCGGCTCCGACCGCGACATAGCCGACCGCGCACGCGAACTCGGCAAGCAGAACAAAAGCGACTTCTTCTCGACCCTCGTGAAAGTCTGCGCAAACACAGTCATGGCCTTCGCAGGACTTATGGCCGCCGTCTGCAGCGTCGCATTCATCGTGGCGATAATCGGCATACTCTGCGCCCTCGTCGCAAGCATCTTCACGCCCCAGCTTCCCATGATGGAGGGGTATTTCGCCAGCGTGTCGCCCTATCTCGTATGCGCGACCGCCCTCGTAGGCCTCTGCTTCCTCCTCATTCCCTGCATAGGCCTCGTCTGGGCCGCCGCATGCGTCCTCTTCAACGCACCCGCCGCAAGCAAACGCACGATAATCGCCCTAATAGTCTTCGATATGATTTTCCTCGCCCTCTCCATCGTCCTCGGCCTCACCCTCGGCGCAGCCGTCAACTTCTGAGCGGCCGCCCGGCCAGCCCTCTCCCCACCCGAACAGCTTCCATATATTTTCCATACCCCGGCCCTGCACCCGCCCCAACCGTCCCGTGCGGGGCTTATTTTAAAAATTTGCAATGTTTTTCCATAAAAATTTGCAAAAGTTGAAATAATTCCCTATCTTGCAGGCGAATCCAATCTTCTCTCCTGTGAAACGC
>CABUIC010000030.1 GCA_902491515.1 uncultured Porphyromonadaceae bacterium
CATGGGCGCTTTTCGTCCCGCTCATCGGTCGTGTACATCCAGTACACTTCCTCTTCGCGAGCCAAAAAACGCTCCATGCTATGCGACCCTGCTCTTAACAGATATTATTGAACCGGCTCTTAATTAAATTTAGCACTTACTTATTGCTATTCTCGGGGCGATTTGCTAACTTAGCGCCCGGAAGCATCCCGGTGCCGAACAATTCAGTACCTGAAATGTTATCTTCTTAAAAAAGGAAAAGCATTTCAACCATTTAAATTCATCGAAGCTATGACAAGTTCAGAACGTGGTAACAGACCCTCGAAGGGTATGAATCCCAATACGGTGATGCGTGCCGTGTTCGGTATCATCATGATTATTGTCTATGTCGGCATGGGGGTCCTCCTCCTGATTAACTACTTCAACTGGGGCGGCGACTGGGCTTGGACGCGTTACGTAGTCGGCATCATGCTCATCATCTACGGCATCTACCGCGCGTGGCGTCAGATTAAAGGCGTAGACTCTCCATATTGACAACGACTCATTCCTCCTCTCTCTCCGATTCTATGCGTATCAACAGAATTGCATCATCCATTATCGTGGCGGCCCTCTGCATGGGGGCCTCCTCGTGCATGAAGTATGAGAAAAAGGAAAAGTCGGCCACGACAGGTACAGCTACCGTGGTCTGCGACAATTCCTTCCAGAATATTCTCGCTCAGGAAATCGACGTTTTCGAATATCAGTACCCTGACGCCCATATTCTTCCGGAATATACCACTCAGACGGTGGCATTCGACTCTCTTCTCAGTCTTAACACCAAGACGATTGTCGTTTCCCGCGACATTACCCAGCAGGAACGCGAATTCCTGAAGGGCAAAAAGCGCACTGTGCGTTCCTCCAAAATCGCTGTCGACGCCGTGGCGTTCATCGTCAACAACGCCAACCCGGTCGAGATGCTGACTCTCGGAGAACTTGCGGACATTGTGGGCGGCCGAACGACCCAGTGGAACGACGTCCAGCCCAACGACCTTGGTGAAATCAGCGTGGTTCTCGACCAGGCGGGCTCGAGTCTCGCCACATATATGCGCGACTCCCTTCTCGACGGCAAGCCTCTCGGCCCGAATGTCTATGTGGCTGGCTCAGTTCCTGCTGTTTTCGAGACTGTCGAGAAAAATAAGAACGCTATCGGCGTGCTTGGCGTCAGCTGGATAACTTCCGACATGAGCTCCGCAGACATGAGCCCCGACTCCCTCGCCGTGAGCGTGCTTTCCGACGAGCCCGTCCAGGGCGCTACGCTCACCAACCGCGTGAAGGTGCTGAAGCTCCGACGCAACGACGAGGTGACGGCATACAAGCCTTACCAGCAGAACATCTTCGACGGCACCTATCCTCTCTTCCGTCAGATCTACATGATTACGACGGCCCACTCGTCGAGTCCTGCGGGAGGGTTCTACAGCTTCGTGACCGGCGACATCGGCCAGAAAATCATCATGAAGACCGGCATACTTCCGGCCAGAATGCGGATTCAGGTCGTGCAGCTCGGTCCTGATGAATGACCTTAAAGAATATGAAACAGACCCTTCCCGGGCAATAAAACTCCCCGGGAAGGCGTTAATGATAAAATGCCCTTTTCAGGGCCTGATTCAAAGGAAAAAGTAATAACAATACACACCGAATACAAGCAAATGAAAATCAAACTCTTCGCTGCGATGCTCCTCGCGGGCTCGCTGATGGCCGGCGCTCAGAGCCAGGGCTACAAGGACGGTATCGAGTACTATAAGGCAGGGCAGTACGACAATGCCCGTACCATTCTCGAACGTCATCTTTCCGACGCCGCTACCGACAAGGCTCTCGCCAACTACTATCTCGGACAGAGCTATCTCGCCCAGGGCGACAAGGCCAAGGCGGTCACTTACTTCAAGCAGGGTGTCAGTGTTGATCCCGACCAGGCCTTCAACTACGTCGGTCTCGGTGCGGTCGACCTTCTCAACGGTGCCCTCACTCAGGCCGAGGAAAACTTCAAGACCGCTCAGAAGCTCGCCAAGAAGAATGCCGAGGTAACGGTGGCTATAGCCCGCGCATACTACAACGCCGACCCCGTGAAGTATGCAAAGGAAATCGAGAAAAACATCGCCAAGGCCGCAAAGGATTCCAAGAATCAGGAGCCTGCCGTCTACATTCTCCGCGGCGATATGGCCTATGACCAGAAGAACTACGGTGACGCTGCCATGGAGTACGAGCAGGCAATCAACGCCTCTGGCAACAGCACGGAAGGCTTCGTGAAATTCGCCAACTCTTACTTCTACGTAAATCCCAAGCTCGCCATCGAGCGTCTCGAGCACCTTCTCTCCCTCCAGCCCAACTCCGCCCTCGCGCAGCGTGAGCTTGCCGAGAAGTACTACGAAGGCAAGTACTGGAAGAAAGCCGCCGAGCAGTACGGCAAGTACATCCAGAACCCCAACCACTTCCCAGAGGACAAGGCCCGTTATGCCGTTCTTCTCTACTGGGGCGAAAACTTCGAGCCTTCGCTGAAGGTCGCCGACGAAATCCTCGCCGATAATCCTTCCAACTTCCTGATGCAGCGTATGCGCTTCCTCAACGAAACGGCCCTCGGCCGCTATCAGGATGCCGTGCGCGATGCTCAGAGCTTCTTCACCAACAACCCCAACGGCTACTTCACGACCAACGACTACGTCAAGTATGCCGAGGCCCTCAACGGCATCGGCGAGGACTCTCTTGCCGTTGTTCAGTACGAGCTCGCCGTCAAGAACGACCCCGAGAACAAGAACCTCCTGAAGGACCTCAGCGACATGTACACCAAGAACAAGGATTTCCGCAAGGCTGCCGAGGCTTATGACGCCTACCTCCAGACTCAGGAGAATCCCTCCGTCCAGGACCTCTACGGCATCACCGCCCGCTATCTGAACATCGCCGCCACCGCCACCGATGACGCAGAACGTCAGAAGGCCGGCCAGCGCGGTCTTGAATACATCGATCAGGTGCTCCAGCGCGCCCAGCCCCAGGCTGCCCTCTATCAGCGCAAGGCACGTCTCTATGTGGCCAAGAACGGCAACCGTCCCGACGCGGACGCTATCGCAACTTACGGAAAGATGCTTGAGCTCCTCGACGCTGATTCCGCCAACAAGCAGGCCGGAAATCCCGCGCTCAACATGTACAAGGAAGCTTATTCCTTCGAGATGGTATATTACAGCGCCGTTGAGCCTGACAAGGACAAGCATGCCGAGGCCACAGCCGACCTCGATGCCGTCAATGCTCTCCTTGGTGCTCAGTAATCCCCTTTAAGAATAATCTACGGGCGGTTTCCGGCAAGTTCGGAGACCGCCCGAATTGCCCCGTATTCCAGTATGTCTTTTCAACCTCTTGCGGAACGGATGCGTCCCCAGACGCTCGACGACTATATAGGCCAGACTCACCTTGTCGGTGAAGGGAGTGTGCTCCGCCGCATGATTGACTCGGGAAAAGTCTCGTCCTTCATCCTCTGGGGCCCCCCCGGCGTAGGCAAGACCACCCTTGCCCGAATCATAGCAAATACCACAAAAGCTCCCTTCTTCACACTTTCGGCTGTCACTTCCGGCGTGAAGGATGTGAGGGACGTAATAGACCAGTGCCGCAGGAGTGCTTCGGACATGTTTGCGGCACCCGTCAGACCTATTCTGTTCATAGATGAAATCCATCGTTTCAGCAAGTCGCAGCAGGACAGCCTCCTCGGAGCTGTTGAAAACGGGACTGTCACGCTCATAGGCGCGACCACCGAGAATCCTTCCTTTGAAATCATCAGGCCCTTGCTTTCCAGAGCTCAGGTGTATGTGCTCAAGCCCCTTGACGAGTCCGAGCTTCAGCGGCTTCTGGACCATACCATAGCCAACGATGAGATTCTGAAGAACCGCAAAGTCCGGGTGGAGCAGACCACGGCCCTCTTCCGCTATGCGGGAGGAGATGCGCGCAAGCTCCTGAATATCCTTGACCTTCTCGAGCAGTCCGCCGCCCACGGCGAAGAAATAGTCATCAACGACCGCGTGGTCACCGACCGCCTTCAGGAAAATCCGCAGGCCTACGACAAGAACGGCGAGATGCACTACGACATCATCTCGGCATTCATCAAGAGCATCCGCGGTAGCGACCCCGATGCGGCCGTGTACTGGCTGGCCCGCATGATTGCCGGAGGCGAGGACCCCGAGTTCATCGCCCGGAGGCTTGTGATTGTGGCTTCGGAGGACATCGGCCTTGCCCAGCCCTATGCCATGATGGTGGCGAACAACTGCTATGAGGTGATACAGAAAATCGGTATGCCCGAGGGGCGCATTCCGCTCTCGGAGTGCACGATTTACCTCGCTACGTGCCCAAAGAGCAATTCTGCCTACCTCGCCATCGATGCCGCTCTTGAGGAAGTGAGACGCTCGGGAAATCTTCCCGTGCCTCTGCACCTCCGCAATGCCCCGACTTCGCTGATGAAAAAGCTCGACTACGGCAAGGAGTACAAGTACGCCCACGACTACCCGGGCCACTTCGTCCGCCAGCAGTTCCGCCCGGACGAAATCAAGGACAAGCGTTTCTGGGAGCCGTGCCCGAATCCTGCGGAGGACACGATGTCAGCCCGTCAGAAAGCTCGCTGGGGAGAATAATAAAAGGACGCCTTGAGCGTCCTTTTATATTGTGTATGTAGGTCTGTTCAGAAGTTGTATCCGACGGTTATGTCCACGCCGTTCTCGTGGAAAGAGCCGGGGCCCTTGTACATGTCGAGCATACCGACGGTGCCTGAAATCTCGAAGAGCCAGCTGCCGTAGTTTACTCCGGCGCCGAACTGCCAGCCGATATCGCAGCGACGGATGTTGGAATCATCGCCGTAAAGGTTCTCGCTGTCGCTTATCTTGTAACCTTCTGTCGACTCTCCGGAGTAGTGGAGACGTCCCACTATGGGCAGCGATACACGCGGGCCGGTGAAGACCATGACCTTGCAGGGCTCGAAGTCGAAATGGTAGCCGACGCGGAGGGGAACCCTGAAGCCGAACTGACGGGCCGAGACTTTGAGGTCGCTGTTTCCTTCGGCCGCTAAGGTTACATCGGTCTTCATAGTCGAGTAGAAGATGCTGAGCCCCGGTTCGAAATAGAGGTTTTTCCAGAGGGGAATGTTGTAGACCACTCCGGCGTCGAAACCGGCGCCAGGCTTGAACAAATCGATGTGGAAGCCGTTGTTGCTGAGGTCGGTGGGACAGCTGATGTCCACTCCGAGACGGACACCGAGGTAGGCGCGGTTCTCGGGGTTGTCGAAGATTTCATCCTGAGCAAGCGCGGCCGGAGCGGCGAGCATAAGGCCGGCGATGAGGGATAAGACAGATTTTTTCATTTCCTGAAAGAGTGAATGATGAAGTAATTTAAGGACAAAGGTATGAATTTAGAGTGGAAAAACAATAGTTTTTAAGGACTATTATTTGGAATAATCGGCACAATCCGCCGATTTGCGCAGTTGTCGTCTCAAAAGCGCGAACTGGACGGCTCCGCGGACAGCGAGGTACGCATCGAAGGCAAGCCACAGACCATGGTTGGCGAGAGATAACTGTTCTCCTGAAAAATAAGCGCCGAAGAATACCGCACTTGCAATGAAAAGAGCCTCGAGCATTCCTCGGGTCATAGTCAGACCGATCATCATGCCGTCGAGGACAAAGGCCGTGAAGCCGCACAGAGGCAGTGCGACAGCCCAGGGAAGATAATCGGCCGCGATACGCCGTACATCGGGATGGTCGCTGAGCAGACGGAAAATCCATTCTCCGCCGACGGCGTAGACGGCGCTGAACAATATGGCGCATCCCAGACCGATGAGCATCAGTTCCCGCAGAAGGCCTTTTACGCCCCTAAGACTTCCGGCACCCCAGTATTTTCCGCCGACGGCCTCACCGGCAAAGGCGAACCCGTCCATGAAGTAGCTGAAAAGGAAAAACAGCTGTAAGAGTAGAGCGTTTGCGGCGAGGATGTCCACGCCGGCGCTTGCCCCGGCGTGGGTGAACCAGAGCGTTACTGCCACGAGACAGCATGTGCGCAGGAAGATATCGAAATGCAGCTTGAAATAGCCTTTGAGCGAGCCCCTGACAAAAATCTTTGAAAGAGCCACTCTCTTGGGCCTGAAGCGGCGCATCGCGACAATCAGACCGAACAGCGCGCCTGTCCATTGGGCTGTCACGGTACCCGCTGCCACGCCCTCGATTTTCCACCCGAGCCCATAGACGAGAAGAACGCTTGCAGAAATATTCACGAGATTGGTGACTATGGCCATCCACATCGGTGCTCGCGAATTCTGCATTCCCAGGAACCAGCCCGACAGCGCGAAGGAAGCAAGGACGGCGGGGGCGCCCCACATCCCTATCCGGCAGTATTGTCCGGCGAGTGTCCGAGTGAAGCCGTCACTTCCATCCATGAGTTCCAGCGCCGGACCTATGAGAAATCTTCCGATGCCCAGCACCAGCACGCCGCCGGTCAGTGCGATAGACAGGGCCCGGTATAGAGCCGTGGCCTGCGCTTTTCGGTCCGAGGCTCCGAAGGCCTGGGCCGTGAGGCCGCTCGTGCCCATACGCAGGAAGCCGAAGAGCATGTAGAGAGTGCTGAAAAGAGTTCCTCCGAGGGCTATGGCGCCTATATATGAGGCTGAACCGAGGTGCCCGGTAATTGCCACGTCCACGAGCCCGAGCAGGGGAGTCGTGATGTTCGAGACAATCGCCGGAAGGGCTATTCTTAGTATTTCGCGTGTGTGTACGATAGGACTTATTCTGCGGTTTGGACCGTGAAGCATACGCCCCGGCTTCCGAAGTAGAGTTTCATCCCGGGATGGAGCTCAAGGGGCGAGTCATAGGGGAGGGTGGACTGCGTAGCCGGGATGGTGTCAGGACGCTCGTACCTGATGACTGCGGAGTCGTTTCCGTAGCGCAGAATTTTCCATCGGCCACTGTCGTTGAAGATTACAGCCTGATTGACGCTGACACGTTGGTTGGCCTCCAGCAGCCGCCTGTCGGGCTCGTTTTCAAGGATAATGATTCGGCCTGAAATCGGCTCGGTGCCCGACGGAATCCCACGGCCCAGTTTGTACTGACGGACGGATGCCTCAAGCGGATATTCGTCGAATTGCGCGCTTCCGGTCCCTTTCTCGAGTACAAGCTTGAGAGGCTTTCCGCCGTCCGTTGCAGTGCGGAGCGCTCCGAAAGACAGATATATCAGGTCGGGTACGATTTCGACAGCAGTTTCTTCCGCGGGAGGTGTCTCGATGTGTACGACTTCAGGAGTTGCGTTGATTCCTGACGCGGCCATGCGTCTTCTCAGTCCCCTCAGGAAACTTTCTCCGGCCCAGGGCTGTTTCAGTCCCTGTTCGGTGCGGCAGACCATTATCGTGAGATGTTCGAGGGCTGAGTCTTCGGCGAAGCTATAGCGGTTGTCTACCAGCCAGTCCACAATCTCGTTGATGTGTGCCGTTTCCTCGTCGATGGCGTTTATCGGGACGTCGGTGCGGAATATTCGTATGATTGAATCAATTATCGACATGCTTTGCGTTTATTTCTTTAAGGGAATAGCCGTTGGCCTTGAGGGTGGGGATTACGGTATTGAACATAAGGGCCTTTGCGGCCGCGGAATTGCGGTGGGAACGTTCGATTCGCAGTGCAATTGCGAGCTTCTTTTCATGGCCGTTCTTGACTACGGTGGCGTAGCAGATGTACCAGGCGTCGTTCATCTTGCTGTTAAGGCGCTCGCCGGGGGTCGAGAGGAGCCAGCTTCGCGGCCTGTAAGTGTCGCGCTCGGGGGTACCCGTCTTGCCTCCGATGCGGTATGAGGAATTGGCAGAGTAGGGCGCTTTCCGGGCTTCATCGCGCATTGCCGAGTCCAGAAGGGCTGCGGCCGCCGGCATTACTATATCGCGGACTGCGACAGTGTCGTCCAGTAGAAAGCGTGTTGACGCCAACCGGCCTCCGTTGGCAATGATGGATGCCACACGCGCCATTGCAAGAGGAGTCGCGCGGACCACTCCCTGCCCCCAGGCGTAACCCAAAGGCTCGCCGGCGAGAAGCTTGCGACGGTCTTTACCGGCTTTTTCGTATATTCCGTATTGTTTTATTGCGCGGAAGCGGAGCTCGTTCATACGCTCGGAGAAGTTTTCGCGGGTCATGAACTCCGACGGGCGGTAGATATAAGGAGTTGCCGAGGTATATGAGAAGGATTCGGTACGGCTCGTCCCCTTGGGGAAGGGCTCGAGGCGTACGCCTACGGCACCGTAGACGGAGTCGAGTGTGGAGTAAAGGTCCTGATCGACTGTGCTCTGGATAAAATAGTTGTTCGAGGAACTGCTGATGGCCCTGAACATGTTCACGGCGCCTGCCGGTTCGGTGGAGTGCACTCTTTCGTCCGGGACGACTCTGTAGCTGCGGGAGAAGGCCGCACGCGGGTCGCGGGCTTTCATGAGTCCCGCAAGAGCGCTCATCACCTTGGCCGTCGACCCCGGCTGTGTGAAGTAGGTGGTCCCGAGGTCGCGTTCGGTGATTGCGGGATGCCTGCGGATACGTTCATGAGGAGCGGGTGCGTCAAGTCCGTATTTGGCCACGCTGTCAAGCTCGGGAAGAGGCCACATCGAAGAGGCCAGAAGGTCGCCCTTTTCTGCGTCGAGCACCACGGCCGAAGCGCGCATATATGGTACGGCATTCCTGAAATTGTCGCCTATCGCTTTCGGAAGTCCGGCGCCGAGGGCATCGGAGAGCGCCTTCTGAAGCGGGGCGTCGACAGTGAGGTGAATGGAATGGTCCACACGTTGCTCATTGTGCCTGTCCAGAAGGAAATTGTCTCTCAGACCCAGCCTGAGCATGGCTATCAGGTCGGGCTGGTTATAGTTGAAGAGAAGGGAAAGGCTTGTGTCGGCCTTTGCCGGGAGGAACCTCCCCGGACGGAATTTCCGGCTCGTCAGCTTTACAGCGCGCGGCGCGAAGTCGAAGCCGCGCAACTTGTCCTGATGCCGCATTTCCGCCATGTATCCGTATGGTTCGGGCTCGGAGAAAGGCATGTCGGTGGAGTTGACATCGCCGAGGGTGAAGAGTGTGTACGGACCGAAGGGGTAAATCCGGGTGTCAGGCATGCGTGAGGCGATTTCAAGGTCCGTCTCGCTGAGTCCTCCCTGAGAAATCAGTGCCGCTTGCCGGGCTTTAAGGTCTTCCGGAGAGTTTGTGGCCAGAAGGAGTCCGTTGCGGTCGAAGATGTTTCCGGACTGTAGCTTGTTTATGAGCAGCTGGATGCGTGGATTGTATTCCACGATTCGGCGTCCTTTTGCATCCACGACATAAGCCGGACGCACGAGAGCCGATTCCGGCGACGCGAAATGGGCGTAGTATGCCGCGCCTGCAATCAGGACGGTGAGGCCGCAGAATGTTATAGCACCGAGACAGAGTGGATTTGCTGCGGTTTCTCTGTTCTCCTCCTTAGTAACCTCCGCCTCTACGCTGAGGTAGCCCGAAGTACTCATGACGAGTCCCCAGGCCGCGAGTGTCGTAAGCAGGCTTACGCCGCCTTTGCTAAGCAGCGGAACAGCTACGCCGCTCAGAGGGATAAGACCGATGGACCCGAGGCTGACGAGAAGGAACTGCACGAGTGTCACGATGGAAATACCGATGCAAAGCCAGCGGGGGAAACCGATGGTGCGTCGGCCTATCGACACTCCGAAGTATACGAGCGCGGCGATGCACGTGCAAATCAGAATTATGGCTGAGAGTCCGCACATCTCTCCAAGGGCCGTAAGAATCATATCGGTGTGCGCCGCCGGTATGAGCCCGGGGCTGGCGTTGCCGAACCCGAGGCCACCGGCGCCTCCGGAAGCGAGGGCCCAGATGCCGTGGGCTATCTGCGAGCCGCCGCGAGTGTAGTTGTCCCAGACTCCGCCCCAGCACATTTCCACGCGTCCGGCGAGACGCTCGCCGAGGTGTTCGTTAATCGGAGCGAGGAAATAGCTTCCTATTGTGTAGGCCACGATTACCACGACCATCAGTACCGCGCTTTCATGGAAGGTCCGGTGTCCGTTCTTTCCGGCGCGCGGCAGAATAAGGCACCATAGGACGAGCCAGAGAAGCAATGCCGTGCCGTACTCGAGGACTGTGCCGCCGGCCCAACGTGCTACAAGGACGAAAATTCCGTAGAGCAGGGTGCCCCCCACCATCTTCGGCAGGTCGCGCCGTGACATTGCGTACATGACAATAAGCGTGACAAGCAGTACCATGGCAGGTCCCATGTCCTTGAGCCTGAGTATATAAATGCCAAGGACAACAAAAATTACGGCAAGAACGCCGAAGGCGTAGCGCAAGCGGGTCCTGATAGCCAGGGCGCTCGCGCCTTCAGCCCGGTGGAGCTTGTCGGCGGTCTTGTCGAAGAAATAGGCCATGAAGCCGACGAAAAGGAACTTGCACAGCTCTGAGGGCTGGAAAGAGAGGGGGCCGATGGATAGGTTTACCATCGCATCCGAGCCGGCAGGCGAGCTCCCGAAGATGCACACGGCGAAAAGCAGCAACCCTCCGGAGGCGAGGAGTCCGTATCCGAAGGTGTCCGGGCGCCTGAGTCCGAGGATTTTTCCGCGCTTGTTCAGGCTTGAGGGATAATTCCAGAGAGAGAGGAGAACAAAGGCGGCAAGTCCGAAGATGAGCCACTTGACGTCCCTGTGCGCGTGGCATATGTCATTCAGAGGGTCCTGTATACCGAGCAGTGCGAGGAATGAAAGTCCCGTCAGGGTCATCAGCGGAATAAGGAGCATCAGCCGGAAGGGCTTTCGCTTCCAGTAGAGCACGAGGCCTGCGAGCAACCATCCGATGACGTATGCAAGTCCAATGTGTTTGCAAGCAGTGATGAAATCGTCCGGGGTGCGGACAATCAGGGAGCGGCTGTCGCGGAGGAGCCGGAAGGTGTTGCTTGTGATAAGCGGGATGCGCCTTTGCCTGGCAGTGAATTTCAGACTCTTCAATCCGTCAAGACCTTCCTCGGACAGGTAGCCTGTTGCGCTGGTCCCTTTTTCGCCTCCGAAATCCACGCCCCTGAGAATTGGCAGTACACTGTAGGAGCTGTCCGTCGGGGCATAAAATGACGCTTCACCGTTTTCATCCGTGACGGCGTAAGCCAGAATTCGGGCGTCAGCGCTTTTGCTGTCGGTTTCATGCCAGGAGCTGAGCCTTATTGCAACCCCGCCGAGATTTGCGTCGAAATCGTCAGAATTTTCGAGTTTGACGGAAATCAAAGCCTTCCGCATATTGCCAGGGAGGATTACACGGCTGTGTGAGGCCGTGTCGAGCGCGATTGCGTAGTTCTCGTCCACGCCGCCGGCCTTCTCGGCCTCGGCGGCTCTGCGCGCCAGCGACTCTATGCCGAGCGCTTTCACCGAGTCGGCGGGAATGCGCATGGCGTAGCTCATGAGGGCGCCGAGATTCTCATATCCGCCCGAGGGCCTTTCCCTGACGATGCGCGAGGCCACGAAACGCGCCTCTTCTGGGTCGGAGATGAAGCGGCGTCCGTAGAGGAATTTCCCCAGTGCGCTCGGGTCGGTCTGAGCGTCGAGAACTATGGTCTCTCCGCGCGAGATACGCTCTTCCACATCGTTGAAGAGCTTTTCCTGATGCGAAAGGAGCGATGATATTCCGGCAAGGAACAACACCACACACAGGAGATATCCCGCAATGACCTGAAAGGGAATGCCGTTTTTCTTATTGGTTCTCATTCTGGGATGTCAGTGTGTCGCGAACAGTGGGTATTGAAGATATTGAGTCAGGCGAAAGCGGGACATAGCCTGGAATCTCTACGGAATCAACAGGCTCGGAGCGGTTCACTCCGGTGTAGGAGAAACGTAGCTCGGAGGCGAGATAGCCTGCGATAAAGCCTGCAAGGAGGCATATGACCATGCTCAGGAAGAAAATCGTCCGGCTGACACCGGTCCGGGGCTTTGTCGGACGGCCCAGATCCTTTTCGTTCTCAAGGGTGATGATGTCCTCCACTTCCATAGCTACATGGGCGCCCTCGTGCTCCGGCTCCGGCGCGGCGTGGCATTCAATGACCACAGCCGTGATATTGTCTTTCCCTGAGATGCGGTTCGCTTCGGCTATCAGTCTGTCAGCCTTGCTCTCCGGCGATGCAGAGGTGTCCGAAAGGACGGAAAGCAGGAACTGCGAGTCAACGAGGTCGGTAAGTCCGTCGGAACACAGCAGGAATACGGCAGGAACGGAGTACGCTGTCTTGAAACTGTCAATGAAAGCTTCGTCCACACCGTGGGGCATACCTATCATTCGGCTTATGACGTTCCGTCGCGGGTGATTCATGGCCGCGCTTTCCGTGAGCTGTCCCGAATCCTCGAGGCTCCCTACCGGCGAATGGTCGCGTGTGAGTTTGGTCAGCACTCCGTCGGCAAAAAGGTATGCCCGGGTGTCTCCTATATGGGCGATGCTCACCATGGCTTGAGTGCGGTCGAAAAGCGCCGCGGTGCATACCGCTCCCATATCGTGAAGGTCAGGAGTGCTCAGCTGTCGGGCGAGCACCTTTCCGTTGGCAGTCTCGAGCGCCGCCTTCAGTACTTCTTCGGGGGAAGATTCCAGAGAGGAAACGCAGGCTTTTACATGGTCAATAAGGGTGTCGCGAACAATTTGAGCGGCAAATTCCCCGCCCTCGTATCCTCCGACGCCGTCGATTGCCGCGGCGAGGATATACCGGTCGTCCTCGCCGAAGGTCTCGACTATGTTGGCGTCCTCGTTGTTGCCGCGCATCTTGCCGATGTCGCTTTTCCCGCAAGAAGTTATGTCTATTTTAGTTTTCATCAGTGTTCAGTCCTCGTCGAAAAACAGGATATATGAGCCAATCAGGAGAACAAGGCCCCAGACGGCGATGTTGAAAATCAGGTCCATCGGTCTACTATGGATTCATGAATTTGATGCTTACAGCCTTGTCGCCGATTTCGATTGTGTCGCCGAAGGAAATAGGAGCCCATGGATTATTGTCGGTGATGAGACTGAGGCCGTTGAGTCTGGTTGGCGCGAATGCTTCGACGAAGAATCTTCCGGCGCGTTCGTGAAGTGCGAAATGTCGCTGCGCGACCTGACCGGAGCTAATTCGCACGCAGTCGCTGCCTGGAGCGGGATTCGGGCCCCCGAAGACGCAGTCGTGCGTGCGAAGGGTATGCGAATTTGATTCCGCTCCGTTTCTGGCTATAAAGCGCGCCCCCTCTCCGATAATCAGTCTGGCGATGGGCGCCGGCAGAGCGCCCGCTGCGCCGGGCTTTTCGGTTTTCTCGATTTCATCCGCGCTGTCGTCGAATCTCAGCGAGAAATATACGCAGTCGTCTATCATCCTCGGCTCTGGGAGCCCCTCGAAGTGGAGATTCCGGTGTCCGTTGTCGGTATGGGTAGTCATCACGGTGGCTACACATTCGCCGGCTTTTTCGGAGGCGGTTCTCTTTTTGTCGTTGGGAATCTCCCGGTTGACGGTCACGAATGGATAGCCTTCGTCGGTCGACTTTCTGCCCTGCGAATCCACAGCAATTTCGAAACAGCAGTCCGTGGTCCTTAATTTGGGCACTTCCTGTGTCTTCCTGTTGAGGAATGAAAGCCAGCTTGTCTTATCGATATTGAAAAAGTCCTTGAGGAAATTGTTGACGGCGTTGGCCACCGCTGTCGGAAATACGGCGTGGAAATCCTTGAAATCCTCCGGAGTGAGGTCCACGCGGATATGCGTCGCGCATTCCTTGTATTGTCCTGCGGAAAACTTTATTACAGAATCGCGAAGATTTTCGAGGATAGCGTCGGAAATGTCCTCGTTTATAATTCCATTACGGGAATTTCGCTGCCTTCCACCGAAATTAGACGATATGAAATCCTGAATTGCCATAGAAAAAATCGGTTTATTTCACAAAAATATGAAATAAACCGGAAATTTCCAAACATCAGTTGATGTGAGCCTTTATGAAATCGACTACAGGACCGGGATTCTCACATCCGAGCATGTATTTCCTGCCGTCGCGGAGTGTGACGAGGAAGCAGTCGGAGGCCCGGCCATAGTAGGCGAAATACTTTCCTTCGGGCTTTTCCCGGAACCAACCCCAGTAACCGAGATAACCGCCGCTTGCGAAAACGCGCCTTTCGCCCATAGTGGGGGGACAAAGCTCGGCTGAAACTACGTCTCTGAGGGGTAAATCCTTGATTCGCAGTGAACGGTGGACGCTGATGTTCTCCTTGTCCACGCTTATGTATAGGGGCGCGTACCAAAGCGCGAACAGGTTGAAGACTATGATGAATACAGCTTCGGGATAAAGGAGCCAGGGATCGTTTTTATAGGCTCCGAAAATCATTACGGCCACAATTACGCCCATGCAGAAGAGGCTGATTCCCGTTGACCATCCGCTGAGTTTCACTTTATGTTTCATGTCGGTGAGATTGTTTGTTTCCATATATGACGTCACTGGCGGAAAAAAATTACATCAGCGGAACGAAAATACGTCAAAAAACCTTACCTTTGCAGAAACAAAAAGGATTTATCCAATAAAACAGTATGCTTTTATCTGATTCCATTGCCAATTTCGGGCGATACTGCATGTTCCTCGGGCGCGTATTCTCGCTTCCGGACAGATGGAGTATCTCGCTGAAACGCACCGTAAACGAAATCTCGAAACTCGGCGTCGACTCGATTCCCCTCGTAATCATCATTTCGGTGTTCATGGGGGCAGTCTGCACGATACAGATGCAACTCAACGTCACATCGCCGCTCATGCCGGCCTATTCGGTAGGACTGGCCACACGCGACATCGTTCTCCTCGAGTTCTCCAACTCAATCCTGTGTCTGATTCTCGCGGGAAAGGTAGGATCGAACATTGTGTCGGAAATCGGCACGATGCGCGTGACCGAACAGATAGACGCTCTTGACATAATGGGCATAAATTCCGCGAATTATCTTGTCATGCCGAAAATCGTCGGTTTCGTGCTCTTTATGCCGATTCTTGACATAATCTGCATGGGAACGTCCTTTGTCGGAGGGTATCTCGTGACTGTATTCACCGACCTCATTCCCACGGCCCGCTATGTCTACGGGCTTCAGGCCATGTTCCAGGAATGGTATGTGTGGTATGGCCTTATCAAATCGACAGTCTTCGCGTTCATCATCGCTTCCGTGGCCTCGTTCTTCGGGTATTATGTCAAGGGAGGCGCCCTGCAGGTCGGCAAGGCCAGCACCGACGGCGTGGTGGTCAGCAGTATCTTCATCCTGCTTTTCGACGTAATTCTTACAAAACTCCTCCTGCAATGATTGAAGTCCAGAATATCGTCAAGTCCTTCGACGGACGCACCGTGCTCCACGACGTAAGCGCCACATTCGAGACCGGCAAAACCAACCTTATCATCGGACAGAGCGGCTCGGGTAAAACCGTCATGCTCAAGTGTCTTGTCGGCCTGCTCAGGCCCGACTCAGGCAAAATCCTTTTCGACGGACGCAACACCCTCGACTTTTCCGCGGAGCAGATGAAGGATCTGCGAAAGGAGATAGGCATGCTTTTTCAGGGCTCGGCTCTCTTTGACTCCGAGACTGTGCTGGACAATGTGATGTTCCCGCTGGTAATGTTCACGAACAAGACCCGCAAGGAAATGTATGACCGAGCGATGTTCTGTCTCGAGCGCGTAAACCTTCACGGCGCGGAAAACAAGTATCCGGCGGAAATATCCGGCGGAATGCAGAAGCGCGTGGCCATCGCGCGCGCAATCGCCCTGAACCCGAAGTATCTGTTCTGCGACGAGCCCAACTCCGGCCTCGACCCAAAGACGTCGATTCTGATTGACGAACTGCTGAGCGACATCACCCACGAGTATAACATCACCACGGTTATCAACACCCACGACATGAACTCCGTGCTCGGCATAGGCGAGAATATTATTTTCATCAACAAGGGCTATCGCGAGTGGGTCGGGAACATGAGCCAGATATATACCGCATCCAACAAGGCCCTCAACGACTTCGTGTTCGCAACCAGGCTTTTCAGCGAGCTTCGCGAGTATGTTGCGACACACGGCACCACACATCCCCAATGAAATTCAGCGATATTCCGGGACATGACGACGTTAAGAGCCGGCTCCGCGAGCTGGTGGATACGGGTCGCGTGCCCCACGCCCTCCTGCTCGAAGGCCCCGAAGGAACGGCTAAATTCGCACTCGCGAGAGCATTCGTGCAATATCTCCATTGCCGGAACCGCACCTCCGACGGCGACAGCTGCGGTCATTGTCCCGCGTGTGTCCAGCATGAGACCTTCAATCATATCGACACGTTCTTCTCGTTCCCCGTGGTGAAGCGTGTGTCCGGGAAACCGGCCGTCTCCGATGACTATCTTCCCGAGTTCCGCTCATATATTCAGGAGCATCCTTATATGGATTTCGAGCCCTGGCTCGAGGCTCTCGACAATCCTAAGACACCTCCGCGCATCTTTGTGGACGAAGGCGCCGAACTGCTCAGAAAACTCAATTTCCAGGCCCGCACTGCCGACTACAAGGCAGTTTTGATGTGGCTCCCGGAAAACATGAATGTCGAGACGGCGAACAAGCTGCTGAAGCTGATTGAGGAGCCGCATTCCGACACCGTTTTTGTTCTTACATCCGACCGCCCGGAGGAAATCCTTCCGACCATCTACTCCCGCACACAGCGCATAGTCGTGCGACGTTACCCCGAAGAAACCGTCGAGAGCTTTCTCGTTGAAAGGGGAGTTGCCGGAGAATCGGCGACTGAACTCGCACGCCTTGCGGAAGGCAACCTCAACACCGCAATCCGGCTGAGCGCCGACGCCGACGGCTCAGCGACGATGCTTGACGCTTTTGCCGACCTTATGCGTAAAGGATTCAAGCGCGATCTGCCGGGGTTGCGGAAGTGGGCCGACACCATGGCTGCCAAGGACCGCAAGCGCGCCATACAGTTCGTCGACTATTGCGCCCGCATTTTCCGTGAGAATCTCCTTCTCCACACCTCGGCCGGCGCTTACCTCACATCACTCACTCCGGCGGAAGCCAAGTTCAGCGAAAGATTCCATCCTTATGTCAACGAGCGTAACGTAATCGGTCTCTTCAATGCCATGAACGACGCTCACCGCGACATCGCGGCCAACGGCAACGCAAAGATTATCTTTTTCGATCTCGCCATCAGGGTCGTGATGCTTATCCGCAAATAGTAAGTTGAATACAAGGTTTCTTCGACGGATAGCCGAATATTACGGCACCAAGGACCCGGCGACCCTCGCCAACTACACATTCGTTACGCCGAACAAACGCTCGGCGATGTTCCTCAAACGCTTTGTCCGCGACTGTCTCGCAGCCAACGACAGGCCCGTTATCCTTCCGCGCTTCATCCCTTTCGGACGGCTGCTCACCCATTTCTCTGAATTTGGCGAGGCTGGCCGCAACGAGCTGCTTTTCACTCTATATGAGGCCATGAAGGAAGTGGACCGCGGGAACGGCCGCGCCGAACGGGAGAATGACTTCGATTCCTTTGTATTCTGGGGCGATATGATGCTGAGCGATTTCAACGAGATAGACACATCGCTTGTCAATGCCTCAGATATTTTCCGCAACATCCGCAAGCTCAAGGAGATTCAGAGCGATTTCCTCGACGAGGACCAGAAGGAAATCGTTCGCCGGCTATGGGGCGAAGGCCCGCTGACCCGGCGAACCGACTCGGAGTCGCCTTTCTGGCTCCACATGAGCCGGGATAAGGAAGGTGCCGGCGAAGGGAGCCTGACGGAAAACTTCAAGACGCTTTGGGATATTCAGGGAAGCATTTACGAGAAGTTCCATGAACTTCTTCAAAAGAAGCAGATGGGCACCTCCGGACTGACCGCTCGCTCGGCGTGGAAGAAAATCCGCTCAATGTCCGCAGAGGAGTTCCCGTACCGGACACGCTATGTTTTCGTGGGATTTGCCGAGCCTACAACGGTGGAAGCCCTGATAATGAAGAGGCTTCATGACATAGGCATAGCCGACTTTTTCTGGGATATCCGCGACACGGAGATACTTCTCGGACCGGACGGCCCGCACAACAGGTCCATAGCCCGCATATCGGCCCTCTCGCGCGAGCTTAAAGCTCCCGAAGACTTCGAGCCCGCTCCTCCGCCAGGAAAGGCCCCCTCGGTTGAGGTCATCGCTTCGCCTTCTAAAATAGCTCAGGCCAAGGTCCTCGCCGATATTCTCGGGGAGTGGGTAAAGTCAGGTTACATCGACACTTCCGACGCCATGAACACGGCCATAGTCCTCCCGGACGAAAGCCTGCTCATTCCGGTGCTCTATTCGATTCCAGAAGAAATCGAAAGCGTGAACATAACCATGGGCGTGCCTTATTCAACCACGACTTTCGCCGGACTCTTCCGCAGCATAATATCCATGCAGTTGCGCGCCCGAATGGTTCACGGAGAGCAGGCATTCTATTTCGAGGACGTGAACGCCGTATTGTCACATCCTCATATACGCCTTATCTGCGGCGGGAAGGTTGACCGGATTCTCAAGACGGTAGCCGACGAACATATATATATGGTGCCATCGTCGGTGGTGGCGGAAGTGGACGAAAAGCTCGCGGAATCAGTTTTCACTTTCGTTCCGGGAAGCGACTCGGAGGCGGTCGCCTCATATCTCACGCGCCTCATCGACTGGATTTCAGAAGGCCTTTACGATGATTCCGGCAGACCCGACCGCGACAGGCTCGAAACCAAGTTCCTGGGTTATTTCCGTAGGGAAGTCGAGGAAATACTCTCGCTTGCGAATGAGACCGGGGTGGAGATGAACGAGCGCTCGTTCTTTGTTCTGCTTGAACGGGTACTGTCTACGGCCCAGATCGGAGTCAACGGCAAGCCGCTCCAGGGGTTGCAGGTGATGGGCGTCCTCGAGACAAGAGCCCTGGACTTCGACAATGTGATAATCCTTTCCATGAACGAAGGGACCTATCCGAAGAAGCAGTATGTGAAGACTATGATTCCCAATTCACTGCGTCTTGATTACGGACTGCCCGACCTTAATGCCCGCGAGGGGCTTTATGCCTACTGCTTCTATCGGCTCCTCAGCAGGGCTAAGCGGGTCAAACTTGTTTATGATTCCCGCACCGGGGTGTGGGGCGCCGGCGAGGAGAGCCGGTATATTGCGCAGCTGAAGTATCTTATGCCGGGACTGGGAGTCGAGTCGAATGTACTGCGTCTGCCCGCGTCTTTCTGCCGTGGCCGTGAAATAAGGATTGAGAAGACACCGGAGGTCATGGCTCATCTCGATGCCTTTATTCCCGGAAAAGGAACGCTCAATCTATCGGCCTCCGCTCTTAAAACCTACAAGTCGTGCCCGCTGCATTTCTATCTTTCGGAAGTCCGTAAACTTCGCCCGGACGATGAGCCTGTGAGCTACATGACGACAGCGGAATACGGGTCGGTTTTCCACCGTGTTTTCCAGAATCTTTTCCGGCCTTATGAAGGAAAGATTGTAGACTCTTCGGTAATCAGCGGATGGATTGAAGATCCGGGGCGGAAGATTGTCCCCCTTATCAATGATGCGGTATTCGAGTTCAGGCATCCGCGCCTTTTCAGGCTCGGGCAGCCGGCTCCGGCAATGAACGCCGAGGAGACGGTGATGGCCCGTGGCATCCTGAAACTTGTAGTGCGCCTTCTCAAGGAAGAACTCTTGCGTTTCGTGCCCGGGACGGACGTGTTCAGGCATATCCGGGGGGAATATGAGGTTAAGGGTCCGTGGCAGATAACTCCCGGGCTTACGGTCAACTTCAGGATGTACATCGACCGTGTCGACGAACCCGTGCCCGGCTCTCTGCGCTTCATTGACTACAAGACGGGGACGGATCTCGTGGAGGTGGACCTCTGGCGCCTCGCGGACAGGTCATACAAGAAAAATTGCGGCGCTGTCTTCCAGCTCCTGACGTACTGCGAGGCTTACCGTGACCTCCGTGGCTTTGACGGGCCTATACAGCCCATGATTTACAGTGTCCGCAATGCTTTTGCGGGGAAGGCCCTCGACCCCATCACATACGGAGTAAGTCAGGAAGGGAGCAAGAGGAACAAAACAATGGAGCCCCTTCTTGACTACCGGGAAGTTTCGTCGGTCTTCCGTCCTCAGCTCGAGCATGTGGTGAGCGAGATTTTCGATCCCTCCGTCCCCTTCACGCAGTGCGACGATGACTCCGGATGCCGTTTCTGTCCTTTCACCGACCTTTGCGCACGTTCCCCCAGGCAGTATTGATATGATTTATGTCCATGTGCCTTTCTGTCACAGCAAGTGCTTTTACTGCGACTTTTATTCCACACCCGACCTCCGGCGTATGGAAGCGCTGACCGAAAGGGTGGTGGAGGAATACCGTTTGCGACGCGATGAACTCGGAGCCGCGCCGGCTCCCACCCTCTATTTCGGAGGGGGCACCCCCTCGATTCTTCCCGAGAGCGATTTCGCCAGGCTCGCGGGTGCGCTTTTCAGGCCGGGATGGACCGAGGAATTTACTATCGAGGTCAATCCTGAGGACGTTACCCCGCTGAAGGCGGCGTTTTGGCGTTCTCAGGGCGTGAACCGCGTGAGCATGGGTGTGCAGAGTTTTGTAGATGAAGAGCTCAAGGCCGTCAACCGACGACATTCAGCCAAGGACGCGATTAATGCGTACAGGACACTTCGGGCCGCAGGGATAGAAAACATAAGCTGCGACTTGATTTACGGTCTGCCCGGCCAGACCGTCGGTTCTTTCAGATACAGTGTACAGACAATGCTCACGCTTTATCCGGAGCATATATCCGCCTACTGTCTGAGCTATGAGCCGGGAACTGTTCTGAGCCGCAGACTCGAAGAGGAACGGATACAGGCTGCCTCGGACGAGCTTATCGAAGGTATGTTTGGCATTTTGTGCCGAATGCTCGCGGATGCGGGATACGAGCACTATGAAATCTCCAATTTCGCGCGCCCGGGATATCGCTCGCGTCACAATTCCGCTTACTGGACCGGAACTCCTTATCTCGGACTCGGACCCGGTGCCCATTCTCTGGACAGCAAGGGCATCCGTCGCTATAATCCCTCGGATATCCGGGCATATGTTTCGTCGGAAAGCTTTCCTGTGGCGATTGTTGACATGGAGGACGAAACCGACCGTCTGAACGACTGCCTTATCACAGCCCTCCGCACAGCCGACGGCCTCGATCTATTGACGCTTGAACCCGCCGCCCGGGAAATCCTGATGAAGTCCGCAGCGCCTTTCCTCAGCCGCGGCAAACTGACTCTTCAAGGTTCAACGCTTCGCATTCCGGAATCAGCGTGGCTGACCTCCGACGCGATTCTCCGAGACCTGCTTTTTTGAAAAAGCATCCGGAGAGCGGATTTTGTCTCTCCGGATGCCATGTGTGTGTTTTCTTAGCCTTATTTCATTTTCATTATTCTGTCGAATGCGGTGCCGACATCTCTGAAATCTACGCCACGGAACATCTCATGCTCCGACTGGAAGTTCCTCAGGCTCTTGCCAAGCTCCTTGGCATACTCTTCGGCGCGCGTCGGGTTGTTTTCGAAGAAGCCGGCGCCCGGCGTCCAGATGATATCGTTCCGCTTTTCGCAGGGTTCCATACGGATACCGTTGAAATATCCTGCCGGAAGTCCGGTCTCGACTTTCGTAACGAAGAATCCCCTGTCGACATTGGCGAAAACCTTGCTCCCGGCTGGAATCCATCCGAGCTGCGGGTCGACGCGCTCCATCATTCCGAAAGTGAACGCTCCGGTCGACTCGTCGATGTCTGTCATTTCCACTCTGTAAGAGGCTCCCGCAACCGAGCTGTCAATGTCGTCGAACATGAGCATCAGGTTCACCATTACGCTTTCGAGCGCGCTGACGTCGGCTGTTTTCCCGCCTCCGGAGGAAAGCATGCGGAGATTGTTGATTTTGAGTTCGCCTCCGTCAAGCAGCAGATATTTCCTGCCGTTTTCTTCAACTTGCCCTTTGATTTTCATAGGAACGAAGAAAACGTTCATGCTGAATGTTCCGCGTTCTTTCCCTGTCTCGAGGTCGATGGACTTGTCTATGATTTCTTCTTCCGGATTGATCATCACCGCCAGGAATCCACCTGTGGAGGGGCCGTACGGAGTCTCGAGGGCGGAAGTTCCCGAGGTCTCAAGGTAGACAGGCACACTGTATGTCTGCACGGAGCGCTCGCCATTCGGTCTGAATCCGATGACGCCGGAATAGGTGCCGTTGCGCATGGGCTTTACGTCGTCCTCTTTCAGGAAATGTACATCGATATTGAGGTCGCCGAGCACGACAAAACGGTTGACTGACTCTGTACGCGCAAAACGGTTGTCGCAACTGATGTCCGTGAGGTCCCAGCCTTCGTTGGCGCGGGCGCCGATTGTAACGGTGTCGCCGTAGAAGAACTCACCCCCTCCGGCCACGCGTCCGCCTTCAGCCGGAACGGCTTTTACGGTGACGGAGTACTTGTGTTGCCGGACAGTTTTCGGTCCTTCCGGAATTGTGTCGACCGGAGGAAGGTAGATTTTGGGAATAGTATCAAACGGAGGCTTTATGGGATCGGGACCCGGAGGAAGCTTAGACCAAGGTCCCCGGGCGTCCGGTTCTCGGCATATGACCACTTCAAATTCACCGCGACGGTTTATGTAGCCGAGATAGTCATGCTTCTTTCTTGTCAGAGGATTGGTGAATTCAATTTCGCAGGGAGCATATTCTCCCGGTTGAAAGTTGCCGATTTGTGCCGGCCATGTGGGACCGAGAATCTTGATTTCGCCCTTGGGCGTTACTACTATACGCTTGTCGATGGTTGCAAGTTTTGCCTCGCCGAACAAGGGGATATTTGCTCCGAGCTTGACGTTCCCGCTTAATAGATTGCTGGTATGGATGTCGCGGATGCGCTCGAACCGTCTGTTGATGACGTAAATGTAGCCGTCGATGTCGTCCTGGGCGAAGGCGTAGCCGTCGGTGAATCCGCAGGCTCGGTAATATTTCTTCAGTTCCTTTCCCGTGAGGTCGAAGAAAGTGGATTTCCATAAGAAACAGCCATCCGAGATGTCGCTGATTTCCGAGGTGTACTGAAGCGAGCCGAACGTTCCGGGAAATTCGTAGACCGTGGAGCCCTTTGTGTCGATGAATTTAAGTTTTTCGTTTTCGTCGATTACGAGGGCGTAGCCGTTCCTGAATTCCCGCACGTCTTTCAGAAGAGGTTTGATTGCCCAGCGGCCCTTGTCATCTATGAATCCCCAGCGCGTGACATAGCGGAACTGGCTCGGCTCCGTACGGACTTTGACCCTGCGGAGGCCGTCGCGGAGGTAGCCGACCTCAAGGATGTCGCCGGGGCCGAGAGCGGGCCATTTCTTTTGCCCCTGAGTGTCGATGCAGAAGTGTTCCGATTTCTTTGTGCCTATGCCTCCGGTCTCAACAGTGGCGATGCCGTCGTGGAACTGGGAGACTTTCCTGTAGCTCTCGGGGAGTTCCCGGACCGAGCCGTCGGCATAGAGAATCATGGCGTTCTGCACCCCTTTTTCATTGCGTAGGCTTTTGACCACGACGGCGCCATGATCAAAAACCGGTCGGCTCCCCATCATCTCGTAGCGGGGTTCAAAGAGGCATTTGCCGTCTATAGTCCAGAAGCCGTAGTACATTCCGCTGCCGTATTTGCGGTTGTACTCGGGGAGGGCGAAGATGCCTTCGCTCACGGGGTGGTTCTCAAGCGTGCTGAAGTTCACGTTCTTGTTGAGGAACCGGGTCTCGGGGGTGAGATGCGGCGTCGCAACAGTAGGGCCGGTATCCTGGCGGTCCATCCGGGTCTCGGACACGGACTGAGCCAAGGACGAAAATTTTGTGCATGTCAGTCCAATGGTCGCAAGAACCATGAATTTCATGATTGTTTTCATCGGTGATTGATTTAGGGTTGGGAAAATAGATTTTCTATTCGCAAAATTATCCCTAAAAATCAAGACCGAGGGACACAAAGCATCAGAACCGAGGTAACAATGCGTAAAAAAGCCGACGGAAGCGTCACATATTGAATATTTCTTCCAGAGTTCCGTTGACGTATACGGTCTGGGTGGCGAGAGGGGCTACGGAAGCCTGCTGATGGGTGACAATCAGGATTGTGGTGCCTTTGGATTTTTCGCGGGCCAGAATGTCGAGGAGTATTTTTTCGGCTTGGCGGTCGAGATAGCTCATTGGTTCATCGAGGACAAGGATGCTTGGGCGGTTGACGAGAGCCCGGGCAATCAGGGCCCGCTGGAGCTGGCCGCCGGAGAGACGACCTATCGCCCGGTCTGCGACGTGGGTGAGCTCGACCTCGGCAAGGACTTCGGCGCACATTTTGCGTCTGCGGGTCCGGTCTTTTTCTGAGGCAAGGAGGGCTGACTCGACGACTTCTGCGACCGTGATTGGGAAATGGGAGTCAATCGATGACTTCTGTGGCAGGTAGCCGAAAGTCGCGCTCGCGGCAACCTTGATAGAACCGCTGTCCGGACGCTCCAGACCTAAAATGATGCGCAAAAGCGTGGTCTTGCCTCCGCCGTTGGGACCTGTAATTACAAGAAAATCCCCGGCTTTTACTTCAAGACATATGCGTCTGAGAATCTGTCGGCCGTCACGGTGGAAACCGAGCTGACGGATATCGAGTACGTTGGAGCGGGAGGAATCAGCGCTTGGTGAGTTCATCACAAATCAGGTTTAACTGCTGAAACCAGTCGCCGGAAAGTGGGTCGACGCTCACGAGCCTTGAGCCTATTCGGGTATTGGCGGTCTCGGCCTGCCGCGAGTCGAATTCTCTCTGAAAGAAGAACACACGGACTCCGGCCGAGGAAGCGGAGTCGATGAGTTCCTTCAGACGTCGGGCCGACAGTTCCTTGTGTTCCTGACCCAGCGCAATCTGGGTCAGTCCGTAATCGCGGGCAAAGTAGGAAAGGGAAGGGTGCCATACGGCGAAGGTGCGTGAAGGCGCGTCGGCAAGCCGTGCACGTATGCTTTCATCTATGCTGTCGAGCAAGGACAGCATGCTGTCGGAACGGGCCGAAAACTTCTCGCTTTGCTCAGGATAGATTCGGCAAAGCGTCTCGTTGATGTTGTCGACCATTACCGCAAGGTTTACGGCGGAAGTCCACACGTGGGGGTCCGCGCCGTCCGGGTCTCCGTCATGCATGTGGCCTCTGTGGGCCTCGAGACCTCCGTGAGTACCGTAAGCGTACTCTATTCCTTTTCCGGCATCGATGATTTCGACGTTTTTGCCGAGCGAGCCCTCGAGAGATTTCTCGAAGGGGAGAAGGCCGCCGAGTGAAAAATACACCCGTGCGCGGTCGAGCGCGAGGCGCTTGTTCATCCCCGGCTCGAAGGTCTCCGGGTTGCCGCCTTTGTCAAGCACGGTCACGACCTCGAAACTGTCGCCGGCTATGGCACGTACAAGTTCGGCCTCAGGCTCCACGCTTGCAGCCAGAAGTGGCTTTTCGACTTTTCCGGGATGGGAGCAACCGCATAAAGACGCGAAAGCGAGCGCACCCGGAATAAATATAGCCGCGGCTCTGTTCATTTTTCGGACAACAGGGATTTGGCCATTCTTGCGGCGGCCGAGCGACCGTCGCCCATGGCCAGAATTACGGTTGCTCCGCCGCGGACGATGTCGCCTCCCGCATATATCGAGGGAATCGAGGTCCGGAGAGAGCCGTCGACGGCTATAGTGCCTTTCGGAGTGACGTCAAGGCCGGGAACGGAGGCCGGAATGAGGGGATTGGGCGACACGCCGACACTCACGACGACTACGTCTACCTCAATCTCTTCAATGGCGCCCGGAACAGGCACCGGCTTTCGGCGTCCGGAAGCATCTGGTTCCCCGAGTTCCATCCGTTGTATTCTCATGGCTCTGACGCGGCCTTTATCGTCGCCGATGTATTCCACGGGATTGGCGAGAGTCAAGAATTCCACACCCTCTTCCTTGGCATGGTGTACTTCTTCGACTCTTGCCGGCATTTCGGCCTCGCTGCGGCGATAGACAATCATGGCGCGCTCCGCTCCCATACGGAGAGCGGTTCGCACCGAGTCCATCGCCGTGTTTCCTCCGCCTATGACCGCCACGCGTTTTCCCCGTGCCACGGGTGTGGCGTTGCCCTCGCGTCCCGCGCCCATAAGGTTGATGCGGGTAAGGTATTCGTTGCTCGACATTATGCCGATGAGGTTTTCGCCCGGAACGTCCATGAAGCGCGGAAGTCCGGCGCCTGATGCCACGAACAGTCCTTTAAAGCCCATCTTGACTAAATCGTCGAAACTGAGTGTTTTCCCTATGATGGTATTGGGATGGAATTTCACACCGAGGGCGCGGAGCGTGTCGAGTTCATCGTCGACAATCGCGTTCGGAAGCCTGAACTCGGGAATGCCGTACTTCAGTACGCCGCCTATTTCATGAAGCGCTTCGAAAACTTCCACCTCGAAGCCCCTGCGGGCCATCTCTCCGGCAAAGGAGAGGCCGGCAGGACCGCTTCCGGCAACAGCTACACGGATTCCGTTTGATACCGGAAGCTCTTTGTCCCCGATTTTGCCTTCCTTGCGAAGTTCCCTGTCTGAATCTGCGGCAAAGCGCTCGAGATAGCCGATGGCCACCGGCTCCTTTTTCATCTTGTGATAGATGCACCGGCTCTCGCACTGTCGTTCCTGAGGGCATACACGACCGCAGACGGCCGGAAGGGCGCTGGTCATGCGGAGGACTTTTGAGGCGAGGTCCGCACGTCCGCGCTGGATGTTCTTTATGAATGAAGGAATTTCGATGCTCACGGGACAGCCTTCCATACACGTCGGGGTGGGGCAGTCGAGGCATCGGCTCGCCTCGACGACAGCCTGCTGGGCCGAGAGACCGCGGTTCACCTCCTCGGTGAAGGTCGTCACACGGTAAGCCGGAGTCAGTTCCGGCATTTTCGCACGGGGAATCGAGGTCCGCACTTTTGCCGGAATAGCGTTCCGGAGCTCTTCGCGCCATGCGGCGGAGCGGTCGGTCAGTGGGGTTTTATTGTCCGTCATAAGCGTGCATTCTCATTAACATTTCATCAAAATCCACCTGATGGGCATCGAATTCCGGCCCGTCGACGCAGACAAAGCGCATCTTTCCGCCTACCGTGACGCGACAGGCGCCGCACATGCCCGTGCCGTCGACCATTATCGTGTTCAGCGACGCTACAGTTGGAATATTGTATTTTTTTGTCAGCAGCGAAACAAATTTCATCATCACGGCGGGACCTATAGTGACAACTTCCGCCACGGGCTCCCGTTGAATCACGCTCTCCACGCCTTGGGTGACAAGGCCTTTTGTGCCGTAACTGCCGTCATCTGTCATTATCACCACGTCATCGCTGTTCGCACGGACTTCGTCTTCGAGGATAATAAGATCCCGGGTACGGGCAGCGAGAACGGATACCACGCGGTTGCCGGCCGCTTTCATGGCCTTGATAATCGGCAGGAGCGGAGCAACGCCCACACCGCCGCCGCAGCATACGACAGCTCCGGTTTCGTGGCGCGCGATGTGCGTCGCCTTCCCGAGCGGGCCTACAACGCTTTCAAAACAATCTCCCGGCTCCATAGCACAGATTTTCTCCGTGCTCTCGCCCACGGCCTGAACCACAAGGCTGATTGTTCCGACTGACGGATTGGCGTCAGCTATGGTCAGGGGGATTCTTTCACCGTGAGGTTCGCAGATGACGATGACGAAATGCCCGGGTTTTCGTGCCCTGGCGATTTCAGACGCTTCAACATCCAGCCGCACGACTTTCGGAGAGAAATGGCTCTTCGCTACTATCCTGTACATATGCCGAGTTTTACGTATATTGGTTTTTGAATTACAAAAATACGTAAAAAATACGAGAATCTGCAATAAAAAAACCGGAGAGTTTCTGCTCTCCGGCTGGTGGATGGGAATAACTTCCTGCCAATCAGTCTTCGGCGTCGCTCAACTGAGGGTACTGGACCACGGATGTGTCGCCGTTGGGAAGCTCATCCTCAGAGGCAACGACAACAACCGGATAGCTCATGAGGGCGCGGGCCGGAGATTTGTCGACCGCAAAGACCTGACATGTAAGCTCCAGAATGTGTTTCCCTGTCCCGGTGTTGGGGCTGACGGTGATTTCGAAGGCATAGGGCTTGTAGGCGCTTGCTCCGAGCGGCTGATAATCCCAATAGTAGGTTACAGGACCGATTTCGACGCGGCTGTTGCCGTCGTTGTTTATGGGTGTGACTGATTCGATTTCGAAAGTCTCGCCCTGCACGACATAGACGGTTCCGTCGACAACCGTGGCGTCTTCGAAATTGACGGCGAAGCTGACATCGGGAAGGTCGTCGTCATCGTCGCAGGCACTGAAGCCGAATATCATGGCCAGCGAAAGCAGTCCGAGTGAAAAGAATTTCTTCATAGTTGAATCGTGTTTAGGTGTTTGTCAGTTGGATGTTGTATATCCTTCAAACACGCGGAAACAGGAAAAGTTTTCAAGGGCATAAAAAATCCGCATCAGCCCGGAGGCGAGATGCGGATTCAGGTATCGCTTATACCGTCAGTGTCAGCTTAGAGCTGGGGACCGGCGGCTACGAGAGCCTTGCCTGCGGCATTGTTCTCGTACTTCTTGAAGTTCTTGATGAAGCGGGCTGCGAGGTCCTTGGCCTTGACAGTCCATTCTTCGGGGTTGGCGTAGGTGTCGCGGGGATCGAGGATCTTGGGATCCACGCCGGGGAGTTCCGTGGGAATCTGGAAGTCGAAGATGGGGAGGGTCTTGGTGGGAGCCTTGAGGATTGCGCCGTCGAGGATAGCGTCGATGATGCCGCGGGTGTCGCGGATGGAGATACGCTTGCCGGTGCCGTTCCAGCCGGTGTTCACGAGGTAAGCCTTGGCACCGCTCTGCTGCATGCGCTTAACGAGTTCTTCGGCGTACTTGGTGGGATGGAGTTCAAGGAATGCCTGGCCGAAGCAAGCCGAGAAGGTGGGAGTGGGCTCGGTGATGCCGCGTTCAGTGCCGGCGAGCTTGGCGGTGAAGCCGCTGAGGAAGTAGTACTTCGTCTGCTCGGGGGTAAGAATCGATACGGGGGGGAGCACACCGAAGGCGTCGGCGCTGAGGAAGATTACGTTCTTGGCGGCGGGACCGGCGGATACGGGGCGTACGATGTTCTCGATGTGGTCGATGGGGTAGGATACGCGGGTGTTCTCGGTCACGCTCTTGTCGGCAAAGTCGATTTTGCCCTTTTCGTCAACGGTAACGTTCTCGAGGAGGGCGTCGCGACGGATGGCGTTGTAGATGTCGGGTTCGCTTTCCTTGTCGAGGTTGATTACCTTGGCGTAACAGCCGCCTTCGAAGTTGAAGACGCCCTTGTCGTCCCAGCCGTGTTCGTCATCACCGATGAGGAGACGCTTCGGGTCGGTGGAAAGGGTGGTCTTGCCAGTGCCGGAGAGGCCGAAGAAGATGGCCGTGTTCTCGCCGTTCTTGTCGGTGTTGGCCGAGCAGTGCATGGAGGCTATGCCCTTGAGGGGGAGGAAGTAGTTCATCATGGAGAACATACCCTTCTTCATTTCACCGCCGTACCAGGTGTTGATGATTACCTGTTCGCGGGAAGTGATGTTGAAGACAACGGCAGTCTCGCTGTTGAGGCCGAGTTCCTTGTAGTTGGTGAGTTTGGCCTTGGAGGCGTTGTAGACGATGAAGTCGGGGGTGAAGTCAGCGAGTTCCTCGGCGGTGGGGCGGATGAACATGTTCGTCACGAAGTGAGCCTGCCAGGCTACTTCCATGATGAAGCGCACGGCCATGCGGGTGTCCTTGTTGGCGCCGCAGAATCCGTCGACTACATAAAGTTTCTTATTGGAGAGTTCCTTTACTGCGAGTTCCTTGCAAGCCTTCCATGCCTCTTCGGTGGCGGGCTTGTTGTCGTTCTTGTATTCTTCGGTGGTCCACCATACGGTGTCCTTGGAGTTTTCGTCTAGAACGATGAACTTGTCCTTGGGCGAGCGGCCGGTGTAGACGCCCGTCATGACGTCGACTGCGCCGAGCTCGGTTACGACGCCGCGCTCGTAGCCTTCGAGGCTGGGAAGGGTCTCTTCCTTGTAGAGTTCGTCGTAAGTGGGGTTGTAAACGACTTCGGTGGTGCCGTCGATGCCGTACTTTTCGAGATCCTTGCGGATTCCTTCGATACGGGCTTTCTTGATTTCTTCAATCTTGCTCATAAGTGTTGTTTGAAAAAATATGTGTTGATGTTTATTGTAATCGAGTCTTTTCGGGCCGTGGGCATCCGGTGCTGTCAGGTCCTTTAATTCTCTGCAAAGTTAGCAATATTTTTTGGATGTGCCGCGCATTAAGGAAAAATTTCTTTATTAATTAAATTTAAAAAAGCTAAGCACATGACTGTCACTGCACACCGCTTGCCGACAATTCCCGGATTGACGGGCGGATTGCCGGCAAAACCGCTCCTTTGCGCCGACAAGGGGCTTCGGACTGCGGACGGTGAACCAATCATCATTACTTTTCACAAGTTTTATAATAAGACCCGACAGGGATGTCTCCTGCAATATTCCTTCTCCAGATTGCGGAACTCAGCGTGGCGGCGATTTCAGCCGCCTGCTCTTTCTGGGAGCTTATGGGATTAAAATCCCTTCCGGTCTGAATCCGGTCCGGAGGGCCGGGGACATTTTCTGTCGTCTGACTGTTCAACGCCGGAAAGCCGCCTAAAGTTCACGCTCGGATTCAAAAAATCAGGACTTATCGTACTGGTCTTCAATCACCAGTCCAGCGAGAGTCAGTCCGAATATGGCCGTGGTATGGGCGAAGGTGCCGTTGATTGCCGCTTTCTGTGCGCTCCAGGTGTCGCCTTCGGAGGCTTCTTTCGGCACAGCCTGGTCCATGCGGTTGGATAGACGCTCGGGGGAATAGACGCAGAGAAATTTCCGCCGGGGCCTTGTGCCCTCTTTTTTGAAGCGGTTGCGGAGGGCGCGCGCGAGCGGACAGCCCTGGACCTTGAAGAATTCGGCGACTCCGATTTTCGAGGCTCTGAGCTTGAGTGCCGCGCCCATGGAAGAGTAGAAGGCACTGCGGGGGGCCGTCTCCGGCCTGGTGCAACGTAGTATGAGGTCTGCTTTGTTGGATAGAGAATCGATGGCGTCGATAGCGTAGTCGTAGTTCTCGATCCCGAAGCTTTCGGCGGTTTCGGGCGAATATATTCCTCTGATGGCGGTAATCTTGGCGTGGGGATTGATGTCAAGCAGCCTCTCCTTGAGCACTTCGACTTTCGGGCGACCCACGCTGGAGACAGTGGCGGGAAGCTGCCGGTTGATGTTGCTGACGGCAACCGTATCGGAGTCCACTATCGTGAGCTGTCCTATTCCTGATCTTATCAGCGCTTCCGCGCACCAGGACCCGACGCCTCCGACGCCGAAAAGTATCACCGACAACGACCGCAGGCGTTCCATCATCGCATCGCCGGCTATCAGCCGCGTGCGCTGGAATATTTCTTCTTCAGGATATGTCATTGGGCAAAAAGTTTAAACCACGATGTTAAAATAGTTTAACAATAGGGCGTTTTTACTGATTTTTTGTGTTAAATGGGGTTAAATTGAGTGTTGGGGTGTTTGATAATTCAAATGAAAGGGCTACCTTTGCAGTGTGTTTTTCATAGTATTAGATTAAGATAAAGGTTTAAAGGAAAAGAGAAGTTGTGAAACTTCTCTTTTTTATTTTATTGAATTGGGGCGGTAGACGACCACAGCTCGCGGCCCCGAAAGAAGCACTGAGGCAGTGGAGCGGATGCCGTCTGCGGTAATGCTTCTTCTCAGCCCGACGCGGGCATTGATGTCGTCGCCGTGATATTCATCGAGAGCGAGTTCCGTTGCCACGTTCAGGTAGCTTAGAGTCTGGAGCCTGAACTGGGTCTCGAATCTGTTGAAAACCCTCTCAAGCTCCCTTTGCGAGCAACCGCCGCCATTTTCCGTATTTCCGAGGAGAGAAAGCTCCTTAGTCATTATGTCGTCGGCCAGAGCGATTTCCTTGTCGCTGTCGCGCGTGAGGATTGCAGTGAGCATAAGCATTCCCGTGTCCTCGCTCCCGGATATCGAAGCGTCCGCCTGGGCGAAAAGGCCATCGGCGGCTCCTCCGGCAACGAGCCTGCGGTAGAAGCGCGAGGCTTTGCCTGAGGCGAGGATGTCGGTGATGGTGTCGGCCTCCGCATATCCTTTCTTCCCGTAGGAAGCCATGGGGTAGGCGATTATCAGCATCGGTTGCGGTACTTCGCCGCGGAGCTCCGTGAAGGGCACTACTTCCGACGGATTGAACTTGAAGACGGGCCGTGGAGCGATTTCCCTGCGTGGAATAGGTCCGAACCATTTGTGGGCCAGTTCGCTTACGCGCTCGAAAGTCACGTTTCCGCTTACGCTGAGGATTGCATTGTCCGGGGCGTAGTGGGCATAGAACCAGTCCCGGATGTCGTAAAGGGTTACGCGCTCTATGTGCTCCGGGCTCAGTCCTATCGTCGGCCAGGAGTAAGGATGGCTGCCGTAAAGCGCCTTTCGGAGAGTGTGGTATATGTCGCCGTAGGGCTGGTTGAGCACCAGCTGCTTGAATTCCTCGATAACTACGCCTCTCTGCACCTCCAGAGCATCTTCCCTGAAGCTGAGGGCAAGCATCCGGTCGCTCTCGAGATAGAAGGCGGTCTCGACGTTCTGGGCCGGCAACGTGTCATAGAAATTTGTGAAATCATTCGTGGTCCATGCATTCGAGCTGCCTCCGGCGTCCTGAAGGATAGTGTCGAAATCGGGAACGTTTTCCGACCCTCCGAACATAAGGTGTTCGAACAGGTGTGCTATTCCGGTCATGCCGGGCCTCTCGTCGCGCGCGCCCGTATCATATAAAACGTCGACAGCCACCATGGCCGTCGACGGATCATAATTGTGGACAACGCGCAGCCCGTTAGGCAAAGTGAAGCGGCGGGGAGCGATGGTCTTGCTTACAGCCATTATTCCTGTACGATGCTCATGGAATTTATACGGATGTCAGCCCTCGGACGGTCGCGCCCGTCAGTCTCGGCCTTTTCAATGCGGTCTATTACGTCCATACCGTCCACTACTTCGCCGAAAACCGTGTAGGCCCCGTCGAGATGCGGGGCGCCACCGACCGTTGTATAAGTCGCCTTCATCTCGTCCGTGAGCATGGGGCCGTCGCCTGCAACTGCGGCCTCTGTCTCCTTGATGAGCTTCTCCTGAAGCGCCTGAAGTCCGGCCTGATCGCGGTTGCGGCGGAGAGTCATTATCTCGTCGCGGTGCTTAATTGCCAGACCGTTGAAGATATCCTGCATCTTCGTGTGCTTCATCTGCTGTTCAACTTGCCCGAGCTGGCCCTCGGAAAGAGGTCGGCCGGTCACGACATAGAACTGCGAGCCGCTTGAACGCTTCTCTGGATTGACCTGATCGCCCTGACGGGCTGCCGCGAGGGCGTAGCGCTTGTGGAAGTGCTTGGGAAAAAGAATTTCGGCGTCAATCTGATAGCCGGGACCGCCACTGCCGAGAGCAGCGCCGGCCGGAGCCGTCTTTGAGTCGGGATCTCCGGCCTGAACCATGAAATCCTTGATAACACGGTGGAAGAGAGTGCCGTTGTAATAACCCTCCTTTACGAGTTTGATGAAATTTTCCTGATGCTTGGGAGTGTCGCCGTAGAGGAGAACGGTGAAGTCCCCGGCCGTGGTGCTGACAAGAACTTTAACGTCCTTGTTGATTTCTTTTACAGGTGCAGTCATGCTTGAGTTCTGTTTTGTGTTTCGGACCGTAGAGTCGGCTGCGGCCACAGACTTGCCGGCCGAAGCCCCTTCGCTTCCGCAGGCCATCGCACCGAGTGCGAAGACCGCGAGCGAGATGGTTCGTATTATTCGTAACATTATCCGTTCAGATTTTGTTGGGCTCGGGATAGAGGCGCTTGTAGATGCGTCGGAAATTGTCGTCGGAGGCGCAGAGTTGCTCGCGGCGCTCGAGACAGTCGGCGCCGTAAAGACTTGTCATAAGCTCCGGGAGATATTTGTGCTCGCGGTCCTTGTCGATTGTCGCGGCGACAAGCGTGCGCACCTGTTCCTCGAAACCGTCGGGGTCAATGGCGTGGAGATACCTGGCCGCACTGGCAAGGAACTGACCCGTCAGGTCCACCGTGCGCATGATGTCGATAAGCTCCGTCAGGTCCTCAGGCGTGCACGACCCCATGTTGTTGGCAAGAAATGCATAACTCAGCAACCCGTCAGGGTCAAGCCTGAGCCTTTTTTTATCGTCTTCAGTCATTGTCTGTAATCTTATATATGCATATATGCAACTGCAAAATTACATATTCCCCCCCACATTTCCAAATTTCCATTCACCCCCGCCGCTAAACCTCTGGGACGGCTGTCTGATAACGCGAGTTCGGGATAAAAACATACGATTTTTATCCCATGGCTAAGGGCACAAAT
>CABUIC010000031.1 GCA_902491515.1 uncultured Porphyromonadaceae bacterium
CTAATTAAAAATCAATCATATAACTGACAAAAATTAATTTTTGTCATCTACTAAACTCCCCGATGAGAGTTGACACGATAGCCGACGCTGATTATCATGTCTAAGTTATAGTACGAAACGACATATGTTTTGCCGTCTGGAGCAGTTGTTGCATTTTCTGCAACAACTGTATTCGGCTGTAGCTCACCGCTTTCAAACACATTTTTGATGTGTCTCTAAATCGTAGACTTATTGCGTTGAAAAAGTTCGGGTCAGGATTTCACTAAAGCACTCTATGACGAAAGAGACGGGCAGTTGCAAAAAAAGCAACAGTCCGTCTCTTTTTTTATTTACGGGCTCTTAGAGGCCTTTGCCGTGGCAGTTTTTGTATTTTTTGCCGGAACCGCAGGGGCAGGGATCGTTGCGGCCTACTTTGGGGGCGGCTTTCATCGGCATCGTGGGCTGAGGAGCGCCCTGACGGGCGCTGGCGGCCTTGCGCTGCTCTTCCTCTCCGGGGAGGGAGGCCTTGGACTCGCGGTACTGCGGGCGCTGGCGGAGCTCGGGAGCGGCGGCCTTCACCTCAACCTCTTTCTTGGGAGCGGGGGCTTCGGTTTCGGAAGCGCCGTCGGCCGGTTCGGCCGCGGGAGCCTGGGGCTGGGGCGTGCGGGTGAAAATCTGACCGCGCATTAGGGCGCTCATGGCCTTGGTGTTGAGCTCGGAGAGCATGCGCTCGAAGAGGTGGAAGGACTCGACCTTGTAGATTACGAGGGGGTCCTTCTGCTCGTAGGAGGCATTCTGCACGCTCTGACGGAGCTGGTCGAGCTCGCGGAGATGTTCTTTCCAGAGTTCGTCGATGGTGACGAGCAGGAGGGCCTTGTGCCATTCCTTCACGATGCTCTCGCAGTCGGTGCGGGCGGCCTCCTGAAGGTCGGCTCGGAGGTTGAAGAGGCGCTTGCCGTCGGTGAGGGGCACGTTGATCGGGCCGACGTAGTCGGTCTGCTGGACCATAGCCTGAATCACGGGGTTTGCTACCTCGCGGATGCGTTCGCTGCGGCGGGCGAGGGCCTCCTGAGCGGCAGCCTCAAGGCGCTCGGTGCGTTCCTGACGGCTCATGGCGGCGTACTCCTTCTCGGTGAAGGGAGCCTCTATCGTGAGCACACGGAAGAGCTCGGCCTGAAGGTCGGCGAAATCGGCGGGCGACTCGTAGTTGGCAATGATGTTCTCGACGGTGTCGACAAGCATATTCTGGATGTCGATTCCGATACGCTCGCCAAGGAGTGCGTGGAGACGACGGTTGTAGATGTAGGTTCGCTGCTTGTTCATCACGTCGTCATACTCGAGGAGGCGCTTGCGGATGCCGAAGTTGTTTTCCTCGACGCGTTTCTGGGCTTTCTCGATGGCGTTGTTCACCATCTTGTGCTCAATCATCTCGTCCTCCTGGAGGCCGAGGCGGTCGAGCATCTTCATGACGGAGTCGGTTGCGAAGAGGCGCATGAGCTGGTCCTCGAAGGAGACGAAGAACACAGACGAACCGGGATCACCCTGACGTCCTGCACGGCCGCGAAGCTGACGGTCGACGCGGCGGCTCTCGTGGCGCTCGGTGCCGATGATAGCGAGACCTCCGGCCTCCTTGACCTCGGGAGTGAGCTTGATGTCGGTACCGCGGCCCGCCATGTTCGTGGCGATGGTGACAGTTCCCTTGCGGCCGGCGAGAGCCACAATCTCGGCCTCGCGCTGGTGGAGCTTGGCGTTGAGGACGTTGTGGGGAATCTTGCGGATATCAAGCATTCTGCTGAGAAGTTCGGAGATTTCCACGGAGGTGGTGCCGACGAGGACGGGACGGCCTTCGGAAACCATTTTCTCGATTTCGTTGATGACGGCCTTGTACTTTTCCTTCTTGGTCTTGTAGACGCGGTCGTTCATGTCGATACGGGCCACGGGACGGTTGGTGGGGATGGTCACCACATCGAGCTTGTAGATGTCCCAGAGCTCACCGGCTTCGGTTTCGGCCGTACCGGTCATACCCGCAAGCTTGTGGTACATGCGGAAATAGTTCTGGAGAGTGATTGTGGCGAAGGTCTGCGTGGCGGCCTCGACCTTCACGCCTTCCTTTGCCTCGATGGCCTGATGGAGCCCGTCGCTGTAGCGGCGACCCTCCATGATTCGGCCGGTCTGCTCGTCGACAATCTTGATTTTGTTGTCGTCGATGACGTATTCGATGTCGCGCTCGAAAAGGGTATAGGCCTTGAGGAGCTGAGTGACGGTGTGGACGCGCTCGCTCTTGACAGCGTAGTTGGCCATGAGCTCGTCCTTCTTCTCCTGCCGCTCGCGGGGGTCGGCGATGTGCTCAAGCTCGGAGAGCTGGCTTGTGATGTCGGGAAGGACGAAGAACTGAGGGTCCTGGGCGTGGCCCGTGAGCTCGTCGAGGCCCTTGTCGGTGAGCTCGACGGAACGGTTCTTCTCGTCGATGACGAAGTAGAGGGGGTCGGTTACGACGGGCATCTCGCGGGCGTTGTCCTGAAGGTAGTGGGCCTCGGTCTCGAGGAGGATGTTCTTCATGCCCTCCTGGGAGAGGAAGCGGATGAGGGCGCTGTTCTTGGGAAGGCCCTTGTATGCGCGGAAGAGAAGGAGGGCGCCTTCCTTGCGGATCTCCTTGTCGTCGGAGGCAAGTTTGGTCTTGGCTTCGGAGAGGATGCCGGTGACGAGGCGCTGCTGAGCCTTCACCACCTTCTCGACGTTGGACTTGTATTCGTCGAAGTACTGCTCCTCGCCGCGGGGCACGGGGCCGGATATGATGAGAGGTGTACGGGCATCGTCGATGAGGACGGAGTCGACCTCGTCGACAATGGCGTAGTAGTGCTTGCGCTGGACGAGGTCGGCGGGCGACATGGCCATGTTGTCGCGGAGATAGTCGAAACCGAACTCGTTGTTCGTGCCGAAAGTGATGTCGCAGGCGTAGGCCTTGCGGCGCTCGGGGGAGTTGGGCTCGGTCTTGTCGATGCAGTCGACAGTCGCGCCGTGGAACATGTAGAGCGGACCCATCCACTCGCAGTCGCGCTTGGCGAGGTAGTCGTTGACGGTCACGACGTGTACACCCCGACGGGAGAGGGAACGGAGGAACACGGGGAGAGTGGCGACGAGGGTCTTGCCCTCACCGGTTGCCATCTCGGCAATCTTGCCCTGATGGAGCACTATGCCGCCGATAATCTGGACGTCGTAGTGGACCATATCCCAAGTAATCTCGTTTCCGCCGGCCATCCAGTGGTTTTTCCATATGGCCTTGTCGCCGTCGATGGAGACGAAGTCGTGGCCCGTTGCGGCGAGGTCGCGGTCCATCTGGGTTGCTGTTACCTCAACCGTGGGCGAGTCCGCGAAACGCGCGGCGGTCTCGCGTACAGTGGCGAACACCACGGGAAGATGCTCGTTGAGCTTCTCCTCGAGGGTGTCGATTATTTTCTTCTCGTGCTCGTCGATTTCGTCCCAGACAGGCTGGCGCTTCTCGAAGGGAAGGGTCTCGACTTCGGCCTTGAGGCGGTCGATGGCCTCCTGGTCGGCGGCGGTGGCGGCTGCAAGGTCGGCGCGAACCTTGTCGATGTTCTCGCGGAGCTGGTCGTTGGTAAGTCTGGCCATGTCAGGCCGCAAGGCGTTGACCTGATTGAGAATCGGGCGTATCGCCTTCATATCGCGGCTTGACTTGTCGCCGAATATGGTCTTTAGAATTCCGGTAAATGACATATCTTGAAATCCGGCGGTTAGCCGGAGCTATTGTTTGTTACGGTTTTTTATGCTTGAAAATTACGCTTCAACGTGCAAAAATACAATTTTTTGCGCATATCTGCAAAAAAAGTATCGGAAGCCCGTTATTTGAGGGCTACGGGGGGCATGGCGGCGCCGTTGGGACTTCTGATGCGGAGAAGACGGGCCACCGTAGGAGCCACGACGCGGGCGTCGAGCGGAGTGTCGACGGTGCGCGGGTCTATGCCGGGAGCGTAAATGAAAACCGGGGCCGTGGTGGCCACGGCACGGAAGACCATGGGCACGTGCGGGGCGGCGGCGGAAATTCCGGCGAAATCGTCGACGACTTCAAAACCGGGAGCAACAAAAAGAAGGACGTCGCCGGAGGAATCGAGGGGCGTATTGCGACGGAGAGCCTCGGACTTACGTCCGGCGCGTCCGGCGATTATATCCTCGAGGGAATAGGCGGCGTCGACGCCGGTCATCTTCACGAGAAAATCGGCGACTTCGGCGCGGACCTCGGGCAACTGAAGGCCGAGGTCCTTTATAGTCTTGTGATTGAGGTAGAAACGGCCGTTGTGATAGCCGGAAACATAGTCGCCATTGCCGTGGAGGGCAATGAGGTACATATTGAGAAGCGACGCGGCCTTGCGGGTCGAGAACTCGCCGTGGGGAATTGCCCAGCGCTCGTCGTCACGGCGGGAGGCGGGAGTTGCCGGGGTAGCGGCGAGCATTATCGCCACGTTTCCGCCCGCTGTTCCGTCGGCGGCGCGGAAGAGACGCCCGAGGTCGCGGTCAAGACGGACATATGCGTCCATGCGCTCCATGCGCGTGTCGGCGCTCTTGGAATACTGATACGGGGCGAGAGTGTATGCGAGGGAAAGGACGTCCGTGCCGTCGTGGCTTCCGAGGGAGAGATTGCGGATAATGTCGATTGCGACGTCAGTAATCTCTGTGTTTCCGAGCGGAGAGCCGACAAAGCGCTCAATGCGGTCGGGGGTACGCTCTCCGCGGGGGATGACGTAACGGAAGGGATATTTCCTCAGATGCTCGGGGAGAGCGGGATAATCCGCAGGGTCAAGAGCCGGGGTCCAGCTCATGGTGTCCATGCGGGTGACAAGCGGACGGATGCGGTTGCGGGCGGCAACGGTTCCGGGCATGTCGCGGTAGAACGTGGAGGAGGCCCAGTTCCCTGTGGCGGGGTCGAGCCAGAGAGCGGAATTGGCGGTGTGGCCTGCAAGGACTATTGCCTGCGCGGGCGTCGGAGCGACGGCATAGGCCATCGTCACCCCGCCTGAAGCGATCCGCGCCTCGTCGACAATTGTACTGACGCGGAGGGCCGAGGGGGAATATGTGTCGGAAGTGAAGTTGCCGATTATCCCCGGGTCGAGGAAAAGGGGCCTTGTGCGGAGGGTCTCGCGGTCGTATGTAAGGCTCTCGGCCACACCGCTCACGGAGGGAGACGCACCGGTAAGAAGCATGGCGGCCGCTCCCGTGGGGTCGAGGGATGTTCCGTAGTCGGCGTTGCTGATGGTGAGACCGTTCTTTCTGAGCTTTCCGAATCCGCCGTCAGGACCGAACTTCTCGGCGAGGAGATCGAGAGTCTCGGCGTCGAGGCCGTCGACAACTATATTAAGGAGTATACGCGCCTGAGCCGCCCGGGGCTCGGCGGCCTGCATTCCGGCCGCTGCCACGAGCGTGGCCACAAGGGCCACCACAAGAGGGGGTAAGGGACGTTTCATTTTCTACTCCTTAAAAACTGGAAGATAAAGCATGCGCTCCGCAGCATTTCCGCGGCAATCAGGGGCCAGAATGCCGGATTGGCGCTCTGCGTACAGAACGGCCATGCAATAATCAAGCCAAAAAGTACTGCAAAGTTAATAATTTGATAGCAAAAAACGGCAGGAATCGTCTTTTTTGACCAAATAAACAATGCCGGGACGAGGCAGAAGGGGTTCAGCCACCAGATGAGATAGTTGGGTGAAGTGGCGTAATGTTCTGATACAAAAACGAGAAAAGCCACGACGCTTCCGGCGATGCCGAGCAGGGCGAAAAATACGGCGTCGAATCCCCTGGAGAAGCGCCGGCGGCGAAGGTCAAAGACCGTGACCGCAAGCGAGACAGCGAGAAGCGTCAGCGCGAATGCCATGGGAGTCAGAAACCACGGCGTCGGACCGTCAGCGGCGCCGTCCGCCGGCCCTGGGGTCACGGTCACCTCCGGGCCGACAAGGAAGCTGCCCTCCAGAGCCTCGCAGAGCGATACAGGGGCGAAAGTCTGCTCCATGCGCGAAATCGGGCGGTCGATCAGCGGGCCGAGCGCGAGGTCTATTCCGAACTGGTACCAGGGATAGTTCCGGTGGTACCATCGCATCGCCTGCCTGAACGTGCGGCATCCTGCGGCCTCCGGAGCGGGCTCGGAGAGAGCGACGGAATCAATTTCCGCGGCAAGCATCACGAGGGCGAGCGGGCGCGTGGCGCAGTTGTCGAGGACGTAGTTGTAGCGGTAGGTGTTGTTCGGCGGCGCGAGCTGCACGGCGAGCTCGTCGAGGAGACGCCTACGGGCCCGGGAAGAGAGGTTGAGCGGCTGTTCGACAATCCTGCGGCCTGAGCCGGCATAGCTGTCGACGAAAATCCGCCAGGGATAAGCCCCGACCATATAGTCAGTCTCTCCCTTGACGAAACGGTAGACGAAGTGGGGCGTATTGAAGTCGAAGAGCCCGAAATTGACGGCGAGGTCAAGTTCGTCGCCGAGCCTGACTCTCAGGGCTGAATGCCCCTCGAGCTCATAGACCTCGGACCCGGGGTAGACCGTGACGAAGCTCAGAAGCGTGTCGACGGGTTCCGCCTCGGGCGCCTCCTGAGCGCGGAGGGCGGCCGAGGTGCTTATTGCAAAAAGCAGGAGAAAAGTCAGGAGTCTCTGCATCAGCGGATGTCGATAAGTTTATGGGTCTGGAGGGATAGGCGCCAGCGGGGATGCGCGAGGATATAGGCCACGGTCTCGGGAATGTTCTTACCCGAACAGGGCTGGAGGAACAGCCGGGGAGCGGGAAGCAGCCGTGCCAGCTCCTCGACATCGCGCCCGTCGAAGACGATTTTCAGCTCGTCGATGCGGTCGACGGCCCATGGAGCGTCCTTCGGGGAGCATGTGACCCAGTCGACTTCGGGAGGTACGGGCATAGTTCCGTTGGTCTCGACCTGAACGTAAAAGCCGCGGAGCTTCAGCTCGCGCAGGAGCTCGCTGTCGAGCTGGAGAAGAGGCTCGCCGCCCGTTGCCACGAGGTGCCGGCCGGGGAAGGCGGAGACGGCCTCGGCAATCTGCGCGGCGGTCATTTCCGTGAAGGCGCGGAAATCGGTGTCGCAGAAGGGGCAGGCACGGTTGCAGCCCGAGAAGCGGAGGAATACGGCCGGAGTGCCCGTATAATAGCCCTCGCCCTGGAGGGAATAGAAAATCTCGTTGACTCTGTATAGTTTCATCAGTCCAGTTCGTAGACGGCGGTGTTGCCCTCGCTTTCCTGAACCTCGACGCGGAAGCAGTTCTCGACGTTGTCGCAGATCCAGCGGGCGATGTTCTCGGCGGTTGGATTAAAGGGAAGAGTGTCGTTGAGGCAGCGGTGGTCGAGGCGCTCGGTGACGATTCGCTTTATGTCGGTGAAGTCGGTGACCATCCCGTTGGCGTTCAGCTCGCGTGCCCGGCAGTGGACTGTGACAATCCAGTTGTGGCCGTGGAGAGAGGTGCACTTGCTCTCGTAGTCAAGCTCGAGGCGGTGCGCGGCGGATATTTCAAGTCGTTTGCTTACGTAGTACATAGTCGGTTCAGTTTGATTCGAGGAGTTCGCGGGGGTCGATAACGGGTGCTATTCCCTTTTCGGCGGCGAGAGCGACGACATAGTCGAGGGCGGCCTCGCGCGTATCGTCAATCTCGCATTCCTTCACGGCGTGCTGGAGGCTCTTGATGAAAAAGCCCACCTCGGGTCCCGTCGGAAGCCCCAGAAGCCGCATGACCTCTGTTCCGTCGAGGGGAAATTTACGGGCTCTCTCGGCGTCCTTGGCGCGGATTGCGGCGATCTTTTCCTCCACAATGTCGAAATTTGCAAGAAAACGGGCCTTCTTCGCCTCGTCCTTGCTTGTGATGTCGGCGCGGGCAAGAATCATAAGGTCGGGGAGGTCTTCCTCTGCATAGTTTGCCATGCGGCGGACGGCGCTGTCCGTGACCTCGTCCTCCACAAGGGCGATAGGGCGCATGTGGAGCTCGACAAGCTTCTCGACATAGCGCATGAACTCTCCGCGCGGGAACTTGCAGCGCGAGAAGATGCCGGGAATCATCTTTGCGCCGATGAAATTGTGGTTGTGGAAGGTCCATCCGCGTTCGGGATCCCAGGCCTTGGTTACGGGCTTGCCTATGTCGTGGAAGAGAGCGGCCCAGCGGAGCTCGGGCTTTTCGGAGCGCGCGGCCACGGAGTCGAGCACCTGAAGGGTATGGTAGAAGTTGTCCTTGTGGGCGCGCCCGTTCCGGACCTCTACACCCCGGAGTTTCTCCAGTTCGGGCAGAATCAGTGCGAGAAGGCCGGTCTCGTGGAGGAGCCGCCAGCCTATAGAGGGCTTAGGAGCGGCCATAATCTTGAAGAGCTCGTCCTTGATGCGCTCGCGGGTAATGATTGAGATACGGTGGGCGTTTCGCGCGATTGCCTCCTTCGTCGGCGGATAAAGCTCGAAGCCGAGCTGTGTGGCAAAGCGTATGGCGCGCATCATGCGCAGGGGGTCGTCGCTGAAAGTGACGTCGGGATCGAGGGGCGTGCGGATAATGCCCCGTCTGATGTCGCCGAGGCCGTCGAAGCGGTCAATCAGCTCCCCGAAAGTCGCACCATTCACGCTCATGGCCATGGCGTTGATAGTGAAGTCGCGCCGGGAGAGGTCTTCCTCGAGGGTGCCGTCCTCGACGACGGGATTGCGGGAGTCGCTGGTGTAGGACTCGCGGCGCGCGCCGACGAACTCGAGCTCGAGGCTTCCTTTCTTTATCTGCGCCGTGCCGTATGTGCGGAACACGTTTACTGACGTGCGGGGGCCGAGAGCACGGCCTACGGCCTCGGCGAGCTCGATTCCGGAACCGACGGTGACGAAGTCGATGTCCTTGGAGGGCCGGCCTATGACGAGGTCGCGGACGAAGCCGCCGATGGCGTAGCACTCGCGGCCCATTTCATCGGCCACAGCGCCTATAGTCTTGAAAATACGTGGATTGGATAATGATTGGCTGAGGTTCATCTATACAAGATCCGTAATATCTTCCTTAGCGGTGGTTATACATTCCATCGGGCCGTCGGGGCGCACGATGTAGGTGTTCTCAATTCCCACGGCCCCTATCCCGGGAATCACGAACTTGGGCTCGACGGCGATGACGTTTCCGGCCTCGAGGATGTCCCGTGAGCGGGGGGCGAGGACGGGGAGCTCGTTAATTTCGATGCCGACACCGTGGCCGACGAATCCGGCATGGCTGCGGCAGCCCATGAAATACTCGTGAAGGCCGGCCTCACGGGCCATCTCCTCGGCGCGGAGATAGAGGGCGCGGGCCTCGGTGCCCGGGCGACCCATGGCGGCGAGCTCGGCGCAGATTGCCCGCGAGCAGTCGTTGGCCTTGCGGGTGACAGCGTCAGGCTCTCCCGCGCAGTAGCAGCGGGTCATGTCGGTCATGTAGCCGGTGTAGTTGCCGTTCACGTCGACCATCACGGGCTTGTCGGGCATGATAATTGAACCGTTCGCGCCCACGGGGATGGAGGGGTCGAGTCCGGCGCCTCCCATCGCGAAGTCATAGGGCGAGGGGGTGTCGGCGTTATCGCCCGTGAGAACATTGCCCATGAAGAGCTCCATGTCGTCGCCGGCCACGCGGAACTGGCCGAGACAGCCCTCGAGACGAGAGACGCGCTCAATTTCAATCTGAAGCTCGATGTCGGTCATTCCCTCGCGGTAGAGGTGAGGGACCCTTCCGTACACGCGGGACTGCTTCACGCCGGAGATGCGGAGTTTGTCCTGCTCGAAGGGGGTCTTGACGGCTCTTGCGCGGCGCATCACGGCCGTGCCGTCTGAGAATTCGGCACCGGCGAAGACTTTCATCAGGCGTTCGGCGGAATTGTAGCAGAGGCTTCCGAGCTCAAGGGCGAGCTTACGCGGCATGGCGAGCCCTCTTTCCGCAAGGATGGCAGGAATTTCCTCGGGCTTGCGGATGAAGGCCACGTCGACGCCTTCGAGATGGTTGGGGCGCCGCACGAAGCATACGGGCCTGAGGGCGCTGTCCGCGGGGATGTAGACAAATCCCGAGAACACGCGGCCGCACACGTAGTAAATATCGGCGTTGTCGCGGAGGAGGATAGCGTCGGCGTCCATGGCTCCGCGGATGCGGCCGAGACGCAGGGCCTGCTCATCGGCGGGAATAAGGCACACGCGGGTGTCGGAGCTGTGATGGTCGTGAAGAAAGGGTGTAGACACTGCTTGGAGAGGTTTTATAATGTCAGATTTTCGCGAGATCGCTGAATGAGGAAAGAACTATGTCGGCGTCGGCGGGATTGAAATCGAGACCGAAGCCGTAAGAGGCCCACGCGAAGGGAATGCCCGCGCGTCGGGTGCTCAGGAGGTCGCCGACGGTGTCGCCCACATAGAGCGGGCTCACTAAATTATAACGCGCGACCAGGGTGCGAATGTTCACGTCCTTGTCATGGCCCGTGGAACCGTAGCTGAGGTAATCGGTGACAAAGGGCCCCAGGCCCGTATAGTCGAGAAAAACAGGAATGCCCTGCGGACCGCAATTGCTGAGCATGAAGAGCCGCACCCCGCGGGCCATAAGCCGCTCCATGGTGTCCCTGACGCCGGGATAGAGTTTCCCGCCGAGGCCGGGGAGCATAGCGGCGTCGTTAATCCTGAGGCGGTCAGTGAAAGTCTTCAGCTCGTCGCCCTGAAGACCGGGGACGAGGATGGCGGCGATTTCCGCGAGAGGTTTGCCCATGAGGGAGATGAGCTCGTCGCGGGTGACGGGCGGACGCCGCACACTGCAGTCGGCGAGTGTACGGTTCCAGATGGCGGCATAGCTGTCGACGGCGTCCCAGAGAGTGCCGTCCATGTCGAATATAATCGAGTCGTATGTCATTGCTTGTCAGTCGGGAATAAAGACTGCTCCCACTTGCTCGATGTCCGGGAGCGTGTCGAGGCGCATAATGTGGCGCACGCGGATTGGCGCTCCCTTGCGGAGAGTGAAATGGCGCGCCACGGTGTCGGTGAGCAGGAAAGAGGCGCCGCTCCCCCGACCGAGCCAACGGCCGAGCGAATCGGCGAGCTGTATGTCGAGGGTGTCGCGCACGGGCGAAAGGGAGTCGGCTCCGGCGACGCTCCGGGGAAGGGCCACTTCGAGCCAGAGGTTGCGGTAGCGGTAGCCGTGGGTGTGGCGCACGGCCACAAGAAGCGTACCTCTCACGAGCGAGTCGGCGGTCTCCGAAGTCGTGAATTCCAGCGAATCGGTGTAGAGCCACTGCGCACCGGGCATTGTGGCGAACTCGCTGTACATATTGTCGTCGGGCGTACATGCCACGAGCATCCACAGCGCTCCGAGGAGGGCTATGAATGCGCGTGTAAGGGGGAATCGTTTCAGACGGTCATTCTGAGGCATTGCTTTCGCCGGAATTTTCAGGGCCTCGAGCGGCCCTCGGTTTCTTGGCGGGACGTTTCCTTCTCTTGGCCTGGGTCTCGGTGGCGCCGGCGGCGGTTTCGGGCTTGGGCTGCTCCTGAGGCCGGGGCTGTTCGCGAGGACCGGACTTTTCGGGTTTCGGCTTGTCCTGTCTGGGCTTTTCCGGCTTCTGCTGGGATGCCGGCTTGCGCTTGCGTTTCTTTTTCTTGTCGAAGCGGGTAAGGTCCCCGTCGCCGAGGATGTCGCCGAACTCGGTCCTCGGTCGGGCTTTCTCCTCATCGGCGGAATCGGGAGCGAGCGTCAGGGGCTTCTCTCCGGCCTTGTTCATCCTGATGATGTCGAATGCGCGCTCGGCGCTGATTACCGTGAGGTTCACGGCCATATTCTTGTCGGTGGAATAGGTAATCTCCCGCTTGAAGATGTCGGTCTTGAAATGGAACCAGGTGGAGTCGGCGGTCTCGAGACGTATCTCCTTGGGGGGAAGCTTTTTGGATGCCTCCACATATGCGTCAACCTCGAAGTTGAGGCAGCATTTGAGCTTGGCGCACTGTCCGGCGAGCTTCTGGGGGTTGAGGGAGAGGTCCTGATAGCGCGCGGCGCTCGTTGCGACGGACACGAAGTGGGTCATCCACTTCGAGCAGCACAGGGGGCGACCGCAGGGCCCGAGACCGCCGATGCGGCCTGCCTCCTGCCGGACTCCGATCTGCTTCATCTCGATGCGGACCTTGAAAGTCTCTGCCAGCACCTTGATAAGCTGGCGGAAATCGACGCGTTCCTCAGCGATGTAGTAAAAAATCGCCTTGTTGCCGTCGCCCTGATACTCGACGTCACCGATTTTCATTTTGAGGTTCAGCGACGCGGCAATCTTGCGGGCGCGGATCATGGTGTCGTTCTCGCGGGCCTTGGCCTCCTCAAACTTCTCGATGTCGGCGGGACGGGCCTTGCGGAATACGCGGCGCACCTCGTCCTTTCGGGAGGCGCCGCACTTCATGCGCTTCTCTGCAAGGAGACCCATGAGCGTGACGCGGCCGATGTCATGGCCGGGAACAGCCTCGACCGCCACGAGGTCGCCGACGGCGAGGTCGAGGCCCGTGGTGTTGCGGTAATACCCTTTCCTCGCGTTCTTGAACTGGACCTCGACAACGTCCGAGTCGGCCTTGCCGCCGGGAATGTCGCCGAGCCAGTCGAAGCTGTGGAGCTTCGAGCGCGAGTCGGGGAGTTTCTTGTAGTCGTCCATAACCGGCTTACTTGGCGAAGGCTACGGAACGGGTCTCGCGGATGACGGTTATCTTCACCTGTCCGGGATAGGTCATCTCGTCCTGGATCCGGCGTGCTATTTCAGAGGAGAGGCGTTCGGTCTCGGCATCGTCAATCTTGTCGGCGCCGACAATCACGCGGAGCTCGCGTCCGGCCTGGATGGCGTAGGTCTTGAGCACGCCGGGATAGGAAAGCGCGAGCTGCTCGAGGTCGTTGAGGCGCTTGATGTAGGCCTCGACGATTTCGCGGCGGGCACCGGGACGCGCGCCGGAAATGGCGTCGCAGACCTGGACGATGGGCGCGAGGAGCGATGTCTGCTCGACCTCGTCGTGGTGCGCGCCGATGGCATTGCAGATGTCGGGCTTTTCCTTGTACTTCTCGGCGAGCTTCATGCCCAGAAGTGCGTGCGGCAGTTCAGGCTCCTCGTCGGGCACCTTGCCGATGTCGTGGAGGAGTCCGGCGCGACGCGCCTTCTTGGGATTGAGACCGAGCTCGGAGGCCATTACGGCGCAGAGGTTAGCCGTCTCGCGGGAATGCTGAAGGAGGTTCTGGCCATAGCTGGAACGGTACTTCATCTTTCCGACGAGGCGGATGAGCTCGGGATGGAGGCCGTGGATGCCGAGGTCGATGGCGGTGCGCTGACCGGTCTCGATGATTTCCTGCTCGATCTGCTTGCGGACCTTGGCGACTACTTCCTCGATGCGGGCCGGGTGGATGCGGCCGTCGGCCACGAGCTGGTGGAGGGCCAGACGGGCGATTTCGCGGCGCACGGGGTCGAAGCCCGAAAGGACAATAGCCTCGGGGGTGTCGTCCACGATGATTTCGATGCCCGTGGCGGCCTCGAGGGCGCGGATGTTGCGGCCCTCGCGGCCGATGATGCGGCCCTTGATTTCATCGGAATCGATATGGAACACGGTGACGGAGTTCTCGATGGCCGTCTCGGTGGCCACACGCTGGATGCTCTGCACAACGATGCGCTTGGCTTCCTTGTTTGCGGTGAGCTTGGCGTCGTCCATAATGTCGTTGATGTACGAGGCCGCTGCCGTCTTGGCCTCGTCCTTGAGGCTCTGGACGAGCTTTTCCTTGGCTTCCTCGGCGGTGAGGCCGGATATGTGCTCGAGTTGCTGCTGGGCCTGATGGGTGAGGGCCTGGAGCTCGGCCTGACGGGCCTCAAGGGCCCGCTGCTGGTTCTCGATGTTCTGACGGAGGGCGTCGAGCTCATTGCGGGTGCGCTGGTTCTCGCTCTGCTGCTGGTTGAGCTGGATTTCGCGCTGTTTCTGGCGCGCCTCGGCGCCCTGCACCTTCGAGAGGCGCTGATTTGCCTGCTTCTCGGCCTCGGCTGTGATTTCGAGGGCCTGCTCGCGGCCTTCGAGAGCTTTGTTCTTCTTGATATCCTCAGCCTCGCGCTCGGCTTCCGCTACGATGAACTTGGCGCGGGTCGAAGCCGACCGGCGCTGCACTGCGACGGTCACTCCTGCAGCGATGGCGGCTGCCGCGAGGGCTACGATGACGGTAATGACTATATACATTGTGTTATTTGGTTTAGAACTTGGTTTTAGATGATATTTTCGATTGATTTTAAGAGTTTCACAATAAAAAAAGCGCACGTCGCCGGCTGTCCGGGGAAGCGGCGCGCCACGTGCGGGCGCGGCTCCCGGATGCCCGGGGATGTGCGGGAATACAGAAAAACGGAGGATACGGGACCGGCGGAAAAATCCGCTCAGAATCCGATTTCACGGATTATCCTGTCGAGCTCGGCCTCGAAAGACTCAAGCTCCTTCGACTGCTCCGAGGCGAGAGCCGACTTGCGGTAGTACATCTCGGCGTAGTACAGAGCCACTTTAGCGAGGGCGAGCCGCGAGGGCACGCCGCCGGGGCCGAAACGCATCTTCTGCCACAGCTTGTTCAGCTGCTCGATGATATAACGGTAAAAGGCCTCCTCGTCTTCGGCTACAAGGAGCTTGAACGGCTCCACGTCGGCGATTCGGGCTGTTATGTTATGTCTTCTGGTCTGGTCGTCCATTGTTCTGCGGTTGTTCGGGCTACATTCCTCCGTCTCGCACGCTCCCCGGAGGGATTACCCCTGAAGGTCGGCGATACAGCGGTCTATTTCCCGCACAAGATTCGAAATCATCTCCGCGGCGTGCCTGCGGTCGTCGGCCGTGGGGCTGACTGTCGAGGCCACCTTGAGATATTCAAGCTCCAGACGGAGCTTTTCAATCTCGGAGTCGCGGGCAAGGAGCTCGGCCTTGCGGTCCGCGGCCTCAGACTTCAGGCGCTTCACCTCCTCGGCCAAAGCCTGATTGCGAATCAGAAGGAGACGCGTTTTGTCGACGATGCGACGAAGCTGCTCGTGAAAGTCCGTTTGCGGCATACGATTCCAAATTTTCACAAAAGTAATATTTTTTTTCCACAAAATCAAACTCGCCGCGCATTTTTTCCCCGCTCCCGCCGAAAAAAGCCGCTTTCGCACATTTTATAATAAGACATCGCACGTAGGCCAAGAAAAAAATTTGCTTTTCCGGGCGGAAAATCCTATCTTTGCACATTACACCCAAGCCCACTGAAACCAACCATAACTCCTATCACGCACAATGCTTGAAATAAGCGAGATATTCAATGCCGCCGCCGTTCTCAAGGGCGTCGCGCGCAAAACAGCCATCATTCCGGCGCCGAAGGTCAACCCCGAGGTGGAGACCTATCTCAAGACCGAAAATCTCCAGCTCACCGGTTCCTTCAAGCTCCGCGGAGCATACTATAAGATTTCGCAGCTCTCCCCCGAGGAGAAGAAGCGCGGCGTAATCGCCTGCTCTGCAGGAAACCACGCCCAGGGCGTGGCCCTCGGCGCCACTCACAACGGCATCAAGAGTCTCATCTGCCTTCCCGCAGGCGCCCCAATCTCCAAGGTCGAGGCCACCAAGGGCTACGGCGCGGACGTCTGCCTCGTGCCCGGCGTTTACGACGACGCCTATGCAAAGGCCATCGAGCTCCAGAAGGAGCATGGCTACACCTTCGTCCACCCCTTCGACGATGAGAAAGTCATAGCCGGTCAGGGGACCATCGGCCTCGAGATTCTCGAGCAGATGCCCGACGTCCAAGCCGTTGTAGTGCCAATCGGCGGTGGCGGTCTAATCTCAGGCGTGGCATTCGCCGTGAAGACTCTCCGCCCCGACGTCAAGGTCTTCGGCGTCCAGGCATCCGGAGCCCCGTCCATGGCCACATCTCTCAAGGAAGGCAAGATTGCCCACCTCAACGACGTCAACACCATCGCCGACGGCATCGCCGTCAAGGAGCCGGGAATCAACACCTTCGACATCTGCAACAAGTACGTCGACCAGGTTGTCACCGTCAGCGACGAGGAAATCGCCGCCGCCATCCTTCTCCTGCTCGAACAGCAGAAGCTCGTCTCGGAGGGTGCGGGAGCCGTCAGCGTCGCCGCCGTGATGTTCGACAAGATTCCCGTCAAGGGCCTCAAAACGGTATGCCTCGTCTCCGGCGGAAACATAGACGTCACGACCCTCAGCCGCGTAATCACCCGCGGCCTCTCGAAAGCCGGCCGAAACTACACCTTCATCATCGACCTCCCCGACAAGCCGGGACAGCTCTCCGGAGTCTGCGCCGCAATCGCCAACCAGGGCGGCAACGTTATCTCCGTAAACCACGAGCGCATCAACACCACGGCGACAATCAGCGGCTGCACCATCCGCGTCGAGCTCGAGACCCGCGACGCCGCCCACATCGACGCCATCCGCACGGCCCTCAAGGCCCAAGGCTACGACGTACTGAACTAATCCGAAAAAAAAGCATCCCATCCATATGAAACAACTTATTCTCGCGGCCCTTGCCGCCTCTCTCTCCGCTCCCGCCTTCGCGCAGGCTCCTGCGGACTCCACGGCCGCACAGGCCGACACTGCATTCGTCTTCAACGACGTAATCACCATCCCCGTCACCTCGGTCAAGGACCAGAACAAGTCGGGCACCTGCTGGTGCTTCGCCGGAACGTCACACCTCGAGAACGAAATCCTCAAGAACGGAGGCGACAGCCTCGACCTCTCCGAGATGTTCACCGTCCGCCACTGCTATGCCGACAAGGCCGAGAAATTCGTGAGGATGTACGGCCAGACCAACTTCGCCGCCGGAGGCTCGACTGCCGACGTGCCCTACGTCTTCGAGCGCTACGGCGCCGTTCCCGAAGAGGTCTACCGCGGCCTCGAGTACGGCGAGGACAAGCACGTGCACGGCGAGCTCGACGCAGCCCTCACCGCCTTCCTCAAGGCCGTGGTCGCCAAACCCAACAAGAAAATCACAACAGCATGGCGCAAGGCCCTCGACGCCATCCTCGACGCATACCTCGGGCCACTCCCCGAGTCTTTCACCTACAAGGGCAAGACCTACACCCCGAAATCCTACGCCGAGAGCCTCGGCCTCGACATGGACGACTACGTGAAGCTCACCTCCTTCACCCATCATCCCTTCTACACGAACTTCGCCATCGAAGTGCCCGACAACTGGCTCTGGGCTCCCGCCTACAACATTCCTCTCGACGAACTTCAGGCCACGGTCGACAACGCCCTCGAGAACGGCTACACCGTAGTTTGGGGCGCCGATGTCAGCGAAGGCGGATTCAAGTGGAAGGAAGGCGTCGCCCTCATGCCCAAAGGCAAGACCGAGGGCGACATGAACGACACCGAGCTCTCCCGCTGGGTCAAGCTCTCCGACAAGGACCGCCAGAATGACAAATACAACTTCAAGGCCCCCGTCGAGGAAATCGAAGTCTCCCAGGAGCTCCGTCAGGAGATGTTCGACAGTCAGGAGACCACCGACGACCACGGCATGGTTATCGTCGGCACCGCCACCGACCAGAAAGGCAACAAGTACTACAAGGTGAAGAACTCCTGGGACACCAATCAGGTTTACGACGGTTATTTCTACGTGTCGATGCCCTACTTCCGCGCAAAGACAATGGACATCCTCGTCAACAAAAAAGGTCTCCCCAAGGACCTCGCCAAGAAAATGGGCAGATAAGCCCGGCTCCACCTTGAAAAAAATCGGCATTATCTCCGACACCCACGGACTCGTCGACGCCCGCTATGCCCACCACTTCGCCGACTGCGACGAAGTGTGGCATGCGGGCGACATCGGATCCTACGATGTCATCGAAGCCCTCCGCGCAATTCGTCCGGGCATCACCGTCCGCGCCGTGGCGGGTAACATCGACGGCGCCGACATCCGCCGGGAATTCGGCGAGATTCAGTGCTTCACCGTCGAAGGCGTCAAGGTCTGGATGACCCATATATGCGGATATCCTGGGAAATACAGCCCCGGAGTGCGCCCGTATCTCCGAAATGAAAAGCCGCAACTCACTGTCGGCGGACACAGCCACATCCTCCGAGTGATGTACGACAACGAATTCTCAACCCTATACGTCAATCCCGGCGCCGCCGGATATCAGGGATGGCAGAAAGTGCGCACACTCGTCCGCCTCGTCCTCGACGCCGGACAGATAAAAGACCTCGAAGTCATAGAACTGGCAAAAAGCTGATGAAACTCCTCAAGACTCTCCTCCCCGCGGCCCTCGCCGCCCTCGTCCTGCTCCCCGCCTGCAAGACAACCGAAGAAAACTACCGCTTGGCCTACGAGAAAGCCATAGCCGGACGCGACAGCATGGAATCGCTCGAAAACACCATCTATGGCCGGGAGCGCCGGCAGGTGGGATTTCAGTACATGGCCGTCGGGGGCGACACAATCCCAGTGATGAACCGGCTCGTGCGCGTCACCGAAGGCGGCGGAGGCCTGCGCGAGAACCTACGGCCCTACTGCGTCGTTATCGGACAGTTCAAACAGCGCTTCAACGCCATCTCCATGCGCGACCGCCTCGCCGTCGCCGAGGCCACAGTCCCCACTGCCTTCGTCGTCGAGACCGGCGAACCATACTACTACGTCATAGCCTCCTCCTGGCCCACCCTCGCCGAAGCAGCCGCCGCACTGAAAACCCTCCAAACCAATCCCCCCATCCCCCTCCGCCCGCCCCTCCCCTACATCCTAAGACCAACGGCGAAATAACCGGCGGACAAACAGTTTTAAATCCACATTTTTCCTCTCTCTACCAATTAAACATCTTAACACAATTCTTTTACTGATTTTCCTTTCCGCCATTTCCATGAATGGTTTTGCGGAAGCGGACTCTCCCTCGGCCGAACAGACGCTTGATATTTCATCCCTGCCAGTTGTCAACCCTTATTTCTTTCAACACCAATATCTGTCGGTCATAGCACCGCAAATCGAGGAGTCAGACACTCTTCTTTTAGCAACCGCCACACCTCTCAACTCTGATTTCACTATCATGAATGGTTTCCGTTCTCCATTCAAAGACAGCGACATAACAATCAAAGAGTTCAAAGTCTCCGACAAAACTATTTACGTATGGCGCTTCCCCGAATCCCAATATCTCAGGGAAGCCCTCTATATGACTTTTGTCCCCAAAGACGGGCACTACATAGCCTATGCCATCAGTATAGGTCTCTATGTCGACTGGGAATTATCGACTTCAACCGAATCGTCCCGTCAAGTCTTCGGCCGCATCAAGAAACCGGAGAGCGCAAAGGAGTGCCTTGATCTGATGCTCGAACGCGGCATCCTCAAGGAAGATATAACCCGAAGCGAACTCTTTCAGGAAGGCTATACCGGTCCCGAATACCGCAAATAACCGATAATACCTTTAGCGGAGCCGGTCCCAGATACCTCCGGCGACTTCCCGCTCCCGGGCCGCTTGAACCCGATGAAACGCCATTTTTTGGAGCCGGACGTTGAATTTAAATTTGCTTTCGGACGCGAGTTTTCGTATATTTGTGCACGGAAATCTATACCTAATCTTTAGCAACAACAAGATGAAGAAACTTCTTTTTTCGGCCGTGATGGCCGGACTGATGGTCTTCGGAGCCTCGGCGCAGCGCGTTGCCGTGCTCTCGGACGTCCACGTAACCCCCGGAAACGCCAACGAAAAGGCTCTCCGCGAAGCCGTGCGCGAAATCAACGGCTCGGACTTCGATTTCGTGGTCATGAACGGCGACCTCACCAACGAGGGCTCGGACGCCGAGCTCGCAAACGTAAAGGCTATCCTCGACTCCATCCGCCATCCTCTCTACGTCCTCCCCGGAAACCACGAGACAACATGGAGCCAGAGCGCCGCCCACACTTTCCCGTGCCTCTGGGGCAACGACCGCTTCTACACCAACATCGGCGACTCCCTCCTCGTTGTCGGAATCGCCTGCGGTCCTTACATGAAGATGGGCGACGGTCACATCAAGCAGGAGGACCTCCACTGGCTCCGCAAGACTCTCGACGACAACCTCAAGCCCGGAATGAAGGTCCTTTCCTTCAACCACTATCCACTTCTCGATGACCTCGACAACTACGTCGAGTACATCGAACTCCTTCAGGACTATCCCGTAATAGCCCACATCTGCGGCCACTACCACACCTGGCGCCACTACACCGCCGGAGGCAAGGATTCCGGCTCCGACATCGAGGGCGCCATGTTCCGCGCCCTCGACATGCGCGACGGAAAGCCCGGCTATGCCATAATGGACATAACGCCCGACTGGGTGCACATATATAATAAGGTGACGGGCGCGCCGGCCGAGCCCAAGATGGCCCTCCCCGTGCGCACGGCCCACACCAAGGTGAAGCCCCGCGAGACGAAAGCCGTCACAGCCCCCGAGGGCTTCGAGGTGTCGAAACTCTGGACCGACAGCGCGTCGGTGTTCACCCGTCTCGGCTTCGACAGAGACCGTGTGTTCTTCGGCACTTCGACGGGCCACGCCCGCGCCGTCGACAAGGCTACGGGCAAACTCGTGTGGGACCTGCCCACGGGCGCCTCGCTCTACAGCCGCCCCGTGCTCCTCAAGGAAGGGAAAGCACTCGCCGTCCCCGCCGGTGACGGCATTATCCTTGTGCGCCCCGAGTCCGGCCGCGAACTCCGCCGGCTCCCCTCCAAGGAAGGTCCCTACGTGGCCGACGGAGCGCTCACACCCGACGGCAAGACTTACCTTCAGGGCGGCTACAAGCGCTTCGAGGCCCGGCGCCCGTCCGACGGCAAGCTCCTCTGGAGCTACGACTCCATCTTCAACTACTGTCAGGCCGCCCCGGCCGTCGACGGCGGAGACATCGTTTTCGGCGCGTGGGATACCAACCTGCGCATGCTCGACCTCCGCACCGGCAAGCTCAAATGGGTCTGGAACAACGGCAAGCCCGCCAACATGCTCGGCCCCGGCAATGTCGTGCCCGTAATCACCGAAGAGCGCGTATACACCGTCGCCCCCGACCGCTACATGACAGCCATCGACCGACGCACGGGCAAGACCATATGGCGCGACAACTCCCACCGCTACCGCGAGGCCCTCGGCCACAGCGAGGACCTCTCACGCATCTACGCCAAGACCATGGACGGCGAACTCGTGGCCGTCGACGCCACGGCGCCCAGGTTCAAGGAGCTGTGGACCGTTGACATGGGCCTCGGCTACGAGCACGCCCCCTGCATCGTGGCGGAGAAGGACGGCATCGTCTACGCCGGCAGCCGCCGGGGACACGTGGTGATGGTTAATCCCGTCAGTCAGAAAGTTATGGCCAATCTGCCCCTGGGTGTCAGCGAGGTAAACGGCATCGACACGGATCCCTGGACGGGCGACGTCTACGTGTCGCTCATCGAGGGCACGGTGTGGAAAATTTCCACTCTCAAACAGTAGGCTTTTCGCGAAAAAAATCGTAATTTTGCAGGGAAAAGAGAACACAACCTAAGAGCCGGTTCAATAATATATGTTAACACCCAGGCGGTCAATCGACTTGTAGATTTGTTCGCGCAGTGAGGGAGTAATGGGGCTCCATTACGACCGAAACAAGCGGACAAAGATGCATGTCGAGTGGCCGGGCAAAGGAGGACCGCTCAACAATTCAAGAAAACGACACTATAAACAATCAATAATCAACACATGCCACGTCAATGAAAAAGTTAGCAACGGCTCGCATATCTTGGGCGTCTTTTGCGCTGTTCATCAGTCGCGTACATCCAGTACGCTCCTTCTTCACAGAACAAAATCCACCTCAAGATATGCGACCTGGTCGTTAACATATATTATTGATCCGGCTCTAAAATTCCATTATACACAATGACAATCGACAATTTCAACTTCAAGGACAAGAAGGCCATCGTACGCGTGGACTTCAATGTGCCCCTCGATGAGAACGGAAAGATCACGGACGACACCCGCATCCGCGGTGCCCTCCCCACCCTCAAGAAAATCCTCGCCGACGGTGGCGCGCTGATCATCATGAGCCACATGGGCAAGCCCAAGGGCAAGGTCAATCCCAAGATGAGCCTCGGCCAGATCAAGGACGCCGTCGCCAAAGCCCTCGGCACCCCCGTAGAATTCGCCGAAGACTGCGCCAAGGCCGCTGACAAGGCCGCCGCTCTCAAGCCCGGCCAGGTTCTCCTCCTCGAGAACCTCCGCTTCTACCCCGAAGAGGAAGGCAAGCCCGTGGGCATCGACAAGGAAGACCCCGCTTACGACGCCGCCAAGACGGAAATGAAGGAACGTCAGAAGGAATTCGCCAAGACCCTCGCTTCCTACGCCGACGTATACGTGAACGATGCCTTCGGCACAGCTCACCGCCGCCACGCTTCCACAGCCGTTATCGCCGACTACTTCGACGCCGACCACAAGATGCTCGGCTACCTCATGGAAAAGGAAGTGAAGGCCGTCGACAACATCCTCAAGGACATCAAGCGCCCCTTCACCGCAATCATGGGCGGCTCCAAGGTATCCACCAAAATCGGCATCATCGAGAACCTCATGGACAAGGTCGACAACCTCATCCTCTGCGGCGGCATGACCTACACCTTCGCGAAGGCCATGGGCGGCAACGTCGGTCAGAGCATCTGTGAGGCCGACAAGCTCGACCTTGCCCTCGACATCATGAAGAAGGCCAAGGACAAGGGCGTGAACCTCGTGCTCGGCACCGACTGCGTAGCCGCTGACGCTTTCTCCAACGACGCCAACACCCAGGTATGCTCCGTGATGGAAATCCCCGAAGGCTGGGAAGGCCTCGATGCAGGCCCCGAGACCCGCAAGCTCTTCGCCGAGGCCATCGACGGCTCCAAGACCATCCTCTGGAACGGTCCCGCCGGAGTGTTTGAATTCGACAACTTCACCGCAGGCTCCCGCGCTATCGCCGACGCCATCGTGAAGGCTACGGCTGAAGGCGCCTTCTCCCTTGTGGGCGGCGGTGACTCCGTGGCTTGCGTCAACAAGTTCGGCGTGGCCGACAAGGTGTCCTACGTCTCCACCGGCGGTGGCGCTCTCCTCGAAGCCATCGAAGGCAAGGTCCTCCCCGGCGTAGCTGCCGTTCAGGGCTAATTCCCGACTAAACCATCCACGGCCGATGCCTGTTATTATTGACGGCATCGGCCGTTTTCCGTAAATATCCCCCTCACATGAACCCTACTCCGCAATTCTTCGCCTGGATTGACAGCCACGCCAAGGAAGACCCGCAGACCCTGCGCCTCCGCTTCGCCGGAAAACCTTCGCCCGACGGTGTCGACATCCCCACGGCGATTCTCCAGATTGAATGTCGCCGCAAATGCGCGCGCAAGCTCGCCGGTACCCTTGCCGCAGCCCCCGAATTCGTCTTTCCTACGGCCCTGAGCGCCGAGCAATGCTCCTCCGACCGCCTCGCGCTCTTCCATGCCTCGCTTCTGCCCGAAGGAACGCGGACTGTCGTGGACCTGACCGCCGGACTCGGCATCGACGCCATGACCATCGCCCGAAAGGGCATCGCCGTTACAGCCATCGAGCGTCAGACCACCCTCGCCGATGCCCTCCGACACAACTCGGCGGCTCTGGGCATCGCGGATTTCACAGTCGAATGCGCCGACTGCCGCGCATGGCTCGAAGAGGCCGCCGCACGCGGACTGAAGTTCGACGCCGCATTCATCGACCCCGCCCGACGTGGCAGCGACGGCGAGCGCCTGTTCGCCCTCGAGGCCTGCGAGCCGGACGTCCTTGCAATGCTCCCCCTCCTCGCGCAGATATGCCGCAGAGTCATAATCAAGGCCTCGCCCATGCTCGACATCACGCACACCATAGCCGAGCTCACCCCTCCCGGACCCGCGCGCATCATCGCCGCCGGGACCGCCACCGAATGCAAGGAGCTGATTGCCGTCGTCGACTTCCCCGCCGCAGACACCGAACCGACAATCGAGGCGGCAACCCTCCTTGACTCCGTCACCGCAACTTTCGCATTTACCCCCGAAACCGAGCGGCTCGCTCCCGCCGTTCCCGACGGGCCGGGCATCGCCCCGGGGATGTACATCTGCGAGCCCTATCCCGCCACAATGAAATGCGGCGCCCACAAAGTTCTTGCCGAGCGCTTCGCCCTTTTCGGCTTCGGCGCGAACACCCGTCTGTTCTACTCTGAGGAGTTACCAGCCGATGATTTTCCGGGAGAGGCCTTCAAAGTCATCGACGTCCAGGACTACGCCTCGCGCAACATAAAGCGCTTCGCCGGCAAATTTCCGGCCATCAGCGTCACCGCCCGAAACTTCGGAATCAACGCCGACCAGATCCGCAAGAAACTCGGAGTCCGCGAAGGCGACGGCCACCTCCGTCTTTTCGCCGTCTCTGCGGCCTCTGACAAGAGATTACTCATTGTATGCAAGCGAGTTAGTAGATTTGCAAATTTAGGTTAACGAAGCTCACGCACAATGCTTATATGTTTTACAACATAAGAATGGAATTTTGCCACCAAATCCGGCAATAAACCACATTTTGCCACACATCACCCTATATTCATAGAAACCATACAAAATAAATGTTAAATCAACCGCAATTTTCCATCAAAACGCTTGCATAATCACCCAAACGCCCTTAACTTTGCAACGTGTTTTTCATGGTATAGATTTAAGGTTTGAAAGATTGATTGTCGCGACGACAATCAATTTTTTTTGTTCCTCCCCGTTTCTCAGGGCGAAACCGACGGGCCTGACGTTTGGCGCGGGATTTATCTCGGCTTTCGGACGGGGATGGGGAATTGTTGGCGGGGGCCGCGCAGACGGATATTGTCTATCGCGATATCGGTCTCCGGCGGAACGAGGACACTGATGCGGGTCAAGGGCGAACCGTCGGAGAGGCGGAAGGCGGCGGGGATTTCTATGGTCTCTCCCATTTCATCATAGTTCCGGCTGAACCGGAGTACTGAAATGCCGCCTTTCTCCGGATGATATTCAAAGCGGGGAGGAACCGAGCTGTAATCACTCAAGCGGCTTCTCGTCACGGTGCCGTCGGCAAACTCGGCTTCGACAATGAAGTCAGGGCGTCGGACCATATGATTGTACACATCCATCGTCAATGCGCCTGGAGAAGGCAAGCCGAGGCTGTCGGGGATGGCGAAGTCATAGCGCAGGGTATCCCCTTCGGTCTTTATGCGCAAGGCCCGGTTGCCCTGCGGCGTGCGGTCCACAGTCTTGAACACCTGTTCCTCCACAAATATCTCCTTGCCTTTACCCTCCGGGACTTCCTCTTCCTCGAAGTCCTATATGATGCGTTCGTCCGAGAACTCCGCAAGTGACATATAATAGTTGTAGGGCAGACCCGCTCCGAGAAGGCGGTAATCCCTGACTTCAGCTATCGCACGGCGGTTGCCCCGTATGGAAGCCTCGATGAAATTCACCACCACGACGCACGTTGCCTGCCGCTGGTCTTCGGGATGAAGATTATTCCTGTTGTTAACAAGCAGGCGCAGAGGGAAGCTCAGATCGTATCCGCACATTGAGTTAAACCCCGCGTGGGTCGCACGATAGATGCAGAATGCCTGCTTCATATGGAACCCTGAAGCCGGCGAGAAACGGACGCCGAAGTATGTCCGGAGTGCCGAGGGGTAGAACACATCGAGGTCGTGGCTGCCGAACACGGCGAGATAATCCACATCCGTCAGCTCGGGCCCGCGGTTTCCCTGGAAAAGATAGTCGTCATATGAGGCGATTCCAGCTACCGTCCTGATTCCAAATCCGAAGTCGAATTTTTCATAGCGGCCGTCCGGGCCCGAATAACCGGACATCGAGTTGAACTTGAAGGCAAGAGACATCGCGCGTCCTCCCCGCGAATGCCCCACGAGAGCCACTTTCGACAGGTCCACGCGGCCGAAAAGCGGGTGTCCTGGCGTCTCGTTCCAGCGCCTGAGCTGCTCGAGATGCTTGAGCACGAGCCATCCTCGGGCTTCCATCTCCCCACGCTTTATCCATCCCGACCAGCAGTCGTTGAGGAAATTCTCGTCGACCGACAGCACTATATAGCCTTTCTCGGCGAGAGGACGGCAGAGGTAGCCGTAGCCTTCGTAAACCGGAGCTTGCTCGGGATGACTGCCGTGGACAATCACCACCACCGGAGCCGGTGCGCTTCCGTCGGGAACATAGGCCACGCCCCTGACAGGCAGGGAATCCATGCTGAATCCGAGCTCCCGCTGACGCACAGCCGAGTCGAAGCCATCCGATCTGAGCCCGAGGAAAGAGCCATCGACAGGCTTCGTGAGCCATTCGGGAGCGATTTCCGGATACCTTCCACCGCTCCGGTCGCCGTAATACGCCAATTCGAAAGCGCAGATGCGTGAGGACTCCGGAACATATGGGTCACGAATCCGACTGTCATAATCCCCCGATACGTGCATCCTCCCCCACGTACCGGGCCAGTACAGGAACCGGCCGAAACTATCGCGAGGATAGCAGCCAAGACTCCGAGAGCAATTCCGGCAATGCGGAAGCGACGGCGCCAGAGTCCGCGAGCCACATACACCATCGCCCCGAGAAGGGCGCAAATGCCGGAGAACCACCGCCAGTGCCATATCAGACCATAAGGGAAGAGTTCGGGACTTTTCGGCACATATCGCAGGGCAACGACACCGAGGACAAGCGCGGCAAAGGCAAGCGCGGGAATGCCCAGACGCCTGCGGACAAGCATCAGGCCAAATCCCGAAAGGCTCCACAGCAGCAGACACACTCCGGCTACAATCAGTGGCATCCACGACCATGCCGTCACCTCCGGTAGATAGACACCAAGGAGAAAAATCAGCTCGCCGCCGAGCATTCCGAGCCCGAATCCCGCCGCAAAGCGCCAGACCAAATCCCTCAACTCTTTCATTTGCGCAGATATTTATGCGCAAAGTTCGCAAAAAACTCCGAAAAAAGCAAAGACTTCCCGACCTCGACCCCGAGGCCCGCACAACTTCGGGAATTGATGGAATAACGCCGGTAGCACCTGACATTTTCGTGCACGGAAACACGATAATCGTATGCGACGGAGAGGGCTTCCTTACCGTCCTCTCCCCCGATGGAAAAACAATCCTCCGTCACCTCATCACCGCCCCCGGCTCCTCCCTCGACATCTCCTCCCTCCCCCGCGGCATCTACATCGCCTCCTTCGGCCCCAAGGCCATAAAGTTCGCCAGATAACCGAATCTGTCCGCCCTCACACCCAATCAACCGGAATCCCTTCATCAGAGTTCCGTTTTTTTATTAAAAACCACGGTTTTCCGTAATTGACCGGTATTGTTTTGCTGTGTACCTTTGCGGTACACATTTTTTATACCCAGACCTTATGAAAAAGCATCTGACCGGCACCCTTGCCGCTGTCCTTTTCTCATTCCCGACGGCCTCTACCTCAAGCGCCAAAACAACACAACGACAAAAACCCTCCTGCATTAATCCTTTAAAACACCAGCAAAAACGCCCGGCCCTAACCCCGGGCGTTTTTTTGTTGTCCGTTTTTTTCTTAATTTTGCAGTCGTTATGGAAAAAATCGAAGAAGCGCGCCAACGGAAGCTCTCCGGGCGCTGGAACTGCGCGCAGGCAGTCTCCTGCACATTCTCATCGGAAGTAGGGGCTGACGAAGAAGCCCTGGCCCCGCTCGCCGCCGCGTTCGGAACCGGTATGGGCTGTCTCGAAGGCACATGCGGCGCCCTCGTCGGCGCCGGACTAATCCTCGGAATCCACCACAAAGGCAACCGCCCCGAAGCCATGAAAGCCATGCGCCGCATAATGACAAAATTCTCCGCCCGCAACGGCGCCACCCTCTGCAAGACCCTGAAGGGAGTAGGCACCGGCCGCCCCCTCCGCGCCTGCGAAGACTGCGTGGCCGACGCCGCCGAATTCCTCGAAGAAGAGCTCCGGGCCGAGAAATAAACCATTAATAATCGGCTCCCGACACCTATCGAATTGTAGGGATGCACGGCCCGTGCGTCCTAATAACCACTTATTTTTCCAATACCTTGCAAAGAATGCACAAACCATGCGTCCCTACATTGCGGGGATTTGCGACCCCACGCGACCACACCCGTCACACCCTCGCTTCGTCGCCCCTGTTTTGTAGTCTGCATAATTTTTTGTAATTTTGCAGGCGTTTTAAGGTTTTCACATTTATTCCAATAATTACATTTCTACAGGTTATGGATTTCAAAAACTCCATTGACTTCCACCCTAAATTGTTCTCGTGCCTTCGCGACTACAATATGGGGCGGCTCAAGGAAGACGTGACGGCGGGTATCGTCGTGGGCATTGTCGCCCTTCCTCTCGCCATCGCCTTCGGTATCGCTTCGGGCGTCAGCCCCACAATCGGCCTCATCACCGCCATCATCGGCGGATTCATGGTCAGCTTCTTCGGCGGTAACAGCGTTCAGATCGGAGGCCCCACAGGTGCCTTCATCGTGATTGTCTACAACATCATCGCGCAGTTCGGCCTCCACGGCCTCGCCATCGCCACATTCATGGCCGGCGTAATTCTCGTGCTCCTCGGCCTCTTCCGCCTCGGCACTATAATCAAGTTCATTCCCTACCCCATCGTCGTAGGATTCACCGCCGGTATCGCCCTGACCATCTTCTCCACTCAGGTCAACGACTTCCTCGGCCTCGGTCTCCGCGACATCCCGGGGCAGTTCATACCCAAGTGGGGAGTCTATTTCCGCAACCTCGCCAACATTGACCCCTCCACCCTCTGCACAGCCCTCGTCTCCTTATTTATAATAATACTCACGCCCCGCATCTCCAAGAAGCTCCCGGGTGCTCTCATCGCAATCATCGCCGTGACCGCCGCAAGCTACATCCTCTCCCGGGCTTTCGACTGGTACCACGTCGAGACTATCGGCGACCGCTTCGGCACAATGGCTACGGACATCACGGCCCCCCACGGCTTCACACTCAACATGGCCACCATCAATATGCTCCTCCCTTCGGCATTCACAATCGCCGTGCTCGGAGCCATCGAGAGCCTCCTCTCCGCCACGGTGGCCGACGGCGTGACCGGCTCCCGCACCAACTCCAATACCGAGCTCATCGGCCAGGGCATCGCCAACATCACCGTGCCTTTCTTCGGAGGCATCCCCGTGACCGGCGCAATCGCCCGCACGATGACAAACATCACCAACGGCGGACGCACCCCCGTGGCAGGTATCGTACACGCCCTCGTGCTCCTGCTCATATTCCTCTTCCTGATGCCCCTCATCAACTATGTGCCCCTCGCATGCCTCGCCGCCGTCCTGATGGTCGTGGCTTACAACATGAGCGGCTGGCGCACGATTATCGGCATTTTCCACGCCCCCAAGAGCGATATTTCCGTCCTCCTCGTCACCTTCCTGCTCACTGTCATCTTCGACCTGACTATCGCCATAGAAATCGGTCTCCTGCTCGCCATCGTATTCTTTATGCAGCGCGTGATGGAAAATTCCGACATCCGCGTTTATTCCGAGAAACTCGACGTGGCGGAAGGCACCGACCTCGGCTTCAGCCACCACGAGGTCCTAAACGTCGCCAAGGGCGTAAGCGTCTACGAAATCGACGGACCGTTCTTCTTCGGTATCGCCACAAAATTCGACGAACTCATGCGCTCCTCCATGGCCGAGACGCCGAAAGTCAGGATTATCAGGATGCGAAAAGTCTCCTTCATCGACGCCACCGGCCTCCACAACCTCGAGCTCCTCATCAAGGCTTCCGAAAGCGAAGGTATACATGTCGTACTCTCCGGCGTGAATCCAAAGGTCCGCGCAAGCCTCGAACATGCCGGAATCGACCGCATGATCGGCTCCGACCATATATGCGACCATATCAGTAAAGCCATAATTATGGCAAACCAGATAGCCATCACAAGCCGTTGATAATAAGAGAATAACACCACGATGCCGGTTTTTGAAATGTTAAAAATGCACGTCGGGGCGAAAAAAATCGCCAAAAAATGCTGTACATTAAAAAAATTTGCATTAACTTTGTAGTGTTTTTGAAGCAAATATTGTTTTATTACTTTTAACAAAGAGACAAAATGAAAAAGTTAGTTTTACTCGCTGCTGTTGCCATGAGCGCTACCATGTTCTCCTGCGGCAACGCCGACAAGGCTGCTGAAGCCACCGATTCTGTAGCTGCTGAACCCGCAGTTGAAGAAGCTGCTGTTGTTGAAGAAGCCGTAGTTGATTCCATCGCTCCCGACTCCGCAGCTGTAGAAGTTGCTGAAGCTGCTGCCGCTGAATAATCAGCATCGGTACAACCAAGCACAAGAAGTCGATCACTTTACCCGAACAGGGCAGTGGCCGACTTCTCTCTTTTTTAAGCCCAGATCTTATCATTCACCCATAAAAACATAACACTATGAAAAAACATTCAATCCCTGCCATCGCCGCCGCTCTCCTCGCTCTTTCCATCGCCTCATGCGGCCAGAGGAACACCGACAGCACCGTCAAATCCGACTCCCTCCCCGAGGCCGAAGCTGAAATCTACAGAACCTTCGGCGAAAACTACTTCAACGCCCTGCCCGACCTCATCGAGAAGTTCCCCGAAAGCCTCAGCTACGACTTCAGCCTCCTCCGCGACAGCACAGACCTCGCCATCAGCACCTCCGACGACGGACGCCTCCGCTTCTACAGCTTCGACACCCACACCGGAGGCACAATGATAGCTTTCCAGACCCTCATCCAGTGGCTCGACGAAAACGGAAAACAGCACCTCGACACCTTCCACTATCCCGTAGAAGGCGCAAATCCCTCCTCAATCGTCGACCGGACCGAAGAACTCGACGACGTGGCCACAATCCGTGGCGTCCACCTCCTCCCTTCGGCAAATGGCGAGCCGGCCACATACCTCGTCGAGGCATACATGCGCGAATGGAGCACAATGGGATTCTATGCCCTCATGGCCGTGCAGATCAGAGACGGCAAACCCGTGGCGCTCCCCGCCATGAAAGGCGAGAACGGCCCCGACACCTCCCTGTCATACGAAATAAACATACCGTACTGGTACTTCACCACCGACGGCCTCGGCTGGAGCTGGCTCAATGAGTTCGACAAGACAACAGGACACCTCTACGTTCCCGAATTCAGCGAAGACGACTACACAGAGCCCACAGACCGCTACTCCGTCTACACCTGGAAGGACGGAATGCTCGTGCCCGTTGCAGAAAACGAGCCCAACCGACGCCTCGACCCGTCCCTCGCCGACTATACGGACCTCCACGAAATCCTCTCGACCCCGCGCCACGACATCCGCATCGACCGCGTCGCCCCCGGACGCTACCGCTATGCCTCATGGCCCAAGGACAGCCTCATGCACGGCAAACCCGCGGCTACAGCTTTCGCCGACGGCGTCGAGCCCGACGAAACGACCCCCATGGACTTCCGCACCCCCGACGGATACACCTACCGCCTCACCCGCGACGAAAGCAAGACCCTCACAATCCTCCACAACGGCAAACCCCTCCAGACCCTCCCGATAAACTAAAAGCGACCCATAGCGCCGAAAACAGACGCCGCCGGCCCTCTGCGAGGGTCGGCGGCGAATTTCTTACTGGTCTTGCCGGGTGGAATCAGGAACCGAGATAGCTCTTCAGAAGACGGCTCTTCTGGCCCTTCAGCCTGCGGATAGCCTTCTCCTTGATCTGGCGCACACGCTCGCGCGTCAGGTCGAACTTCGCTCCGATTTCCTCAAGCGTCATTTCCTGGCAGCCGATGCCGAAAAACATCTTGAGAATCTCGCGCTCGCGGTCGCGCAGCTGACGCAGGGCGCGCTCCACTTCGTTGGAGAGCGACTCCTGATTGAGCGTCGCATCGGCCATGGGCGAGTCGTCGTTGGCAAGCACGTCAAGAAGACTGTTGTCCTCGCCGTCGACAAAGGGGGCGTCGACACTTATGTGTCGCCCTGACACCTTCAGGGTGTCGGCAATTTTTTCGACGGGGACATCCAGCTCTTCGGCGAGCTCCTCGGGCGAGGGACGGCGCTCGTTCTCCTGCTCGAACTTCGAGAGAGCCTTGCTGATTTTGTTCAGCGAACCGACCTGATTGAGAGGAAGACGCACGATGCGGCTCTGCTCCGCGAGGGCCTGGAGAATTGACTGACGGATCCACCATACGGCATAAGAGATGAACTTGAACCCACGGGTCTCGTCGAATTTACGGGCTGCCTTAATGAGGCCGACATTTCCTTCGTTGATAAGATCGGGGAGCGAAAGGCCCTGATTCTGGTACTGCTTGGCCACCGACACAACGAATCGCAGATTTGCCCTTGTGAGTTTGTCGAGAGCCGCCTCGTCGCCCTGACGGATGCGCTGAGCAAGCTCGACTTCCTCCTCGACCGATATAAGCTCCTCGCGGCCAATCTCCTGAAGATACTTGTCCAGCGAAGCGCTCTCGCGGTTCGTGATAGATTTAATGATTTTAAGTTGTCTCATGTCTTATGCTTATCCGGTTATAGATGCACATTAGCGTGCAAAGTTACAATATTTTTTCCGACTGACAAAATTTAGCCTGTACTTTATCTCTGAAAAATGCAAAAACCATGCCATGCCAGCCAAAGTGTAACGCATTTACCCCTGATTTTGCTCAATTCATGGGTCCAAAAGTAGAATTTAGTCGCCGGTTTTTCCATCGGCGTTTGGAAGATTGGGAAAAAGTTTGTACCTTTGTTTGCACACAAAGAGCCTGAATGCGCAATTTCGGCACAAAAAAGACCACCCTGTACCAATGCAAATCCACACATATACCACTGCCGACGAGGCCGTAAAGCTAATCAAGAGCGGCGACCATGTCTTCGTTCAAGGAAGCAGCTCCATCCCCGAAGCCCTCATCGCCGCGCTGGCCCGGAGGGGCGGCGAACTGCGAGATGTCGTGCTCTACAACGCTTTCGCCCTCGGCCGACGTGTCTCCCCTCTCTGCGACCCCGCCCTCAGGGATTCTTTTCTCATCGACTCCTTCTTCGTCTCCAACGCCGTGCGGGGATGGGTCAACAAAGGATACGCCACTACAACCCCCCGCTTCTTCGGTCAGGTTCCGCAGCTCTTCAGGGACGGCTCCATCAAGCTCGACGTGGCACTCATCAACTGCTCCCTGCCTGACGAAAACGGATTCGTGTCCTTCGGAGTCTCAGCCGACATAACACCGGCCGCCGTCGAATGCGCGAAAATCATCATCGCGCAGATCAATCCTCTCATGCCCTTCACCTACGGAGATTCAGTAATCCACATGTCGCGCATCGACGCTCTTGTCGAAGTCCACGACCCGATAGCCGAAACTCCTGACCTCCGGCCCACGGAAAAGGAACTCGCAATCGGCCGCCACATCGCAGAGCACATCCCCGACGGAGCCGTGCTCCAGATCGGCATCGGTGCCATCCCCAACGCCGTTCTCCACTCTCTCCGCGACCACCGCCACCTCGGCCTCCATACCGAGGCTATGACCGACGGCATGATTGAACTGATTGAAAGCGGCGTGGTCGACAACTCCCGCAAGCAGGTCGAGCCCGGACGCTCCGTGGCTTCCCTCGCCCTCGGAACCCGCAGACTCTACGACTTCATCGACCACAACCGCAGCATCCTTTTCCGCGACATCGCCTGGGTCAACGACCCCTTCGTCATAGCCCAGAACCACAACATGGCCGCCATAAACTCCGCCCTCGAAATCGACCTCTCCGGCCAGGTCTGCGCCGACTCAATCGGCACACGCATCTATTCCGGTGTCGGCGGACAGCAGGACTTCGTCTACGGCTCCTCCCGCAGCGTCGGTGGCCAGTCCTTCATAGCGATGCTCTCCACGACCTCCCGCGGCGAGAACAAAATAAAGCCCATTCTCACCCCCGGAGCAGGCGTCGTAACAACCCGCTTCCAGACCAACTGGGTCGTCACCGAGTACGGCGCTGTAAACCTCCGTGGCCGAAACATGCTGGACCGCGCCCGGCTTCTCATCTCCATCGCCGCCCCGCAGTTCCGCGAAGAACTCGACCGCGCCGCCTACAAAATGTTAGGCTACGCCTACCGCCGCTGGTAAAAGCGCCAATTCACTAATTTCCAACCACATACACCAATAGCGCCGGTAGGGACGTGCCATGGCACGTCCGCTCCGTTGATAGTATTTTTTACGAATCCCACTTCCCTTAGATTGGCAATAAGTACGTATCGAAGAGGCGGACGCGCCATGGCGCGTCCCTACTAACGCGAGTTCGGGATAAGAATGCCCTGAAAAAAGTTGAATCGGCAGCTTGAAAA
>CABUIC010000032.1 GCA_902491515.1 uncultured Porphyromonadaceae bacterium
AGATTCCCAACTGTTTCATTCTGCGCCGTCAGGCCGACGGAACCGTTCAGACCACCACAACATCTGTCGGAGACCTTATCCTCAAAGCCCGCGAAATCTCCGGTGTTGAACAAGTCGCCTTAGAACCCGCCACCGACGGCCCGGTTGAAATCTACACCCTGAACGGCATCCGCACCACCGCCACCACCCTCGGCGACCTGACCCCGGGCCTCTACATAGTCCGCCAAGGCTCCACAGCAAAAAAGATATATATCAGATAATTCAAGGACGACTAAACCACGCTTGCGCAAAGGACAATATTTATTGGCAAAAGTTTTTATTTGTTAATTTTAGTGAAATAATTTGCTTTTGGCTCGAAATGTCCTTAACTTTGCACCCGTAAAACATCGCGGGGTGGAGCAGTGGTAGCTCGTTGGGCTCATAACCCAAAGGTCGTAGGTTCGAGTCCTGCCCCCGCCACCAAGTGAAAGCCGTCGGACCTCATTCCGACGGCTTTTTTTCATTCAAGAGTCGGCAAATACATATGGAAGCATCCGAACCCAAGCCCCAGACCTCAGCGTCGGCCCTCGGCACGAGTCCGATCGGGAAACTGTTAGTGCAGTATTCCCTTCCGGCCATCATCGCCGCGCTCGTCACCTCGCTGTACAATATCGTCGACTCCATCTTCATCGGCCGCGGCGTGGGGCCAATGGCTATCTCCGGCCTGGCCATCACCTTCCCGCTTATGAACCTCGTGGTGGCCTTCTGCGTGCTCATCGCCGCCGGCGGTTCGACCATCTCCTCTATTTTTCTCGGACAGAACAACGTCGACAAGGCCACTGAGACCGTCAACAACGTCACTCTCATGTGCCTCGTCCACGCCGCGCTTATCGGCGGCTCGTGTCTGCTCTTCCTCGACGAAATCCTGCGCTTCTTCGGCGCCACGGACGAGACACTGCCCTACGCCCGCGAGTTCATGCGCGTGATTCTGCTCGGCACGCCGATATCCTACGTCTTCATCGGCCTCAACAATCTCATGCGCGCCACGGGCTTTCCCCGGAAGGCAATGATTTCCGCCATCCTCTCGGTGCTCGTCAACGTTATCCTCGCTCCGCTCTTCATCTTCACCTTCCGCTGGGGAATAGCCGGAGCGGCCTTCGCCACAATCATCGGGCAGGCCTCGGCTTTCGTATGGGTCCTCGCCCACTTCCTGTCAAAGAAGCACACCGTCCGCCTCGTTCCGCGCGAGCGATGGTTCGACCCGCGGCTCCTGTCGAGAATCTACGGAATCGGACTCTCGCCCTTCCTGATGAACTGCTGCGCCTGCCTTGTGGTGGTTTTCATCAACAAATCGCTGCTCGAGACTGCGGGGGCTGACGGCAACACAACCATCGGCGCCTACGGCATCATCAACCGCACGACAATGTTCTTTATCATGGTTGTCTTCGGCATCACTCAGGGCATGCAGCCAATCCTGGGCTTCAACTACGGCGCCGGCAACTGGCCGCGCGTGCGCCGGACGCTCTTCAGGGGCATATGGATCGGCGCGTCGGTGTCGACCTTAGGCTTCGCCGTGTGCGAGCTCTTCCCTGACGCTATCTCGCGGATGTTCACCACCGACGCCCATATGATCGACATCGCGCGCCACGGCTTCCGCGTCTACTTCATGGCCTTCCCTGTCGTGGGCGTACAGATAATTATCCAGAACTATTTCCAGAGCCTCGGCAAGCCACGGCTCTCCATCTTCCTATCGCTCACGCGCCAGCTTCTCTTCCTCGTGCCCATGCTCTGGGTGCTTCCCCGCGCGCTCGGCGTCGACGGCGTATGGCTCTCCATGACCGGGAGCGACCTCCTGGCCGGCATACTCGCCGTAGCAACCATGCTATTCATGAACCCGCGCCTCGAACGCGGAATCACCACCCCAGCCCCCCGATGATACAGACTCTCGAACTCCGCACCTCTCCGCGCACCGCCGCCACTCCCGAACTCCTAAAGGCCGAGGCGGCGCGCGAGGCACACCTCGACCCCGCACGCATCAGGCGCCTCGACATCGTGCGCCGCTCCATCGACGCCCGCCAGCGCCGCGTGGCCGTGAACCTCTCCCTACGGCTGCATGTGGACGAAATCGACTCCGCGGCCATCGAGATTCCGCGCCCGGCCTACCGCGACGTGTCGGAGGCGCCTCAGGTGATTGTTGTCGGCGCAGGCCCCGCCGGCCTCTTCGCCGCCCTCGAGCTCATAGAGCTGGGGCTCAGACCCGTGGTGCTCGAGCGGGGCAAGGACGTAGACTCGCGGAGACTCGACATGGCCGCAATCTCCCGCGAGGGACGCGTCGACCCCGAGTCTAACTACTGCTTCGGCGAGGGCGGGGCCGGGGCTTACTCCGACGGCAAGCTTTACACCCGCAGCAAGAAGCGCGGCCCCGTCGAGAAGGTGCTTCAGGTGCTTCATCTCCACGGCGCCCAGCCCGAAATCCTCGTCGACGCCCATCCCCATATCGGCACCGACCGTCTTCCGAAAGTCATCAAAGCCATGCGCGAGACCATCATCGCCCACGGCGGCGAAGTGCGTTTCCGCACCCGCGTCGACGACCTCATCCTCTCCCCTTCGCTTGAATGCCTCGGCGTTGTCGACTCCGAGGGCCTCGAATGGCGCGGACCCGTCATCCTCGCCACGGGCCACTCCGCCCGCGACGTCTACCGCCTCCTCTCCCGCCGCGGCATCGGACTTGAAGCAAAGGGAATAGCCGTAGGCGTGCGTCTCGAGCACCCCCAAAGCCTCATCGACCAAATCCAGTACCATTCTCCCGAAGGGCGCGGAAAGTATCTTCCCGCAGCGGAGTATTCGATGCTCACGCGCGTCGACGGCCGCGCCGTCTATTCCTTCTGCATGTGTCCCGGCGGATACATCATCCCCGCGGCGAGCGCCCCGGGACAGCTCGTGGTCAACGGCATGTCTCCGGCCAACCGCGGCACGCGCTGGGCTAATTCAGGCATGGTCGTTGAGGTGCTGCCCGAGGATATTCCCGGCGACGACCCCTTGCGCATCATGCACTATCAGGAGGACATCGAGCGACGCTTCTTCGAGGCCGCGGGCTGCACGCAGAAAGCTCCGGCCCAGCGCATGACCGACTTCGTCGACTCGCGCGAGAGCGCCGACCTTCCCCGCAGCTCCTATCCCCCCGGGGTATTCCCGGCCCGAATCGACCTTCTCCTTCCCGAGCCTATCGCCCGGCGGCTTCAGGCCGGCTTCAGGGAGTTCGGACGGAAATCGCGGGGCTTCCTCAGCCCCGAGGCTGTGCTTATCGGCGACGAGACGCGCACGTCCTCGCCCGTCCGCATCCCGCGCGACCCTGAGACACTCGTCCACATCGCCGTCCCGGGACTCTACCCCTGCGGCGAGGGCGCCGGCTACGCCGGAGGCATAGTCAGCGCCGCCGTCGACGGTATCCGCAGCGCGAGGGCAGTGGCGGAAAAAGTTATACCTTAACGATATAACGCCAGTTCGGGATAATGATAGCCCAATCGGCCACTTCACTATATGGCATAAGTTATCGGGCGATCCAAATTGGTCGCCTGATTTTTTAATCTTTGCCGTTTATCGCCAGATTACGAGCTGCCCGTTTGACTCAGGTACCTCGTAGTCGAAATTGACTTCCGGCTTTGTGGAGAAGAAGCAATACGCACCCATTGCCGCAAGCAGATTCATGATGAAATTGTGGACGCTGCGGTGACGGAAATGCACCAGCGGGGCCACGTTCTTGAGCATGTCGTTGATTGACTCGATGATGCTTCTCTTCCGGAGCATTATCTTGTCATAGAGGGGCATCAGACGCTGTTTCATGTTTGACCGCAGGCCGGTCACTATATGCACGCCGTTGTCCCACAGATGTCCGAAAAGCGATTGCGAGATGAATCGTGATGACCTCCGCGTCGGACATCATGCGTTTCCGGCGGCGTTTCGGGGCGTCAGGAGAGGACGGACGGGTGTGTTTTGCCATCTCTACTTCAAATTCTTTGCAAAAATCATCCGCAATAAAGAAAATCCATCTGCATCACCTCCACCCTTATTTAGAACGATTCTAAATAAGAGTTTTTCCTGAAAAATTTTTGTTTCACGTGTAAATAGGGGCAAGACAAGCGCTAAGGGGGGGTCTGAAGGCCTCAAGAAGGCGAAGCGTGGAACATAAGCGCCGAGCGCATCCGCCTGACAGACTGACGGATAAGAAATCCGAAGCACGATGCCGCATCCCTTCCGGGCTACCGGACCTTAATATTCTGAAACCAAAACACTTGTATCTTTTTCTAAAAAAACAAGAAAAAACGCGTTTGTTTTTCAACATTTTTTTTCGGAATTTTGTACTCGTCAAAGGGACCTCCCTGCGGCAATTGTCCAATCATTATTTAACCTCTATACTCCTCAACCCCGACCCGCACCCCTAAAGCCTGCGCTCTCCTTTCACCCCCCTCTCCCTTCTACTCCCATGCAACGCACCCACACCGAGCTTTGGGCCGAATGCTGCGCCTACATCCGCGACGTCATCGAGCCTATACAATACGACACCTGGTTCAGGGACATCACGTCCGTGAAATTCGAGAACGGTGTCCTCGAGCTTCTCGTAAAGTCCGGCTATTTCGCCGACCAGCTCGAGGAGCGCTTCCTCGGCGTGCTGAAGTCAGGCATTAACAAGGTGTACGGCCCTGGTGTGAAGCTGTACTACGTCTACGACACGGTAAAGGACGACCATTCCTCGGCCGTGAAGCTGAAATCGGCGGCTCCGTCGCCGACAATCATGGCGCAGAGCACGGCCCAGCCCGCGAACCCCTTCACGGCGAAGCCGAACCAGACCATCGACTCGCAGCTCAATCCGCGCTACACCTTCGAGAACTACTGCCTCTCGAACAGCAATAAAATCGCGGGGTCGATAGGCGAGTCCATCGCCGACAATCCCTCCATCAAGACCTTCAACCCCCTCTTCATCTTCGGCCCGACGGGCGTGGGAAAAACCCACCTCATCCAGGCCATAGGCATCCGCCTGAAGGAGACGAACCCGGAGAGCCGTGTGCTCTACGTGACGGCCCGCCTCTTCGAGAGCCAGTACACGGCGGCCGTGGCCAAGGGCAACACCAACAGCTTCTTCCACTTCTACCAGAGCATCGACACCCTCATCATCGACGACATCCAGGACCTGCAGAAGAAGCCCGGCACGCAGAATACCTTCTTCCACATATTCAACCATCTGCACCAGAACAACAAGCAGATAATCATGTCGAGCGACTGCGCTCCCGCCGACATGGACGGCTTCGAGGCGCGCCTGCTCTCGCGATTCAAGTGGGGCATGTCGGTGGCTCTCGACAAGCCGGACATCGAGCTGAGGCGCGACGTCCTCAGGCTGAAGGCGGCTCAGGACGGCCTCCAGATTTCCGACGAGGTGCTGGAGTTCATCGCCGCGAACGTCACCGACAGCATCCGCGAGCTCGAGGGTATCGTCGTGTCGCTCCTTGCGCACGCTACTGTGCTGAACAAGCCCATCACCGTGGACCTCGCGCGCGTGGTCCTCTCAAATGCCGTGAAGATGAGCCGCCGACAGGTGAACTTCGAGATGATCGCGCAGGCCGTGGCCGCGCACTACGGCATCGACGCCGACCTGCTCTTCACCAAGACCCGCAAGCGCGAGATTTCCGACCCGCGCCAGGTGCTGATGTATCTTGCCAAGAAAATCGCCAAGATGTCGACCACCACCATAGGCAACCGCATCTCGCGCTCGCACGCCACGGTAATCTACGCCTGCAACAACATCGAGGAGCGGCTCGGCGTGGAGAAAAAGCTCGTGCAGGACATCCAGGCCATCGAAAGCTCCTTCGCCTCATAATCCCCCACTACCGGAACAAAGGATGATAGAATATATCCGCGGAACCATCGCCATGCTTAATCCCGCGGCCGCCGTGATAGAGACCTCCGGGGGCACGGGCTACCTTCTGAACATATCCCTTCCGACCTTTTCGGCCCTTCAGGGCAAGGGAGAGGCGCGCCTCCTCGTGCATGAATCCATACGCGAGGACGCCTATACGCTCTACGGCTTCGCCGAGGAGCGCGAGCGCGAGCTCTTCCGCCAGCTGATAGGCGTGAGCGGCGTTGGAGCCACCACGGCCCTCATCATCCTCTCCTCGCTCGGGGCCCGGGAGCTCGGCGCCGTGATAGCCTCCAACGACGTTAAAAGGCTCAAGAGCGTAAAGGGAATAGGCACAAAAACGGCGGAAAGAATAATTGTGGACCTCCGCGATAAAATAAAAGCGGAGGATTCTACGTTAGTATTGCAGCCGGGAGCCACGGCCGCAGCCCGAGGCGAGACTTTCGACGAAGCCCATGCAGCACTCGTGATGCTCGGCTTCGACCGCAAGGCCGCCGAAAAGGTACTCACGGCAATCTTCAAGGACGACCCCTCCCTCACGGCGGAAAAGGCCATCAAGCAGGCCCTTCCGCGCCTCTGAGGCCCCCGTCCTCCCGAAGCATTGCCGCCGCGCGCCGATGCCCGCCGTTTCCTGCAATGAAATTCCACATCCTGCATCATAAAAGCCTGATTCCGCACTCCGTCCGCCGCTTCTACGACAGAATCGGCGGGAGAAGTGCCCTTTTTCTTTTCGTGCTCCTGCTGATGTGGCTCATTCCGGGGGCTTCCGCCCAGTACTACAAGAGCGAGCTCACGCCTCCCGCGCCCGGAGCCTATCCCCCCGCGCCTCCCGGCGACTCGATAATGATGCCCTTCCCCGTCCAGCAGACCGTGCCGCAGAACTACGAGCAGCTGATGGAGAACGAGCTGGCCTACGATCTGGCCGCGCCCTCGAACATCAAGACCGAGGCCGAGTACGACCCCGCATCGGGGTGCTACGTCGTGCGCACGCGCGTGGGCGACTTCGACATCGCCACGCCCTTCATGCTCTCCCCCGAGCAGTACAACAGCTGGCAGCTCCGCCGCTCGATGCAGCAGTACTACCGCACCCGAAATCAGGAACTCATCACCTCGAAGGAAAAGCAGCCCTTCAACATCTTCGACATGAACTTCGCGCTCGGGCCGCTGGAGAAAATCTTCGGCCCGGGCGGCGTCCAGCTCAAGACCCAGGGCTCCGTTCAGCTCCAGATGGGCATCAAGAGCAACAAGACCGACAATCCCTCGCTCTCGCTCTCCTCAAGGCGCAAAACCTACTTCGACTTCGACCAGAAAATCCAGGCAACCATCAACGCCTCCGTCGGCGACCGCCTCAAGTTCAACATGAGCTACAACACGGACGCCACCTTCGACTTCGACTCAAAGAACATCAAGCTGGCCTACGAGGGTCAGGAGGACGACATCGTCAAGAGCATCGAGGCAGGCAACGTGTCGATGACAACCGGCTCCTCCCTCATCCGCGGCTCCACGGCTCTGTTCGGCATCAAGAGCAAGCTCCAGTTCGGCAAGCTCACGGCCACGGCCCTCATCTCGCAGCAGAACTCCGAGTCGAAGACCGTCAACACCAAGGGCGGCGCGCAGACCACCGACTTCTCCGTCAACGCCGACGAATACGACCAGAACCGCCACTACTTCCTCGCCCACTTCTTCCGCGACAACTACGATGACTTCGCCTCGAAGCTGCCCTACGTGTCGTCCGGAGTCAACATCACGCGAATAGAGGTGTGGGTGACCAACAAGACGGGAAAATACGAGCAGGCGCGCAACCTCGTGGCCTTCCAGGACCTCGGCGAGAACAGCGTGCTCTCGAGCGACTACTGGCGTCCCAATCCCGGGCTCCCCAACCCCGCCAACGCCTCCAACAACCTTCTCGAGACCATCAAGACCCAGTACCCGACGGCCCGAAACATCAACGACGTGACCCAGGCCCTCGCGCCTCTCGCGGCATACGGCATCGAGGGCGGAACCGGCTACGAAAAGGTGGAGAGCGCGCGCCTCCTGAGCTCCTCGGAGTACACCCTCAACTCCACCCTCGGCTACATCTCGATCCGCGCGGTCCTCAACGCCGACGAGGTCCTCGCCGTGGCCTTCGAGTACACCTACCGCGGGCAGGTCTACCAGGTCGGCGAGTTCTCCGGCGACATCACCTCGACAGACCAGAGCCTCTACGTGAAGATGCTCAAGAGCACCACCACGTCGCCCCGCCTGCCGATGTGGAAGCTGATGATGAAAAACGTCTACTCCCTCGGCGGCTATCAGATTCAGAAGAACAAGTTCAAGCTCAACATCAAATACCTCTCCGACACGACGGGCACGCAGATCAACTACCTCCCCGTGCCAGGCCTCAACAACCAGTCGCTGCTCCAGGTGATGAACCTCGACCGCATCGACTCCAACGAGGAGAGCAACCCCGATGGCTTCTTCGACTTCATCGAGGGCTACACCATCATGGCCCAGCAGGGCAAGGTGATATTCCCCGTGGTCGAACCCTTCGGCTCGCACCTGCGAAAGAAAATCAACAATCCGGCCCTCGCCGACCAGTACTGTTACCAGGAGCTCTACGACTCGACCCTCGTCGTCGCCCGCCAGTACGCCGACAAGAACAAGTTCATCCTCTCCGGCGAATATCAGGCCTCCTCCGGCTCGCAAATCAGGCTCAACGCCATGAACGTGCCCCGCGGCTCGGTAATCGTCACGGCCGGAGGCGTCACCCTCACGGAGAACTCCGACTATACCGTGGACTACGCCATGGGCATAGTCACCATCACAAACCAGAGCATCATCGACTCCGGACAGAACATCTCCGTCACCCTCGAGAACCAGTCGCTCTTCTCAATGCAACGCAAGACCCTCCTGGGCCTCGACCTCCAGTACCAGCTGAACAAGAACCTCAACATCGGAGGTACCCTGCTCCACTTCTCCGAAAAGGCCCTGCTCGAGAAGGTGAACATCGGCGACGAGGTGGTGAACAACACCATGCTCGGCTTCAACGTCAACTACAACGGCGAGTTCATGTGGCTCACCAACCTCCTCAACAAGATTCCGACAGTCACGGCCACGGCGCCCTCGAGCCTCAACTTGACGGCCGAGTATGCCCGCCTCCTGCCTCACCAGCAGAAAAGCGGCTCGAACAAGGGCTCCTCCTACGTGGACGACTTCGAGACCACCCAGACCGGAATCGACCTCCGCTCGCCCTACTCCTGGTTCCTCGCCTCAACGCCATACGACCCTTCGCCCGACGCCCTGTTCCCGGAAGCCGCGCTCAGCAACAACGTGGCCTACGGCAAGAACCGCGCCCTGCTCAACTGGTACTACATAGACCGCATGTTCACCCAGCGCAATTCCTCGCTCGCCCCGGGCTACATCAAGAGCGACCTCAAGCAGCTCTCGAACCCCTATGTGCGCGAAGTGACCTCGCGCGAGATTTTCCCGGGCCGCGAGCTCGGCTACGGCGAGTCGTCAACCATCCAGACCCTCAACCTCTCCTTCTACCCCGAGGAGCGCGGACCCTACAACCTCGACGCCACGAACATCGACGAAACAGGGCGCCTCCTCAACCCCGAGAAGCGCTGGGGCGGCATAATGCGCCGCCTCGACAACACCAACTTCGAGCAGAGCAACATCGAGTACGTCCAGTTCTGGATGCTCAACCCCTTCCTCGACCCCGAGAACCCCAACCTCGAGGGCGGAGACCTCTACCTCAACTTCGGCGAGATGTCGGAGGACATTCTCAAGGACGGACTGAAGAGCTACGAGAACGGCATCCCCTACGACGGCAACGACCAGTATCTCAAGGAAACAGTCTGGGGCCGCGTTTCCTCGCAGAACTCCCTCACCTACTCCTTCGACAACGCCACCGGAGCGCGACTTGCGCAGGACGTAGGTCTGGACGGCCTCCCCAACACCGACGAGTTCGCCTTCCCCTCCTACGCCGAGTATCTCAACGAGCTCCGCCAGCGCCTCTCTCCACAGACCATCGCCGAGATGGAGAACGACGAGTTTTCGCCCCTCCGCGACCCCGCGGGCGACAACTACCATTTCTACCGCGGATACGACTACGACGAGCAACGCCTCGGCGTGCTCGAGCGCTACAAACGCTATAACGGCGTCGAGGGCAACTCCCTCTCCCCCGAGGACGCCCCCGACCCCCTCTACCAGAGCGCGCGTGCCACCCCCGACGTCGAGGACATAAACCAGGACAATACCCTCAACGAGTACGAGCGCTACTTCCAGTACCGCATCTCCATCCGTCCCGAGGACCTCGTCGTCGGAAAGAACTACATCACCGACAAGCAGACCTCCCTCGTCGCCACACGCGACCCCCAGAACCCCGACCTCGAAGTCGAATGGTATCAGTTCAAGATACCCTTGAGCGACTTCGAGAAAGTTGTCGGCGGCATATCAGACTTCTCGACCATACGCTTCGCCCGCATGTTCATGACGGGCTTCAAGAAGCCGACGCACCTCCGCTTCGCAACCTTCGAGCTCGTGCGCGGCGAGTGGCGAAGCTACGACTTCAACCTCAACACCCGCGGCGACGCACCCGCGCAGGGACAGCTCGACCTCTCCGTGGTGAACATCGAGGAGAACGCCGGACGCGAGCCCGTCAACTACGTTCTGCCTCCGGGCGTGACCCGCATTCAGGACCCCTCGCAGAGCCAGATTACCCAGCTCAACGAGCAGTCGATGTCCATGAAGCTCACCGGCCTCACCGCCGGCGACGCCCGCGGCGTATACCGCAACACCCAGCTCGACCTCCGCAACTACAAGCGCCTCCAGATGTGGATTCACGCCGAAGCCCCCATCGACAACAACACGCAGACCCGCTCCGGCGACCTCTCGGCCTTCATCCGCCTCGGAACGGACGTCAAGAACAACTTCTACGAATACGAGATACCTCTCGAGCTCACGCCACCAGGTAAGTACAACCGCGACCTCAATTCCGACCGTCAGATCGTATGGCCCGAGGCAAACTATCTCAACTTCAACCTCCAGAGCCTCGTCGACCTCAAGAAGGAACGCAACAACGCCAAGCGCGCCGAAGAGCCCGGCGTGGGCTACGGCACACTCTACACAGGCCGCGACCCCGACAACAACCGCAACCGCATGGCGGTCCTCGGAAATCCCTCCCTCTCCGACGTCCGCGTCATTCTGATCGGCGTGCGCAACAACGCCGCCACGACCAAGGACGGCACAGTGTGGGTCAACGAGCTCAAGGTCACGGACTTCGCCGAAGAAGGCGGCTGGGCCGCCAAGGCCAATGCCACCCTCGCCCTATCCGACATCGCCACCCTCAACCTCGGCGGACACGTCGAGACAGCCGGTTTCGGCGGCGTGGACCAGAGCCTCAACGAGCGCCGACTCGACGACTACACCCAGTACAACGTCGCAGTCCAGGCCGACCTTGGCCGCTTCCTCCCCGAGAAAGCCAAGCTCCGCGCACCCATCTACTACTCCCGCAGCGAGGAAAAGACCTCGCCCAAGTACAATCCTCTCGACCAGGACGTCCTTCTGAAGGATGCCCTCGACGACTGCACCACCAAGCAGGAACGCGACTCCATCAGCTCCTACGCCATCGAGCGCACCACCGTCCAGAACTTCTCGCTCTCAGGCCTGAAATTCGACGTCAAGAGCAAGAACCCCATGCCCTGGGACCCCGCGAACTTTACATTCAACTTCTCCTTCACCAAGCAGGCCAAGAGCGACCCCACCACCGAGTACGAGAACACCAACGACTACCGCGGCGCCCTCCAATACAACTACTCTCCATTCTTCAAGGCCTTCAAACCCTTCAAGGGCCTCAAGACCAAGAACAAGAACGCCCGCTTCCTCAAGGAATGGGAGCTCAACTGGCTGCCAACCAACATCTCCTTCCAGACCAACATGAGCCGATACTACTACGAGCAGCAGACCCGCTCGGAGACAGACCAGATGTTCCAGCTCCCCGTTTCGGTGAGCAAGAACTTCCTCTGGGACCGTCAGCTCGCGCTCACCTGGAACATCACCAAGACCCTCTCCTTCACCTTCAACTCCAACACCTCCGCCCGAATCGAGGAGACCGTCGGAGCCGTAAACCGCAAGCTCTTCCCCGACAAGTACCGCGAGTGGAAGGACACCGTCTGGCAGTCAATCCGCTCGATGGGCACGCCATGGGCCTACAACCAGACCTTCACGGGCCAGTACCGCGCGCCTTTCTCGAAGATTCCTTTCATCGACTTCCTTTCGGCCAACGTGAGCTACAACGCCACATACCGCTGGGACCGCGGCGCCACGATAGACGGCGAGTCGATGGGCAACTCCATCTCCAACCAGGCTGCATGGAACGCCGACGGACGCATCAACTTCGAGGGTTTCTACAACAAGATTCCCTTCCTGAAGGAAGTCAACAAGCGCTTCGCCAACACCCGCAAGTCGACGGCCTCGCAGCGCAAGCCCAAGCGCTTCGAGCGCGCCTTCGCCCTCAAGCCCGACACCACGCTCATCATCAAGCACAACCTCAAGACCAAGAAAATCAAGGTGACGGCCGTCACTGCCGACGGCGAGAAGCCTTTCCCCGTTAAAACCAAGGTAATCGACGCCAACAATGTCGAAATCCTGAACCGTGGCGAGCAGAACCTCAAATTCACCATCATCGAGATGCTGAAGGACGAGAAGAGCTTCCTCCGCAACCTCGGCGAGTACGCCACGCGCCTCGTCATGTCGCCCCGCAACGCCTCCGTCCGCTACCGCAACACCCGCACCATGAGCCTCCCGCTCTGGCGCCCTACCGTCGGAAACGTCTTCGGCGAAAGCCTCTCCTACGGCCCCATGGCCCCCGGCCTCGACTTCGCATTCGGCTTCACCGACGAAAGCTACATCCAGCGCGCCCTCGACCGCGGATGGCTCATCACCGGCGACGGACAGACCTCGCCGGCCGTCTGGGGACGCACCAACGAGCTCAATATCGAGGCCAATTTCGAGATTTTCAAGGGCTTCAAAATCCAGCTAACCTTCAACCGCACGGACAACCGCACCTCGCAGGTGCAGTTCATGTACGACGGCATGCCCACCTCCCTCGCCGGCTCCTACACAAAGACCCACATGGCCCTTGGCACAGCCCTCCGCAGCTCCAAGGCCGACGACGGATACAACTCCGAGGCCTTCAACAAGTTCCTCGCATACATTCCCGGCATCCGCGACCGCGTAGAGGCCCAGTACGACGGCCTCCGCTATCCCGACGGAGGCTTCCTCGCCGGAACCGCCCAGGCCGGAAAGCCCTTCTCGCCCGAGGTAGGAGGCGTGTCGGAGACCTCCTCCGACGTCCTTATCCCCGCCTTCATGGCCGCATATTCCGGTACTTCGCCCGAAAAGGTTACCCTCAATCCCTTCCCCGACTTCTCCAGCGTACTCCCCAACTGGCGAGTGACCTACGACGGCCTCATCAACCTCGGAAACATGAGGAACATCTTCAAGACCTTCACTCTCAGCCATGCATACCAGTGCACCTACGCCGTAGGCTCCTTCTCCTCCTACCTCAACTGGATCAGCGCCGACGGCGGAAACCTCGGCTTCACCCTCGACGAGCTTTCCGGCCTCCCCGTTCCCTCCTCGCCCTTCAACATCTCCTCCGTGGCCCTCACCGAGCGCTTCGCACCCCTCTTCGGCGTGAAGGCCACCCTCAAGAACGACCTCCAGTTCAATGCCGAGTGGCGCGACCAGCGCACCCTCACCCTCAACAGCTCCGCAGGACAGGTCGTAGAGGCCACAACCAAGGGAATAACCGTGGGCGTCGGCTACAAGATCATAGGCTTCAACACCGTGCTCAAAATGAAAGGCTCTGCCCAGGGCGTCTCCAACGACCTCACCCTCAACGCCGACTTCTCCTTCCAGAACACCCAGGCCCTCATCCGCCGCATCGAGAGCAACTACACCCAGCCCACCTCCGGCTCCAACACCCTCGGCATAAACTTCACCGCCTCCTACATCCTCAGCAAACGCATAACCCTTCAGGCATACTTCGACCATCAGGTCAACACACCCCTCGTCACAACCAGCGCCTACCCCACCACCAACTCCTCCTACGGCATAAGCATCAACCTCTCCCTCGCAAGGTAAAAAGCAATCCCAGGGCTTACACCTCCACCCTCCGCCCCAACTCTACCGCAACACCTTCATCACCGCGGAATAATCTCATTATAGCGCAAAAACACTCCCGGCGCGGGTAGTTAGACCCGGGCCGGGAGTGGAGTTTTTCTTTTATTCTGTCAGTTCTTGAATATGAGGTCTGTGCCGTCGGGGGTGGTGTCGATGATAATGGGCTTGTCGCGGTTGACCTTCTGGGCGAGGATGTCCTTGGAGAGCTGGTTGAGGACGAGTCTGTGGATTGCTCTCTTGACGGGACGGGCGCCGAATTCGGGGTCGAAGCCTTCGTCGGCGAGGAAGCTCAGGGCCTTGGGCGTGATTTCGAGGTCGATGCCCGAAGAGTGCTTGAGCATCTTGCGGATGCCGTTGAGCTGGAGCCCCACGATTTCCTCGATTTCCTGACGGTTGAGAGGCGTGAACATTATAATCTCGTCGATTCGGTTCAGGAACTCCGGACGGATGGTCTGCTTGAGCATCTCGAGCACCTGCTCCTTGGTTTTCTCGACGGTCTCCGTCTTGTTTTCGGGCGTCATCTTGGCGAAGTTGTCGCGGATGAGCGGCGAACCCATGTTGGAGGTCATGATTATGATGGTGTTCTTGAAGTTGACGCTGCGGCCCTTGTTGTCGGTGAGGTGGCCGTCGTCGAGCACCTGAAGAAGGATGTTGAACACATCGGGATGCGCCTTCTCGATTTCGTCGAAGAGGACAACAGAGTAAGGCTTGCGGCGCACTGCCTCGGTGAGCTGTCCGCCCTCGTCGTAGCCGACGTAGCCGGGAGGCGCTCCGACAAGGCGGCTCACGGAGTGCTTCTCCTGGTATTCGCTCATGTCGATTCGGGTCATCATATTCTCGTCGTCAAAGAGGTATTCGGCAAGGGCCTTCGCGAGCTCTGTCTTGCCGACACCGGTTGTGCCGAGGAAGATGAATGAGCCGATAGGCCGCTTGGGGTCGTTAAGCCCGGCGCGCGAGCGACGCACGGCGTCGGCGATGGCGCGGATGGCTTCCTCCTGACCTACGACGCGGGAGTGAAGCTCTTCCTCGAGGTGCAGGAGCTTTTCCTTTTCACTCTGGACCATCTTGTTCACGGGAATTCCCGTCCAACGGGAAACGACGTCGGCGATGTCCTCGGCGTCGACTTCCTCTTTGATAAGGGCCCGCTCGCCCTGCATGGCCTTGAGCTGTTCCTGAACTGTGGCGTTCTCCTTCTCCTTAGCCTGGATGCGGGAGTAGCGGATTTCGGCGACCTTGGCGTAGTCGCCCTCGCGCTCGGCGCGGTCGGCCTCGAAGTTGAGCTGTTCGATGTCGATCTTGTTCTGCTGGATGCGTGAAATGAGCTCGCGCTCGGCCTTCCACTTGGCGGAATATTCCTTCTCCTCCTCGCGGAGCTCGGCGATGCGCTTCTCGATTTCCTTGACGCGCTCCTTGTCGTCCTCGCGCTTGATGGCCTCGCGCTCAATCTCCATCTGTGCGATGCGGCGGGTGATGTCGTCGAGAGCCTGAGGCACGGAGTCAATCTCGAGCTTGAGCTTCGAGGCGGCCTCGTCGATGAGGTCGATGGCCTTGTCGGGGAGGAAGCGATCGGTGATATAACGCTCGGAGAGCTGGACGGCGGCGATAATCGCCTCGTCGCGGATACGCACCTTGTGGTGGTTCTCGTAGCGTTCCTTAAGGCCGCGGAGTATGGCGATTGCCGAAGCCTCGTCGGGCTCGTTGACCATCACCTTCTGGAAGCGGCGCTCGAGAGCCTTGTCCTTCTCGAAGTATTTCTGATATTCGTCGAGGGTTGTGGCGCCGATGCTGCGGAGCTCGCCTCGGGCCAGGGCCGGCTTGAGGATGTTGGCGGCGTCCATAGCGCCCTCGCCCTTTCCGGCGCCCACGAGGGTGTGGATTTCGTCGATGAATAGGATGATTTCGCCGTCGGCGCCTGTCACTTCGTTGACGATGGCCTTCAGGCGCTCCTCGAACTCGCCCTTATACTTCGCGCCGGCAACCAGGGCGCCCATGTCGAGCGAATAAATTTGCTTGGTGCGGAGGTTTTCGGGGACGTCGCCGCGGACAATGCGGTGGGCGAGGCCCTCGGCGATGGCTGTCTTGCCGGTGCCGGGCTCGCCGATGAGCATGGGATTGTTCTTCGTGCGACGCGAAAGAATCTGAAGCACGCGACGGATTTCCTCGTCGCGGCCGATCACGGGGTCGAGCTTGCCCTGACGGGCGCGCTCGTTGAGGTTGATGGCGTATTTCGAGAGGGCGTTGTAGGTCTCCTCGGCGCTCTGGTCAGTTGCCTTCTTGCCCTTGCGGAGTTCCTCGACTGCGGCGGCGAGCTCTTTGGCGCCGATGCCCGCATCCTTGAGCATGGTCGAGGCGGGGGAGTTGATCTCGAAGATGGCCATGAGAAGCGACTCGAGCGTGACGTACTCGTCACCGCCCTTTTTGGCGATGTCGAGAGCCTTCTGGAGCACATCGTTGGAAGTACGCGAAAGATAAGGCTCGCCGCCCGACACCTTCGGCTGGGCGGCTATATCGGCATCGACTCTGGCGATGAGTCCCGGGAGGTTCGCTCCGATTTTCTGGAAGATGAACTTCACGAGCGACTCGCCTTCTTCGATGACACCTTTCAGCAGGTGGACAGGCTCGATGGCCTGCGAGCCGGAGGCGCGGGTGATTTCCACGGCCTTCTGAATGGCTTCCTGCGACTTGATTGTGAAATTGTTGAAGTTCATAAAGAATAGTCTTTACGTGGGTGTGTGTGTGATTTTTCGTTTATATTAATAACAAAACCCGTGCCAAAATAGTTTTGGCAAATCACACAAGGGCGCCTGACACCCGGTTTATTCACTTTCCGCACCCGTATTGAATAAAAAAGTACTGATTTTATTCAATACAGCGTTTGAATTGAATAAAATCCTCGGGCGTGGTTTCGCACCGAGGATTCCAATGAGTCTTGCAGACGTATTTTCACAAATTGATGTTGAGGCGGCGCCAGAGGGGAGCGGGGATGGAACGCATCAGAGCCGTTACGACGGCCCAGCGGGAGTCGATGTAGGCGATGCGCCGGCGGTGGAGGATTGCTTTCTCGATGAGGGGCGCGGCATAGCTTACGCTCATGAGCATCGGGATGTTGGGCTTCTCAGGGTCCTGATCGAGGAGCGCGGTGTCGACGAATCCGGGACGTATGTCGGTGATGTCGACGTTCACGTGCTGAATGTGGGCGAGCTGGTCGAGAGCCGTAAGATAGTTCCACTGATAGCGCTTGGATGCGGAATAGGCGGGAGCGATGCCGAGTCCGCGTGCGCCGGCGACGGAAGTAATCACGGCAATCTGCCCGGGCTCGCGGTTGGCCGTGCGGGCGAAGTAGCGGTAGGCGGCAGTGACGATGGCCGTGAAACCCTTTACGTTGACGTCCACGGTGCGGGCTTCCTTGACCTGGTCGAGCTCAGGGTTGCGCCAGCCCGTACCGGCGGCGTAGAGAAGGACGTCCATGCCGTCGATGAGTTCAATCAGATTCTCGAACTTGCGGACAGCGTCGGGGGCGGCCACGTCGATGGCCATGGCCTCCATCTGTTCAGGGAACTGCGACTTGAGGACTTCGAGACGGTCGAGCCGGCGGGCGGCCACGCCTACGCGCCAGCCCATACGGGCAAAATCGGATGCGACCCTCATGCCCATTCCGGAGGACGCGCCTATGATGATGATTTTTTTCATTTTACAACAGCGGGACGCGGAGCCGGAGGAATTTCCGGGAACCGGCGCCCTACTCTATCTTAACCTCTTCCGCCGCTTTTTTGTTCAGATGGACGAGAGGCAGCGTATATATTACCGAGAATGTCCCTCCGATACCCGGACCGCGGGTGCCGAATCCGGGGACGTACATCGGCTTGCCGTAGGGGTTCTTGCTCTCGTGAAGGATTTTGGAATACCGGAAATTCCAGCCGAGAGAAATCGGTCCGGCAATACGCACGCGCACTCCGAGCCGTATTTCAAGCCAACCCGCGGTCACTGACTGTCCGGGGATGGAGAATGTGGCGGTCTCGTCCCAGTACGGCGAGTCGAGGGTGATGTCGTTAACCTCGAACCTGAAGGGCGAGAAGCCATAGCGGAGGCCGGCGGTGAGAAGATAGTCGGGATTGGAGTTGTAGAAGAAATTATAGTCGGCTCCGAGGCGGAAATATATGGCCGTTGGTACGCGGAAGGTGAAATCCGATGCTTTCGGGCGGTTGTTCATCTCGCCGAGACCTACTTCGAACACGGGGAGGTAGCGGTTATGGAGATTGAGCTGCACCCAGAGGTCGAAAAGGCCGTACTTCTGACCGAAGGCGCGCATCACGGGGTCCCATATATTGACTCCGGCGCTCGCAGAGTAGAAAAGCGGACACTTCATGCGCGGAACGGAGGCGATGAGGGTCGAGTCGACCCATTTCTCGCCCGTCACGGTGTCGACGAACACAACGGCTCCCTTGTCATCGGTGTAAGAGGTGCTCCGGGCGCGACGCGCGGCGTTGATTTTCGCCGTGTCGTTCCGGGTCTCGTTGATGGCCTGCGTGCGCGTGGCCGCATTGTTGACGGGCGTCACACGTCGGCGAGGAGGTGCGGCAGGCTTGGCCTGTGCCGCAACTGAATCCCGTGCGCGGGACACGGAATCAACAGCCAGCGTAGAATCGCCTGGAGCAATCGAGTCCATGGGAACGGGCTGTCCGGCAGGAAGAACCGGCTGAGCGGCAAAGGCGGCGGTGAGAAGTCCGGCCGAAAGAATAAGCAGGATGGGCAGACGCGAGTTCATTCCTCAGGCTGCGGCCCCTCCTCAGGCTCCTGATAGGTGCGGAAATAAAAACGGAGACAGGCGCGGTCGATGTTTGTAATCAGCGAGTCGATGACAGTCACGGAATCAAGGAGATGCGTGGTGCAGCGGACCTCGCGGAGACGGTAGTTGTACATAGCCCCGCACTCGGAGGAGGCGAAATAAGGCTGTGACTCGTAGCGGAGCGTCACGGTGTCGTTGAATTCCTGGCTGTTTATCCCCTCCTGCTTGTAGCTGATAGCCCATGCCGTTTCGGTGCGCGTGGAGCGCATGGGAAGGTAAACCTGCGTGGCCGCCGGAGGAGTGGAGAGCAGGAGCGAATCATCAGGAGCTCCCACGCCGCGGATTTCAATGGAGCTGAGGCTAACGCCCTCACCCGTTGCCGACGAATAGAATTCGGCGAGGGGTATGGCGCTCTGGTTGTCGAGGCAACCGGACGTAGAGCACGCGGGCAGCCCCATGACAGCCGGCAGAATCAGGAGAAAGGAAGGGAACGCGCGCGTCAGATCCATCGTATGATTTCGTCGGCCGGTTTGCGGGTCTTGACAGGAGCGGTGACGCCTTCCGCCGGATAACCGATGGGAATAATTGCCACGGGCCGCAGGCCCTCGGGAATGGCGAGACCCTGGCGGAGGACGGCGGGGTCGAAATTGCACACCCAGCAAGTGCCCAGACCGCGGTCGGCGGCAGAGAGACAGATGTGCTCGGCGGCTATGGCAAGGTCCACGTCGATATGCGAATGGCCGTCGAAGGGACGTACCCAGCCTTCATTCTCCACTCCCATGCAGATGATGAAAGCCGGCGCCGTAGCAAGCCAGTCGCGGGAGTAAGAGGCGAGAACGGCATCGCGGGCCACGCCCTCGCTGTCAGTCACCCAGAACTGCCAGGGCTGCCGGTTACAGGCTGACGGGGCTATGCGGGCATCCTCGAGCACTTCTTTTATAAGCTCGCGCGCGGGTACGCGCGAAGAGTCATATTTGCGGCAGGAAAAACGGCTTAGCGCAAGAGCGCGGAAGCCGGAGGCATCAGAATCTGTCATCGATTTCGTATTCATTTCGTTTAGGAGAGTTACGGACCACAAGCTCGCCGATAAAGCCGGCCAGGAAAAGCTGGGAGCCCAGAAGCATGAGTGTCAGGGCGAGGTAGAAATAAGGGGAGTCGGTCACGAGGATGTAGCTGTGGCCCGAATACATGTGGTAGAGTTTCAGGGCTCCTACGAGGACCACGGCCACAAAGCCCAGGATGAACATCAGCGAGCCGAGGAGGCCGAAGAAGTGCATGGGTTTCTTGCCGAAGCGGCCTGTGAACCAGAGGGTGAGAAGGTCAAGGTAGCCGTTGACGAACCGGTCGAGACCGAATTTGGTCTTTCCGTACTTTCGGGCGCGGTGCCGGACAACTTTCTCGCCGATTTTGTGGAATCCGGCGAGTTTTGCCAGATAAGGGATATAGCGGTGCATGTCGCCATATACCTCGATATGCTTCACAACGGCGGATTTGTAGGCCTTGAGGCCGCAATTGAAGTCATGGAGATTGTGGATGCCGCTCACCCGTCGCGCCGTGGCGTTGAAAAGTTTGGTGGGGATGGTTTTCGACAGGGGGTCGTAGCGCTTTTTCTTAAAGCCGCTCACGAGGTCGTAGCCGTCCTCCGTAATCATGCGGTAGAGCTCGGGGATTTCATCGGGGGAGTCCTGAAGGTCGGCGTCCATGGTTATCACCACGTCGCCCTTCGCGGCGCCGAATCCGGTGTTGAGCGCCGGGCTCTTGCCGTAGTTGCGCCGGAAGGAAATGCCGCGGACATGCTCGGGATTTTTCTTCCGGAGCTCCTGGATTACGCGCCAGGAGTCGTCGGTCGAGCCGTCGTTGACAAAGATTATTTCATAGGAGAAGCCGTTGGCGTCCATGACGCGCTCAATCCAGGCCTCAAGCTCCGGGAGCGACTCGGCTTCATTATACAGTGGAACGATTACGGAAATGTTCATTTTCTGACTAATAATTTTGCGAAAACTGCACCGAGGATGCCGAGGCAGAGCCCAGTGAACACCATCAGCGTGAGAACGGAGGCCATCATGTCGGCGGCGGTGGGAATCTGTCCCTTGTCGAGCATGGACTGCATCTGCACGGCGAGTGCCGAATACTCGGGGACGGCGGAGAGAAGCGCCACGGAAGCCTCCATCTGCTTCCCGATGAGGTCCGGCCAGATGAAGCGCAGGGAAGCGTAGACCACGAGGGCCACGGGCAGAGCGGCGAAGAACGACACGGCAATGCCATAGCTCGCGAGGGCCGCACCCGGCACACCGCGGCCCGACAAAGCCCGCGACTCGCGTTCACGCAGGATTTGCTCGCGGACCACGTAGACCATACCCGCGACTCCCGACATCATGGCAAGGAGGCCGGCCGCGCCTCCCAAGGCGCTCAGGCCGAAGAAGCCCATTACGAAAAGAGATGTTACGAGGCCCTTGCGGGCGGCGCTGTCAATCAGTGGTGGCACCATATCGGATTACTTTTCAGGCAATTCAATTGTTTCAACGATTATTCCGCCGGCGATGCGCAGGACGGTTCCCTGGCGGTATTCGCCAAGCAGGACGTTTGTCAGCGCGGTCTCGCCGGGAAGAAGTGCGGGGAGGACGGCGCGGACATCCTCGGGACGCGTGTCGCGGAAAGCCCAGAAGAGAGGCTGACCGGCGGCCAGATGACGCGCTGAGGCTATGCGGGCAGGAGTCGCGGGCTCGAGGGCATCGAGGAATACCACGATGGCGTCGCGGGCCTGCTCGCGGAGGTCCACTCGGGCACCTCCTGCTATATTCTTGAAGGCGGTATGCGGCAGTCGAGGCAGAAAAGCGAAGGGAAAACGGCGCCGCAGATATGCGGCGTCTATCGAGTCGGGAAGCTCGCCGCCGAGGGGCGAATATTCCTCGCGGAGGAGCTCGAAGACCTCGCCGGAGGTCGAGGTGACGGTCTTGGACACGCCGAGCGGCAGTCCTCTCAGGAAAGTGAAGAGAACGCGGAATATCGAGCCGTCCTTTCCGGCCGGAGATGTGAAGGAGATACTGTCGGCAGTGGCAAGCTCGGTAGTGAATGTGCTGTCAGCCAGAATTTCGCGGATCTGGGAGGCAAGCCCGGAGGGAGTGCGCTTGAACAGATAACCCATATCCGCCGGTCCGGCGCCCTTACTGCGACGCAGAATGCCCGAAGTGTAGTTGTAGACGCTGTCGGCGAAGAATGCGGCGAAGACCGGCTCTTCCCTGCCCTCCGGAGTACTCTCGACGAGCATATCGCCGTCAGGGAGAACAAGCACGCGCCCAGTGTCGCGCAAGCCGCTGACGGCCAGCGCACAGCGCACGGGGCGCCCGAGCTTCGCCAGACAGTCCTCCACGGGCGTCACTGCGAAGGCTCCTGTCAGGGAACACAGGGCTGCCAAGCCTATGAGATATGTGCGCCGGACGTTCATCAGTCGAATGCTCCGCTCACGATTTCGTCGACAGTCTGCTCCTCGTCGGAGTAGTCGCCGAAGTCCATGCCGCCGTCGCAGAGATTTGCCTCCGAGAAGTGGAAGCGCGAGGTCTGCGTGTAAGGCAGCTTCGGGTCGGCGTAGACTTTCGAGATGTATTTTCCGTAAATCGGGAGGGCCATCGACGCTCCCTGGCCCTGGGCCATGTTGTTGAAGTGGATATAGCGCTCCTCGCCGCCGACCCATACACCGCTGACCAGCTCGGGCGTGAAGCCCATGAACCAGCCGTCGGCGTTGAAGTTCGTCGTACCGGTCTTGCCGCCCATCTGAGCGGTGATATTGTAGGGCGCGCGGCGCAGGCGGTTACCCGTACCGCTGTCCACCACGTTGAGGAGCACGGAGAGTATGCGGCTGTGGCCCCGCTCGGTGATTACCTCGGTCTGCGTGGGCGTGAATTCCTGGATTACGTTGCCGTTGGCATCGGCGATGGCTGTGACGTACATGGGATTGGAACGCATTCCCTTGTTGGCGAAGGCGCTGTAGGCCGTCACCATTTCCTTGACACTGACCTCGCAGGGGCCGAGACAGAGCGACTTCACGGCGGGGAGCTTGTTGGTGATGCCGTAGGAGTGCATTCGGCGCACGAGCTCCCATGGATTGAGGCGGTCCATAATCCGGGCAGAAATCCAGTTGTTGGAGTTGGTGAGAGCCCAGCGGAGACTCACCATCTCGCCGACGCGGGCATGCCCCGAATTTCGGGGCTGCCAGACGCGGCCGTTCTCATCGTAGAGCGTGGGCTGCTCGTTGAGCATCTCCGAGCATGGGGTGAACTCGTCCGTCTCGAAGGCGTAGGTGTAGAGGAAGGGCTTGATCGTCGAACCGATCTGCCGGCGCCCCGTGGCCGCCATGTCGTACTGGAAAAAGCGAAAATCGGGGCCGCCGACGTAGGCCTTGACGTAGCCTGTTGTGGGATCCATGCTCATGAAGCCCGTGCGGAGGAAGCTCTTGGTGTAGAGGATGGAGTCGCGGGGAGTCATCACTGTATCGACGGGACCGGCATAGCTGAAGACGGTCATCTCCATGGGCGTGGCGAACTCCCGGTCGATTTCTTCCTTCGAGCGGCCGGCCACTCGGGCCACTCGGGCGCGCTCGCTCTGGCTGACGGCCTGATTGATGAGCTTCTCGCGGAGCGAGGGACTCAGCTCGCCGCTGTTCGAGGTGTAGGGAGCGGTCGAGGAGCCGCGCTTCTCCTTGAAGAACTGCTGCTGGAGCGAGCTCATATGCTCCTGAACGGCCTCCTCGGCGTAGCGCTGCATACGCGAGTCGATTGTCGTATATATTTTGAGGCCGTCGTTGTAGATGTCGTATTTCGTGCCGTCGGGCTTGCGGGTCTTCTCAACCCATCCGAAGAGGGGGTCGGTAGCCCAGGCGATGGAGTCGTCGACGTAGCGCTGCTGGTCCCAGGAGGGATAGTCGGAGCTCCTGGGCTTCTTCGCGGTGAGGACGCGGCGGAGCTCCTCGCGGAAGTAGGGGGCGAGGCCGTCCTTGTGGTCCACGCGGTGGAAGTCGAGCGTAAGGGGCTGTGCCTGAAGGTCGGCGAGTTGCTCGTCGGTAAGCATCCCCGCCTTGCGCATCTGCTCGAGCACCACATTGCGGCGGTCGCGCGTGCGCTCGGGCTTACGCACGGGATTGTAGTACGAAGGATTTTTGACCATTCCCACCAGCGTGGCGGCCTCGAGGGTGTTCAGCTCCGATGCCTCCTTGTTGAAGTAGACCTTCGCGGCGCTCTTGATGCCCACGGCGTTGTAGAGGAAGTCGAACTGGTTGAGATACATCTTCAGAATCTCTTCTTTCGAGTAGAAACGCTCGAGCTTGATGGCAATCATCCATTCGATGGGCTTCTGCATGGCGCGGGCGAAGATATTGTGCGAGGCCGGAGAATACAGCTGTTTGGCGAGCTGCTGGGTAATCGTGGAGCCGCCGCCGGCGCTGCGCTGGCCCATGAGCACGGTCTTGACGAGTGCGCGCGTCACGGCCCTCATGTCGATTCCGGAATGGTCGGCGAAACGGGCGTCCTCCGTGGCGATCAGAGCGTCCACCACCGCGGGCGAAATCTCGTCGTAGTCGGCATAGACGCGGTTGCCCGTATTGCGGAAGTAGCGGCCGAGTTCCTCGCCGTCGGAGGTATAGAGAACGGAGGCGTACTTGTCCTGAGGATTCTTCAGCTCCTCGATGGGGGGCATGTATCCGATCACGCCATTGTACACCATAATAAAAAACACGCCCGTGAGCAGAACGCACACGGCAAAGGCCAGCCAAAGAAATCTTACAATCTTACAGCTGCGCGCTTTGCGCGGGTTTGGCGCCGCTGCGGCGGGGGCGTTTTTCCGGGTCTTGTCCATATATAATATATAAGAAGAGTGGTTCTGTCAGTTCAATTTGCAAAAATACGCATTTTTTCCGAGAAACGAAAACGCAAAAGACGGATTGCGTGACAACATCTGCAAAATTGCCCCGCCATTGGCGGCGGCGGATTCGGGCTCTTTTGGCGGTTCGGGGAATTTTTTGTAATTTTGCCGGCGTATTTTTTCAAAGAGCAATTACATGAACAGATTTTTAGCCGCAGCGACGCTTTTGTCGCTGACTTGCGCCCAGGCTTTCGCCGAAGGTTATCAGGTTAACACGCTGAGCGCCCGCCAGAACGGCATGGGACACACCGGCACCGCCCTCAAGCTCGGCGCCGAAAGCATGATTTTCAATCCCGCCGGCCTCGGTTTCATGAACCAGACCCTTGAATTTTCCGCATCGTTGACCGCGGTGATGGCTACTGCCTCCGCCACAACCGACGGAAAAAAATTCACCACCGACAACACCCCTTCCACGCCCATGGCCTTCAACCTCGGAATGAACGTCTACGACAACCTCAAGGCCGGCGTGACCTTCTACACTCCCTACGGCTCCGGCATCAACTGGGGCATGAACTGGCCCGGCGCCGTCCTGAGCCAGAAAGTAAACCTCAAGGCATTCACGGTCCAGCCGACCATAGCCTGGCGCCCGATCAAGTCGCTCTCCGTAGGCATCGGCGCCATGGTCACATGGGGCACCGTCGATCTCTACAAGGGTCTCGTCCCCGAAAGCACCTTCAACATGCTCCTGGCCTCTGCCGGACTGCCCCCGATGTCCGACACCCCCGCGAGCATCAACCTCACGGGCAAAGCGGCCGTTACCGCCGGAGTGAACGTCGGCGTGATGTGGGACATCGACAGCCGATGGACCGTGGGATTCTCCTTCCGCCAGCAGATGGACCTCAAGGTCAAGTGCGGCACCGCCGCTGTCAGCTACGCCAACGAGACCTCCCAGGCCATGCTCCAGAACACGCTCAACATCCTCAACGAGGCCAACTTCACGGCCACGATGCCGGCGGCCGCAGTATACAATTTCGGCGTCAGCTACCGCCCGATTCAGCCCCTGGTCATCGCCTTCGACGCCCAGCTCACAGGATGGAACGCATACAAGCAGCTCGACATCGAATTCCTCAGCGAGCAGCTCAAGCCCTTCAACCAGAACATACCCAAGCACTACCGCAATTCATGGACTTTCCATCTCGGAGCGCAGTACGACATAACAAAACGTTTCCAGGGACGAATCGGCATGATGGTCGACACCACCCCCGTGAACAAACAGCACTACAACCCCGAGACTCCCGGAATGACGAAAATAGAGCCGTCGATAGGTTTTTCTTTCTTCCCGCTGAAAAATTTCTCCATCGACGCATCGCTTCTCTACGTGGCCGGCCTCGGCGAGAAAAACGCCTCCTGCACCTACGAGGACATGCTTCTGAAGGCCATGGGACAGCCTTACCGGAAGACTTTCACGGCCGATTACAGCGTTCATGCCTGGAACCCCTCAATTGGCCTTACCTTTAAATTTTAGAACATCAGGCCGATAATCTCAATTTTTTTTACTATCTTTGCGCCGCGAAACCGCTGACAAGTATGAAAGATTGTTCCGTTAATATCGACCTGCTGTTTGAAACCAGCTGGGAGGTCTGCAATAAAATCGGAGGCATTTACACCGTGCTTTCGAGCAAAGCGAAAACCCTCCACGACATCTACAAAGACAAACTCATATTCATCGGACCCGACGTGTGGTCCGAGGAAAATCCCTCGCCATACTTCACCGAAGTGCCCTCGCTTCTGCGCCGCTGGCGCGACAACACGCTCTTCCCCGAGGGCGTGAGCGTGCGCATCGGACGGTGGGACATTCCCGGTCGCCCCGTGGCCATTCTCGTGAAATTCGACGGCCTCTACAAGTCGAAGGATGAATTTTACGGCCGCCTCTGGGAACTATACGGCGTCGACTCCCTCCACGCTTACGGCGACTACGACGAAGGCGCCGCCTTCGGACGCGCGGCCGCCATGGTCATCGAGAGCCTGACCGCCTTCCTCAAGGCCGACCCCGCAAAAGTCGTCGCCCACTTCGACGAATGGACCGCGGCTACGGGCCTCCTCGCCCTCAAGGCCGATATGCCCTGCGCCGCCACCGTCTTCACCACACACGCCACAAGCATCGGACGCAGCATCTGCGGGAACGGGAAGCCCCTCTACGACTATCTCCGGGGCTACAACGGCGACCAGATGGCCGCCGAGCTCAACATGCAGAGCAAGCACAGCCTCGAGAAGGCCGCCGCTCACGCCGCCGACTCCTTCACCACCGTGAGCGACATCACAGCCGCCGAGGCAGAACAGCTCCTCGAACGCCGCCCCGCGATCACTCCCAACGGATTCGAGCTCAATTTCGTGCCTGCAAAGACCCGCTACGCCGCCGCCCGCAAGAGCGCGCGGGCCGACTTCCTGCGCGTGGCCCGCGCCCTTACAGGAATAGACTTCGGCGACGACACATTCATCCTCGCCACCTCCGGACGCTGCGAGTACCGCAACAAGGGCATAGACATGTTCCTCGACGCCGTCCGTCGCCTCGCCGACGACAAGGAGTCCTCGCGCCGCCTCCTCGCCTTCGTCCTCGTGCCCGCATGGTGCGGAGGCCCACGCGCCGACCTGGCCCACGCACTCGCCACCGGCGAGCACTCGCGCCTCGCCGACCCCGTCCACACCCACGACATCGTCAACTACAGCGACGACCCCATCGTCTCCCACATACATTCCGCCGGCTTCACCAACGACGTCGAATCGCGCGTCAGCGTGATTTACGTCCCCTGCTACCTCAACGGCGCCGACGGCATCTTCGACCGCTCATATTACGAGCTCCTTCCCGGACTCGACGCAACGGTCTTCGCCAGCTACTACGAGCCCTGGGGCTATACCCCGCTCGAGAGCATCGCCTTCGGAGTGCCCACAGTCACCACCACCCTCGCCGGCTTCGGACAGTGGATTCTCGCCACGTCTCCCGCGAGCTTCGAGGAATCGGGCGTGAGAGTTGTCGAGCGCACCGACAGCAACTACCGGCAGGCCGTCGACGCCATCGCCGACGACCTCCGCACACTCGTCCGGATGCCCGCGCGCGAAATCGCCGCCGTCCGCGCCGCTGCTGCCGCCGAAGCGCGGAAATTCCTCTGGACTGACTTCATCGAATACTACCAGACAGCGTACTGCGACGCCCTCGGGGCCGCCCGTACGCGCTGCACAGACAATAAACTTTAGAAATCACAGTAAAATCAAATAAAAGAAGACTATGAAACTTCCGGTTAGCAACACTAATGCCCCCGTCTGGCGCGACATTACTGTTAAATCAGAACTTCCCAAACAGCTCAAACCCCTCGAAGAGCTCGCCAAAAACCTCTGGTGGGTATGGAACAGCCCCGCAAAGGCCCTCTTCCGCGACCTCAATCCCACCCTCTGGCGCACCACGGGCGAGAACCCCGTGATGGTCCTCCAGGGCCTTTCCGGCGACCGGATCGCCGAGATTCTCAAGGACAACGAGCTCATGGGCCGCATCGATGCCGTATACGCCGACTTCAAGGAGTATATGAAGAAGCCCATGCGCAAGGATGTGCCCTCCGTCTCCTACTTCTCGATGGAATACGGCCTCTGCAACTGCCTCAAAATCTACTCCGGCGGCCTCGGTGTCCTCGCCGGCGACTATATCAAGGAAGCTTCCGACTCCTGCGTCGACATGACCGCCGTCGGCTTCCTCTACCGCTACGGCTACTTCACCCAGACCCTCAGCGTCGACGGTCAGCAGATTGCCAAGTACGAGCCCCAGAACTTCAACCAGCTCCCTATCGAGCAGGTGATGGACAAGAACGGCCATCCCATGATCATCGAGGTGCCCTACCCCGGCCGCATAATCTACAGCCACGTATGGCGCGTCAACGTAGGCCGCATGAAGCTCTACCTCCTCGACACTGACTTCGACATGAACTCCGAGTTCGACCGCCCCATCACCCACCAGCTCTACGGCGGCGACTGGGAGAACCGCATCAAGCAGGAATACCTCCTCGGCATCGGCGGCATCATCATGCTCCGCAAGCTCGGTATCAACACCCAGCTCTACCACTGCAACGAAGGCCACGCCGCTCTCCTCAACCTCCAGCGCCTCGTGGAATTCGTTCAGGAAAAGGGCCTCAGCTTCAACGTCGCCCTCGAAATGGTCCGCTCCTCGGGCCTCTACACGGTACACACTCCCGTCCCCGCCGGCCATGACTACTTCGACGAACAGCTCTTCGGCAAGTACATGGGCGAGTTCCCCGCTAAGCTCGGCATCTCCTGGAACGACCTCATGAACATGGGCCGCGAGAACCCCAACACCAACGAGCGCTTCTCCATGAGCGTATTCGCCCTCAACACCTGCCAGGAAGCAAACGGCGTCAGCTGGCTCCACGGCGAGGTCTCCAAGAAGATGTTCGCCGGAATCTGGAAAGGCTACACCTGGGAGGAAAGCCACGTCGGATACGTCACCAACGGCGTCCACATGCCCACCTGGGCCGCTTCCGAATGGAAGGAATTCTACTACAACAAGCTCGGCGAGAAGGTGTTCGAGCACCAGAGCGATCCCAAGGCATGGAAGGGCATCTTCAGCGTTCCCGATGAGGAAATCTGGAATATGCGCGTGACGATGAAGAACAAGTTCATCAACTTCGTGCGCCGCGACTTCAAGGAGAAGTGGCTTGCAAACCAGGGCGATCCCTCGGCCGTGATGAACATCGTCGACAAGATCAACCCCAACGCCCTCATCATCGGCTTCGCCCGCCGCTTCGCCACCTACAAGCGCGCACACCTCCTCTTCACCGACCTCGACCGTCTGGCCAAGATCGTGAACAACGAGCAGTTCCCCGTACAGTTCATCTTCTCCGGCAAGGCCCACCCCGCCGACGGAGCAGGCCAGGGCCTCATCAAGCGCATCATCGAAATCTCCCGCATGCCCCAGTTCCTCGGCAAAATCATCTTCCTCGAGGACTACAACATGGTCGTTGCCAAGCGCCTCGTGACGGGTGTCGACATCTGGCTCAACACCCCGACCCGTCCCCTCGAGGCCTCCGGTACTTCCGGCGAGAAGGCCGAGATGAACGGCGTCCTCAACTTCTCCGTCCTCGACGGATGGTGGTATGAAGGCTATCGCTTCAACGAAAAGGCCGGCTGGGCCCTTACCGACAAGCGCACCTACACCGACCAGGCCCAGCAGGACAAGCTCGACGCAGCCACAATCTACTCGATGCTCGAGAACGAGATTATCCCCCTCTACTTCAAGAAGAACTCCGCCGGCTACTCCCCCGAGTGGATCCAGTACATCAAGGGCTCCATCGGCGACATCGCTCCCCACTTCACCATGAAGCGCATGATTGACGACTACATCGCCCGCTTCTACAACCCCGAGGCAAAGCGCAACTCCGCCCTCGCCGCCCACGACTACGCCAAGGCAAAGGAAATCGTGGACTGGAAGGAAAAGGTAGCCGCCGCATGGGACGGCATCAAGGTCTTCGACGTCCGCCAGTCCGGCGACCTCACCCAGAGCTCCACCGGCGAGTCCTTCAAGATTGAAGCCATCGTCGACACCAACGGCCTCGGACGCGACCTCGGCCTCGAACTGGTCGTTTACCGTCAGGAAGACGGTCAGGAGCACCTCCTCCGCACCGTCGACTTCAAGGTTGTGAAGGAAGAAGGCAACGTCCTCACCTACGAGCTCTCCAACAAGCTCAAGGACGCAGGCGTATTCCGCTACGGCTTCCGCCTCTATCCCAAGAACCCCGCCCTGCCCCACCGCATGGACTTCGCCTTCACCCGCTGGATCTAATCCCACCAGGCGAAAACCGAAAAATCAATCCACGCAGGCCCCCACGGGCCTGCGTGGATATTTCACAAAAGTCATAACAAAATGCGACGTATCATTATCCTTTCAATGCTTGTCGTCTCATTCTTTGCAATGAAGGCGCAAAGCGTGGCGATTTTCAAAGGCGAGACACCGATAGCCGTGCATCAGTCGACCGAGATGGATTCGATTGTATTTTACACTGATGGTCTATCCGTGACGCCACCGCCTGCAGTAGATCCTGATCCGGACCCCGAACCAGAACCTGACCCGTCGCCGGAAATTAAGACGGACACAATCGACGCCCACTGGTGTGCTTTGGGTACATCCATCACCTACCTTAACGACCATCTAGAAGTGACCGGGGACCAGGTATCCGCCGGATATCCTACGCGAGTGCTCAAGAAGCTGAATTTCCGCCAGTTCTCCAACCGAGCCGTCAACGGCGGGGTGCTTGCCAAGGCTATAGACATGGTGGTTATGGCAGATGTCTACACGATTGAGGAAGGCATCAACGACTGGGGCTTTAGTAGATGACAAAAATTAATTTTTGTCAGTTATATGATTGATTTTTAATTAG
>CABUIC010000033.1 GCA_902491515.1 uncultured Porphyromonadaceae bacterium
GTAGGTAACCGCCCCTAACCGAGACCGCGACTCCCCCAAAGGAGCCGCGGTCTTTTTTTGTTCATCACACAATTTTAAATCCCTCTTCCCCGTTTCTTATTAAATAAACTCACCATTATGAAATATTTCGGATACATTCTCCTCGGGGCCGCGGCATTTCTGTGTTCCTGTTCCAATGACGAACCCAAGCAGGCATCAGGCCACGTCCGGCTCGCCTCTATAGTGGCAGCTGATAATTCGATGCTAACTTTCTCTTACGACAAGCAGGGACGTATTACCCGTTATGACGGCGTTTCTGACGGCTTGAGGGAAAAGGCGCTTTATTCTTACCCATCTGCCGACCGCATAGTAGTGAATTATTCCGCCTCTGATACAGGCAATTCCTCACGGACTGTTACCTATCATGAGGAATTCTCCATTACTTCGGGAAAAGCGCTAAGCTCTGAGGGTACATACGAAATGTCAACAGGAGACGAGGACGATATTCTGATGAAAAGCTTCCGGAGGGATTACGCCTATAACGATTTCAGTCAGCTTATAGGCGTTAAGCACACGGAGATGTACGGTAGCGGCGATTTTGACAACCCCCAATCCTGGAATCAGCCCTGGACGTGGGTGAACCACATAGACTGGGATAACGGCAATATTGTCGAGTTCGACGACTTTATGGGTTCATCGACTCCGCGCCGCATCAGCAAGTATTCTTATTTCGCCGACAAGGCCGATGGCAATGCCGTTGTCCTTCCTTCCGTCCTCGAGAGATATTCAGAGCCTCTTATGCGTGCCGGGGTATTCGGTGCTCAGCCCGCCAACTTACTCGCTTCCGAAAGCGTGAGGGACAAGGACGGTGAACTTCTCTCGAACCGTCGCTTTGACTACGATTTCGCCGACGGTCTTGTGAAGTCGTATTATGAGACAGGCTATTCGCCGAACTCGGCTTCTTCCTCAAAATTCTTTGAGGTCAACTGGACCTCATATTGACTATGATTCCCGACAGTATTACTCTCTTCCCGGGCCAATTCACCTCCGTCAGTCTGGAGTGCGTGAACTGGCCTTCCTTTTCCTATTGCCCGGAAGTGAAGGCTTCCCTTTCTTTCGACGACTCTTCGGTGAGAATCCGTTTTGATGTAGCTGAAGATCATGTACTCGCCACGGAAACGTCCGACAACCATCCCGTATGTGTCGATTCCTGTGTAGAGGCCTTCATCATGACGGCGGACGGCCGAAATTACATCAATTTTGAGTGTAACCCACTTGGCACCCTTCTGGCCGCGCGGCGCGCAACCCGTAAGGAAAAGTCTCCTCTATGTCCGGAAGAGCTCGCCCTCGTGCGCCGCAGGGGCAGTCATGTAGGAGCCTCGCCCTTCGAACTCAGACAGTCCGGCGGTTGCCCGCAGCTCTGGTGGCTGGAAATGGAGATTCCTTTTTCTCTGCTCGGGTACACGGGGCGTCCGGACTCTTTGCGGTTCAACCTCTATAAATGCGGCGACCGCACCGACCGTCCGCATTATCTTTCGCTCTTTCCGGTGCTGTCAGATAAGCCCGATTTTCATCGGCCCGAGTATTTCGGCGATATGCTCTTCTGTTAGTATTATTTAAACAAGAAACGGCCTTGAAATTGAGCCAAATGGGATCTTAAGCGTTATTATTATTGAGAATGCGAAAGGAGACGTGTTGTCAGCCCCCGCGTTCTTGGTTCTTTATGTCGGGCAGTGATGCCAGGCTTAAGGTCTCATAAATAAATAGTTGAAACGTGGAAGAAGGTCGGCTCAGCCGACCTTCTTTTCTTGCATCCCCGCGCCTGAACTTTTCGTTTTTTTCCGCCGTTTTATATTCCAGAAGGCCGCAGGACGATTTTTTAAGCGTTAAAATTCCGTTTTTTAATAAGAATTGTGTAATTTTGTCGGTTGAAATTTTAATACTGCCTCAACTGAATAGTTTCACGCGAAATATATGAGTAATCCCAGCAATCTTGTTATTGTCGAATCGCCCGCCAAGGCCAAGACAATCGAGAAGTTTCTTGGCCCTGATTATAAGGTGATGTCGAGTTTCGGACACATACGCGACTTGAAAAAGCATAATTTCAGTATCGATGTCGAGAACGGCTTCCAGCCCGTGTATGAGATTCCGGATGACAAGACTTCGCTGGTCAGCGACCTGAAGAAAGCCGCAAAATCGGCCAAGACCGTATGGCTCGCGTCCGATGAAGACCGTGAGGGAGAGGCCATCGCATGGCATCTCTATGAAGTGCTCGGGCTCAAGCCCGAAAACACGAAGAGAATCGTCTTCCATGAGATTACAAAGAATGCCATCCTTCACGCGATAGAAAATCCCCGCGGTATCGACCGCGGAAGAGTCGACGCCCAGCAGGCGCGCCGCGTGCTCGACCGTATTGTCGGTTTCGAGCTCTCTCCTGTTCTCTGGAAGAGGCTGAAGCCGGCTCTCTCCGCCGGTCGCGTTCAGTCGGTGGCAGTACGGCTCATCGTAGAGCGCGAGAACGAGATCCGGGCCTTTAAGTCAGAACCCTATTTCAGAGTCACGGGACGTTTCTCTGCCGCCGAGGGTCCGGTTTTCCGTGCCGACCTGTCGAAGCGCTTCTCGGACGCAGAGAGCGCACGGGCTTTTCTCGAGGCATGTTCCACGGCGGGTTTTTCCGTAACGGACATCGCCGTCAAGCCTCTCCGCAAGTCGCCGGCCCCTCCTTTCACAACCTCGACGCTCCAGCAGGAAGCCGCCCGCAAGCTCGGCTTCTCTGTGTCCCAGACGATGATGATTGCCCAGAAACTCTATGAGTACGGACACATCACATATATGCGTACCGACTCCGTGAATCTCTCCAATGAGGCCATAGCGGCCATATCGGCTGAAATAACGGAGAAGCTCGGACCGGAGTACCTCCACGTGCGCCGCTTTCACACCTCCTCGAAGGGCGCCCAGGAAGCCCATGAGGCCATCCGTCCCACTTACGTGTCCCGCGAGTCTCTCTCCGATGCCTCGGCTCAGGAGAAGAAACTCTACACCCTCATCCGCAATCGCGCCCTCGCCTCACAGATGGCCGACGCCGAGGTCGAGAAAACTTCCGTGGATATCGCCGTGTCCTCGCGACCTGAGAAATTTACCGCTACGGGAGAGGTCCTCAAGTTCGACGGCTTCCTGAGAATGTATCTCGAAAGCTGCGAGGACGAGTCCCTTGAGCAGACGGGCGAGGAAGGGGTGCGTCTCCCGGCCCTCTCCCGCGGTCAGGCGCTCGAATATAAGGACATAACGGCCATCGAGCGTTTCACACAGCATCCTCCGAGATACACCGAGGCTTCTTTGGTCAAAAAAATGGAGGAGCTCGGCATCGGACGTCCGTCGACATATGCCCCGACAATTTCCACCATCCAGCAGAGGGAGTATGTGGCCAGAGGCGAAAAGGAGGGAACGCCCCGCGATTTCGAGACACTGACCCTCGCCGGCGGCAGAATTGCGGAGGAAACGCGCACAGAGAACACCGGCAGCGACCGAGGAAAGCTCGTTCCTACTGATATAGGAATGATTGTCAATGATTTCCTTACGGAATATTTCCCCGACATCCTCGACTATAACTTTACTGCGAGAATAGAAGAGAAGTTCGATGAAGTAGCAGAAGGCAAGATTCCATGGAACGACGAAATTGCCAACTTCTACAAACTCTTCCACCCCGCTGTCGAAGGGGCGCTCACTCACAAGAACAGCCTCAAGTTCGGCGAGCGCGTACTCGGAACTGATCCGGCTTCCGGACAGCCCGTGAGCGTCAAGATCGGCCGTTTCGGCCCAGTGGCCCAGATCGGAGATTCCGAGGCGGAGGAAAAGCCTCGCTTCGCTTCTCTCCGCAAGGACCAGTCCATTCAGGATATTACCCTCGAGGAGGCTCTGAAACTCTTCGATTTCCCCCGCAGTCTCGGCGACTTCGAGGGCAAGGAAGTTACAGTGGCCATCGGACGCTTCGGCCCCTACGTCAAGCACGACGGAAAGTTCGCCAGCATCCCCGACGGCATCGCGCCTTCTGAGCTCGACCTCGACCACGCCGTGGAGATAATCCTTGCAAAGCGAAAGGAGGAGGCTTCGAAAATCCTCAAGACGTTCACCGAGGACCCGGACCTCCAGATTATCAACGGACGCTTCGGCCCCTATATCTCATACAAAAAGGCCAACTACAGGATTCCTAAGACTGTAGCCGCTCCCGCAGAACTCTCCTACGATGAGGTGAAAAAACTTATCGAGGCTGCCGATGAGGCTCCTGCCAAACCCCGCCGCTCGGCCGCGAAACGCAAAAAATAATAATCCATGGCACGCAAACCCTTAGCCGCCAAACCCGGCTCGAACGGTCCGCGGATGAAGCCGGACGTTATTCTCGATTTTGAGGTCGTGGCATCCGACCTCGCGGCTCCCGGTGAGCCGGAAACCGGTCTCGGACTGCTCGACTTCCTGTACGCCAGACTCTCCGACCGTAAGCGCACCACTGTCAAGGACTTCCTGAAGCATAATCAGGTGATGGTAAACGGCAACGTCACCACCGCTTTCAACCAGCCCCTCTATGCCGGTGATAAAGTCAGCGTAAACACTTCACGAGAATTCCAGACATTCAGCAATCCGCGTCTGAAAATCGTCTATGAGGACGATGCCATAATAGTTGTAAACAAGGGCTACGGACTTCTGTCGATGGGAACCGACAAGAAGAAGGACGGGACGGCCTATTCCCTCCTCCGCGACTACCTCAAGCGCAAGGACCCGCGCAACAAGCTCTTCATCGTCCATCGCCTCGACCAGCAGACCTCCGGCCTGATGATGTTTGCCAAAACGGCGGAGGCAAAGGACAACATGCAGCACAACTGGAACAACATGGTGCTCGAGCGCAAGTATGTGGCGATTGTCAACGGTGTCCTTGAACCGGAAGAAGGCGTAATACGCAGCTATCTCACCGAGAATTCGGCACACGAGGTCTACTCGACTCCCGACCCGGCAAAGGGCCAGCTCGCCGTGACAAGCTACAGGACCGTCAAGAAGCGCGGCCCCTATTCGATGGTGGAACTCAGCCTCTCCACCGGACGAAAGAACCAGATTCGCGTGCATATGAAGGAAGCGGGCCACGTGATTGTCGGCGACCGCCGCTACGGCGCCGAAGCCTCCCCGATTCACCGCCTCGCGCTCCACGCGCAGACACTCCGCTTTGTCCATCCCATCACCAGGCGCGACATGAACTTCACCTCCATGCTTCCTCCCGGCTTCGCGAAGCTCGTTTAAGCATGGCCGGATTCACCGACGAACAGCGACTCATATTCACGGCCCGGGTGTGCCCCTATTGCGGAGGCACTCCTGAGCTCGTCGATGCCCGAGAGATTTTCGGGCCCGGTGGCGCGCGCTTCGAAGGCAAGTATTATCTGTGTCGGCGTTGCCGGGCGAGCGTAGGCTGTCACAGATATTCAACCGAAGCCATGGGGCGCCTCGCCACAGCCGAACTCCGGGACTTGCGCCGACGCGCCCATGCCGTGTTCGACCTCATCTGGAAAGACCGCCACAAACCGTCCCGCTACAACGCCTATTCCTGGCTCTCCCTCCGTCTGGGCAAACCCCGTCACCTCGTCCACATGGCCTACTTCGACGAAACCGACTGCCGCCGTGTAATCTCCATCTGCACCGCCTACCTGAAATCCCGCAACCCGGAAAAATACGCCGACCTACCGGATCAATGACAATTAGCTTAGTAGGCCATAACCGGATAGCCATTGGAGTCTATTCGAGAGTTGCCTTCAGGAATGCAAATGACCATTTTATTTCCTATTGGGAATTAGCCTTGTGAGGATGTAGGTGGCGGAGAGGAAGATTACGATGAAGGCGGAGGCGGGGATGTCGACTGCGGCGGAGGCGAGGAGGCCGGCGATGGAGCAGAGGAGGGAGATGGCGGCGGAGATTCCCATAACGGGCATGAAGCGGCGCGCGAGGTTCTCGGCGGCGAGCATGGGCAGGGATAGCATGGACATGAGCATCATTATTCCTGCCACGCGGATGGTGAGGACTATGCATACGGCTACGAGGACTGTCATGGTATAGGTGACGAATGCCACGGGGAGGCCGGCCACGCGGGCGAAGTCGCGGTCGAAGGCGCAGGCGATGATTTCGCGGCGTTTCCAGGCAAAGAATCCGAGGAGCACGGCGGTATAGACTGCAAAGGCCGCGAGGTCTCCGCGGGAGACTGTGAGGACGTTGCCGAAGAGGAATGCGTTTAGTTCAGGGACGTAGCCGGGCGTGAGGAAGACGAACATGACGCCTATGGCCATTCCTATTGCCCAGATTACGGCGATTGCGGAGTCCTCGCGGATATTCAGGCGGCGCGACATCCATTCGACAAGAGCTGACGAGCCTACGGCGAAGACGCCGGCGGACAGGATGGGGTTGATGCCGAGGAAATAGCCGAGACCGAGGCCGCCGAAGCAGGCGTGGGTTATTCCGCCGGATATGGCGACCATTCGTCGGGCGATGACATATGTGCCGATAACTGCGGAGCATATGCTGATGAGGGCCACGCCGACGAGGGCGTTGATGAAGAAGGGATATGAGAGGATTTCGAGCATTTCAGTGGCTTGCGGCGCGGGCGGCGCGTTCTTCGCTGACGATGAGGAGGAGTTCGTCGCGGACAGCTTCGGGGAGGGTGATGCCGCGGAGCTGGAGGCTCCGGGCCCAGGGGGCGATATTGTCGGGAGGCATGGAGAGGAGCACTTCGCGGAATTCTTCGGTTTCCGCGTCGGTGTATTCGGGCTTGTCGCCGCGAGAGGCGAAGCGGTCGAGTTCTTCGTCGTCGAAGTACTCTATTTTCTCGCTTACGGCGCTGAGGAGCGAGTCGCGCTCGCAGGTGATGTGCATCCCGCAGCATCCCTCTCCGTCGGCTGTTTCGGCGGGAGTGTTGTCCGGCGCGGGAGCTGTGTCGGTGTGTTTTCCTCCCGTGAGCCGGTGGTGGAGATACAGCAGGAGGCCAACGCCGAGGATGGCGGCGAGGAGTATCAGGGCAGCTTCCATCGGTTTATTCTTCAGAAGGGCGGTATGCCTCCGGGATTGGAGCGTCGGCAGGCTGGACGATGAATCCCGCTTCCCGCATGGCGTCCCAGAATCCGGGGTAGGATTTATCGACGACGCCGGAATTCTGTATAACGACTCCGGGAAGGAATACGGCGGTGGGGGCGAAGGCCATGGCTATGCGGTGGTCGTCGTGGGGGTCGACGACGGGCAGGGTGTCGATGCGGGCGCGCTGTCCTTCCCAGGCGAGGGTGTCGGGGCCGCTCTCGGCTTCGCTTTCGAGGATTATTCCGAATTTCAGAAGCTCGGAGCGGAGGGCTGCGAGGCGGTCGGACTCCTTGATCTTGAGGGATGCCACGCCGGTGAGGCGGAAGGGTATTCCGAGAATCGCCGCCGTGACGGCTATGGATGGTACGGCATCGGGCATGTCGCTCATGTCGCCGTCGATGCGGGCGTACTGGTCGGGGAGGGCGGAGAGTTCGGCGCCCTCGGGTGTGTATCCCGTATTGACTCCGATGTGCTCGAAAATTGTCGCGACACCCCTGTCGCCCTGAAGGGCGTCGCGGCTGAGTCCCCTGACGGTGACCCATCCTGCGGAGAGAGCGGCGATTTCGTACCAGAACGTGGCAGCGCTCCAGTCGGGTTCGGCGTCATCGGCGGTGTTGAGGTAGGGGGTATTGGGCACGCGTATGTCGTAGCCTTCGATTTCGGCGTCGACGCCTCGCCGGCGCATCATCTCGGCTGTCATACGGATGTATGGCGAGGATGCGTTTCCTCCGCCGGTGAGGTGAATGTGCAGGGGCTCGGCCATCAGCGGAGCCACCATCATCAGCGCAGAGGCGAATTGCGAGGAAGCCTCTGCGTCGAGGTCCACGCGTCCGCCTGTGAGTTTACGGCCTGAGATACGGAGAGGGGGGAATCCGTCCTCGCCGGTGTATTCTATGCGCGCGCCAAGCGAGCGCAGGGCGTCGACGAGAGGTCCGACGGGTCGTTTGCGCATCCTGTCCGAGCCGTCGAGGGTGAGCTCTCGGCCGGGCATCGCGGCGAAAAGGGCCGTGAGGAAGCGCATGGAAGTTCCGGCGGCTCCGACATTTACCGTCTGCGAGGAGTTCTCGAGGCAGTGGCGGAGGATGGCCGTGTCGGTGCATTGGGAGATTCCTTCCGTGGGGAGTACGGATACGCCGGGCGTGAGGTATGCCATCACAAGTGCCCGGGTGCTTATGCTCTTGCTGAGGGGGAGGGAGACAGTGGTCTCGAGGATTTCTTCAGGGGGAAATATTCTGACAGGCATGGCTGTATTTGGGTTCAGGCTTCGACGGGCGATTCGACAATTGCCCGGCGGAGGGAGTCGAGGGCTTTTTCGAGGACGCAGCGGGGTGTCCCGACGTTTAGGCGCGCGAATCCGGCGCCCTGGGGGCCGAACATGGTTCCGTCGTTGAGGGCGAGGTGGGCCTTGTCGAGGAGGAGGCGCATGATTTCATCCTGACAGAGATGCAGGGCGCGGAAATCGAGCCATACGAGGAAACTGGCCTGAGGCTCGACCATCGAGAGGCCCGGGATGTTGCGGGCGATGTAGTCTCGGGTGAAGGCGATGTTGTCCTCGACGTATTCGAGCATTTCGTCGAGCCATTGTTCGCCGTTGCGGTATGCGGCTTCGGCGCCAATGACCGAGAAGCTGACGGGCGAGGAAAACTCGTTGACTTCGAGCCAATGGTAGAATCCTTTGCGGAGCTCGGGATTCTTCACGGCCATCCATGAGCTTACGAGCCCGGGAATGTTGAAGGTCTTGGAGGGGGCTGCGAGCATCACGCCGATGGCTTCGGCGTTTTCTCCGGCGGCGAGGAAGGGGATGTGGGGGCGTCCGCCGAGCATTAGGTCGCCGTGGATTTCATCGCTGACCACGACGCATCCGGCATCGCGGCAGAGTCGGGCGAGGCGTGCGAGGGTGGGGCGGTCCCACTGGATGCCGATGGGGTTGTGGGGGTTGCAGAGAATCATCATCTTGGGCTTCTCGGTGCGGAGGAGCCGCGCGAGGCCGTCGAGGTCCATGGAGTAGGACTTGCCGTCGAAGAGGAGGGGATTCTCCACGATACGGCGGCCGTTGCCCTCGACCACGGTGTGGAAGGGGGTGTAGACGGGGGGCTGTATGAGCACGCCGTCGCCCGGGCGCGTGAAATAGTTGACAGCGAGAGCGAAGCCTTTGACCACTCCGGGAATGAAGGCGAGGTCCTCGCGGGAGAGCTCGAATCCGTGGCGTTTGCGGTTCCAGGAAATGATTGAGTCCCAGTAGCTTTCAGAGGCGTCGGAGTATCCGAGCACGGGGTGGTTGAGGCGGCCGTGGAGGGCGGCGGTGATTTCGGGGCATACGGCGAAATCGAGGTCGGCAATCCAGAGGGGAGTTAGGTCGTGACGGCCGAACATGGCGTCGAGGCGGTCGATTTTCGCGGCGGAAGTGCCGTGGCGGTCAATGACGCGGTCGAAGTCGTATTTCTTCATGGCTGAGAATGAGTTTTCCTGTACAAAAATAGCGAAAAAAGGATTGCTGTGCAATAGCGCGTGTAAAAAAAGACTCCGGCCGCAAGGGTCGGAGTCTTTAATTGGGGAGATAATCTGTGGCCGCTTATGCGTTCTTGACTTTCTCGACGATTGCCTTGAAGGCATCGGGGTTGTTGAGGGCGAGGTCGGCGAGGACCTTGCGGTTGATTTCGATGCCGCTCTTGTGGATGAGGCCCATGAGCTTGGAGTAGGAAAGATCCTCGAGGCGGGCGGCGGCGTTGATGCGCTGAATCCAGAGGGAGCGGAAGTTGCGCTTCTTGTCCTTGCGGTCGCGGTATGCGTAGGTCAGACCTTTTTCCCATGTGTTCTTGGCAACGGTCCAGACGTTACGGCGGCAGCCGAAGTAGCCGCGGGTGAGCTTGAGGATTTTTTTACGACGAGCGCGTGAAGCGACGTGGTTTACTGATCTTGGCATTGTTCTGATGATTTTTGAACGTCAGCGGCAGAGTGCTCTTTTGTGCTGAACATTCGGTTAGGAAATTGTTTAAATCACGAATTAAATGTCTCTGCAAGAGAAACTGGGGTGGAGGGGAAGCTTACTTGAGGCCGAGGAGGGCTTTAACGTTGCCTTCGTCCACGCGGGCGATGAGACCGAAGTGGGTGAGGTTGCGTTTCTGCTTCTTTGTCTTCTTGGTCAGGATGTGGCTCTTGAAGGCATGTTTTCTCTTGATTTTTCCTGATCCGGTAAGGGCGAACCTCTTTTTGGCACCGGAATTAGTCTTAACCTTTGGCATTTGTCTGATTTTTGAAAATTGTGATTATTTAGAGTGCCAGCTCGTGGCAGAATTTCTTGGAGTGGAGCGTCAGGCTTTCTTCTTGGGCGCAATCATGATAGTCATGCGCTTTCCCTCGAGTACGGGCATCTGCTCGACTTTCCCGAGGTCCTCGAGATCGTTGGCGAAGCGGAGGAGAAGGACCTCGCCCTGTTCCTTGAAGAGGATTGAGCGGCCGCGGAAGAAGACGTAAGCCTTTACCTTGGCGCCTTCCTGAAGGAATCCCGTGGCGTGCTTGAGCTTGAAGTTGTAGTCGTGGTCGTCGGTCTGGGGACCGAATCGGATTTCCTTGACCACTACTTTTGTGCTCTTTGCCTTGATTTCCTTTGCTTTCTTCTTCTGCTGATAGAGGAATTTCTGGTAGTCAAGGATTTTGCACACCGGGGGCTCGGCCTGGGCTGAAATCTCTACGAGGTCGAGTTCGAGCTCTTCGGCAATCTTGCGTGCCTCCTGGATAGGATAGATACCGGGTGTGACGTTATCGCCGACGAGACGGACTTCGCGGGCGCGAATGGCCTCGTTGATGTTGTTGGGAAGCGCCTTGGCTACGGGGCCGCGGTTGTTGTCGCGGCGCTGCTGGGGTCTGGGCGCTCCCGCGGGGGCTGCGGGCCTTGGGCCGGCGGGATGGAAGGGTTTTTTCACCATTCGGTGTGGTGTGTTGGAATTGGGTTTGGAGTTATTTTTGGTTGTTATTCAGTCATTGCCTTGACTTCGGCAGTCAAAAGTTCTGCAAAGTTAGCAATTTTCATCGAACCTTTGTCGCCTTCGCCGACTTTTCTTACGGAAACTTCGCCATTTTCGGCTTCTTTCTCGCCGACAACGAGGATGTAGGGTATTTTCTTGAGCTGATTGTCTCGGATTTTGCGGCCGAGGGTCTCGTTGCGGTCGTCGACTTCGGCGCGGATTTCGGCCTGGTCGAGTTCGTCGGCAACCTTGCGTGCGTAGTCGAGATATTTGTCGCTGACGGGGAGGACGGCGCACTGCACGGGAGCGAGCCAGAGGGGGAAGTGGCCGGCGGTGTGTTCGAGGAGCACAGCCACGAAGCGCTCGAGCGAGCCGAAGGGCGCGCGGTGAATCATCACGGGGCGGTGTTTCTTGTTGTCCGAACCGGTGTACTCGAGCTCGAAGCGCTCGGGGAGGTTGTAGTCGACCTGAATTGTGCCGAGCTGCCAGCGGCGGCCGATTGCGTCCTTCACCATGAAGTCGAGTTTCGGGCCGTAGAATGCGGCTTCGCCGAGTTCCTTGCGGGCCTTGAGTCCGCGTTCCTCGCAGGCTTCGATGATGGCGTTCTCAGCAAGGTGCCAGTTCTCGTCGGAGCCGATGTATTTTTCCTTGTGCGCGGGGTCGCGGAGGGAAATCTGGGCTTCGAAGTTGTCGAACTTGAGGGCCTTGAAGATGTAGAAGATGATGTCCATCACCTTGAGGAACTCGTCCTTGATCTGGTCGGGGGCGCAGTAGATGTGCGCGTCGTCCTGCGTGAATCCGCGAACGCGGGTCAGGCCGTGGAGCTCGCCGCTCTGCTCGTAGCGGTAGACGGTGCCGAACTCGGCGAGGCGGAGGGGCAGGTCGCGGTAGGAGCGGGGAAGAGCGCGGAAAATCTCGCAGTGGTGGGGGCAGTTCATGGGCTTGAGGAGGTATTCCTCGCCTTCCTCAGGGGTGTGGATGGGCTGGAATGAGTCCTTGCCGTACTTGGCGTAGTGGCCGGAGGTCACATAGAGGTTCTTGTTGCCGATATGCGGGGTGATTACCTGCTTGTAGCCGTACTTGCGCTGAATCTTGCGGAGGAACTGCTCGAGGCGGTCGCGGAGCGCGGCGCCTTTGGGAAGCCAGAGAGGGAGACCGGCGCCGACGTTCTGGGAGAAGGCGAAGAGTTCCATTTCCTTGCCGAGCTTACGGTGGTCGCGTTTCTTCGCTTCCTCGAGGAGGGCGAGGTATTCGTCGAGCATCGACTTCTTGGGGAAGGTGATGCCGTAAACGCGGACGAGCTGGTTGCGCTTCTCGTCGCCGCGCCAGTATGCGCCTGCGAGGGATGTAATCTTGACGGCCTTGATGGGTGCGGTGTTGGGAATGTGCGGGCCGCGGCAGAGGTCGGTGAAGCTACCCTGGGTGTAGGTGGTGATGTGGCCGTCCTCAAGCTCGGAGATGAGTTCGCACTTGTAGGTTTCGCCGCGGTCGCCGAAGAGTTTGAGCGCGTCGGCCTTGGAGATGTCTGCGCGCTTGATTTCCTGCTTCTCCTGGGCGAGTTCGAGCATGCGCTTCTCGATTTTGGGGAAGTCGGCGGCTGTGATGGCGTTCTCGCCGGGGTCTATGTCATAATAGAACCCGTTCTCGACGGCGGGTCCGATGCCGAACTTCACGCCGGGATAGAGGTCCTGGAGCGCTTCGGCGAGGAGGTGGGCTGAACTGTGCCAGAATGCGTGCTTGCCTTCGGGGTCGTCCCACTTGAAGAGCTTGATCTCGGCGTCTTCGGTGATGGGGCGGGAGAGGTCCCACTCCTGGTCGTTGACGCTTGCGGCAAGGACGTCCTTGGCAAGACGGGGGCTGATCGACTCGGCGACAGCGAGCGGCGTGATGCCGCTTTCAAATTCCTTGACGCTTTTATCGGGGAACGTTATTTTGATCATTTCCATTGTGTGAATGCTATATACCACTGACTGACAGCCGAAAAGCGCCGCGGGGCGCGCTTCGGTCCGAAAATCAGCCACAAAGTTAATGAATTTCAACGTCATTTGCAAGTTTTTGCATTGAAAAAAAATGCGTAACTTTGCGGATATGAAAGCAAGAATACCAGAGAAAGTCCTGCGGACGCCGGGATGGGTCGTGTTGGTCACGGCTTTGTGCGCGTGCACGTTCCTTATATATCTGTGGTCGCCGCTTTACGGCGACGACCTTGGCTATAAGCGGGAGTTCGGCGGCCCGATGGTGCTCCGCGGCAGCTGGCTGGAATATCCGCTGTTCGCCGCCCGACACTGGTTCATATGCAACGGCCGGTTGATTGACAAGCTGATGCCCGCCGTGATGAATCTTCCGGGGGGTATCCGCGCCCTTCTGTGCGCCGTCGCCCTCTGGGGAATGTATTATTTCTCTGTCCGGGCCACGGGCCGTGGGCGCGGGTTCGTGCCGTACCTTCTCATAGCCGCGATTGCCCTGGTGCTTCCGTGGTGGGACAGCGCCTTTGTTTTCGCCGTCCAGCTCAACTACGTATGGGCGTCTGCTCTGCTGATGCTTGCTTTTGGTTTGATTTTCGGCAAGGAACTTGGCTCTACTTTCTGGCGCCGGTTGTTTGCCCTTGCCATATGTTTCTTCGCGGGGATGTCGCACGAGGGCGGGGCTGTGCCCATGGCCTTCGGCCTTGTTGCCTTTTTTATAATCCGCCGGGAAATCCCTTCGGGAACGAGGGGAGCGCGGACCGTAGCCTTTTTCGCCGGCCTGATGTGCACGGTTCTCTCGCCGGCCCTAAGGTACAGGGTCCACAATCCGCTTTTCACCCCTAACGATACGGTTCCCTGGCTTATCATGAAGTCGGAGCCTGCGGTGCTTGTGCTCTGGGGTATTATTCTGGTGTGCCTTATCACTCCTAAGAGCCGCCGATTCCTCCTGGGCCTGAGCCGTGAGCCTCAGGCTGTGCTGACCTATGCCACGCTTGCCGGCGCTCCGATAATCATCGCTTCCGGCATAGTGGGACGCACGGGCTGGTTTGTGACGCTCTATGCCCTTATAGCTATGGCATGGATGCTGTCGCGCCTGTCGGAGCGGAGTCTGCCGGGCCTGCAATGGGCAATCAGTCTTCTGCTGCTTGCTCAGGCGGCGGGAGAGGCATGGATTCAGTACGGCCTTGACAAGGAATACAAGGACTACGAGGCGCGTTTCCTCGCGAGCCCCGACGGTGTTTTCGAGGGCGACTACACTATGGACGACGAACTTCCCTTCTGGACCATCAACCGGCTTCGCGGAGTCCCGGAGGCGGATGACTACTGGCTCATCGAGTCTCTGGGCGCGTATAGCCGGCCCGGCGACGTCTTCCCGGTGCTGATCGGTCCACGGACGCGATTCGTTGACGAGCTTCCTGCCGGCGCAAAGCCCGTTCCGGACACGAGGGTGAAACTCTGGATAGCCGAAAAGGACGGCGTCGAATATATCTACACACCCGCCCGGGGGTGCTATGCCGAGGACCGTCGCCTCCTCGACCCGGGTGACAGATAGAACGGTCATGGGCAGATACAGGCGTATGTTGGAGAAGGTTCCCGGCTGGCAGTGGCTCCTGCTTGGCCTCGCCCTTGTCTCCTTTTTTATGTATCTGTGGACGCCGATGTACAGCGATGACCTCGTCTACAAGGGCTATTTCTCCGGAGCCTCGCCCAAATACGGGAGCTGGACGGATTTTCCGCGTCACGTTGCCGCCCACTATCTCTACGCCAACGGCCGCTTGGTCGACAAGTTCATGCCCCTGTTCATGAACTTGTCGGGATGGCTTCTGGCCGGGCTCTCAGCTTTGGGATGGTGGAGTATGTGCTTTTTCAGCATCCGCGCCTCAAGCGCGAGCCGGGGCTGGGTGCCCTTCGCGCTTACCGGCGCCTTCGTCCTCCTTCTTCCGTGGTGGGACTATATGTGTCTTTTCGTCATGCAGTGCAATTACGTCTGGGTAACGGCGCTCGTAATGGCTTCATTTTCCGCTGTTTTTTCGGCCGGCGAGAATATGGGCGGGAGACGCTTGGCAGGATTGGCGCTTTTGTGTTTTGTTGCGGGGATGAGCCATGAAGGAGCGGCCGTGCCGCTGCTGTTCGGTTATATTGTAGATCTCGCAATAAACCGCCGGATGCCCGGCATGAACCGACGTATTCTCTTGACAGCTTTTGCCGCGGGAGCTCTGGCCACGATGCTTTCGCCGGGAATGTGGGGCAGGGTGAAGGCAGACGGAGCAATGTCGGCCGCCGAAGCCCTGAAGCTTGTCCTTGTCTCGGAGCCGGTGGTAGTTGCCTTGTGGGCCGCTATTGTTCTGGCTCTGCCTTTCCGCCGGGGACGTGCTCTGCTTGCCGAGGCTTTTCGCGCAAGCGCCGGTGTGCTCCTGTACGCCACCTTGGCAGGCGCGCCGATTATTCTCGCCTCGGGAATGAACGGACGCTCAGGATGGTTCGTGACGGTGTATGCGCTCGTTGCGGTGGCCTCTGTGGCAGCTAAGTATGTCTTGAGGCCATTGAGAGGCTTGCAGTGGACGATAGGTATTCTTCTTATCGCTCAGGGCGCGGGGATGGCGTGGATTCAGCGGCGGCTATTCCGAGAGTACAGGGAATTTGAGGAGGCCTATGTCGCGAGCTCCGACGGCGTGGTGCGCGGTGACTTTACGATGGACGACGAGTTGCCCGTGTGGACGCTCCACAGGCTGCGCGGGGTGCCTGACGGCGATGACCTGTATTTGCGCGAGACCTTGCGCGACTATTTCCGGACGGATTCAGTGGCTCCGACCGTGATATTCCCTTCCACGAGGGTAGTGACGGAACTGCCGGAAGGAGTCACGGAGGTAAACTGCCGGGGCATCAGAATATGGATTGCTGCAGACACTACCGTGTATCAGCCTCTTGGGAATGCTTACACCGAGGAGCGGAGGATAATCGATCCCGGAGATTGAAATTTTCTTTGCGAAAAATTTGGAGTAATGAAAAAATGTTCTTAACTTTGCAATCGCAAACGGCGGGATAGCTCAGTTGGTTAGAGCGTCGGATTCATAACCCGGAGGTCCCGAGTTCAATTCTCGGTCCCGCTACCCTGAAAAGGAAGTCTCAATGAGGCTTCCTTTTTTTGTTGAATGTTGGAGTAAGCTGATGTAAATGGGTCAGCGGATTTTTCCGGTGGGTGGCGGAGATGTCGGAGTATAGTGTTATCTTTGCAAAATGAAACAAGACCAACTGCTGAGAGCAATCCTTCTCGAAGTCCTGATAGAAAATCCAAATTCGCCCGTTCGGGGCGGACGCGCCAATGGCGCGTCCCTACTGGTTTTCAATAAATTATGGAGAGATAAATTTCAATAACTTTCTTCCCCATCGAGTTTTGACACATGCTCAGGGGAAGGAGGGACCACGTAACACCCGCGCTCCGCACGGGCCTAACTTGAATCGCACACTACGGGCGCTCTCCTTAAAAAGCATTGTGGTGCGTCACTATAAATAAAGAAACGCCGACACTTCTCGAAGAGTGCCGGCGTCTCGCCATATGGGAGTTTTCAAAAGCGTTCCGTTTACTGGAGCTTGAAGGTCACGGGGAGCGTGTAAGTCACCTTCACGGGCTGACCGTTGTTACGGCCGGGAACCCACTTGGGCATCGACTTGATCACGCGCACGGCTTCCTTGTCAAGTGCGGGGTGGCGCGGGCGAAGCACCTTCACGTTTGTGATGGAGCCATCCTTGCCGACCACGAACTCTACAACAACACGTCCCTGGATGCCTTCTTCGGAGGCGACTGCGGGATACTGGATGTTGCTGCTGAGCCACTGGTACATTGCGGCTTCGCCGCCGGGGAAGGAGGGCTTCTGCTCAACCATTGCGATTGACACGGGAGCTTCCTCCACAGGCTTGGTCTCGGCGATCACTTCCTGTACGATGGTCTGCTTGTTGAGGTCGTTTGTACCCTCGGTCACATCGATTGTACCGGCCTGGGCTTCGTTCTCCATCACCTTGTCGACGTCTTTCGCGGCTTTTTCTTCCTCGAATTCGTCGTCGTTGGTGATAAGGAGGTCGGTGACGCGCTGTTCGTTTGCCACTTCCTCAGGGGCGATGATTTCCTCAGGTTCTTCAAACTGCTGGATCTGCTCTTCCTCTTCTTCCTCCATTTCTTCTTCCTGAGCTTCAAACTGAGCGAGCTCCTGTTCGGTGGAGGTCACAATCTGCTCGTCGTCCGGGCGGGAGAATACGCCGTTGACGCTGAGGATAAGGAGGGTGAGGAGTATTGCAAGGGCAATCACCATATAGATGACGGCCTTGGTGTGGCGTTGGGGAGATGCGGCGCGGAGGGTGTATGCGCCGAAATCCTTGTTTTTGCCTTCAAAGACTATGTCGCGCCACTCTTTTGATGAAAGATCTACATCTTTTGCCATAACTTGGTGTCTGGGGTTTTATTGTTGTGGTGCGGGTGCGGCGGCAGCGGGCTGGGCCTTTTTGTCCTGGCGCACTGTCGGGCGGATTATAGTCTCGTTGTTAGCCTGCTCGAAGTGACGGAGCAGGAGGGTGTCGGTGTGGGTCGGAAGCTCAATGCTGTAACGGGAGATCTGGTTGATGTTCATCTCGTCGAGGGCATTGATCAGGCCTTCGTAGGTGGTGTTGGGGCCGGGCTTGATAACGACAACCGGACGGGTCTTGAGCGAGTCGGAAGCGTTTTTCTTGGCCAGCTTGTCGAATTCTTCTTTAGTGATTTCCTTGTTTTTCCAACGTTCCTTGAGGGTCTGGTATTCGGCCATCACGTCCTTGTTCTTCTCGCGGAGAATCTTGCGGATACCCTGGGGTTCGTGGTTCACGTTGCCGATGAACTGCTCTTTCCGGAGATACTTGCTGGTCTGGAAGAGGGTGTCGGCCACACCTTCGTAGTAGTAGATGTTGTGAATCGTCTTCCCGGTCTCGGGGTCGACCTTGGGAGTCTCGCCGTTGTACTCGGTGTCGAGAATGAGGGTCACTGCTTCGGAGGCCTTGGCCTGGCTCTGCTGCTCTTTCTTGACCTCCTCGTTGGTGGGGAGGACAATCTGGAGCGTCTGCGACTTAATCATCGTCGTACAGAGCATGAAGAAGGTAATCAGAAGCATGTTCATGTCAACCATGGGAGTAAAGTCCACATGGATGGCCATCTTTTTCTGGGCGCCTTTTTTCTTCTTGCCGCCGTCTTTCTGTTCGATTTGTGCCATTTTATTGGATATTTACTCTGTGGTTTACTTTGTGGGTTCGTCCTCGCTCTTGAGAGCGGTCATGAGGCTGAACTTGTTGAGCTTCATCGTCTGTAGGTTGTCGAAGACGAGTTCTACCGTGGTGAAGGGGGTGTCCTTGTCGGCTTTCACAGCAATGCCCTGGCCTTTACGCATGAGCGCGGTGTAGAGGTTGCTGAGGTTGGCGCGCTCTTCTGCGGAGAGGCCGGAGGCCTGGTCGTTGTTGATGCGCTGGGCCACGTTGTAGATGGCCTTGAGCCAAACCTGGAAGTCGTTGAGACGTCCGTCGCGGTTCCTGTTGCCGTCGATAGGAATACCTACGCGGGGGTCGAGCATGTTGCCCTGGAATTTGTCGCGCTCTGTGACGCTCATGTCAAGCATGTTCTTCAGTTCAGAGAAGGGCACGCCGAACATGTTCATCGAGCGGAACTGGGCTTTCTCTGCGGGAGTGAGTTCTACCTTGTTGTTCTTGTGCTGGTCGTTGTAGATGGCGAGGGCTTCGTCGAGCATCATTCCGCGGATGTTTTCGCTGGAAAGGGTCGAGTCGGCGTCGCCGGTGAACGAGATGAAGAGTTTTCCTTCCGCGAGGGTGGGGTCGTCGAGCTTGCCGCTCTTGTCGGCGGACGAGACGAGGACGGTGACCACGTTGTTCATCGGCACCTTCTCCTCGGAAACGGAGGACGGGGTGTAAACAATCGTGGGCTCCTTCTGCAGGAAGGTGGAAGTCAACATGAAGAAAGTAAGCAAAAGAACGGTCACGTCACTCATCGCCGTCATGTCGATGAGGGTACTCTTTCTTTTAATTTTTACTTTTCCCATATTTACCTGTTTTTATGGATTCTGAATTTGTGAAAAACGGATAAACGTAGGGATTAGTGAGTAGCCGCAAAGGTCTGTACAATCGAGAAGCCGATTTCGTCGATGGCGTAGGTGAGGTTGTCGATCTTGTTGGTGTAGTAGTTGTAGAAGATTACGGCGAATGCACCGGTTGCGATACCGAAGGCGGTGTTGATAAGGGCCTCGGAGATACCGGTGGAGAGCTCGGTGGAGTCAGGTGCGCCGGACTGTGCGAGAGCCTGGAACGACTTGATCATACCCATAACCGTACCGAGAAGACCAACGAGAGTACCGAGGGTGGTCATCGTGGCGATGATGGGGAGGTTCTGCTGGAGGGTGGGCATTTCAAGCGCGGTGGCTTCTTCAACCTGCTTCTGGAGGTTGGCGATCTTCTGTTCCTTGGAGAGGACGGTGTTCTTGTCCATTTCCTCGTAGCGGATGAGGGCTGCGTCAACAACAGCGGCTACGGAACCCTTCTGCTTGGAGCAGAGTGCGCGGGCACCGGCGATGTCGTTCTTCTCGAGGCACTTCTTCACGTTGGCCACGAAGGTGGTGATGTTGCCTTTGCCCTTTGCAGCGCTCAGGGCGATGCCGCGTTCTACGGCGAGAACGATTACGGTGAGGAAGAGGGTCTGGAGGACAGGCACGATTACGCCGCCCTTGTAGATGGTACCCCAGATGTTGATGGGATGACCGTCCTCGTCCTGGTGCATGTCACTGCCGAACCAGAAGATGAAGAGGCATACGCAGATGATGGCGCAGATGATGATTACCCATGAGGCATTTTTGATGCCGGGGGCATTCTTTTTTGCTGCAGCGGGCTTTGCTGCGGCGGTAGGCTTTTGAGCTTCCATAATTTTTTTGAGAAACTTGGATTAAAGAATGTTGATGATTGTTGGTTGTTGTTTGTTTTATGTTTTGCCTTGGCATGGCCGCGGGAGAGGCCCCCCGGTGCATTCCGTAGCGTTTTTTATCCTTTGTCTTTTGTCTGTCTCAGGGATTCAGTATAGTTTTAAGGTGCGCGGAAATGTGGTTTTCCAAACCTATTCGCAAAATTAGAAAGTTTTTTTTCCTCTGCAAAATATTTTCGGCTGTTTTTTGCATTCGATTGCCTTTGTTTAATATTTTTTGTGGGTTGGCATCCCTGCTTTTGCTGAAAAGTTATTAATATTTGTACAAGTATGCGCGTGCCGGGGCTTGGAGGTCTCGCCGCTTTTGTTTATCTTTGCGCATCTTTAGACTTGCAGAGACATATGATAAAGGGATTTTTACGAGTGGCCGCCGCTTCGCCGGCGGTGTCGGTGGCCGACACAAGGGCTAACACCGAGTCGATAACCGGCCGCATGAAGGCCGCTTTCGAGGCCGGGGCCGAGCTTCTGGTCCTTCCGGAAATGTGTGTCACGGCCTACACCTGCGCCGACCTTTTCCATTCCCGCACGCTTCTCGACGGCGCTCGCGAGGCGCTGAAGGTGCTCGCCGCGGCTTCTGCCGAGATGCCGGGGCTCCCGGTGTGGGTCGGTGCGCCGGTGGAGACGCCCCGGGGGCTCTTCAACTGCGCCGTGGTTTTCGCCGACGGACGCCCGCTGGCCGTCGTTCCCAAGTCATATATCCCGAACTATAATGAGTTCTACGAGCGCCGCTGGTGGAATCCCGCGTCCGACGCGGATTTCGCTTCGGTCGACCTCTGGGATGCCCCCGAAGGGCGCTCCGTGCCTTTCGGAACGGATATCCTCGTCAGGCTTCCCTCCGGAGTGCTCGTCGGCACGGAAATCTGCGAGGACCTGTGGGCTCCCGTGCCTCCGTCGACGCGCGCGGCCCTCGCCGGGGCGGAAGTGGTGGTGAATCTCAGCGCCAGCGACGACCTGATCGGTAAGTTCGCTTACCTCCGCGACCTCGTCAGGAGCCAAAGCGCACGCTGTCTCTGCTCCTATGTCTATGCCTCCGCGGGCTTCGGAGAGAGCTCCACCGACCTTGTCTTCGACGCAAAGCTCTTCGTGGCCGAGAACGGCACGATGCTTGCTGAAAACCGCCGCTGGACCCGCGGCCCGCAGCTTGTCGTGGCCGACGTGGACATCGAGGCTCTCCGCCGCGACCGCATGCACCTCGGAACCTTCGCCGCCTGTGCCGCACGGGAGGCCGCCCAGACTTTCCGTATAGTCCGGGTTCAATCTGACGCGCCGTGGCGTCCCGACGGCAGGCTCCTCCGAAACATCAATCCGAGGCCCTTCGTCCCCGGCGGCGACCCTTCGAAGCTCGCAGAGCGCTGCGAGGAAGTGGTCAGCATCCAGGTAGCGGGACTCGCCAAGCGCCTCGACGCCACGCGATGCCGCTCTCTGGTGGTCGGCATTTCCGGCGGCCTCGACTCGACGCTCGCGCTGCTCGTGGCCTGCCGCACCTTCGATTCGCTCGGCCTCGACCGCAAGGGAATCACGGGCGTGACGATGCCCGGCTTCGGAACCACGGGACGCACACACTCCAACGCCCTCACCCTCATGCGTACACTCGGAGTCAGCATCCGCGAGGTGTCGATAGTGCCGGCTGTCATGCAGCATTTCAGCGACATAGGTCAGGACCCCGATAATCATGACGTAACCTATGAGAATTCCCAGGCACGCGAGCGAACCCAGATTCTGATGGACCTCGCCAACCGACTCGGCGGTATGGTCCTCGGCACCGGCGACCTCTCAGAGCTCGCCCTCGGCTGGGCCACATACAACGGCGACCATATGTCGATGTACGGCGTGAACGCCGGCGTCCCCAAGACCCTCGTCCGCCATCTCACGCGCTATTTCGCCGACACGGAGGACAACGTGGAGTGCCGCCGCGCGCTCCTCGATGTCATCGACACACCTGTCAGCCCTGAACTCCTCCCCCCGTCGGCCGACGGCACAATCACCCAGGAAACCGAGGACCTTGTCGGGCCCTACGCCCTCCACGATTTCTTCCTCTATTATACGCTCCGCTACGGATTCACGCCTGAGCGAATAGGGTATATGGCCGCGGAGGCCTTCCGTGGCGAATATTCTGAAGAGGTGATTGAAAAATGGCTGATGGTGTTCTTCAGGCGCTTCTTCGCCCAGCAGTTCAAGCGCTCGTGTCTCCCCGACGGTCCGAAAGTCGGCAGTGTGTGCCTTTCCCCGAGGGGCGACTGGCGTATGCCCTCTGACGCCTCCTCCGCGCTTTGGCGCTGACTTCCCCGGAAGGCTCAGGCGTCCCAGACCTTGATTTTGTCGGCGATTTCAGGCATCGTGTAGGAATGGAATTTCGGATCGATGCCGTGTCGTCGCTGTACCTTGTAGTCCTCCAGACAGCCGAGCGCCCACTTGCCGAGCACAAAGATTGCCGCCACGTTGCAGAGGGTCATCAGCGCCATGGTTATGTCGGCGAAGGTCCAGACAGCCCCGAGCGACGCCATAGCTCCGGCGAAAACCATCCCTCCGACACACAGTCTGTAGGCCGCCACGAGTCCCCGGCTGTCGCGAAGGAAGCGAAGGTTTGTCTCTCCGTAATAATAGTTGGCGACAATGCTTGTGAAGGCGAAGAAGAAAATGGCTACGCCCACGAAAGTGGCGCCGAGCCCCGCGCCGCCCGTCTGGCTCTCGATGGCCTGCTGGGTGAGCACTATGCCGTTGGCCGTAGTCTCTCCGTCGGAGTAAACCCCGCTGCAGAGGATGATGAAGGCTGTGCTCGTGCAGATGAGCAGGGTGTCGGTGAACACCCCGAGAGCCTGAATCAGGCCCTGTTTTACCGGGTGACTGACTGATGCCGTGGCCGCCACGTTGGGGGCCGAGCCCTCCCCGGCCTCGTTGCTGAAGAGGCCGCGTTTCGTGCCCATGACAAGGGCCATTCCTACTGTCCCGCCGAGGGCCTCGCGGAACCCGAAAGCTTCCTCGAATATCAGCGAAAGGACCTCGGGCACACGGCTGATGTTCGCCCCGATGATGTAGAGCGCGAGGATTATGTATGCGACTGCCATTACCGGCACTACCCACTGGCTGAAGCGCGCTATGCTGCGGATGCCGCCCCAGATGATTATCAGGGTGAGCACGGTCAGCCCCATAGCGGTTGCCATGCGGGGAATGCCGAAGGCCTCACCGAAGGCATCGGCTATTGTGTTGGACTGCACGGAATTGAAGGCCAGCCCGAAGGTGATGGTGATAAGCACCGCGAAGGTCGCGGCCCACCAGCGGCGCCCCGTTCCCTTGAGGATATAGTATGCAGGCCCACCCCTGAAGGCCGCCGCGCCTCGGCCCGCTTCAGGGTCGCGCTCCTTGAAAAGCTGCGCGAGCGTCGACTCAATGAAGGCCGTGGCCGCTCCGAGGAGCGCTATCACCCACATCCAGAAAATCGAGCCGGCGCCACCGAGCGCTATGGCCGTCGCCACTCCCGCGAGATTGCCCGTCCCCACGCGGCTCGCGATGCTGACCATGAAGGCCTGGAAGCCCGTCACGGCCGCCCCTGCGGCGCCGTGATGCTCCCGGGTGTCGACCGAAGAGGCCCCCGAGCGGACAAGCAGCCGGCACATGTCTCCGAAAAGGCGGAACTGAACCCCGCGCGTGCGTACCGTGAAATAAATAGCCGCCGCAAGCAGGACGGCGATGAGTATGTAGTCCGTGAGAAAGGCGGCGATGCCGTTCAATAGCTTATCTGTCATTTTTTGTCTCTGTTTTGACGCTGTCGGCAGGATTTGCCGCGCTGTCGCTTCCGGCGGGTTTCCGGCGCTTGCGAAGGAAGCTGAACAGGTTGTCGAAATCTTTCCTGAACATGATGCCCACGCCCTGGGTGGTCTGGGCCGTCCGCAGATAGTAGTTCTGGTCGTTGTAGCGGTTGTAGGCCTTCAGGCGCCACGAGCCACGTTTGTTCAGAAGGTACTCGATGTCGAAGTCGCCGATGAACTGGTTTGTGTTCAGCGATTTGTCGCGGTAGCCGAAGTTGCCGTTGAAGAGCAGGCGGTTGTTGAGGAGCCGCGAGCTGAGGGCCACGTCCACCTCCACGTCCGAGAAGTCGCCGCGGTCGCTCCGCAGGTTCGGAGCTATGCTCCAGTTCTCGCTGAGCTTGCCGAGCATACTCGACAGCTGGCTCGAGATGGTCGACGACGCCACGGAGAAGAGCTCGGAGCCCTTGGTCGTCGAGGCCATGTAGTCAGGCGTATAGAAGCGGTTGAGGGCGAGAAGGTAGATGATCTGGCGGTTCATCATGTCCGACGTGCTCACGATGCTACGGACCTTGCGGTATGTATCCTGCGTCAGGGTGGGGAACTCGAGGTCGAAGTCTATGTCCGGCTGACGGATGTCGCCCGTCACCTTCATCAGCGCGTGAACCGGCACGTTGGTGCGGTTCAGCTCCTTGTCCTGAAGGAAGCTCTCGTCGAGGTCGCTCAGGTTCGCGTTCACAGCGTAGTAGGCCTGAAGATTCGCCTCGGCGGCGTATGGGTCGCCGTTGAAGGATATGGTGCTCCCGGGCTTGATGGTGAAGTCTTTGATGATGATGTCCTGAAGCGTGAAATTGTAGCTGCCGCGGTCGAGCGTGTAGTTGCCCCACATGTTGATGGAGTTGTCGACGGAATGGTAGGTCAGGCGCATGTTGCCCTCGCCGTAGGCCCTTATCTCGTCGCCTCCCACGGGGTCCATGACCAGAGTCATCCGCGCCTCGGGGGTGATGGCCACGTGGATGTCCATGTTGTAGGCGGAGGCTTCCTCCGCATTCTCGTCCGTGCGGCCCTCCATCAGTCGACGGACGTCCGCCGGGAGGGCGTCCGCGGCTCTCCGCAGCGAGTCCTCACGGCTCACGGGGGTGACGTTCCGGAATGTGATGAAGGAATATTCCTCGGCGTCGAGACGGTCGGAGAGTACGAAGGTGAAGTTCGAGCCCGCTGTCGTGGCCATGTTCACGCCTATGTCCACCACTCCCGGCAAGCCCTGGATGGTCGCTCCGCCGTTGCCGTACACCGTTCCGTACCAGTCCGGATTCTGCTTCGACGTTCCATTGAAGCAGAGGAGTTCTCTGGCGTCGGTCACCCGGAAGTCGAAGACGGGCTGTTTGAAGTACGTGTGCTTCAGCCAGCCGCCAAGGTGAGCCGTATGCCCGTTTATGTCGCGGATGGTGATGTCCCTGAGGTCTATACGTCCGGGAGAGAGAATAATCGAGTCCGTTGCGAAATACCGGGTGTTGGTGATGTCGATGTTTATGCCCAGATTCTCCGCGAGGATGCGCCCGGTCATGTCTATCTCCTTGAATGTGCCGAAGAGTCGCGCCGTCCCGGAGGCGTAGCCCGTGATGTTCGAGGCGAAGGCCTCCATGAAAGGCTGCATGAAGCCCACGCGCACGTGGTTGGCCTCGAAATTCATGTCCAGCGACTCGGTCATGGGGTAGATGTCGCCCCATATCCGCGAGTGACGTCCGCCCTCCGGCTCCACAATGTCGGCGTCGAGCGTGAAGGCTTTCTTTTCGTTGTCCCAGGCCGCGGCGATGTCGGCGTTTCCGAGGGTGCAGCGGTTGTAGCCTATGGAGTCGACGTGAAGGCGCCGGCACGCCAGTACGGGCTCCGAGGACAGCACCTGTGAGGCAGTGAAGGTCCCCGTGGCGCGTCCTCCGATGAGGGCCTTGTCGATTTCAAGGGTCTCGAAGACGGGAAGGAGACTCACGTCCGTGAGTCTCAGCGTCAGGCTGTCCTCGCTGAGTGCTCCCGCACGGCCGTCCGCCGCTATGTGCTGCGTACCTGAGTCGAGGCGGAAGTCCTTGATTTCTATTTTCTTGCTCTTGTAGGATATAGTCGATGGCCGGATCTGCCATATGTCGTCGCCGAAGGTGATGCTGCCGGGATTTGTGTGCACCGTGGCCGTGAGCTCCCGGTTTTCGTCGCGTGCGAGCTCGGTCGTAAGGTCTACGCGGCCGTTGATAGGAATCGTTCGGAGTATGGTCCAGTCGGCCTGAGTGTTGATTTTGTTGTCTGTGGCAAGGGCGCTGAGGTCAATCTGCATCTGTCCCTTTTTCGTCGGCATCTCCGTCGCTACATAGGCCGCCGCACGGCCCTTGGAGCGGTCGAGGAAGACGCTCGCCATCGTTCCCTGAATCAGTTTGTCCCCCTGGCGGAGGTAGGGTGCGTCGATGTTCGCCGCGGCTGTTCCGCTCGGGCCATGGAGGTGCCCTGTTATTTCTATAGGATATACCGGAACAACCGGCAGACCGAAAAACTCGGCCGCGTTGCGCGCGTCGCTGATTTCGAATTCGTAGGAAAAGTCGTTTTTGCCGTAGTCCGCTTCTTTCGCGCCGGAAGCGCTGACGAGTGCCGGAACGGCTTCCCCGAGCAGACACTTTATATCCTCCGCCATTGCCGGGAAAGAATAGCGGCCCTTGATTTCTCCCTTTATAATAGGGGAGGAAACACTGATGAAGGGCACGGAGCTGTAGGGCGACGCGTTTATTTCCATTTCGTCGATGACAAGAGGCTCCCCTTCCGCGCGGGTCCATCTCAGGTCCGACAGCCTGATTTCTCCCGCCAAGGTGTCCGCCTCGCGTCCTTCCAGGTCGGCGTGTAGGCGCCCGGAAATCACCGAGCCCTCATGCATCATTTTCAGCCCCAGTTCCCCGGGGCGGAAAGCGCTTACGCTGCCGTCGAAAAGTAGTGCCGGGGCCATTTTCTTTGTCCCCGTGGAGAAATCCGCGCTGAGGTCTGCGATGAGAGCCGCGTTGTCGCTTGTGAATTTCACGCTGCCGTCCGTCGTGCCGTCGAAATGCCCTTCGGCGCTTATGTTTCCAAGGTGTGTTCCATTATAGATGGCGTCCTGTATATCTATCAAGGCCTCGCAGGACGGATATTTCTTGCGTCCGGCCCAGCGGGCGCCGGCTTCAACGGTGGCCGTCACGGCTCCGAGCTCGCGGATGCCGAGGATGGCGCCGATTTCGAGCCTTTCGGCAGCGGCCTCGAGGTCTGCCGTGACGGGCCGGAATCCGGCCGAGAGCTTCCCGGAGGCCTTGAGAGTGACGTTTCCTGCAAGGCTGCTCCGAAGGTCGGCGTCGAGGTGCGCATTGCCCTCGGGGCTCATGCTCCCTTCCCCCGTCAGCTGAATCGAGCCAAGGGAAGCGGCGGCTTCCCGCACGGGTCCTTTCGGCGCCCCGGGAATGCGGGCCAGAAGTTCCTTCGGCAGGGCTGTAAGTCTCAGCTCGCGCACGTTGATTGCCGGAAGCTCCGTCGAGTCGCGGCGCGCACGGGCTTCCCCGCGGAGCGTCAGGCTCAGGCGGCCGGGGTTGACGGAATCGAAAATCCTGAGTTCGCGCAGTTCCGCGCCCTTTTTGTCGGCGCTCGCGTCGATGTTCACCGACAAGGGCTCCGGAAAAGCGCCGAGCGCGGGGACAAACGCCCGCAAATCCGCCGGACAAAGCGTGTTGACGCCCGAAGTCCTGACTTCAAGCCGTTCCCTCTCAAGCGCCTCCGCGATTTTCCCGAGCCCCGGCCATTTCAGGCTTATCGGCGCGAAGCTCAGCGTCGAGGCCGGAAGCCGGAGGCTGAGCCCCTCGACCCGGGCCTCGGTGGAGTCGGCCTTGACTTCCGCCTCGAGCCCGAGAAGCTCGAAGCCCGAGGACTCCCTGAACGATAGGTGTGCGAGGTCTATGGCATATCTTTCATTGGAGATGCGCGGGGCGTAGGCGTTCAGTTCCACTCCCGTGACTCTTATGTGCGAAGGGTCGAATATTGGGCGGCCGTCAGGCCCCTGCCTCCGCGCTTCCGAGGCCACGTCATAGCTGAACGAGCCGTCGAGAATCGCCACATTGCTGATTCTTAGTCTGAAATGCGCAGGCTGTTTTTTCTTTCCGTCGACTTTCAGAGCGTCGATTACGGGCTGGATGTTCAGTGGAGAATCCGGTGTCGCGCGGCTCAGCCGGACGTCGAGCCCTTCGAGAAGCGCGTAGTCGATGATGATGCGCCCCGTGCGCAGGAAATGATAGAGCTCGAACCGGGCCGACACGCCTCGGACTGAGGCCATGGCTTCCTTCGGGGCCGAGGGGTCCATCACTCTGACGTCCCTGAGGTCCACGCGGCTGAACGGACGGATGCCGAGCTGACCGATTTCGACCGGCGCGCCTAAAAGTGTGCCCAGCTCTTTCGAAGCCGTGGTTTTTATGGCGTCCTGCACCCCGGGAGTGGACAGCGCGATGTAAACCCCCGCGGGAAGCAGGAGCACGACAAGAAGTGCCACCGAAACAATCGCCCGGAGCACCTTCCAGCTGTGTGACAAGACATGCTTAGTCATTTTTTCAGACAGCGAAGTTACAAAAAAAATTCCAATTTCGAAGTCCCGCCCCGCAATTTTACCCAATTTCCGGCTGTTGCAAAATTGTCGGGCAAAATTGCGAAATCAATTATCGAATTGGAGGGACGCACGGCTCTTGCAATGTCACTAACTTAAAACATATTGGTTCATAGTAATACCCGCTGAGTATGTTTTAAGACGGAAAGCACCCTGTAGGGGTGCCACAGGGTTAGGCAGGGGTTTACAAACCCCTGCACATCAATTCAATCCTACATCAATCACCCCCTCCCC
>CABUIC010000034.1 GCA_902491515.1 uncultured Porphyromonadaceae bacterium
TGTGGTCCCACTTGGGCTTGAACCAAGGACTCCCTGATTATGAGTCAGGTGCTCTGACCAACTGAGCTATAGGACCTGCATTTGCGCGGGGTTTCCGGAATTCCCTTGCGCTATGCCTTTTCGCAGGGATGCGAATTATTTCTTGTTGCGGTTGCCGTAACGGCTCATGAACTTGTCGACGCGGCCGGCGGTATCGACGAGCTTCTGCTTACCGGTGAAGAAGGGGTGGGAAGCGGATGTGATTTCAAGCTTCACGAGGGGGTATGTCTTTCCGTCCACTTCGATTGTCTCGCGGGAGGCGACGGTGGAGCGGGTGATGAAGATTTCGTCGTTGGACATATCCTTGAAGACCACTTCACGGTAGTTGGAGGGATGAATGTCTTTTTTCATTGTTATGAGTCTCTTTAATACGTATTGTTCAATGATTGTTTGCCGCGCTGGTAAGGCGCTCATTCGTAATGGCCTGCAAAGGTAAGCATTTTTTTCGGGTCCGCCAAATTTTTCGGGCTCAAATTTTCGGGCACCGCGGAGGGAGGGGCTCATTCGGGGAGGACACGGCTTGCGCCGACGAAGCGGGCGGCGTAGTATGGGGAGTCTGTGCGGTCCACTCTTACGCCTCCGGATGTGGAGGAGTGGATGAAGGTGACGGCTCCTGTGGATTTGTCTTTTGCGATTGCTATTCCGACGTGGCCTATTCTCGAGCCCCGTGAGCGTCCGTTGAAGAAGAGGAGGTCGCCGGGGCGGATGTCGTCGCGGTGGACGAGGGGCGCGTCGGAGTACTGGGCGGCGGAGGAGGCGGAGAGGCTGTAGCCGAATTTCCGGAAGACGTAGCCAGTGAATCCCGAGCAGTCGAATCCTGACGGGGTCTTTCCTCCGCGGCGGTAGCGTGTGCCGAGGAACGAGCGGGCATAGTCGAGGAGCTCGTCGGCGAGGGGGGTAACCTGAGCGCCTCTTATCGTCGGCGAGGGCATGAGGGTGCCGATGGAGAGTAATGCGTCCGCGGCAATGCGGGGGCGCCCCGCGAAGCTTTCGGAGGGAAGGCTCAACTGGCGCGCCTCGGTCTGGCGGGGAAGAAGCGCGACGGCAAGGAGGGTTAATATCAGGAGTGCTTTTCTCATGCTTTTTTTTCGTCAGGACAAAATTAACAAAAAGGAAGGGGAATGTCAAGGCCCGCACCGGAGGTTTAGGTTTTCTTAGGTTATGAAGTGTTAATCCATTGGCGCCCCCGGGTATTTTGCCGAGGAGGAATTTTTGCGTATCTTTGCATCCGGACATGGCAAAACAGGAATACATACAGAAAAACAGCGCCTGGCTCGCCGCAAAGGCGCAGGAGCCGGGCGTCAAGGCCCTTGACAAGGGTATATACTATAAGCAGACAGGCGCGCCTGGGAAAGGTGCGCAGCCTAACCGCGGGAGCGTCGTGACGGTGCACTATACGGGGCGCACCATCAACGGCAAGGTCTTCGACAGCAGCCGGGGAGGGACGCCCCCGGCATTCCGCCTCCGCGACTTGATTCCGGGATGGATCATCGCGCTGCAGAACATGCACGCGGGCGACCGCTGGGAGGTGTACATTCCGGCCTCGATGGGCTACGGGAAGCTCAGCCAGCCGGGCATTCCCGGCGGTTCGACCCTTGTTTTCGACATTGAGCTCATCGGGGTGAACTGACGGGACGGGGATTGCGGCTCCTCATTTTACAGAACTGATTATGATTGAGTTGGCGCGGTCGACCACGGAGGTCTCGAGGCTGGCGAGATAGATTTGTGTCGTGGCCTCGGAATCGTGGCCCATTCCTTCGGAAATCACGCTGAGGGGAATACCTTTCGACTTCGCGGCGGAGGCCCAGCTGTGGCGCGCCACATACATGGTGAGGCGGAAATCGAGTTTGAGCGCCGCCGCGATTTTCTTGAGGTTGGTGTTTATGAGATAGGCGTGGTTGTGGTAGGCGATTCTTTCGTCGGCGCATGCCCTTGTGATTATGGGAAGGAGGTAGGCGGTGGAGTTCCGGGGATATTTGTCGAGAATAGCCTGCATTTCCTTCGTCCATTTGATTGACAGGAGCTGACCGGTCTTCCTGCGCCGGTAGACGACGTGTCCCGCCGAGAGATTCGTTTTCCGCAGGAAAGCCATGTCGATGAAGCTCATTCCCCGGAGGTAGAAGCTCATCATGAACATGTCCCTGGCGAAGTCGAGGGTCGGAGAGGAGGCGAGGTCGAGGGCCTTGATTCTGCGTATGGCGGTGATGGGGAGAGCTCTTTTCACGGTCTTGTCGACTCCTGTGTATACGTGCCTGAAGGGAGCGCGGTTGTCCGTGAGGCCTTCGTCGACGGCGCGGTTGTAGACGGCGCGGAGAATGCGGGTGTAGAAAGAGATGCTGTTTGGCACGAGTCCGCGGTCCTTCAGCCATGTCTCATATTTCTCCATAGTCTCCGAGTCGAGGGTGTCGAGCATAAGGTCCTCGCCGCCTCGGAAGCTCCTGAAGCTTGCCAGAGCCGAGGTGTATGTCTCCGCGGTGCGGACTTTTCCGTTGGATTTCAGCTTGCCGATGATGCGTTCCATGAAGCCGAAGAGCAAGCCCTCGCGGAGAAAACGCCTGTATTCGTCGACGAGGTCGTCGGTGGTGTAGGTGAGGATGTTCTCCTCGAGGCGGCGGTCGATTTTCACGATGCGCTCGACGTCGCGCCGGATGCCGTCGCGGACCGCGAGGAGGAGAGGCCGGCGGTCGTTGTGGCGGTCGGTCCTGACGGTTGAGCGCCGGTCGTCCCACTCGGAGGGAAAGACATGATGGCGCGAGAGAATCTGGCGCGTCTTTCTCTCGTGGATAATGCGGTAGTAGATAGTCCCTTCGCGGTCTGCGACAGTCGAGGGACGGAAAACAACTTTGATTGAAGCCATTCTGAAAAGGTTTTTTCCTCTAAAGTTACATCAAAGGGAAAAACCTTGGGCAGGCTTTGGAGCGAAAAGTGGATGTTGCAACACCCCCCGAGATGTTGCAACACCCATTACAGTAAGGTCAGAGGCTGAGGTATTCCTTCAGGGTCCCGACGTATTCCCCGAATGCCTCGCGGCCCTTAGGGGTCACCCGGCATACGGTTCGCGTTTTCTTGCCTGCGAAGCCTTTCTCCACGGCGATGTAGCCTGCGGAGGCGAGCTTGTCGAGCTGGACGCTGAGGTTGCCGGCCGTGGAGTCGGTTTTCTGCCGGAGATAGACGAAGTCGGCCTCCTCGACGTTCATGAGTATCGACATCACGGCGAGCCTCAGCTGCGAGTGCAACAGCGGATTGAGCTCTTTCATGCCCGGCGCGCCTTGTGGTTGAGTATATGGCCCGGCACTATCATCATGGCCGCAAAGGCAACGATGAAGAGGGGCATGAACCATGCAGCCGCGAGAGGCACTCCGCCGGCGATACAGCACATCGTGACAATCCCGACCGCGAGCCCTACCCCGCCTCCGCCGACGAGCGACTTCTCCTTCACTACGATGCCCTGGGCGATTTCGGCGAAGGGCACGATTATCAGCGCGAAGGCAAACATCATCTTCCACGAGTCTATTCCGCCGATCAGCAGGAATGCGAGGCAGCAGAATGTGGAGGCAATGGCCGAGAAGCCTACGACCGACCAGAGCTGCGATGTGATTTTGTCGGAATAGCTCTTCACGCCTGAGCGAACCTGCTGTTTGCGTGCCATAATGGGCGTGAGCGTGCCTCCGACAATCCAGATCAGGAACCAGAGCCAGTTCCATGCCTGATTGCGGGTGAGAAGCAGGAGGAGCCACACAAGCAGCGCGACTCCGACCGTCAGGTAGCCCCACATGAGCATGATGTTGCCGTCGCCGATGTAGCGCTCGCGGGTGCGGGAAATCATCGCCGTGATGATGTCCAGACTCTCCTTTTCTGTGATTTTCTTGTCTTCCATCTTTATTGTTGTTTGATGTTGATAAATCGGTTTAGATTATAAACCATTCTTGTCTGAAAAAAGCGGCACTCGCGATTACCGCTCCTAATCCTGAGGCAAAGTCAATGCAGTTTATTTTATAAACCAAATTGCCACGCAAACTTTAACAGAGCTTAACACAACAATCCGCTTCTTCCGCGGTTCGCCGAATCCGGAAAACCTCAACCACCAAGCGACTGACTATCCATTATTTACATTGAAGGCATATCGAGTGTTAAATTATCTCAATCGGCAGAGACTGCCATTATTCCGTCGGAATCCAGGAATCCATGATTAACTTTGCACAGTCGACAATCACTGCCGGAAAGCGCCACGCAAGGCTACACCCTGCCACCGCGAAACAAACCCTTAGTCTTAATTCTAAATCTCACACTCCATGTTCACAATCCGCACCATCGAAGAATTGCACACCCTTTCCGCCACGGCGCCCGAGCGCGTCAATCTCTACAACGGTCAATGGCACGAAGGCGAAATAGCCTGCGTGCTCGCCTCCGGCTCCGCCGCCGCGTCCTCCGAAGCCCTCCGCATAGCGGGGGAAGTCGCCCGCAACCGCCGCGTTCTCTTCTTCGACCTTCAGGGAAGCGCCGAAAGCTTTGCCGGGCGTTGCCGCGACTGTTCATCGCCAAATCTCCTGCGCGTCGACATCGACCTCGCCGACATCGATCCGGCAGACCCGGCACAATTCCTCGCGGAGGTCGAGCAGACAATCGCCGCTTCCGGCGCGCGCGTCTGCGTCATCGACTCCCTGTTCTTTCTCTGCGAATGGTACTGCAAATCAGGCGCCACCTGCTATTTCATAACAAGGTTCCGCGAGATGAGCCGCAGACTCGGAATCTCCATGCTCGTCGGCGCCACAGCCCGCAGACGCATCGGCAAGACCGGCCCGACAGCCGAGCACCTTCCCAAAGGCACGGCCCCTTTCATTGACTCCATAATCACCGATGTGGCTGCCGAGGGCGCCGAATCTGCCGGGAGCACCGCTGAGGCCGCCCACCCGGACACTCCTCCCTCCGAAAACTCCGCATCAGCAGAACTGCCCGACATCCCCGTCGGATTCCTCAGCGAAGAAGTCCCGACCGCCGCCCCGCTCCCGCGCCGTCCCTCAACAATCCGCCGCAAGAAACGCCGCCGCTAAACCCGACGGACCCGGATACCCGACAAAAGAGAACATTGACATAACTCACTTGCGAAAATAACGAAAGAACAGAAAACGACAATCTGCAAAAGATCAAGGCTCTTTTTTCTTCTTCGATGATAATAATTCCGGCGGACGGGACGTTAGTCTTCTGACTAACCATTACCCCGGCCATGAAAAAATCTCTGCTTATCCTCGCATCGGCCCTGACCGCGCTGTCGGGCCTTGCGCAACAGGCGCTCTGGAGCGGCTCGCCCATCGTCTCCCCCGAAATCAATCCCGACCACAGCGTAACCTTCCGCCTCCACGCCCCCGGCGCCCGCCACGTTCAGGTGACCGGCGACTTCCTTCTCCCCCAGGCTGTCACTACGCCCGGAGGCACATTCGACGGTCCCGGCTATGCCGACCTCCGCAGGGACGACAGCGGCGTCTGGGAATACACCACCTCCTCGCCTCTCGCTCCCGAGCTATACAGCTACTCCTTTGTGGTGGACTCCCTGCGAATGAACGACCCTTCAAACGTCTATCTCATACGCGACGTCGCCTCGCTGACGAACATCTTCATAGTCCCCGGCGGACGCGCCGAGCTCTACAGCGTCCACGACGTCCCCCACGGCACCGTCTCGAAAGTATGGTACGACTCCCCCGCCCTCGGCATGAAACGCCGCATGACGGTCTATACCCCCGCGGGCTATGAAGACTCCGGCAAGAGCTACCCCGTGCTCTATCTTCTCCACGGAATGGGAGGCGACGAAAACGCATGGTCGGAACTCGGACGCGCCACGCAGATTCTCGACAACCTCATCGCCTCGGGGAAAGCCGAGCCCATGATTGTGGTGATGCCAAACGGCAACGCCTCGCAGGAGGCGGCTCCCGGCGAGACCTCCGAAGGCCTCAAAACGCCCACAACACGCCTGCCAAAGACCATGGAAGGCACCTTCGAGAAGGCCTTTCCGGAAATCGTGGACTTCACTGACAGCCACTACCGCACCATCCCCCGCAAGGAGGGCCGGGCAATAGCCGGCCTCTCGATGGGAGGCTTCCACTCGCTTCACATCTCCAGGGAATATCCCGACATGTTCGACTACATAGGCCTATTCTCCGCGGCCATCATGCCGCGCGAAGTCACCGGCCCGTCGGTCTACGACAACTTCGAGGAAAAGCTCCAGGTGCAGTTCGACCGCCGTCCGGCCCTCTACTGGATAGCCATCGGCGACAATGACTTCCTCTACGACGCAAATGTGCAGTACCGCAGACTCCTCGACTCGAAAGGCTACCCCTACCGGTATTTCGAGACCGGCGAGGGCCATATCTGGAAGAACTGGCGCATATACCTCTCGGAATTCCTGCCCCAACTGTTCAGGAACGCTTCCGGTAAGTAAGCGCCGCCAAAATTTCGGAAGGCATTCACAATCCAGGCGTTTTGATAACCAATGACTGACCGACACTAATTCCGCGCCAATTAGCCTCCATACCGAACGGCTACCTGCTTCCGGACCTTATGTACCGCAGAACGGGAACATCTCTCCGGCGAAAAAAGCCGGAGAAATGAAGCCGAGCGGGTGGGACAAGTCAGAAGGTGAAGGGGGATCGGGTGATGTAGAGGCGGAAGTTGCGGATGGCGCCGGGGACTTCGCTTTCCATGCGGGGGAGGTACTGGATGCCTCCGATATTGCGGACCGCGCCGAGGTCTATCACTATGTGGTGGGGATAGGGAGCGGAGGCTTGGGTGCTCCAGTAGGTCGATTCCTGAAGGTCAAAGGTCTTGTCGGCGGAATGGTTGCCGGGCTCGACTGCCTCGCTGTCGGCATATACGACGGTCCAGGGTTCGCGCGAAAGGCGTTCTCCGTTCTCGTCGAGCAGATAGAGCTCGGCGATTGAGGATACAGTGCCTTCGCCATCATAACCGTCAAGGGCCTCGACGCAGACGTATCTTCCTCTGACCGGTTCCGCGAGACTTAATTCCTGCCAGCCGTTGCCGGACCGGAATGTGCCGGAGAGGACAGGTGTTTCCGCTGAAAGGTCGAGGTCCTGGCCGGCCTCGCGGTGAGTACGGCGCTTTTTGACGAGGAGCTGGTCGAGCTTCGGTTCTTTCAGTCCCTCGCTCCAGGCTTCACGGGGCCCGAGGATATCAAAGACGATGATTTCGTTCTCGCCCTTCTTCAGCCAGCAACCGGGCATGTACAGGGTCTGCTGCGGGCCGATTTCCCATATCCGGCCCAGGGGATGGCCGTTGACGTAGACGAGACCTTTGCCCCAGGTGCCGAAGTCGAGGAAGGTGTCGGAGGGGTTGCCGGGGACGCTGAATGTGGCGCGGTATGCGCCCATGGGCAGACGCCCGTCGGTCTTCATTTCATCGGTCAGGGGCCTGAAATTCATGGAAGTGTAGGTGCTGTATGCGTCCGGGATATTGAACACCTGCCAGTTTCTGAGGTCGTTCACCCACTTGTGGCCGTCTTTCTCGACGGTGAGGGTCACTCTCTCGGTGATGCCCTTGAAATCCTTGATGGCGCGTCCGAAGTTGATGCGGCCCATCGCCTCCACAAGGATGTCGAGCACCGCGCCCTTGCGGCATTCCGGAAGGGTCAGCTCCTTCTCGCCGTTGCGGCGGTCGAGGCTACCGATATACCGGCCGTCAACAAAAACCTGCGCGAAGTCGTGCGGGTCGCTGACAGTCAGGAGTGACGGCACTGTCAGTTCAGGGAGCGTCGTGCGGTAGAGAATAGAGCCGAATCCCTGGCCGTATTCCTCCATCGTGCGTATGGCGGTGCCGGCCTTGGGAGGGGGAAGATTGTCCCACAGCGGGGCCACTTCCTTGAAATCGAAGGGCTTTATCGCTATGGGCTTTATCTGTGCTGGCACTGCGGCCTGTTTCTCTCCGTCCATATGCTTGGCGAGGGTCTTGCGCAGCTCCCAGTATTTCGGAGTGGTCTGGCCCGACTCGCTGATGGGCGCGTCGTAGTCGTAGCTGGTGACGTCCGGGGCGAAACCCGGGGAGTTGGCGCCGGCCCAGTGGCCCCAGTTGGTGCCTCCATGGGTCATGTAGAGGCTGAAAGAGATGCCCTTGGACAGCATTTCGTCGATTCCGGCTATCATGTCGGCGGCGGGGCGCGTCTCGTGGTTCGCGCCCCACTTGTCGAACCAGCCGCTCCAGAACTCCGAGCACATCAGCGGGCTGTCGGGACGGACCTCCTTCAGCTTTTCGAACTGCTGGCCGATGTTCGCGCCCGTACCGAAGTTCATGGTCCAGACAAGGTCGTCGAGGCCGTTGTTCAGGAAGTTCGACGACCAGTCGCACTGGAACAGAGTGACGTCCCCGCCGAAATTGCGGCGGAGCATGTCGCGGATGTTGGCGACATATTCCTTGTCGACACCGTAGGAGCCGTATTCGTTCTCGACCTGGACCATTATTATCGGGCCGCCCTTATCAACGGTCAGGTCCCCGACCTGTTCCGACACGGCTTTTTGGAATCTGTCGACGCGCTCAAGGAAATAAGGGTCGTTCTCGCGCAAGCGTATATCCTTCTTCTTCAACAGCCACCACGGCAGGCCGCCCATCTCCCATTCTGCGCAGACATAGGGGCCGGGGCGCAGGATTACCTTCATCCCGTTCTCCTGACAGAGCTTCACAAACCCGCGGAGGTTGTTCTGGCCCGTGAAGTCGAAGGCGTCAGGTTCGGGCTCGTGCGCGTTCCAGAACACGTAGAGACAGACGGCGTTCATCCCCAGGGCCTTGCAGAGCTTGATGCGCTGGTCCCAGTACGGGCGTGGAATGCGCGGATAGTGAAGCTCCGCGGCCTTGATGACGAAGGGCTTGCCGTCGAGAAGGAAAGTCCCCTCGCCTACCCCGAAGCTGCTTTGAGCCCTCACTCCCGGCGCTCCGGCCGACAGCAGAAGGAGGAGAAGAAGGGTCAGATACTTACATACGGTCTTTATCACCCCGGCCTGCGGAGCTTCATTATCAATGATGTGGAGTTTCATGGGCGGCTGATATTTCAGGGTACGGATTGCATGCAAAGGTAGCAATAAATACCGGAAAAAGCTCTATGTGACACAAGCTTTTATGCCGTTTCATCGGAATATTCACGGTTTGTCCTCACCAGATGCCTGATTGCGCGCCGGATGCTACTCCATTTGGGAAATACAGCGAAGGGACGCACGGAGCTGTAACTCAATAGAATAACGAACAGCGACATCAGCGCCAGCATGCCTCAGATTATGGCGCGCAGCCGATATATCATACTCAAACACAAATCCAAATGGAACGATCAGCAGAGAATACGCGCCCGGATATTGTTCGGGAAGTTCCCAGACCTGGAAAAGGCATACGCGCTGTTTCTGAAGCTTGTGGACATATTCAACGAGAAAACTTCTGTCGGAGTCGCCCGACTGAACCTCGCCAGATGGTACAACGAAGTGGAAGCTTTCGGAAATAATGAATTCAACAAAGTACTGGAGACTTTCGAGATCCACAACACCACAATAGTGAACTATTTCGAGCGGAGGCTCACCAATGCATCGGCGGAATCCTTCAATGCGAAAATCAAAGCTTTCAGGACTCAGTTCCGCGGTGTTGGTGACATCAAATTCTTCATGTTCAGACTGGCAACACTGTACTCTTGACATCTCCGCCACCCACCGGGAAAATCCGCTGATCCGGAAAAATCCGCTGACCCATTATTCTGCGCCTATCTGAAATTTTGACAAAAAAGCAAAGCACTGAAAATCAAGTGATTTCAGTGCTTTGCGGCAATCTGCCATTTTTGATTGTGACCCCGGAGAGGCTCGAACTCTCGACCCACTGATTAAGAGTCAGTTGCTCTACCAACTGAGCTACGGAGTCTTTTGCTTTCGGAGGTGTTTCCCTCTCAATTGCGGTGCAAAGTTACGGGCTTTTTTTGAGTTCTCCAAATTTTTTGGCAAAAAAATTTCATCTTTTTTTTGCGAAAATTTCAGCGCGAGGCGCAGTGGGCTGATTTTTAGAACATTCGTGGAATGAAAAAATTTTCGTTTTTTCGGGGGATGCAGTGGGAACGTGTGTGACGGGCGTGCGGGTACGATTTGTTCCATGTCGAGGAGGATTATTTGTCGTGGAATTTGATAATTCGGATTTTTCTTTGTAATTTTGCAATGCAAACGGCGGAGAGCCCCGCGAGGTGTCGTCGCCCGGTTTGTGCCAAGAAAAGCTCTCTATAGAAATTTTATTCTATCCCGCACCCTCCCGGTGTAGCATCCCCCACCCATCACCACGGTTTTCAACACAATCGATTTCGATAAGTCCACAACTTTATTCTTACCGGGTTGCCGGTGTGCGCGGATTTCACTAACACTACCCAATGTACAATATCTCACAGTTATCTGAGATGCCGGACGAGGCTCTGGCAAATGTAGCCAAGGAATTTGGCATCAAAAAAATAGACCTTGCGCAGCGTGAAGCCCTCATCTTCAAAATCATAGACGCGCAAGCGCTTGCCGACGTGGCTTCCGCTCCGGAGCGGAAGAAGGCGTCGAAGGGCGCTGAGGGCGATGCGGCGCCTCAGAAGCGCACGCGCAAGAAGAAGGAGGCTCCAGCGCCTCCCGAGGCGGAGGCGAGCGCCCCGGCCAAGGAGGAAAAGACTGAAGCCGCACCCTCGAAGCGCCGGGGACGCCCCAAGAAGAGCGAGGCCACAGCCGAGGCAAGCGCTGAGGCGGCTCAGGAAGCCAAGGAAAAACAGGAGGATTCCAAAACGGATGGTCAGGCATCGGACGAGGCAAGCGACTCTGCGCCCGAACAGCCTGAGGCGCCCGCTTCGACCGTGACGGTGCGCAAGGACACTCCCGGACTGGGTTCTTTCTTCCCCCGGAGCGAGGGCCGCAAGTTCGTTCCCCGGGCGCAGCGTCTCCGCGAGGAAGGGATTCTCCCGCCTATAGAGACTCCTCCGGTCATGGACGGCGGAGAGCTGACTGCTCCGGCTCCTGCCGAGGAGGTCTTCGCCCCTGCGGCCAAGGCAGCTCCGGCGCCGGCCAAGTCGAAGAAAAAGAAGGAGAGCGCCCCCGCATCCGAGCCGAAGGCTCAGAAGCCTCAGCCTTCAAGATACGATTTCGACAATATCCTGACGGCCACGGGCGTGCTGGAAATAGAGAACGGCAACCTGGGCTTCCTGCGGTCGGCTGACTTCAACTATCTGGCGTCGCCTGACGATGTGTCGGTGACCCAGCAACAGATAAAGGCTTTCGGTCTGAAGCCCGGCGACGTCGTGGAGGCTACTATCCGTCCTCCCCGCGAAAACGAAAAGTATTTCCCGCTCGTGGACGTGAAGAAGGTGAACGGACGCTCGCTGGAGTTCATCCGCGACCGCGTTCCCTTCGAGCACCTGACGCCTCTTTTCCCGGACGAGAAATTCGACCTTACGTCGGGGCGGACTTGCACGCTTTCGACGCGCGTGGTCGATATGTTCGCACCCATCGGCAAAGGACAGCGCGCGCTGATAGTCGCGCCGCCCAAGACGGGTAAGACCATTCTACTCAAAGACATCGCCAATGCCATAGCCGAGAACCATCCGGAGGCCTACATCATGATTCTTCTCATCGACGAGCGCCCGGAGGAGGTGACCGACATGCAGAGGAGCGTGAACGCGCAGGTTATAGCCTCAACATTCGACGAACCGGCGGACCGCCACGTGAAAATCGCGGGCATCGTGCTTGAGAAGGCCAAGCGCATGGTCGAGTGCGGCCACGACGTGGTGATTCTTCTCGACTCCATCACGCGCCTCGCCCGCGCGTACAATACTGTGGCTCCCGGCTCGGGCAAGATTCTCTCGGGCGGCGTTGACGCAAACGCCCTCCAGAAGCCCAAGCGCTTCTTCGGCGCGGCCCGCAACATCGAGGGTGGCGGCTCCCTGACAATCATCGCCACAGCTCTCACCGAGACGAGCTCGAAGATGGACGAGGTGATTTTCGAGGAATTCAAGGGCACGGGCAACATGGAGCTTCAGCTCAACCGCACCCTGGCCAACAAGCGGCTCTTCCCGGCTGTCGACATCATGGCGTCGAGCACTCGCCGCGACGACCTTCTGCTCGACTCGGAGACCCTGAACCGGATGTGGATCCTCCGCCGCTTCCTCTCCGACCGCACGCCCATCGAGGCGATGGAATTCATACGCGACCGCATGGAGCGCACAACAGACAACGCCGAGCTTCTCCGCACCATGAGCGAGTAAGCTCCCCCACCCCTCCACAGACAGACAAAAATGAACAAACTGAAAACCATATTACTGGCAGGCGCCACCACCGCGGCGCTGGCCCTCTCTCCCGCAATGTCAGCAGAAAATCCCTTCTACCAGCCCTTCGAAGGGCCCCACTCGACGGCACCCTTCTCCCGCATCGACAACAGCCAGTGGGTGCCCGCTATCGACCGCGGCATAGATCTCGCGCGCAAGGAAATCGAGGCCATCACGAGCAATCCGGAGGCGCCGACCTTCGCGAACACTGTTGTCGCCCTCGAGCGCACTGGCGCGGAACTCAACCGGGTTCTGAACGTGTTCTATCCCCTGCTCTCGGCCAACGCCGACGATGAGATGCTGCGCATCTCCCTGGAGACCTCCGGAAAACTGAGCGACTACTCCACCTCCATCATCCTGAACGAGGACTTATGGAAGCGGGTTAAGGCCGTATACGAAGACAAGGCGCAGTGGCAGGCCCTCTCGGCCGAGGACTCGATGCTCATGCGGAAGACCTACGAGTCCTTCGCCCTTTCGGGCGCGGACCTTCAGGGCGCGGACCGCGAGCGCTTCAAGAAAATCATGAGCGAACTCTCGGAGCTGACCACGACCTTCGGCCAGAACGTACTGAAAGACGTGGGCTCCTACGAGCTCATACTCGGCGCCGACGAGCTTGACGGCCTTCCCGAAAGCTCCGTGACGGCCGCGGCAGAGAGCGCGAAGGCCAAGGGGCTCGAGGGCAAGTACCGTTTCTGCATGGACCAGCCGACGTACATGGCCTTCATGAAATATTCCTCGCGCCGCGACCTCCGCGAAAAGATGTACCGCCTCTATTCCGCACGGAACACGAAGGGCGAATACGACAACACCGACAACATCCGGCGCATCGCGGCCCTGAGACTCGAGACCGCGCGGCTTCTGGGCTCGCGGAACTACGCCACGCAGACACTCAAGCGCACCATGGCCGGCTCGCCGGAGGCTGTATACGACCTTCTGGACCGCCTCCGCGAGGCTTACACCCCTGCGGCCAAGGCCGAGATGAAGGAGCTCGCGGACTTCGCCGCCCAGACCGAGGGTCATCCCGTCGAGCTGAAGCCCTGGGACTACTCCTACTACTCGAACAAGCTCAAGGCCGCGAAATACTCCTTTGACGAGGAGGCCCTGCGCCCGTACTTCGAGCTTAACAACACAATCAAGGGCGTGTTCGGCCTCGCCACGAAGCTCTACGGGCTGAATTTCAAGGAAAATCCCGACATCGAGGTGTACCACCCCGACGTGAAGGCCTTCGACGTGACGGACGAAAACGGAGAATTCGTGGGCGTAATCTACACGGACTTCTTCCCCCGCGAGTCGAAGCGCCCCGGAGCATGGATGACGGGGTTCAAGGACCAGTACATCGACGCGGAGGGTCACAATTCGCGTCCGCAGGTGTCGATAGTGATGAACTTCACGAAGCCGACAGCCGACAAGCCGTCACTGCTCACGCCCTATGAGGTCGAGACCTTCCTCCACGAGTTCGGCCACGCGCTGCACGGCCTTCTGGCCAACACCCGCTACGCCTCGATGAGCGGAACGGCGGTATACCGCGACTTCGTGGAACTACCCTCCCAATTCAACGAAAACTACCTGACTGAAAAGGAATTTCTGGACGGCTTCGCGCGCCACTACCAGACCGGCGAGGCCATACCTGCAGAGCTTGTGGAGCGACTGGTGCGCTCCTCGCAGTACGGCGCGGCCTACGCCTGCCTTCGTCAGCTCGCCTTCGGCTACCTCGACATGGCCTACCACACGGCGGAGGGCCCGATAGAGGACCCCGTGGCCTTCGAACGTAAGGCCACCGAATCTGTCAAGCTCTTCGAGCCGGTTGAAGGCGCCGCCACCTCCCAGCAGTTCAGCCACATCTTCGCCGGGGGCTACGCCGCCGGCTACTACAGCTACAAGTGGGCAGAAGTGCTTGACGCCGACGCCTTCGCCGTCTTCAAGAAGAACGGCATCTTCGACCGCGCTACAGCCGACTCCTTCCGCAAGAACATCCTCACCCGCGGTGGCACCGAGGACCCAGCGAAGCTCTACCGCCGCTTCCGCGGCCAGGACCCTGAAATCGACGCCCTCCTCATCCGCGACGGCATAAAGAAAGACGAACACAAGCTCCCGGCGCAGCCCAAGGACTGAGCGGGCGCCGAATGCCGTTGAAATATAATACTGACATCCAACACATTCCCTAACAAGCTATGACACTTTTTGAAAAGCTTACCGCACGCGCGAAGGAACATCCCCAGCGCATCGTGCTCCCCGAGGGCATGGAACCCCGCACCCTCACGGCCGCAAACCGCATAATCGCCGACGGCCTCGCCGAAATCACCCTCATCGGCGACCCGAAGGAAATCCGCCACATGGCGAAAGAACTCGAGCTTAAGAACATCGAGCAGGCAAAAATCGTGAATCCGGCCGACGAGAAAGTCATCGACAAGTACGCCCCGCTCTTTTACGAGCTCCGCAAGAAAAAAGGCATCACCATGGAGGAAGCGCGCCTGACCACGGCCAATCCCCTCTATCTTGGCTGCCTGATGGTAAAGGCCGGCGACGCTGACGGCCAGGTTGCCGGTGCGATGAACACCACGGGCAACGTGCTCCGCGCCGCTTTTCAGGTAATCAAGACCCAGCCCGGCATCAGCGTTGTGTCCGGCGCCTTCGTGATGCTTGTTCCGGAAGGCCTTCCCTACGGCACGGACGGCATCCTCGTGTTCGCCGACTGCGCGGTTGTTCCCGACCCGACAGCCGAGGAGCTTGCTGAAATCGCAATCGCCGCTGCGCGCACGGCGCGCGACATCGCCGGCATCGAGCCTCGCGTGGCTATGCTTTCGTTCTCGACGAAGGGCTCGGCCAAGCACGATCGCGTGGACAAGGTTATCCAGGCCGTGCACATCGCGCACGAAAAGGCACCCGAGCTCATTCTCGACGGAGAACTCCAGGCCGACGCGGCCATCGTTCCGTCGGTAGCCCAGTCCAAGGCTCCGAACAGCCCCATCAGCGGTCGGGCCAATGTCCTCGTCTTCCCCTCGCTCGAAGTCGGAAACATCGCCTACAAGCTTGTTCAGCGCCTCGGAGGCGTCCAGGCCGTCGGACCTGTTCTCCAGGGCCTCGCCGCGCCGGTCAACGACCTTTCCCGCGGCTGCTACCCGGAAGACATCTACAAGACAATCATCATCACCTGCAATCAGGCCATAGGCCTTAAAAACAACTGAGAACAATGAAAATCCTCGTACTCAACTCGGGCAGCAGCTCGGTGAAATACAAGCTCATCTCGACGGGCAAGGACGGCGACAAGGTACTCGCCGAAGGCGGCGTGGAGAAAATCGGCCTCCCCGACGGATTCATAAAATACAAAAAGGCTGACGGCTCTAAGGCTATCCGCGAGCTCGGCCGCATCGACCATCTGGACGGCATCAAGGCCATCCTGTCGGTACTCACCGACAAGACCGACGGCGCCATCTCCTCGTTCAAGGAAATCGACGCTGTCGGCCACCGCGTGGTGCATGGCGGCGAGAAATTCAGCGAGAGCGTGCTCATCACCGACGACGTGAAGGACAAAATCCGGGAATGCTACGCCATCGCGCCCCTCCACAATCCCGCGAACATGACAGGCATCGAGGCCATCGAGGCTCTAATGCCCGGAGTTCCCCAGGTGGGCGTGTTCGACACCGCCTTCCACCAGACTATGCCTGCGAAATCGTACATGTACGCCCTTCCCTACAAGTTCTACAAAGAGGACGGAGTGCGGCGCTACGGCTTCCACGGCACTTCACACCGCTACGTGTCGGCCCGCGTGTGCGAATTCCTCGGTGTTGACCCCGCGAAGCAGAAAATCGTCACCTGCCACATCGGCAACGGCGGCTCGATCACGGCCGTCGACGGCGGCAAGAGCATAGACACGTCGATGGGCCTCACGCCCACCGAGGGCCTGATGATGGGCACCCGCGTAGGCGACATCGACCCTGGCGCCCTCACCTTCATCATGGAAAAACACGGCCTCACCCCCGCGCAACTCCAGACCATAATCAACAAGGAGAGCGGTGTGCTGGGCATCAGCGGTATCAGCAACGACATGCGCGAAATCGAGGCCGCCGACAATGCCGGAGAGCCCCTTGCGGTCCTTGCGCTCCAGATGTACGAGCAGCGCATCCTGAAATACATCGGCGCCTACGCCGCCGAGATGGGCGGCCTCGACATCATCGTCTTCACGGGCGGCGTCGGGGAGAACCAGACGGGAGTGCGCGAGAACGTCTGCAAGCCTCTCGGCTTCATGGGCGTTGAAATCGACAAGGCCGTCAACGACAGCGTCCGCGGCAAGGAAGCCGTCATCTCCACGGCCTCCTCGCGCGTGAAGGTATGCGTAATCCCCACCGACGAGGAACTGATGATAGCCAAGGACACCGAGGCCATCGTCTCCCGACTCTGACCACCACGAAAATGAGCGAGGAAACAGGCGAAAAAAGCTTCTGGGCGCATCTCGACGACCTCCGCGGAGTCCTTTTCCGGGGCATTGCGCTGTATGTCGCGGCCTGCGTAGCACTCTTCGCCTTCCTTCCGTCGCTTTTCGACACCGTAATCCTCGCGCCCACGCGCGGGGATTTTCCCACCTACCGCCTCTTCGAGCGCATCGCGGGCATCGCCCCGGCGCTCGCGGAGGCGTCCTTCAGCGAGCCGGAATCCGCAGCCACGAACATCCAGCTCGTCAACATCGAGCTTGCCTCCCAGTTCTTCATCCATGTGTCGGCCACATGCTGGATGGCTCTCGTGATGACGCTGCCCGCCCTTATATATATACTCTGGACCTTCGTGCGTCCGGGGCTATATCCATCGGAGCGGCGGTATTCGCGCACGGCCTTCATAGCCGGCAACGCGATGTTCTATCTCGGCGCCTCCGTAGGATATTTCCTCGTGTTCCCCCTGACCCTCCGCTTCCTCGCGGGCTACCAGCTCAGCCCGCTCATCCCCAATGTGGTGTCGCTGACAAGCTATATGGACACCTTCGTCACGCTTCTTCTTCTGATGGGACTCATATTCGAGCTGCCGCTCCTTGCATGGATTCTCGGGAAGACAGGACTCATAACGCGGGAATTTTTCACGCGCTACCGTCGCCACGCGATAGTTGTACTGGTGGTCCTGGCCGCCATGATCACTCCGACGGGCGACCCTCTGACTCTTGCCGTGGTATTCATTCCCATATATATATTATGGGAACTGAGCGCATGGCTTGTAAAACCCCGGAGCAAGGTCACGGAGGTCTAATCGAGACCCCGTGAAATTTTTTTCTCGCTTTTTCGATAATTTTGTTGCATAATTAAGCAAAATTATATAATTTTGCCAGCACATCGGATCACTGTCAGATCCGGTATAAATCGATTGTGAGGAAAAGGCCGAAAGTGATTCCGGCCTTTTCTATTGCCGTGAAATTTTTTTATGCAAAGTGAAAAGATTTTTTTGCGGAACAAAAAATAATGCGTACCTTTGCGCCATCAATTCCAAAGGTATGCATTCGAAACGAAAGATTCCGGGAGCGCTCAGCCGATCTTGCAGAAATTCTGCAGGCAGTATGAGCACCCGCATCCCCGAGGAAACGCCTAACAGCCGTCTGTGCCTCCGCGCACAGGCGGCTGTCAACTTTACAAGCGAACCATTCATCAACCTACATTAATTATATGTCAAGTTCCTTACGCTTCAAAGTAGTAGAAGAGGCATACGACCGCAAGGCCGTGACCGTCACTACGCCGGCCGAGCGTCCCTCAGAGTATTACGGCAAAAAGGCGTTCAACCGCGGGACAATGTTCCGCTACCTTCCGAAGGGCACCTACGATGCCCTGCTGGACGCCATCGAGAACAAGAAGCCCATCTCGCGGAGCCTTGCGGACTCCGTGGCCGAAGGCATGAAAAGATGGGCCGTCGACAACGGCGCGCGCCACTACACGCACTGGTTCCACCCCCTGACGGACGGCACGGCCGAGAAGCACGACGCCTTCATCGAGCACGACGGCAAGGGCGGAGTCATGGAAGAATTCACGGGCAAGCTGCTTGTACAGCAGGAACCTGACGCATCGTCCTTCCCCAACGGGGGCATCCGCAACACCTTCGAGGCCCGCGGCTACTCGGCATGGGACATCTCCTCGCCGGCCTTCATTCTCGGCGAGACCCTCTGCATCCCGACAATCTTCATCTCCTACACGGGCGAGAGCCTCGACTACAAGACCCCGCTTCTCCGTGCGCTGAATGCCGTAGACCTTGCCGGCGCTAAAGTCGCCCGCCTGTTCGACCCCGCCGTAGAGCACGTCAAGAGTTTTCTCGGATGGGAACAGGAATACTTCCTTGTGGACGAGGCCCTCTACAGCGCCCGCCCCGATCTGGTAATGACCGGCCGCACGCTCATGGGCCACGAAAGCCCCAAGAACCAGCAGCTCGAGGACCACTATTTCGGCTCCATCCCCTCACGCGTCGAGGCCTTCATGCTTGACCTCGAAATCGAGTGCCACCGCCTCGGCATCCCCGCCAAGACGCGCCACAACGAAGTTGCTCCCAATCAGTTCGAGCTCGCGCCGATTTTCGAGGAGACCAATCTGGCCAACGACCACAACCTCCTGCTCATGTCTCTGATGGCCGAGGTCGCCCGGCGCCACAATTTCCGCGTGCTCCTTCACGAAAAGCCCTTCGCGGGCGTGAACGGCTCGGGCAAGCACAACAACTGGAGCCTCGGCACCGACCGCGGCAAACTGCTCTTCGCCCCCGGAAAGACGCCTGAGGACAATCTCCAGTTCGTGACCTTCGTGGTGAATGTCATGGCTGCCGTCCACAAGCACAACGGCCTTTTGAAGGCCTCGATCATGAGCGCCACCAACGCGCACCGCCTCGGCGCCAACGAGGCGCCCCCAGCCATCATCTCCATCTTCACGGGCAGCCAGCTCGCCGAAGTGCTCGACAAAATCGAGAAGAGCTCGGTGGCCGACCTCATGGACCTCTCCGGCAAGGCGGAGTATTCCCTCGGCCTCGCGCAGATTCCGGAGCTGATGATCGACAACACTGACCGCAACCGCACGTCGCCCTTTGCCTTCACCGGCAACCGCTTCGAGTTCCGCGCCGTGGGCTCCTCGGCCAACTGCGCTTCGGCGATGATAGCGCTTAACGCCGCCGTCGCCGACCAGCTCAACGACTTCTACGGAAAAGTCACAGCCCGCATGGAAAAGGGCGAAAGCAAGAACGAAGCCATCCTCGCGGAGGTCCGCGAGCTCATCAAGGAGAACAAGGCCATACACTTCGACGGCAACGGCTACTCTCAGGAATGGCAGGATGAAGCCGCAAGACGCGGCCTCGACTGCGAGACCTGCCCGCCGAAGATTTTCGACGCCTACCTGAAGCCTGATTCGGTAGCCATGTTCGAGCGCACGGGAGTATTCTCCAAGGTCGAGCTCGAGGCCCGCAATGAGGTGAAGTGGGAGATGTACACGAAGAAAATCCAGATCGAGGCCCGCGTACTTGGCGACCTGGCCATCAACCACATCATCCCCGTGGCCACGCGCTACCAGTCGATGCTCGTTGACAATGTCGTGAAGCTCAAGACTCTCTTCTCGGGCCAGAAAGGCGCTGAAATCGTGGGCCACGACCTCGACACCATCGAAAAAATCTCGCGCCACATGACCGTAATCAAGGCCAAGGTCGACGAGATGGTAGCCGCCCGCAAGAAGGCCAACGCCATCACCGACGAGCGCGAGAAGGCCATTGCATACTACACCGAGGTGCTCGCCCCGATGGAGACCATCCGCTACCACATCGACAAGCTCGAGCTGATGGTGGACAATGAGATGTGGCCCCTGCCCAAGTACCGCGAACTTCTATTCATCCGCTAAGTCTATTCTTCCTTTATAGCCGCCCGCGGGAGTGCCGTCGCCCCCGCGGGCAATTCTTCTTCCCCCACCGTCCCCCCCTCACACATGGAACAACTCAAACACGAGTGCGGCGTCGCGCTCATCCGACTGCTCAAGCCGCTTGAATTCTACAAACGGAAATACGGCTCCTACACCTACGCCCTCGACCGCCTGTACCTCCTGATGGAGAAACAGCACAACCGTGGTCAGGAAGCGGCCGGAGTCGGCGTGGTTAAGCTCAACACCGTTCCGGGCCACGAATACGTCTTCCGCGAACGTGCGCTCGGCACCGGAGCCATCGACGAGATATTCCAGAACATAGGAAAGACCCTCCCGGCCAATGTCAACAGCCTCACCCCCGAGGAAGCCGACACGCTGACACCGTTCATCGGCGAGGTGTACATGGGGCATCTCCGCTACAGCACTACGGGCCGCTCGGGCCTCGAATATACCCATCCCTTCCTGCGCCGCAACAACTGGCGCTCGCGCGCGATGATGCTCTGCGGGAACTTCAACATGACAAACGTCGGGGAAATATTCGACTTCATCGTCTCCACCGGGCAGCACCCGCGCCTCTACGGCGACACAGTGCTGCTTCTCGAACAGATCGGCAACGCCCTCGACAAGGAGAACCACCGCGTCTACCGCAAATACCGCGACATCGTGCGCGACCCCGAGCTCTCCCGGGCCATCGAGCGAGAGCTGAGCATTGAAAAGGTGCTGAAGGACGCGGCGCCGCTCTGGGACGGCGGATACGTCATCGTCGGCGCCACCGGCTCGGGCGACACCTTCGCCCTCCGCGACCCCAACGGCATCCGTCCGGCATTCTACTTCTGCAACGACGAAATCGCCGTGCTCGCCTCGGAACGTCCGGTGATACGCACGGTCTTCAACGTCGAGGCCGACGAGGTCCACGAGCTCGAGCCCGGATGCGCCCTCATCGTCTCCCAAAGCGGCGAAGTCGACATCCGGCGCATCCTCCCCGAGGGACAGAACCGCCGGTGCTCCTTCGAGCGCATCTACTTCTCGCGCGGAAGCGACCAGGACATCTACCGCGAGCGCAAGGCCCTGGGCGCCAACATAGTGCCGCCATTGATGGAGATGCTCGACGGCAATCTCGACGACTCCGTCTTCTCCTTCATCCCCAACACGGCGGAAGTGGCCTTCATCGGTATGGTTCAGGAACTCGAGCGCCTATGCAACGAGAAGAAATTCCTGGACATCAAGGCGCTCTGCGCCTCCGGAGAGCATTCCGACGAAAAACTTGCGGAAATCCTCGCGCGGTCGGTCCGCGTCGAGAAAATCGCCATCAAGGACATCAAGCTGCGCACCTTCATCGCCGAGGGCACCTCGCGCAACGACCTGGCGGCGCACGTCTACGACGTGACTTACGGCTCCGTCAGGCGCGGGAAGGACACCATTGTGGTAATCGACGACTCCATCGTGCGTGGAACAACGCTGAAACAGAGCATCCTGCGCATCCTCGACCGCCTCGCGCCGAAACGCATCATCGTTGTGTCATCATCGCCTCAGGTGCGCTACCCCGACTACTACGGCATCGACATGCCGCGCCTCGAGGAGCTCATCGCCTTCCGGGCGGCCATCAGGCTACTGATGGAGCAGGGCCGTGTATCGCTCATCCACGACACCTACGAGCGCTGCCGCCGGGCCGTCCTCGTCGAAGCCCCGGCGGAGCAGGAGAACCATGTGAAGGACATCTACGCACCCTTTACCGACGAGGAAATCAGCGAATCGATATGCGCGATGCTCACACCGGACACCCTGACGGCCAAGGTCGACATCCTTTACCAGAGCCTCGAGGGGCTGCACAAGGCTGTACCCGACTGCCCGGGCGACTGGTACTTCTCGGGCGACTACCCCACCCCCGGCGGAACTCGACTTGTGAACCAGGCCTTTGTCGATTACTACGAGCGCACCTTCGGCGCCCGCGTAATGCCCTACGGGGGCTGATTTTAGCGGGCTTTAGTCTGTTAATCCTTGTTAAATTTTTGGTCATGGGGTAAATAATCGCTAAATTGCGGGACTATATAACCAAAAGTCCTAAATCCTGACTCATGACCATCAATCGACGCCTCTTCCTCGGCATGCTGACGGTTTTTTCCGTAGCGGCCGGCGCTTTCGCCTCCACTCCGGAGGAAATCGCCACTGAATTCTTCCGCAATTCGTCGCCCGAAAACCTCAGGCAAGCCAAAAGCCTAAGGCTCGAAAGCATTGACACGGAATCCGATATGTTCAAGGTCTACAACCGCCCGGGTGGCGGATTCGTGCTGCTTCAAAAGAGCGAATCCAGCTGGGATATTGTAGCATATAACACTGAAGGGGAATTCGTCCTCAGGGACGAGAATAAAACTGTCGTCGAAGATATTTTCACCGCTGAACTCGCCGAAAGCGCTCCCGTCAACAAAGTCCGCGCAGCCGGAAGAGCCATCAAAGGTCCGTATCTCACCACAAAATGGGGTCAGGGCTATCCCTTCAACCGCTACTGCCCCTACGACACCGAAGCCGAGAAATTTATGTACGTCGGCTGCACCACCACGGCCATGGCCCAACTCCTTTATTATCATCGCCAACCCGCAAGCACCGAGTACCGCCGTATCGACTGGGACCATATGCGCGACACCTACGAGGAGGGCACCTACTCCATGGAAGAAGCCGATGCCGTAGCACTTTTCATGGCCGATCTCTCACAGGAAGCCACCCGAACTTCATACGGCACGAAAGCCTCTTCCGGCATCGTTCCTCTTCGGTACAACGGCTATACGAGAATACGCGTGGACAAACGCGACTGGGCGACATTTCTCAATCAGGTCGACGAGCCTCAGATTCTCTCCATCCGCGGACAGTATTTCGGCGGCTCGCACTGCGTGGTTATGGACGGCATTGACTCCAACGGATTTTGGCATATCAACTGGGGCTGGGAAGGTCTCTGCGACGGCTGGTACAGCCCCAGCGGCTTCTCCATTAAACACGGCACGGGAATTGAAATATACAAACCCAATGGCTCCGATGCTGAAGACCAGCGCTTTCTCAACCGCGACCCCAAATGTTACGAACCTGTCCTCGCCCTCTCCGACGGCGTGGAAATCAAACCCGCCAACCCCAAAGTCGGCGAAACTGTCACTGTCACTCTAAAGGGTATTAAATATCTCAACACAGAATACTTCCAGTTCTCATTCCAGCATATAATGTCGCAGTCTTTCGGTGTGGCCATGTACTATCCCTTCCCCCTGGGAAACTGTTGGCTACGCATCCCGTATTGAAGCTTATGAGCCCGGATATGTCGGCAAACGATTCCGCCCCGCCGGCCACGAGCATTATGAGCTGAATTACACCGAGGATTTTTACAGAGGCATCGCCGGGTCGAATGTTTCAGTCTCCTTCGTCATGCCTGACATCCCCGAAGGACAGGAAATGATTCTGCGCCCTGAATACTATTTCAGCTACACGGGCTACATCGACTTTCTGAACTGGTCGGACGACCGCATATTCCAAATGTCGCCCGACAATTACTGGCGCCCCTTCCACCACTCCTACTCCTCGGACGGCAACTCT
>CABUIC010000035.1 GCA_902491515.1 uncultured Porphyromonadaceae bacterium
CTTATCCTCAGAACTGCTTGCTAATAAAGTGGTTATAAAAATCTTCCAGAATTACGAAAATAATATTGATTTACTACTTTAACGCTATGGAACAGACAGAAGTTGCCGTTAATAACTGATTAGAATAGTGCTTCTTTTGCAATTATTAACGATGGATTCGACTTTTGGGAGAGTTTTCTGTCAAATAGGACAAGCGCTATTCGGCCGAAAATGAGTAATTTTGCAACGAATTACGTGCTTGTGTCTCTTCGTTGGCCGAAGGGAGCGGTACATTTTCTATGAATTAAAGCAATACACATATAGAATAAAACAATGAAAAAGAAAGCAGTACGAATTTTGAGCGTGGCCTTCGCCGGCCTCGCCCTCTCCTCCGCCTTCACTGCCTGCTCCGGGAAAGACCAGTCCGCCGCAATGGCCGGCGCCCAGAGCGCTCCGCAAATCGCAGTCCAGACCGTCAGCCCCGAGGACTCCGAGCTGGCGAAGACCTATCCCGCCACCATCAAGGGCAAGACCGACATCGCCATCCGCCCGCAGGTGACAGGCTTCATCACGAAAGTCCATGTCGACGAAGGCCAGCACGTGCGCAAGGGTCAGGTGCTCTTCACCCTCGACCAGGTGCAGTTCCAGGCCGCCGTCTCCCAGGCCGAAGCCGCAGTCAACTCGGCCCGCACGGCCCTGAACACAGCGCAGATTACAGAACAGAACAAGAAGATGCTTCTCGAAAAGAACATCATCAGCGAATATGAGTGGCAGATGGCCGCCAACTCTCTGGCTCAGGCCAAGGCCCAGCTCGCACAGGCCGAGGCCGGCCTCGTGACGGCCCGGAAGAACCTCGCCTACACCGTTGTCACCTCGCCGAGCGACGGCGTGGTCGGCACCATTCCCAACCGCGAGGGCTCGCTCGCCTCGCCCTCTTCGGCCCAGCCTCTGACCACCGTCAGCGACAACTCCGAGGTATACGCCTACTTCTCCCTCACCGAGAAAGACCTCCTCGAACTCAACGAGAAGGGCTCCATCGAGGTCGGCATCAAGGAGATGCCCGCCGTGGACCTCGTTCTGGCCGACGGTTCGGTTTATCCCGTGAAAGGTAAGGTGGCCACGGTCTCCGGCGTAATCGAGAGCTCCACAGGCGCCGCTTCCGTGCGCGCTCTCTTCGACAACCCCGAAGGACGCCTCCGTTCCGGAAGCACCGGCACCATCTCCATCCCCGTAATCAATAAGAACGTTATCATCATTCCTCAGAAAGCCACTTTCGAGGTTCAGGACAAGCGTTTCGTCTATACTCTCAATGACTCGAACAAGACCGTCACCACCCCCGTTCAGGTTCAGAACGTGAGCGACGGCAAGAGCTTCGTGGTGCTTTCCGGCCTGAAGCCCGGCGACCGCGTCGTCACCGAAGGCGTGGGCACGAAGGTGCGCGAGGGCATGGCCATCCAGCCTGTCGACGCCACCACCGCCCAGCAGCAGGCCGCTCCCGCCCAAGAGCAGGGGGCTCAGAAATAAATCAGCATTCACAACATTTCCAATAAGCAAACAAAGTGAAACTCGATACCTTTATCAACCGCCCGGTGCTCTCGACGGTGATTTCCATCTTCATAGTGCTCCTGGGTCTAATCGGTATGACGTCGCTCCCCGTGACGCAGTATCCCGACATCGCGCCGCCTACCATCTCGGTGACGACGACCTACCAGGGCGCCAACGCCCAGGCCGTGCTCAATTCCGTGATCGCCCCTCTCGAGGAGGCCATCAACGGCGCCGAGGGCATGACCTACATGAAGTCTACCGCCACAAATACCGGTTCGGCCACCATCAACGTCTACTTCGAGCAGGGCTTCGACCCCGACATGGCCGCCGTCGACGTGCAGAACCGTGTGGCCAAGGCCCAGAACCTCCTTCCCTCCGAGGTTACGCGTGTGGGCGTGCTGACGCAGAAACGCCAGACCTCGATGCTCGTGGGCATCGCCCTGGTCGACGAGAGCGACACCTACTCCGCCGAATTCCTTGACAACTACATGAAAATCAACATCGTCCCCGAGCTCCAGCGCGTGTCCGGCGTGGGCGATGTGATGAGCTTCGGCGCCGACTACTCCATGCGTATCTGGCTCAAGCCCGACGTGATGGCGCAGTACGGCCTTATGCCTTCCGACGTCTCCGCCGCCCTCTCCGAGCAGAACATCGAGGCAGCTCCCGGCGCCTTCGGCGAACAGGGCAACCAGTCCTTCCAGTACATCATGCGCTACAAGGGCCGCCTCTCCACCACCGAGGAGTTCGGCGACATCGTGATTCGCGCGCTTCCCACGGGCGAGGTGCTCTATCTCAAGGACGTGGCCGACATCGAGCTCGGCCGTGTGACCTACGGCTTCGCCAACCGCTCCAACGGCCATCCCTCGACCATGGCCATCGTCTTCCAGACCGCAGGCTCCAACGCCACGCAGATCATCGAGGACTGCCTCCAGGTTGTCGACAACATGAAGGCGCAGCTGCCCAAGGGCCTCGTCCTCGAGGTGCCCATGAACAACAACGACTTCCTCTACGCCTCGATCAACAACGTGATCCACACGCTCATCGAGGCATTCATCCTCGTGTTCTTCGTGGTGTACGTGTTCCTTCAGGACTTCCGTTCCACGCTCATTCCCGCTATCGCCATCCCTGTGGCCCTTATCGGCACCTTCTTCGTGCTGAACCTCATCGGCTTCTCCATCAACCTCATCACGCTCTCCGCCCTCGTGCTTGCAATCGCGATTGTGGTGGACGATGCCATCGTGGTGGTCGAGGCCGTCCATGCCAAGCTCGACGCGGGCTACACCTCGGCGCGCCGCGCCTCCATCGACGCCATGAACGAAATCGCCTCGGCCCTCGTGTCGATTACGCTCGTGATGATGCTCGTGTTCATCCCCGTGTCCTTCATGCCCGGCACCGCCGGTGTGTTCTACCGCCAGTTCGGTCTCACCATGGCCATAGCCATCGGCTTCTCGGCGGTGAACGCCCTGACGCTCTCGCCCGCGCTCTGCGCCCTCTTCCTGAAGCCTCACAAGGATGACAAGCGCACCGTCGGAGAGCGCGTCAAGGACGCCTACAAGGCCGCCAATGAAGTGGCGAAAGAACGCTACAGCGGCGGCTTCGGCATCAACGTCCCCCCCGTGCTGACCCTCGTGGGCCTCGTGGCCACAATCACCTTCCTCGTGCTCGGCTGGTACGGCTTCCACAATGTGGTGCTCAGCATCATCGCCTGGGCCGTGGCCATCTTCACGGTGCTCGCCATCTTCGGCAAGCGCTTCCACGCCGCCTTCGAGAAAGGCTACGCCGGCCTCCTCGACGTCTACCGCAAGGGCGCCGAGTTCGTCAGCCGCCACAAGATCACGGCCTTCACCTCCGTGGTGGCCGCCATCGCCTTCCTCGGCTGGATTATGTACGTGACCCCGACGGCCCTCGTGCCCAACGAGGACACTGGCACGGTCTTCGTCATGGTCGACCTTCCCCCGGGCTCCTCGCAGGAGCGCACCACCGAAGTCATCGCCCAGATTGACGAAATCATCTCCCGCATCCCTGCCGTGCAGATTCGCGAGAGCATCAACGGCTACAGCTTTATCGCCGGCCAGGGCGCCACTTACGGCACCTTCATCCTCAAGCTCAAAGACTGGTCGGAGCGCACATCGGCCGAATCCTCCGACGCCGTCATCGGACAGCTGTATGCCATGACCGCGCAGGAAGTTAAGGACGCCCGCGTGATGATTTTCGCGCCGCCCATGATTTCCGGCTACTCCGTCACCAACGGCTTCGAGCTCGTGATGCAGGACAAGACCGGCGGCGACATCAACCAGTTCTACGGCATCGTGCAGAACTTCCTCGGCCAGCTCAACGCCCAGCCCGAAATTCAGATGGCCTACACGACCTTCAACCCCGCCTTCCCGCAGTACCGCGTTGACATCGACGCCGCCAAGGCCAAGCAGGCCGGCCTCAGCCCCGCGGTACTCCTCCAGACCCTCCAGGGCTACTACGGCGGTATGTATGTGTCGAACTTCAACCGTTTCGGCAAGATTTACCGCGTGATGATGCAGGCCGCGCCCGACGCCCGCGTGAGTCCCGAGACCCTCAGCTCCATCAAGGTGCGCAACGGCAAAGAGATGGCCTCCATCTCCAATTTCCTCACGCTCAAGCGCGTCTACGGCCCTGACCTTCTCGACCGCTTCAACATGTTCACGAGTATCTCCGTCTCCGGCCAGCCGGCTCCCGGCTACTCGTCGGGCGAGGCCCTCGAGGCCATCCGCCGTGTGGCCGACCAGACCCTCCCGCAGGGCTACGGCTACGACTACGCCGGCATGACCCGCGAGGAAGCCGGAACGAGCGGCAACGCCACGACCACAATCTTCGGCCTCTGCCTCCTCTTCGTGTTCCTCATCCTTTCGGCCCAGTACGAGAGCTACATCCTCCCCCTTGCCGTAATCCTGTCGATTCCCTTCGGCCTCGCCGGTGCCTTCATCTTCGCGCAGATGTTCGGTATCTCCAACAACATCTACCTGCAGATCGCGCTCATCATGCTTATCGGTCTTCTCGCCAAGAACGCCATCCTTATCGTGGAGTTCGCCCTCGAGCGCCGCATGACGGGCATGAGCATCTTCAAGGCCGCCATAGCGGGCGCCACGGCCCGTCTGCGTCCTATCCTGATGACCTCGCTCGCCATGGTTATCGGCCTTCTCCCGATGATGTTCTCCTCGGGCGTCGGAGCCAACGGCAACCAGGCCCTCGGTGCCGGCTCGGTAGGCGGCATGCTTATCGGCATGATTTGCCAGATTTTCGTCGTTCCGGCCCTGTTCGTCACCTTCCAGACCATTCAGGAGAAGTTCAAGCCCATCAAGTGGCAGAACGAGGAGAAGGACGGAAACATCGCCAAGGAAATCGAACAGTATGTACGGTAACCCCTTTTTCCCGACAAGAATTATGAACAAGATAGCCAAGACACTGCTCGTCGGCGCGGCCGCCTTCTCGATGACCGCCCTCGGCAGCTGCCACATATACCAGAAATACGAGACTCCCACCTCCACGGAGCTCACCCGGGCCTATGCAGAGGCCAAGGAGACGCCCTCCGACTCGACCGCGCTCGGCAACCTGCCCTGGCAGAAGGTGTTCACGGATCCTCTGCTTCAGGACCTCATCTCCCGCGCGCTGGCCAACAACACCAATCTGCGCAACGCCCAGCTCAACATCGAGGCCGCCCGCGCGGGCCTCAAGGGCGCGCGCCTGGCCTACCTTCCCTCGATAGCCCTCGCGCCCAACGGTGCCGGCGCCTCCTACCGCGGAAGCGACATCGCCTGGAGCTACTCCATCCCCGCTCAGGCAAGCTGGGAAATCGACATCTTCGGCAAGCTCCTCAACAGTAAGCGCTCGGCGCAGGCCAAGGTGTACCAGAGCGAGGCCTACGCCCAGGCCGTCCGCTCGCAGATCATCGGCGGCGTAGCCTCCACCTACTACGCCATCGCCGCCGTCAAGGACCAGCTCGCCCTCTCGCGCAACACCGCGGTGCTCTGGAAGGAAAGCGTCGAGACCATGCGCAACCTCAAGCTCGCCGGCCGCGTCACCGAGGCCGCCGTCGTGCAGTCAGCGGCGCAGTACTACAACATCCTCGCCTCCATCACCGACCTTGAGGTGAGCCTCGACCAGCTCAACAACTCCATGAGCCTCCTGCTCAACACCCTTCCGCAGGAATGGCAGGTGGCCTCGAAGGTCGAACTCGCGCTCCCGACCTCCTACGAGCAGGGCGTGCCGATGCAGGCCCTGAGCTCCCGTCCCGACGTCCGCGCCGCCGAGCAGAGCCTCGCCGTGGCCTACTACGCCACCAACTCCGCCCGCGCCGCCTTCTATCCCGGACTCACAATCTCCGTGAACGGCGGCTTCACCAACCTTCTCGGCTCGATGGTCAAGAATCCCGGCGGATGGTTCTATCAGCTCGCCGGCTCGCTCGTGGCTCCGCTCTTCGCCCGCGGCCAGAACATCGCGCGCCTTGAGGCCGCCAAGGCCCAGCAGCAGCAGGCCATGAACACCTTCGAGTACACCCTCATGTCCGCTTCGGCCGAGGTCAGCGACGCCCTGACGGTCTACACCAAGAGCCTTGAGAAGTCCGAGGCTCTGCGCCTCCAGGTGGAGAACCTCGAGAAGAGCGTGGAATACACCAACGACCTCCTTCTCTACTCCACGGGCCAGACAACCTATCTCGAAGTGCTCACCGCCCAGCAGAGTCTCCTCGGTTCGCAGATTTCGCAGATCAGCAACGACCTCGCCCGCGCCCGCGCTGTAATTTCGCTCTACCAGAGCCTCGGCGGCGGCCGCTGAGCCGAAACTTAAACCCATACCTCCACGCTCCGGACCCCGGCCCTGCGCCGCCGTCCGGAGCGTCTTTTTCGTTTTGTGACGAAAAAAAACGTATATTTGCCGTCGGAAACATACCGCACGCAGGGATATGAAGTACACAGACCTTCGCAATTTACTGATTGTCAGCGTTGCCATCCTCTTGGGGATGGCCCTCGCGGCGTGTGGCGGCGGAAAATATCACGGCGAGCTCCTGCGGGCCGAGTCCATCCTCGACAGCCTCCCCGACTCTGCAAGAGAAATTTTAAAAAACATCCCCCGCAACACCATCGACACCCGCGAAGACCTCGCCCTCCGCGACCTCCTTCAGGCCGAGGTCGACTATAAGCTCTATCAAGACGATGCTAACGATTCACTAATCAGTTTAGCTATATCAGAATTTCAAAGGAATAATGATCGGAATCGCCTTATGCGTGCATTATTTCAAAGAGTTCAAAAGAAATATTATAGAGCGGATTACAAAAGCGCAATGATGGACGCTCTTACTGCGCTTGACATAGCGGAGGAAAGTCGAGATACTTTTTATTTGGCTAAAATAAACGACCAGATAGCAGACATTTACAACTATAATTACAATTTTATTGAAGCTTGCAAACACGAGCGAAAAGCCGTATTATATATTAGTCGGGAAAAAAAGGACATCTCTATTCATGTTGGTGGATATAGCCCGCAACCTATGTAATATTAGCCAAATTGAAGAGTCTCTTGCTTTAACCGACAGCGTACTTTCGCAAGCTGATTCTGGAGATTTTAAACTGACCGCATATGCATATGAATGCAGAATACGTCCATTCTTGAGACTCGAAAATTTAGGAAAAGCAATAGAGTCAGTCGACTCTTCATTGAAATACAATAAATCAGGGGCGCTACAGAATAAGACAATCCCAGTTTTATTGGCTATCAAGAGTGGAAACCTGTTAGAGGCTAAAACAGCAATAGATAAGGCAATAAATGACACTTTATCGGATTTATCTATAGAGGATTTCAATTATATAAATTATATGTATAATATGGCTTCGGGAGATACTGTTGCGGCCCTCAAATTTTTTGAAAAGATGTCCAATATACAAAACGATTCATTATTAAAATTATGCAATGACAATATCGGATTGATTGAAAACGATTACAATAAAAGCAAATTTTTGAAAGAGAGCAGTGAGGCTGAGAGGTTCAGAATGCTATTGATTTTTGTCCTTATCGGAGTAGTCATCATATTAGCAACTGTTTATATTTGCTACAGACATAAAAAACATAAAGTGTTTTTGATTTCGAAGCAACAAGAAGAATATATAAGACAGCTTGTAGGGTCTATTCGGGCACAACAGATGTCACTTAAAGAGCTTGAACAAAGAGTTGACGAAAAAAGCAAACAAAGTGACAAAGCATTGCTTGGTATTCAAGAGCTGTTTGCGGAAAGATTTGAGATTGTAAATCTGATGTGTCAGGATTACTATGAAAAGAAAGATGCCTCTAATTTAGTAAAAGCTTCTCTTATTAAAGACATAGAAAAGACACTTCAAAAAATCGGGAGCAAGGATAGTCTAAGTAAAATTGAACAGGTCCTTGACAGCTACTTTGATGGAATTGCGTCTAAACTTTATGACACATTACCCGATTTAAGGCCTCAGGACAGAGCTCTATTATTGCTTACACTGGCAAATTTATCAGCCAAAACTATTTGCATTGTTTGTCAGTTAAAGGACAACATATATTATTACAATAGAAGAAGAAAGTTAAAGGAGAAAATACTTTCGTCATCAAGCCAGTATAAAGACGAGGTACTGAGAATGTTGGCAACGCGCTGATTATCCGCGTATTTCACATATCTTGTTGATAAACAGTTGTTTTGTCTGGGGTTAAAATTCATGTTTTTAACCTGCTGTTATTCAATGAACTACACCGTGCAAAGATTAACTTTTATCATACGGGTTATTGATATTGGGTCAATAATAATCACTAATTTTGCATCAGAATCAATAAAGATTTTGATATGAAAACTTACTTCAAACCAATTGCACTCCTCATTGCGATGGCATTTGCATCCACTCATGTAGTCGCGAAAGATCCCCCAAAACCGTCGGACCCTAAGGAAATCGAACTTCCACCACGAGTCAAGCCACATCCAAGAACACCGGATGCTGAAAATATCGTTAGAGGCCTACTCGACGGTCATGTTCTCACCATCACCTTTGCCGAGCCGGAAGGCATGGCCCGCGTAAGCCTGCGCGAAGGCGGAGTACAGACCATCTACACCGGCTTCCACGCCACCGCCGCCCCCATCGTCGTAACCGTACGCGCAACGGACCTTCCCGTCCAGATCTACATCAAAACCCAATCCAACGAATACGAAGGCTGGATTGAGTAAAGTCATCTTACTCAAATTAAAGTTCAAATAACAAATATTATAATGAAAACCATTAAAAATGTTCAGGCGAGGCGGACGCGCCATGGCGCGTCCCTACAAATATTTGATATATAATTATTTGATAAACACATTATAAACATTAGAAAACAATAATTTGTGATACGTCTGATAATAATCCTATTCGGCAATGTGCTTATAGACAAACGGCTGTAGGGACGCGCCATAGCGCGTCCGCCCCGTCGGAGGTATTTTTTTATCGGAAATTTAAAATTGCCCGATGTTAACAAAAAAAATATTTTGAAATTTCATAACAATTAAATAAATTTGTAACCAAAACAACTTTCAAATAAATCAAAGTCTTATGAAGAAATTACTGATTTTAGCGCTTGCCTGTGCCGCTATAGCGGTGCCTGCGCTCTCCGCTCAGGAGCGGGGATGGGTTGCCGGTGTGGAGTACGAGCAGTCGAACTATGAGAGCGCCTATGTCGACGGTATTGTTTCCACGGGTTCGCTCAGGTCCTACGGTTTCAAGATTAGCGGGGCTTACAACCTCACCCTGCCTGTGGTGAAAGGTCTGTTCGTGCGCCCGAAAATCAACATTAACTTCCGCTGGGGCGATTATCGTGAAATGGTTGATCTCACCTATCCTGGAATGGGCCCGACAAGTCCGAAATTCAACTCCATCGGCACCGGAATCAATGCTTTCGTCGGTTATCGGTTCTTCAAATACCTCGAGTTCTTCACCGGACCGACGGTAGACTGGTATTTCTACAACCATCAGAAGGACCATCCAACCCATCCCGACATAAGCAACGGAGCGACGTATTCCTACTGGACTTTCGGACTCGGCGTTCCCGTTGGCCCTGTTACAATAGAGGGAACATACCGTCAGCACCTCAATACCCCGGAGACCGATCTGGAGCGCAACCGCTGGAGCCTCGGCGTGACTTATAGGTTCTGAGATAACGTGAGCGCTGAAAAACAGCGAATTGTAGGGACGCACGGCTCGTGCGTCCTAATTAACCGTTTAATGTTCAAGATATTGGCAGAGGACGCACGAGCCGTGCGTCCCTTCAGCGCGATAATTGATTTTGCGCTTTGTGTCGTTTGTTTCGCGTGGAATTTGTATGGATTGGGGAAAATATTTATCTTTGCGGGGAATCAATATAACAGGCTGTTATGAAGGAATCAACAAGACATTTGTGGTGGTCGGCGTCAGATGAAAAGTGCCGGATGGCTGACGAGATTTATGCGGAGGCCGAGCGGACTTACCGCGAGTTCGGTCTGCCTTATATCCCTTCGAGGCTCGAAAGGGAATGCCAGTATGACTTCAAGCTTTGCTCGCTTGTGGCCTACCGTATGGTCACGGCCATCTTTGCCGGAGCCGACGAGTGGGCCGGACTTTCGCCGGATTCCTGGTGCCTTACCTTAGAATATCCATATCCCTCGGGCCCGGCGGGAGCGCCGGAGTGGTTGCCCATGCAGTTCGCCGGACCATCGGCTACGACCGTCTGTTCAGAATCAACCGCTGCGCCTTCAGCTCTCCGGACTCGGTGATAGCCTTCGGCAAGTTCGCGCCCGGTTTCGAACTGCCCTTTAAAATCCTCAAAGGACTGAAATTCATCGGGCGTTCGGGCGGCTGGACTTTCTTCAAGCTCGACCCGGAGTCGACGGACGACATGACGGCAATGCTCCTGCTCCCGCTCGAGAAGAATTTCGAGATAGAGTTCGCCCACTTCCCGCATGATGGCGAAAAACGGATTATTTTCAGATGGATTGACTCATAGACGGTTTTTTTTTCGGGCTTTCGGTTGCATTTTCTGTTTTTATTTGTTAGATTTGCGAATGAAAACCAAACTAACCGTTAAATCAATACCGAACCCTATGATAAGTCCTTTAGCATACGTCGACCCCAAGGCCAAAATCGGCCGCGACGTGACAATCCATCCTTTCGCCTATATCGACGCCGACACGGAAATCGGCGACGGCTGTGAAATCAAGCCTTATGCGAGCATTCTCGCGGGAACGACGCTCGGGCGGAACGTGCGCGTGTACCAGGGCGCCATCGTCGGCGCCGAGCCTCAGGATTTCCGCTGGAAAGGCGAACCCACGCGCTGCACTGTTGGCGACAACACCGTGGTCCGTGAGCAGGTGATCATCAACCGCAGCATCCGCCCGGATGGCGTGACGTCCATCGGCGCGGAGTGTTTTCTCCTCGCGAAGACGCATATCGGCCACGATTCGCACGTGGCGCCCAAGTGCGTGCTCGGCAACGGTGTGACCGTGGCCGGCGACGTTGAAATCGAGGACGGCTCGATTCTTTCGTCCAACGTCATTGTCAATGAGAAAAGCCATATCGGCAAGTACGTGCTCGTGAAGGGCGGCACGCGCATCAGCTCGAATGTGCCGCCGTACACCATCATGGCGCACAATCCGGCCGTGTACTATGGCGTGAACTCCGTAATCATGGGCAAGCACGCCGGCTTCACGGAGCAGCAGATTGACGATGTGGCGAAGGCCTACCGCCATATCTACCAGACTTCGACCTCGCTTTTCAACGCGCTCAAGCGCATCGAGGCAGACATCGACGACGGCCTCGTCCGCCGCGAGATTCTCAGCTTTGTCCGCAACAACAACTACAAGATTGTCGGCGAGCACGTCGAGACGGGCGACTGATACAATATATCATACAGCAAATCCCCCGGGTCTCTCTCTGTGGAGGCCCGGGGGATTTTGTCAGGTATGCGAGGCTATGCTCAGGCGAGGAAGCCGAGGAGCACGCCGGCGGCGACTGCGGAACCGATTACGCCGGCAACGTTCGGGCCCATGGCGTGCATGAGCAGATAGTTGGAGGGGTCGTATTCGAGGCCGAGGTTGTTGGAGATTCGAGCGCTCATGGGCACTGCGGACACGCCGGCGTTGCCGATGAGGGGGTTGATCTTCTTGTCCTTGGGGAGGACGAGATTGAAGAGCTTCACGAAGAGCACGCCGGAGGAGGATGCTATCACGAAAGCCATGAATCCGAGGAAGAAGATGAAGATTGTCTGCGGGGTGAGGAATTGCGAGGCCTGGGTGGAGGCGCCCACGGTCATGCCGAGGAGAATCGTCACGATGTCGGTGAGGGCGTTGGAGGCCGTCTTTGCAAGGCGCGTCGTCACGCCGCATTCGCGCAGGAGGTTGCCGAAGAAGAGCATGCCGAGCAGGGGAATGCCTGAGGGCACGACGAAGCAGGTGAGGAGCATGCCCACGATGGGGAAGATAATCTTCTCGTTCTGCGAGACGGCGCGGGCGGGCTTCATCTTGATGAGGCGCTCGTTCTTCGTGGTGAAGAGACGCATCAGCGGGGGCTGGATCACAGGCACGAGGGCCATGTAGGAGTACGCGCTGACGGCGATGGCGCCCATGAGGTTGGGAGCGAGCTTGGAGCTGAGGAAGATGGCCGTGGGGCCGTCTGCACCGCCGATGATGGCGATGGCGCCGGCCTGGTCGGGAGCGAAGCCGATGGCGAGGGCCACCATGTATGCTCCGAAGATGCCGAACTGGGCGGCCGCGCCGATGAGCATGAGCTTGGGATTGGCGATGAGGGCCGAGAAGTCGGTCATGGCGCCGATGCCGAGGAAGATCAGCGGGGGATACCAGCCGGCGCTTACGCCGTTGTAGAGGATATTGAGGACGGAGCCTTCTTCATAGATGCCGATTTCGAGGCCGGCCTCGGTGTTGAAGGGGATGTTGCCGATGAGGATGCCGAAGCCGATGGGCACGAGGAGCATGGGCTCGAAGTTCTTCTTGATGGCGAGCCAAATGAAGAAGAGACCCACGGCCAGCATCACGAAGTTGCCGAACTCGGCATTGGCGAAGCCTGTCAGTTCCCAGAACTGCTGCAGGTTGTTGAGGATAAAATCGCCGAATGACATGGAAAATCTATCAGGGGTTTATGTGTTTCGGTGATTATTCGAGGGTGATGAGCGCGGCGCCTTCGAGGACGGATTCGCCCTGGGCGACGTTCACGGAGGCCACGCGGCCGTCGCGGCCGGCGTGGATGGCGTTCTCCATCTTCATAGCCTCGAGGAGAACTACGACGTCGGAAGCCTTGACCGTGTCGCCGACCTTGACGTTGACGGCGAGAACCGTGCCGGGCAGGGGAGCCTTGACGGGGGCGCCGCCGGTGGCGGCAGCGGCGGGTTTGGCGATGATCTTGTCGCCGGTGGCTGTGCGGGGAGCGGCTGAGGGGCGCACGGCGGCAACCTTCGCCGCGGGAGCCTTCTCGAGTTCTACCTTGTAGGGGACACCGTTGACTTCCACCTGGGCGATATTGTCGTCGATGTCGCCGACGGCAACCTTGTAGGTGTTGCCGTTGATTTTATATTTGTATTCTTTCATTGTGGTTGATGGCTTGATGATAGTGGATTTTGTGAAAACCGTTTTGAAATTCGGGAATCAACGCTTGTTGAAGTGGTGCTCGGGCATTGTGCGGATGCCGTAGATTTTCGAGCTCCAGGGGGAGTATGCGCGCTTCACCTTGTTGATTGTGAGGACGGCGCTCTCGGTGTCGTGGGCGTTGAGGTGCTCGTGGAGAGCCATGACGATAGCGGCGATTTCCTCGCCGGAGTCGTGGCCGCAGAGGTCGGTGGCGACTTCTTCCTTGCTTACGCCGTGGGCGCGGCGCTTGTTGAGGGCGGAGACGGCGGCGCCGATCTTGCCGATGCCGTAGTAGGCGAGGCAGAGGAGCAGGAGGGCCGAGAAGACCACTCCCATTGCCATGAGGGTCATGGCGAAGCCGTTTTTGTCGCGTGCGGCGAATTCGTCGATTTTCTTGTTGGTGTCCTTGATGACGTTTGCGCTCGAGGGGGTGATGTAGTCGGCGTCACCGCCGGTGCGCACTGCCCATTCGCCGTTGCCGTCGGATGTGCGGGCCCATGTCTGGTCGGCGCCGAGCGATGCTGGAATCACCACGGAGTCGATGAGGGTGTGGCCGTCGGCGTCGTAGATGCCTATCCAGTTGTCGACGCCGGGCTCGAGCGTGAAGCTGGTGTGGAACGTGCCCTTGTTTGGCTCGCCGTCTGCGAAGAACACGACGTGCTGGCGCTTGGGGATGCGGGTGTTGACATCGCCGAGGGGCACGGGGTACTTGCGGGGCTGGGTCGAGTCGTTTGTGAGGTAGACGCTCGAGATTTCCAGCGGGGAGAAGTTGGCGTTGAAGAGCTCAATCCACGCCTGCCGCTGTCCGTATTCGTCGACGACGCCGGAGGTGTTGGTGACCATCACTTCGTTGATGCGAAGGGCCTTGCGGTCGTGAGCGAGGCCGGAGCCGGCGCACAGGAGCAAGGCGGTCACCGCGATAGCGATTTTCTTAATCATATCTGAAAGGTGCGGATTGGAGTTTAGAGGGGAATGTTGCCGTGCTTCTTGGCGGGATTCGTCACCTTCTTGGTGGCGAGCTGCTGGAGGGCGCGAATCACGCGGAAACGCGTGTTGCGGGGCTCGATGACGTCGTCGATGTAGCCGTACTTGGCGGCGTTGTAGGGGTTGCAGAAGAGCTTGTTGTACTCTGATTCCTTCTCGGCGAGGAACTCGGCGGGGTTCTCGGCGGTCTTTGCTTCCTTGGCGTAGAGCACCTCGACGGCTCCTGCACCGCCCATCACGGCGATTTCGGCGGTGGGCCATGCGTAGTTCATGTCGCCGCGGAGCTGCTTGCAGCTCATCACGATGTGCGAGCCGCCGTAGCTCTTGCGGAGCGTGACGGTAACCTTGGGCACGGTGGCTTCGCCGAAGGCGTAGAGGAGCTTGGCGCCGTGGAGGATGACGCCGTTGTATTCCTGACCTGTGCCGGGAAGGAACCCGGGCACGTCGACGAGGGTGACGAGGGGAATGTTGAATGCGTCGCAGAAGCGGACGAAGCGGGCGCCCTTGCGGGAGGCGTTGCTGTCGAGCACGCCGGCGAGGTACTTGGGCTGGTTGGCGACGATGCCGACGGCCTGACCGTTGAAGCGTGCGAAGCCTACGATGATGTTGCGGGCGTAGTCGCGCTGAACTTCAAGGAATTCGCCGTTGTCGATGATGGCTCCGATTACCTCGTACATGTCGTAGGGACGTGTGGCGGAGTCGGGGATGATGTCGTTGAGGGAGTCCTCGAGGCGGTCGATGGGGTCGGTGCATTCCACCAGCGGGGGCTCTTCCATGTTGTTCTGGGGGATGAAGCTGAAGAGCTTGCGGATGATGCGGAGAGCGTCCTCGCCGTCTTCGGCGGCGAAGTGGCAGACGCCGCTCTTCGAGGAGTGGACTTCAGCGCCGCCGAGGGCGTCCTGGGTCACGTCTTCGCCGGTCACGGTCTTGACAACCTTCGGACCGGTGAGGAACATGTAGCTGATGCCCTTGGCCATGATGGTGAAGTCGGTGAGGGCGGGGGAGTAAACGGCGCCGCCGGCGCAGGGGCCGAGGATGGCGGAAATCTGGGGAATCACGCCGGAGGCCATGATGTTGCGCTGGAAAATCTCGGCGTATCCTGCGAGGGCGTTGATGCCTTCCTGGATTCGTGCGCCGCCGGAGTCGTTGAGGCCGATTACGGGCGCGCCCATCTTCATTGCCATGTCCATGATCTTGCAGATCTTGAGGGCCATGGTCTCGGAGAGGGAGCCGCCGAAGACGGTGAAGTCCTGTGCGAAGACATAAACAAGACGGCCGTCGATAGTACCGTAGCCGGTAACGACGCCGTCGCCGAGATAAGATTTCTTTTCCTGACCGAAGTTGGTGCAGCGGTGGCGCACGAACATATCGAGTTCTTCGAAGGAGCCTTCGTCAAGGAGCTGCGCGATGCGCTCGCGGGCTGTATATTTTCCGCGTTCGTGCTGTTTGTCGATGGCCTTCTGGCCGCCGCCGAGGCGTGCCTCGTTGCGGAGTTCTATGAGTTCTTTTACCTTTTCAAGCTGGGTGCTCATATTCGTGGTGGAGTATGGATTTTAAAAGGATGGGTGGATTACTTGTTGGGGTCCTCGCAGAGCTCGACGAGAGTGCCTACCGTGCTCTTGGGGTGCAGGAAAGCGATGTTGAGGCCTTCGGCGCCCTTGCGGGGAGCCTTGTCGATGAGGCGGCAGCCCTTGGCCTCGACTTCGGCGAGGGCGTTGGCCACGCCGTCCTCGACGGCGAAAGCGATGTGCTGGATGCCGCCGCGGCCGCCGTTGTTGGCGATGAACTTGGAGATTGCGCTGTCCTCGCTGGTGCCTTCGAGGAGCTCGATTTTGGTCTGGCCTACCTTGAAGAAGGCGGTGCGCACTTTCTGGTCAGCCACTTCTTCGATGGCGAAGCATTTGAAGCCGAGCATGTTTTCGTAGAAAGGAATGGCCTCGTCGAGGCTGGGAACGGCGATGCCGATGTGTTCGATATGTGAAATATCCATGATTAAAAGGGTGTGGTTTGTATGGTTTATTTGTTTGATTTGTCGTTGTTTTCGGGCTCTCCGCCGGAGAGGGGCACCTGACGCTTGAACACTTCCTGAAAGGAGATGAGGGTCTCGGTGCGGGCGAAGCCCAGAGCCTGAATTTCGTTCTGTAGGAGGTGGAGTAGATGGTCGTTGTTGCGGGCGTAGAGCTTGATGAATATGTCGTACTGGCCTGTGGTGAAGTGGCATTCCACTACTTCGGGAATGTTGCGCAGAGCCTCGACCACTTTCTCGAACTGGGAGGGATCGCGGAGGAAGAGTCCGACGTAGGCGCAGGTGTCGTAGCCGAGGGTCGAGGGGTTGATGAGGAGCTCGGAGCCGCAGATTACCTTATTGGCCATGAGTCTTTGTACGCGCTGGTGGACAGCGGCGCCCGAAACGCCGTAATCACGGGCGATTTCGAGGTAGGGGGTGCGGGCATTGGTGCTGAGAGCCTGGAGGATTGTCGTGTCGAGAGTGTCGAAATACTGTCGTGCCATTTCAGGGGTAAAGTGGTTAGGTTCAACTTTGGTGTGCGGCATGCTCGCCGGCCCACTTTGGAATTATAAGCGCAAAAGTACTCAAAAGTTTTGAATTATAAAAGAAGTTTTGCATATTTAGAGCCGGATTCTTGCCGGAAATGCAACGAATCCGTTATTTTGCCCTGTGCGGTATTACGGTTGGAGCTGTTGCGTAAGCGGCAGAGAATAAACATGGACACACCGAAGCACGCCCCTTCTTTATTTTCAACGGGATAAAGGGACGGGCTCAGATACTTTTGCTATGGAGACGTGTTATTCTTCCGGAATGAGTCTCAGGTTTCCGCCGGCGTTTACGCGGTAACGGGCCGAGGTGCCGTCGGCCAGGTCGGTCACGCGGAAAACATAGTCCTCGATATTGAGGTTCGGGCGCTCCGAGCACTCGAAGGCGCTCTGGACGGCTTCCCGGACAGTGTTATATCCTGAGCCTTCGAAGGTATCGACCTTCTTGCCTTCAAGATAAAGCTCTACAAGCACATCATCCGCGGGGTGCAATCGGTTCGCGGTCATAGTCGTATTCGTTTTTGTTTGGAATAAGAACGCGCCGGCGCTCCGGAAAGTTGAAAGAACGCGCGGAAATTCTGGATGGACAGATGGATTAAAATTCCGATAGAAACACAAAAACACATAATCAGGAATCAGTCTGTGGGAAAAAATTCGTATCTTTGCCTTGACTATCCATTCGAACACATTCAATCAGGTTGCCGATTATGTACGCTGAATCTTTTGAGGAATCATCCTTTGACCGGAGTAATCCATTGTCAATTTTCGAATACAGCCGATTCCTTGTCGGTAAGTCGCTTCGCGGCCTACTCGGAGACGGAGTCATTCCAAAGTGTCGAAAGGGAAAAGGGCGCCTTGGGCAGATGGTAGAGAGTCTATTCTTCAAATATGATATAAACTCCAAGCGTGAAGCAGACTTCGATGAGGCGCATCTCGAATTGAAATGTACTCCACTGTTGCGGTCAAGAACAGACGGTTCGTTGCGAATCAAAGAAAGACTTGTATGCACGATGATTGATTATTTCGAACTTGTAGATACCAGTTTCGAGGATTCACACCTTGTAGCCAAGTGCCGATTGATGCTGCTACTGTTCTATCTTCATGCCGGTGACACCCCGGTTTATGATTTTGAATTCATTTTCAGAGTTCTTTGGAAAATTCCTGAAAAGGACTTGATTCAAATCAAGAAAGATTACGACACAATCGCGGGGAAGGTGCGCCGTGGTGAAGCTCATCTGCTTTCGGAGGGTGATACCCTTTATCTGGGAGCATGTAGAAAAGGGCAGAAAGGAGACCAACTCCAAGCACAGCCTTTTTCTACTGAAAAAGCCAATAAGCGGGCTTTCAGTCTTAAACCGGCATACATGAGATACCTTCTTGGGCACGTCGTTGATTCCGGACGGAACTATTACACCAATTATACGGAAAAAGGAAGCGTAGGATTTGAGTTGGTGTCTTCCGGCGAGTTGAGAGACCGCGGTTTCGAGAATGTGATTCTGCATAGGTTCAACGTTTTCCTTGGGCTTGACTATACTGAAATATGTGACAGGCTTGGTGTGGATCCTCATCAGTCAAAATGCAAGTATGCAGATGTGTGCGGGCTCATAGCCTCCAATGGTGTCAGCAAACGTCTTGCCAAGGCTGAGGAATTTGAGAAATCTGGCATAGTCATGAAAACAATCAGACTAAGGGAAAACGGAATGCCAAAGGAAGCAATGTCGTTCAAAAACATAGATTATTGTGAAATTCTTGAGAATGACGAGTGGACAGAGTCTGAGCTCTACGAGATTGTCACCACCCGCTTCCTGTTCGTTGTGTTCAGGCCGGTAAAGGGGCGCACAATCACGGTGCACAACAATGCGACAGGCGAGGATTCAACAGAGGAGTGCTTTGTACTTGACAAGGCGTTTTTCTGGACGATGCCTCCTGATGACATTGAAGCGGCGAAAAAATACTGGGAACATATTCGCAAGAATGTCCGAGACAACAACATAAATTTGGATGCATTCTGGAGCATAAGCGACCGTAAAAAATTCCATGTTAGGCCCAAGGCGACAAACAAGGCACAATTGACAGTCAATCCTAATGGCGGGATGTGCGAGAAATACTGCTACTGGTTCAATCAGGACTACATCAAAAGTATAATTGATTCAAACAACTAAAAATGTACGAGGCTACAAAAGATACTACACACCATGTGCTTTGCGAACCTGTCGCGGAATACAGCAGCAAATGTAGACAACTGTCGCTGTTTGAAGACTCTGGGCCGGAAAAGTCGGAGGGCGATGTTTGTGTTATTGAGCTTTTTGCGGGTGTCGGGGGGTTTCGGATAGGCCTTGAGAGAGCCTCCGAACGGTTTAAGACCGTGTGGAATAACCAATGGGAGCCGTCTACAAAACGTCAGGACGCCTCCATTATCTACTGTAGGGAATTCGGCGAGGCAGGGCATTCGAATGTTGATATCAACATGGTGTCGGTCAATGAGATTCCTGACGCAGACTTGCTTGTTGGTGGATTCCCATGTCAGGATTACTCCGTTGCTACCACTCTCAAAAATTCGGGAGGAATCGAAGGCAAAAAAGGAGTGCTTTGGTGGCAGATTCACAGAATCCTCAAAACTCACCGGAATCCTCCGCCATATATGATACTTGAAAATGTTGACAGACTTCTTGGCTCGCCTGCGATACAGCGGGGTCGCGATTTTGCCATTATCCTTGCATCTCTTTCGGACCTCGGGTACTGTGTGGAATGGAGAGTGGTAAACGCCGCGGAATACGGTATGCCTCAAAGACGGCGTCGTACTTATATGTTTGCGTTTAAGGCAGACAGTCCAATTGCTGATTCAGTTGTATCGCCTGCGCAATGGATAGAGAAGGATGGTATCATGGCTAAGGCGTTTCCTGCCAATACTTCCGAAAAAGCTGTTTCGACTTTCAGAATTTATGGTGACCTTTCGACGATATCCGCCACATTCAATAAGGGCAAGACGAAATCGCCTTTCCTAAACTCCGGCCTTATGATGGGCCGGATTGTCACTACAGAGGTGCTGACTTCCTGCTATGCAGGACCTTGTATTACACTCGGAGATATCCTTGTGCCTGAACATGACGTACCGGACGAATACTTCATAGCAGAAGAGGATGTTCCGAAATGGGCATATGCAAAGGGCGGAAAATCAGAAAAGAGGATAAATAAGGCCACTGGCTTCGAATATAATTATTCCGAAGGAGCGATGGCTTTTCCAGACCGGACAGATATGCCATCACGCACTGTAATTACCGGTGAAGGCGGCGGTTCCCCTTCGCGCTTTAAGCATGTAATCCAGACTCCTTCAGGACGCTATCGTAGGCTTGTGCCCGTCGAGTTAGAGAGGCTGAATATGTTCCCAGACAACCATACGTATGGAGCTACCGATGTGCGGCGCGCATTTCTTATGGGTAACGCATTGGTAACGGGCATAGTGGAAAAAATCGGTCTGGAATTTCTTAAACGAAAATGAGACATGACGAGACACGACCCTTCGAAGAATTTTTAGGAACGTTTTTTGCTTAAATTGCGGGGATTTATTAATTTTGCGGTGTATGGCCGAACACAATTTCATCGGAAAGTGGGGCGAGGACCTTGCCGTCGATTACCTCGTAGGGAAAGGTTATGCCATTCTCGAGCGCAACTGGCGGCTCGGGCATCTCGAAATCGACATCGTGGCGATGAAGGATGACCGCGTGGCTTTCGTGGAGGTGAAAACCCGCGTCAATCCCGACGACGACCCCATCGAGGCTGTCGACCGCAGGAAGATGATGCACATGATCCGCGCGGCAAACGCCTATTTCTCGGCCACGAAGCTGCCGCACGACCCCCAGTTCGACATAATCGGCATCTCGGGCACTCCCGAGGACTACACCCTCGAGCACATCCCCGATGCCTTCCTTCCTCCGCTGAAATCCTATTAGTCTCGCAATCAACTCATAAGACAATGACAAACATACACTCAGAACGCATAGAGGCCCTCAGACGCCGCATGGCGGCCGAAGGCCTTGACGCCGTAATCATTCCGCAGGCCGACCCTCACGCCAGCGAATACATCACCTCGCGCTGGCAGACGCGCCGCTGGTTCTCCGGGTTTACCGGCTCGGCCGGCGACCTCGTGGTCACCGCCGACGCGGCCCTTCTATGGACCGACTCGCGCTACTTCCTTCAGGCCGCCCGTCAGCTCGAAGGTTCCGGCATCCTTCTCATGAAGGACGGTCTGGCCTCCACGCCGTCGATTTCCGAATACCTCAAGTCGCATCCCGGGCGTTTCCACGCCGTGGGCGTTGACGGCATGATGTTCAGCATCCGCGCTGTTGACACCCTCGCCGGGGAGCTTGCCGCCGAGGGAATCGCCCTGAGAACCGATTTCGACCCGGCCGAAGGTCTCTGGCCCGACCGTCCCGCCCTTCCCGAAGGCAAGCTCTTCCTCCATGACGAGAAGTACTCCGGCGCGTCTGCGGCTTCGAAAATCGAACTCATGCGCGAGAGAGCGCGCGCCGAGAAGGCCGACGCGCTTCTGTTCTCGGCCCTGGACGAGGTGGCGTGGATTCTGAACATACGCTCGAGCGATGTCAAGCACAATCCCGTGGCCATCTCCTATTTATATATCGACGCCAGCGAGGGCGGCAAGGCCGTGTTCTTCGTCAGCCCCGCGAAGATGACTCCCGAGGTGGAGAAGTATCTCGCGGCGCAGGACGTGGAAATCCGTCCCTACGACTCTCTTCCCGACTTCCTGCGCGGATTACCCGGGGACGTGCGCGTACGCGTTGAGGCCGCGCGCACCACAGGCGCCGTCCGCGACATCCTCGGTTCCAGGGCAATCCTCGCGCAGTCGTCGCCCGCCGCTCTCCCCAAGGCATGCAAGAACGAGGTCCAGCTTGCCGGAATCCGCCGCGCCATGGTGCGCGACGGTGTGGCCATGTGCCGCAGCCTCCGGGAAATCGAGGACCGCATTGCGGCCGGAATCCGCACCACGGAGCTTGACGTTGATGCCATCCTCCACCGCCACCGCTCTTCTTCCCCGGCTTTCTTCGACGAAAGCTTCGGCACCATCGCCGGTTACGGCCCTCACGGCGCCATCGTCCATTACGAGGCTGACGAGGAGTCGTCGGCGGTACTGGAACCGCACGGCCTACTGCTCATCGACTCCGGCGCTCAGTACCCCGACGCCACAACCGACCTGACGCGCACCATCTGCCTGGGCACACCCACCGCGGAGGAGCGTCACGACTTCACCCTCGTGATGAAGGGCCACATAGCCCTCGCGCGGATGATTTTCCCGGACGACACCCGCGGCGCGCAGCTCGACGCCATCGCCCGCCAGTTCCTCTGGCGCGAGGGAATGAGCTATCTCCACGGCACGGGCCATGGGGTAGGGCAGTTCCTCGGCTGCCATGAAGGTCCGCAGAGTATCCGCCTGAACTATGTGGACGTAGCCCTGCAGCCCGGCATGATCGTCTCCAACGAGCCGGGTCTCTACAAGGAAGGAGTCCACGGCATCCGCTGCGAGAACCTCGTGCTTTGCGTTCCGGCCATGGAAACGGAATTCGGGCGTTTCCTGCGCTTCGAGACGCTCACACTCTGTCCCTTTGAGCCTGCGCTGTTCGAGACGGAAATCATGACCGACGAGGAACTCGAATGGCTCAACGACTATCAGGCCCGCGTGCGCGAGCTCCTGACCCCCGAACTCGACAAGTCCACGGCAGAATGGCTCGCAGAAAAGACCCGCCCAATATCCCGTAAACAATAAACAGCAATGCAGCAAGGAACAATCATACCCGTGCGCGGCTTTACGCCCGAGCTCGGCAAGGACTGCTTCGTGGCCCCCGGGGCGTGCATCATCGGTGATGTACGCATCGGCGACGAATGCTCCATCTGGTTCAACACTGTCCTGCGCGGCGATGTCAACTCCATTCGCATCGGCAACCGCGTGAACATCCAGGACGGAAGCGTGCTCCACACGCTCTATCAGAAATCCACGATTGAAATCGGCGACGATGTGTCGATAGGCCACAACGTTACCATCCACGGCGCGAAAATCCGCCCGTTCGCCCTCGTCGGAATGGGCGCCGTGGTGATGGACGATGCCGAGGTTGGCGAGGGGGCCATCGTAGCCGCCGGTGCCGTGGTACTTTCACGGACAAAAATCGGGCCCAACGAGTTGTGGGCCGGGGCGCCCGCAAAGTTCATCAAGATGGTCGATCCGGCGCAGTCCAGAGAAATCAATGTGAAAATCGCCAGAAACTATCTTATGTACTCCAAATGGTACGATACCCCGGAAATCGACCCTACTTTGGAGGGATGAGGCAAAAAAAGTTGCTATAAAGTTTTGTCATATAAAAAAATGTTACTAATTTTGCCCCGCTAAACCAAGCAGACAATTAAAATCAAACTTCATACCTCAAAAATGATTATCGTACAAGTAAAAGAAGGCGACAACATCGAACGCGCTCTCAAAAAGTTCAAGCGTAAATTTGAAAAGACCGGCATTGTAAAGGAACTTCGTAGCCGTCAGGCATTTCAGAAGCCCTCTGTAACGAACCGCAAGAAAATGATGAAGGCGGTTTACGTTCAGAAGCTCCGCGCCGTCGAGGAATAATCTCCTTCCCCCGCACTTCAACGACAAATATAAGCGTCAGCCGGCATCTCAGCCGACAGACGCGTTTGTCGTATCTATACGTGGGTGTATACCACCCGCTTTACTTCATAACGCGAGTTCGGGATAAGCAATCCCCCAAGAAAGTTGAATCGGCAACCTGAAAAAGTTGCCGATTCTTTTGGTAATATTACTGATATGTAGGGATATTCAGTTAATGGCCTCAAACGCACTTAGGGAGAATGGCTAAGAATGGCGTATACGGAGATGGGTGTTGGTCGGGCTGCGATTTTTGGGTTCTCAGACGGTAAAAACTGTCAATGTAGCAACACAGGGATATGACGGGTCGGCCCC
>CABUIC010000036.1 GCA_902491515.1 uncultured Porphyromonadaceae bacterium
CTTCTGCTTTTCAAGAAGTTGGACTCACTGATCTATCGTTTAGCGGACAGTAATAGTTTTAAGTAGAAAAAGGATTTGGTTTTGCATAGGTAACTAAAATAGATGAGAAACCGGCAACCAAATCCAGAAAACCACTCATAGGCAGTTTTCAGAAGCGGAGGACCATTTCGAGGAGGAATTTGTCGCCGTCGGACTGGGATACGGGTGCATCCTTGTGGTAGAAGGACTTCTCGTAGTTTGCCCGGAGGTCGACGTAGAGATTGGCGGAGCGGTACCAGCTGATTGTCGAGCCAACAGTTATTCTGTTGCGCGCACAGTCGGTGGTAGTGAGCAGGCCATTTTCATCGCGGACGGCCGAGGAATGGTCGGTCATGCCCTCGTAGCGGCCCTGAAAACTCAGGCGGTTGAAAACCCATGCCTTTATGGGCATCTTATAGTCGGCCCAGATAAGCCAGCCGTGGGTAGGCTTGTGTGCCTTGTGGGTATAGTGCTTATACATATATTCCCCTTCGACGGTCCAGCGCTGGGACGGCGTCCATGTCACGGCTCCGTCGACGAGGTTGGTCCGGATGCCGTCAGGGCGTATACTCTGAAAACCGGTGGCGAGACTCACCTCTCCGAGTCTGTAAGTGGCTTTGGCTGCATAGGCGAAAGACTGGTTCCAGACGATATGGTTGCCTATGGGGGTGGAATTGAAGATACCGGCCTCGAGGGACAGAGGAGCGACGGGAAGCGTATACATCAGTTTCGCTCCCACGGCACGGACATTGCACATCTGCTTGCCGATAAAGGAACGGTTCGAGAAAATATAGGTGTTCGGGCCGCGAAATGGATCGACACCGAAAGGCATACGGAACTGTCCCATCTGGAAACTGACATTGCCCGGCATGTTGACGCGCGCCCAGACGTCGAGAATCTTTATGGAACCGCGGTCGCAGAAGTCGGTGTTGAAATAATACTGAAACACCGGGCCGACCCTGCCGCCTATACTCAGCCGGGCATTGCGGACCTGAAAACGGGCGGCCTTCGGAAGGTCGTGGCCGAATGACATCTCCATCCGGGGACGCACCGTGCCGTGAATGTCCGGAAGATATTGCTTCCATGATTTTTCGGTTTTGGTGCTGTCAACCGGGGCTGCCTGAGCCAAAAGCGGGAAAAAAACGGCAAGCAGAGCCGCATGACGATAAAATGATCTTACCTTGGGCATCGAAATATAGAAACGTGAGAGATCGGTTTTATTGCTTTTTCTTTCCCCTCCGGTGGGGAGGTTCGGAGCCGAACAGGCGCGGAATCAGATCGCGCCTTCCTATGCGGGAGAGCGTGCGCATGATGCCCGAGCGATAGGTCGGGTCATACCAGAAAAAGAACTGCCGCTGATCGAGCTTCTGCTCCTTTGTAGTGGGAGTATAGACCTTCTCGCCGGTATAGGGATGGATGCCTGTGTAATATATTTCTGTGGCGAGGGTCATGGGCGTGGGCGTGAAGTCCTGGACCTGTTCGAGATGGAAATTCAGTTCCTTGGTCTCGGCGGCCAGTTCGGCCATGTCCTCGAGGCGGCATCCGGGATGGCTCGAAATGAAATACGGTATAATCTGCTGGCGGAGGCCGGCGCGGGCATTCACTCGGTCGAACAGGTCCTTGAACTCATGGAAGAGGCTGAACGACGGCTTGCGCATAAGGTTCAGGACGGTGTCGGAAGTATGCTCTGGCGCCACTTTGAGACGTCCAGAGACATGGTCGGTTATCAGTTCCTCGTTGTAGCGTGCGTTGGCCCGGTCTATGTCCTTGTCGCCCGTACGGTGCATGCTGAGGTCATAGCGGACCCCGGAGCCTATGAAAGACTTCTTCACACCGGGAAGGGCGTCCACAGACCGGTATATGTCGAGCAGCGGCCGATGGTCGGTGTCGAGGTTGGGGCACGGCTTGGGATGGAGGCAGGACGGACGCAGACACTTGGCGCAGATCGAGCGGTCGCGGCCTCCCATTGCATACATATTGGCCGACGGTCCTCCCAGGTCGGAGATATATCCTTTGAAATCCGGCATACGGGTCACCTGCCGGACCTCACGGAGCACGGACTCCTTGGAGCGGGAAGCGATGAACTTTCCCTGATGCGCGGAAATGGTGCAGAAGGCACATCCGCCGAAACAGCCGCGGTGGAGATTGACGCTGTGGCGAATCATCTCGTAGGCGGGGATAGTCTTGCCCTTGTAGCGGGGATGCGGGAGGCGGGTATACGGCAGGTCGAACGATGCGTCAATTTCGCCCTGCGTCATGGCCGGATACATAGGATTGGCCTTCACGGCCTCCGTGGCGGAGGTCTCCTGCCAGAGCGTGGCGCCCCCGTCGTAACGGTTGCTCTGCTGCTCGATATGCTTGAAATTAGCAGACTGAGCGGCCTTGTCGCGGAGACATTCGGCGAAGGAATGAAGGACAATATTGTCGGCGTCAGGCTCGGGAATCTCCGACTTGGGCACGCGCACCACCGATTGCCGGAGGTCCCTTATTCCGGAGATTTTCTCCCCTGCTTCGAGGCGCCGGGCAAGCTCAAGTATAGGTTTCTCGCCCATACCATAGATTATCATATCTGCCTTCGAGTCCATCAGGATGGACGGTCTGAGGCGGTCCTGCCAGTAGTCGTAGTGGCTGAGCCTCCGGAGCGAAGGCTCGATTCCGCCGGCAATTACGGGAGTGTCGGGAAAAAGATCGCGGAGGATTCCGGAATAAACAACAGTCGGATAATCCGGACGCATTCCGTGGCGTCCGCCGGGGGTATAGGCATCGTCCGAGCGGAGGCGACGGTTGGCCGTGTAATGGTTCACCATCGAGTCCATCGCACCCGGGGAAATACCGAAAAAAAGCCTCGGAGCACCGAACTTCCTGAAGTCGCGGAGGTCGTCGCGCCAGTTCGGCTGGGGCACGATTGCCACACGGTAGCCGGCGGCCTGAAGCGTGCGCCCGATGACGGCGGCTCCGAAAGCGGGATGGTCGACATAGGCGTCCCCCGAAAAAAGGACCACGTCGACTTCATTCCACCCGAGCGCCTGCATCTCCTTTACGGAGGTGGGGAGCCAGTCGGACGGACGCAGATTATCGTAATCTATCTCTTTTCTTTCCATGGGGCCATTAAATCACGACTGCATGCTCTCGAGCCGAAGCTCGAGCTTTATCACCTCGTCGCGCAGACGGGCGGCAGTCATAAATTCCATTTCCTTCGCGGCTGCAACCATCTGCTCGCGCAGACGCTTGATGGAGCGCTGAAGCTCCTCGGCGTTCATATATGCCGTGACAGGGTCGGCGGCAATGTCGACGCTCGTGGAATACTCGTCGGCGTAGGGAATATCTTTCACGGGATTGCGGCGGGAGCGACCGGTGAGCTGTTCTGTGCGCGTCGGACGACGTGTCTTGCCTCTTTCAGCGTCAGCCGCAACCTCGTCGAGCTCCATTCCGACTATGGCATTGCGGGCCTTGATGATGGCCGTGGGGGTGATTCCGTGCTGTTCGTTGTAGGCGAGCTGAAGGGTGCGGCGGCGCTCGGTTTCCTCGATGGTCTGGCGCATCGAGTCGGTTATCACGTCGGCGAACATCACGACCTCGCCGTTGAGGTTTCGGGCGGCACGGCCAACGGTCTGCGTCAGTGAGCGGTGGCTGCGAAGGAAGCCCTCCTTGTCGGCGTCGAGAATTGCCACGAGGGAAACTTCCGGGAGGTCGAGGCCCTCGCGCAGAAGGTTTACACCAATGAGGACATCGAAGGTCCCGGCGCGGAGTCCGTCAAGAATCTTGATTCGGTCCATCGTCTCCACATCGGAGTGGATGTAGGCGGTCTTGATGCGGAGCTTCAGGAAATAGTCGTTCAGTTCCTCAGCCATGCGCTTGGTGAGGGTTGTGACGAGAGTACGCTCGCCACGCTCTATGCGCACCTGAATCATCTCCATGAGCTTGTCGATCTGGTTGGCTGAAGGCTCGACGCGAATGAGCGGGTCCAGGAGACCTGTAGGCCGGATAAGCTGCTCGACCACTACGCCCTCCGTGCGCTGGAGCTCGTACTCGGCCGGAGTTGCGCTGACATAAATTGTCTGGCGCGTGAGGCTTTCAAATTCCTCGAAGCGCAGGGGGCGGTTGTCGAGAGCGGCGGGAAGGCGGAAGCCGTAGTCGACGAGATTCATCTTGCGCGAGCGGTCCCCGCCGTACATCGCGCGGAGCTGGGGAACAGTCACATGACTCTCGTCTATGATTGTCAGGAAATCCTTCGGGAAGTAGTCGAGCAGACAGAATGGCCGCTCGCCCTCGCGCCGGGCGTCGAAATAGCGGGAATAGTTCTCGATGCCCTGGCAATAGCCTATCTCCTTGATCATCTCCACGTCGTAGGTGACGCGCTCCTCGATGCGCTGGGCCTCGAGGGGCTTGCCGTCGGCATTGAAGAAGTCAATCTGCTTGCCGAGGTCGAGCTGAATCTGCGCCACAGCCGCGGCCTGACGCGCGGGAGTGGTGACGAAGAGGTTCGCCGGATAGATGTTGAAGCGGTCGTGCTCGCCGAGATTGATGTTGGTCTCGGGATGGATGGTCTGGATTGACTCAACTTCCTCGCCCCAGAAAGTAACGCGCACTACAATGTCCTCGTAGGCGAGGCGGATGTCGACCGTATCGCCCTTCACGCGGAAGTTCCCGCGATTGAGCTCCAGCTCGGTGCGGCTGTAGAGGGCATTGACGAGCTTGCGGAGAAATTCGTTGCGGGAGATGTGGTCGCCCTGGGCGACCGCCACGGCACTGGCATGGAAATCCTCAGGATTACCCATGCCGTAGATGCAGCTTACCGACGACACGACAATGACGTCGCGGCGCCCGGACATGAGGGCCGAGGTTGTGGCGAGGCGCAGACGCTCGATTTCGTCGTTGATCATCAGGTCCTTTTCGATGTACTTGTCGACCGAAGGGATGTAAGCCTCGGGCTGGTAATAGTCGTAGTAGGAGACGAAATATTCGACGGCGTTGTCCGGGAAAAACTGCTTGAACTCGCTGTACAGCTGAGCCGCGAGGGTCTTGTTGTGGCTGAGGATGAGTGTCGGCTTCTGAACTTCCTGAATCACATTGGCCATCGTGAAGGTCTTGCCCGAGCCGGTGACGCCGAGAAGGACCTGAGCGTCCACCCCGTCCCTCACCCCGCGTGCAAGCTCGGCGATTGCCTGGGGCTGGTCGCCGGTAGGCTTGTAATTCGAAGACAGTACAAAATCCATGCAGTTTCTCGCAATAATTTCTACAAAATTACTAAATTTCCAGGTAATCCGGTCCGGCTAAGTCGGCTATTTAAGCTAAATTAGCTAAATCAGAGATTCAGATAGGGCGCGGTCGGGGAATCGGCGCCGGCGATTTCCTCGGGAGTCCCCTTGGCGATGATGCGTCCGCCGCCGCTGCCACCGTCAGGCCCCATGTCGACTATGTAGTCGGCAGCCCTCAGAACGTCGATGTTGTGCTCGATGACAAGCACCGTGTTGCCGCGCTCCACGAGCCTCTCGAGGATGCCGAGAAGGGTGTTCACATCCTCGAAGTGGAGCCCGGTTGTGGGTTCGTCAAGGATGAAAAGGGTTCGCCCTGTGTCTTTTTTGGCAAGTTCAGTCGCGAGTTTCACGCGCTGGTTTTCTCCGCCGGAAAGCGTAGACGATGGCTGTCCGAGTTTGATATAGCCCAGGCCGATGTCCTGAAGAACTTTAATTTTCTTTAGTATATGCGGCACTCCGGCGAAGAATTCGACGGCCTGGTTGATTGTCATGTCGAGGACGTCGGCGATGCTCTTGCCCTTATAGCGCACTTCAAGGGTCTCGCGGTTGTAGCGTTTCCCGCCGCACTCCTCGCAAGGCACAAGAATGTCGGGCAGGAAGTTCATCTCGATGGTTTTGTAGCCGTTGCCCTTGCAGGTCTCGCACCGGCCTCCTGCCACATTGAAGGAGAAGCGCCCGGGCTTGTAGCCGCGTATTTTCGCCTCGGGCAGGCTGACGAAAAGCGAGCGGATGTCGCTGAACACGCCCGTATAGGTCGCGGGATTGGAACGGGGGAGGCGCCCGATGGGCGACTGGTCCACCGTCACGACCTTGTCAAGGTTCTCGATGCCTTCTATCGACCTGTAAGGCAGGGGCTCCTGTTCCGAGCGGAAGAAGTGGCGGCTGAGGATTGGCCTCAGAGTTCCGTTCACGAGCGAGGATTTCCCGCTTCCCGAGACTCCGGCCACGCAGGTGAATGTTCCGAGTGGAAGCCTGAATGTGACCTCCTTGAGATTATGGCCTGACGCCCCGACGAGCGTCAGGAATTTGCCGTTGCCCTTTCGCCGTGCCTCCGGCATGAATTTCGGACGCGTTCCGTTCAGGAAAGCGGCCGTCATGGTGTCCGATGCCAGCATTTCCTGCGGAGTGCCCGCAAAGACCACGTTTCCGCCCTTACGTCCCGCGCCGGGGCCAATATCAACTATATAGTCGGCCTCGCGCATAATGTCCTCGTCGTGTTCCACCACAATAACCGTATTCTCGGCGTCGCGGAGTTTCTTAAGCGACGAAATCAGCCGGTGGTTGTCGCGCTGGTGAAGGCCGATTGAAGGCTCGTCCAGAATGTAAAGCACATTCACGAGCTCCGAGCCGAGCTGGGTGGCGAGACGGATTCGCTGGCTCTCGCCTCCGGAAAGCGTGGCCGAATTGCGGTCGAGCTGGAGGTAGTCGAGGCCGACCTCGACAAGGAAACGCAGTCTTGACCTTATTTCCTTGACAATCTCCCCCGCGATGGCCCTGTCGCGCTCGTCGAGCCTGTCCATGAGCCCGCAGCTCCAGTCGTAGAGCGCCTTGATGTCCATGCGGCATAGCTCGGCGATGTTCTTACCGTCGACAAAGAAATGCAGAGCCTCGCGGTTCAGGCGGGCGCCCTGACATTCGGGACAGACCGTGCGCGTGAAGAAGCGTCCGCTCCACTTTCGCGCGGATGCTCCGGCCTCCTCGTCGTCCTGCTGCTGTTCGAGATATTTTACGAGTCCGTCGAACGACGAGAAGAAATCGAGGCCAGAGACAGTCTCTCCTGTGCTTACCGGCGGTTCGGACGTGCCGTGCAGTATTTCATCGACAGCCTCTTCCGGGAGCTCCCCTACGGGAGTCTTGAGCGAAGCGCCGTGGGCCTCGCAGATATTCCTGATCTGCCGGAAGAGAAGAGTGTCCTTGAATTTCCCCAGCGGCTCTATCCCGCCGGCATAAATGCTTTTCGATGGATCGGGCATTAGTTTCACACGGTCCACGAGGTCCACATACCCGAGCCCTTTACAGCGCGGACATGCTCCCTGAGGGGAATTGAAGGAGAAATTATGCGGCGCCGGGTCGCGGTAGGAAATCCCGCTCACGGGGTCCATGAGTTCCTGGCTCAGGGCCGTGACGCTGTCCGCGTCGGCATCGTAGACGCCCATCTCCTTGCCGCCCTGCTCCAGTGCTGTCTCGACGGACTTGAGAAGTCGCCCGGAGTCCTTTTCAGAAACTTTGAGGCGATCGACGACAAGCTCCACCGTATGGTTCTTATAGCGGTCAAGCTTCATTCCGGGGACAATCTCGCGAATCTCGCCGTCGACGCGCACGCGGAGGTAACCTTTCTTCGACAGCTGTTCGAAAAGGTCGCGGTAATGGCCCTTGCGGTTCTTTACGAGGGGCGCGAGAATGCAGATTTTTCGGTTTGCGAATCGTTCGGAAATCAGCCCCACGATTTTTTCCGGCGTGTACTTCACCATTTCCTCGCCGGTGACGTAACTCCGTGCATGACCGGCACGGGCATAGAGAAGTCGGAGAAAATCGTAAACCTCTGTCGTGGTCCCGATGGTGCTCCGCGGATTGCGGTTGACGGTTTTCTGCTCGATGGCTATCACGGGGCAGAGGCCGCTGATTTTGTCGACCTCGGGACGCTCGAGGCGTCCGAGCATTCCCCTCGCGTATGCCGAGAAGGTCTCGATATATCTCCGCTGACCTTCGGCAAAGATGGTGTCGAAAGCAAGCGACGACTTGCCGGAACCGCTGAGGCCTGTTATGACCGTCAGGCGATTGTGGGGAATGTCGACGTCGATGTTCTTGAGATTATGGACCCGAGCTCCGATTACCGAAATCCTGCCGAGGCCGTCGATGTCGGCCGCCGTAGAACTGCTGTCCTTTTTTTTCTTAGCCATGCCGCTCAGTCAATGGTCCAGTGCTCGGAATAGGTGTTCTTTCCCATGGTGCTCCTACGCAGGGAGTCTTTCAGAGGAATTTTCACAGTGTAGGTCTTCCCGGTCTTGTTCGGAAGAGTCTTTGAACGGATCCAGGGATTGGCGTCGCGGAGCTGGGCATAGGTTATGCCCTGTTTTCTGGCCCATTCAGGCCAGTCCTCGACGGGAGTGTCGACCTGCACGGTCCTGTATTTTCTGGGCTGATAAAGCTGTTTGTCCGTAAGTTTGTATCCGTATTTGGCGGGGTTCTTCATCAGTTCCTTGTAGGCCATGACGCGGAAAGGATAGCGAGCCGTCTCCTCGGCGAGCCAGAGGTCCAGCGACGTCTCGGCGTTCTGCTTGGACAACTCGGAGGAAATACGGGCCGGGCCGCCGTTGAATGCGGCCATGACCGATGGCCAGTCGCCGAACTTGGCGTAAGAATTCTTGAAATAACGGCAGGCGGCCGCTGTTGCTTTCTCAAGGTTGTATCGCTCGTCGACGTCGTCGTTCACTTCGAGTCCGTACTGCTTGGCCGTAGAGGGAATGAACTGCCACAGGCCGGCAGCCTTGGCCGGAGAATACGCCCGGTTGTTGAGGCTCGACTCGACGATGGCGAGGTAGAGGAAATCCTCTGGGACTCCGTTGGCCTTGAGGATTGGCGCGAGCTCAGGGAAGTAGCGGTTGGCACGCTTTATAACAAGGAGAGTGGTGCCGTGGGTGTAGATTATGGAAGTCAGCTCGCGGTCGAAAGCCTCGTAGTACTCTGTCTTGTCGAGGTCGATATTCTGACCGCATATGCTTACCTTGGAAGGTATCTTGGGGCTGTAGACCGGCGAGAACAAGCGGCTGTGCTCCGCGAAGGCAGGACTGCCTGCGAGGATTACCGCCAGCGCGGCGCCGAACGCGCGTGATTTATATGAGTGGGAAATGTGGAGTTTCATAGTTCTTAATTTTTCGTAGATGTTTCTAAACAAGTATATAACGTCCCCGGCGCGCCAAAGTTTGTCAGGGCGCGGGATTTTCGCCGCCCTCGGAGCCGGATGGAGAGTCGTTGCGGTAGTTGATGATATTGATGTCGCCGCTTTTCTTATACTCCACGCCGTCGGAACCCCGTGCCTTGATGACGTAATAGTAAGTCCCCGCCGGAACGAGTTTGCCGCCGTATTTGCCGTCCCAGCCGAGGGCCGGGTCTGTGAAAGAACACATCTTCACGCCCCAGCGGTTGAAAATGTGGCATTCGAACTCGACAAGGCTCTTGTAGCTGACTTTCCATTCGTCATTGACCCCTGGCGAAGCGCCTGGAGAGAAGGCGTTGGGGATCTCGAGGCGCGACTCTCCGATAAACACTTCGTAAACCGTCCCAACGTATTCGCAGGAACCGGCTGCGTTGTTGGCCACGAACCGGACATAGCTCGTGCCGTTCTCGGTGAAGGTATAGCTAAAACGCTCCTCGTTGAAGGAGTTGTCGGCAATATCGAACTCCGGAGAAGTCGAAATCTGCCATTCCTTGAAGACAACTCCGTCGCTGACGGCCGCCTCGAACTCAATTGTGCAGGGCGCGGAGCCTCCGAGTCCCGAAGCCGCGTCTTCCTTCTGCTCGTTGTCGTTCTCGCGCACCTCGGGAGTGGCGCGGGTCTCGGCTGCGATGGCGTTGGTCCTGTATGTGTCGCTCACTACCGACACTTCCCTGCCCCACCGGCGCAGGAAACGGTCGCCGGAAAGGGTGAAATTCGTGTCGCAGAGCGGCGAGTCCACCCCGAAGACCGCACCCGCACCCTCAAGCGTGGTCTCAACGGTCGTCGGACGGTATGAATATGATTCCTCGTCGAATTCCTGCGACGAATACTCTATCTTGAGTTCGCGACTGAGCTCGACGCGGCGCCCGTTTATCGTATAATAAGGAATTGACTCGGCCGAACCGTCGAGAGCCAAAGCCGTGCGGGCACAGTCGCCCTGGTCCGGCACCGGCGCAAGCGAGCGAAGCTCAAGGGCATGGGCCGAGTAGTCGACGATATAGTAGCAGTGCTGTCGCCCGTCGGAACCTTTCACGATGATGCCCGTGTCGCCCGCATTCAGGCTCACAGAGCCTCCGGGAGCGGGAAGGTCCTCGGCATAAGCGCCGCCCATCGACCCGAAGCTCTGCCACGAGCCCCCGGCGAACGAAGAGGACACCCGGACACCTGAAGTGTGGTCGAGGACATATATCATCTCAAGGCCTGTTGACGCCTCGGGAGTAACTTCGACAACGGCAAGTGTCGTGCCCGAAAAGCTCAGGGCACCGAATGCCGGAATCGAGGCAAAAAGCAGCAGCGGGGAGAGAAATCGTTTCATAGTCAGTCGGTGTACATTCGCTCGATGTGCTCGGCGTAGTGTTCAAGCACCACGCGGCGGCGCACCTTGAGGGTGTTCGTAAGTTCGCCGTTCTCGACGGTAAATGGTTCGGGAAGGAGAGTGAAGCGCTTGATTTTCTCATGGCGCGCGAGAGAGGAGGTCAGGTTGCGTATGCGCTCCTCGACCCACGCGTGTACTTTTGGCTCCCGGAGGAGCGCTTCGTAGTCGTCGGTCCGGAGACCGTTCTGCGAGGCAAATTCGAGGACAAGCCCGCGCTCGGGGACGATTAGGGCCGACACGAACTTCCGGCGGTCGCCGATAAGGGCCAGCTGCTCGAAAAGCGGGTCTGTCGACAGGCGTGACTCTACGGCCTGAGGCGCCACGTACTTGCCGTTCGAGGTCTTGAACAAGTCCTTTATGCGGTCGGTGAGCACCAGCGCGCCTTTCGGGTCGAAATATCCCGCATCGCCGGTGCGGAACCATCCGTCAGGAGTAAATGCCTGGGCCGAGTCGAGCGGACGTCCGTAATAGCCGCGCATCACGGTCGGACCCTTCACGAGAATCTCGCCGTCATCGCTGATTTTTACATGGACTCCCTCCAGAACCGTGCCTATGGTGCCTACCTCATAGTCGGTTGAGGGATAGAAGGACACTGTGGCCGTCGTTTCGGAGAGGCCATAGCCGACAATGATGGGAATGCCGCAGGCAAGGAGGTATTCGGTGATTTCGTTAGCCAGCGGCGCGCCGGCAGTCGGGAAAATCACACCGCGGTCCACTCCGACAACCTTCTGCATCGGAAGGAAAATCTGATTGTAGAAGAAGCGGTAGCGGAGCTCGAGGAAAAAGGGGACCTTGAGCCCGAGACGGCGGTAATGGAGATTGCGGCGGCGTCCTGTCTTCATGGCCTGAGCCATGAGCCACTTCTTGAAAGCGCCCACGCGCCCGAGTTTCGACTGGATACCGGCATATACCTTTTCCCAGAAGCGTGGCACGGAACACATAGAAGTCGGATGCACAAGTCGCAGGGTGTCCTGAATCTCGCGGGGGTCGCGGTTGATGGTCACGTGCATGCCTGTCATGAGGCACAGATATGTCCAGGCCTTTTCAAAAATGTGGCTGAAGGGGAGAAAGCTGACGGTCGAGTCCTTGTCGGTAAGATAGTCGAGCCGGACTGTATGGAAATAGAGGGCCGAGTTGAAGCAACTGTGGGGAAGAACCGCGCCCTTGGGCTCGCCGGTGGTGCCGGATGTGTAGATAAGGGTGGCGATGTCTTCGGGAGAAGCCTCTGCGGTACGTTTGTCGACTGCGGCGCGGCTGAGGTCGGTCGCCTGCTCGCCCATGCGAAGCAGCTCCCCGAAATGGAGGCTCATGTGGTCGTCCGCGTCGATTTTCACAAGGGGATTAATCACCACTATCTTATATAGCTCCGGGCATTCGGATGCGATAGACCTTACAGCCTCGTAATGCTGCCGGTCGCCTACAAAGATAATCCTCGCTCCCGAATCGCGGATGATGTAGCTCACCTGCTCGGGACTCGAGGTCGCGTAGATCGACACGGGCACGGCCCTGTTCCGGAAGCAGGCGAAATCCACGATAAGAGCCTCCGCGCAATTGTGGGTCATCGTGGCAACCATGTTGCGTGGCTGTATGCCGAGCGATTCAAGGGCATAGGCCAGGGCATCGGTCTTGTCCCTGAACATATTCCATGTCAGGGTTTCGGCGGGAGTGCCGGCAGAGGCGCAGGGCGCCGTGGCGAGAGCCTCCCTGTCGCCGTATTTCGCGGCCTGACGGCTCACAAGATCCGTAAGAATATTTTTATTTTCCATAAGACCAGAAAAGCATATATAGGTACAAAGTTACGCCTTTTTCGGGCGTGGCCGGACTTTTGGTATGTTAAATTATTTAAAGCGTGCTCCCGGCTCGCTTTTTTGTGGACCGTCTGCCTGTTATTCGGTTTTTTTTGCTTAATTTTGCACATTATTTCAAGTCCAATAGAGTATGCAGAAAATTCGCAACATCGCAATCATCGCACATGTCGACCACGGCAAGACCACGCTCGTGGACAAGATGCTTTTGGCCGGTCATCTCTTTCGCGAGAACCAGAATGCCGGTGAGCTCATTCTTGACAATAACGATCTCGAACGCGAACGCGGGATAACGATTCTTTCAAAGAACGTTTCCATCAATTACAAAGACTACAAAATCAACATTATAGACACCCCTGGACACGCCGACTTCGGCGGCGAGGTGGAGCGCGTGCTCAACATGGCCGACGGCTGCATCCTGCTTGTCGACGCCTTCGAGGGCCCGATGCCCCAGACGCGCTTCGTGCTCCAGAAAGCCATCCAGATTGGTCTCAAGCCCGTTGTAGTGGTAAACAAGGTCGACAAGCCCAACTGCCGTCCCGACGAGGTCCAGGAGATGGTATTCGACCTGATGTTTAACCTCGACGCGACCGAGGACCAGCTCAACTTCCCCACTCTCTTCGGCTCGGCCAAGAACGGCTGGATGAGCACCGACTGGAACAGGCCCACCGACAGCATCGTGCCCCTGCTTGACGCCATCATCGAATACATCCCCGAGCCCGAGACGCTCGAAGGCCCCGCCCAGATGCTCGTCACCTCGCTCGACTATTCCAAGTACGTCGGCCGCATCGCAATCGGCCGTGTGCACCGCGGAACCCTCCGCGAAGGTCAGGACATCGCCCTTATGGGCCGCGACGGCAAAGTCACCAAACAGCGCATCAAGGAGCTCCACACATTCGAGGGAATGGGCCGGAAGAAAGTATCCGAAGTCTCCAGCGGCGACATCTGCGCCCTCGTGGGCATCGAAGGCTTCGAAATCGGCGACACCATCTCCGACTTCGAGACTCAGGAAGCTCTGCCCCGCATCGCCATCGACGAGCCTACCATGTCGATGACCTTCACAATCAACGACAGCCCCTTCTTCGGCAAGGACGGCAAATACGTCACCTCGCGTCATATCGGCGACCGCCTCACGGCCGAACTCGACCGCAACCTCGCCCTGCGCGTCCACAAGGACCCCTCGCAGGACGTCTGGACCGTATTCGGCCGCGGAGTGCTCCACCTCTCGGTGCTTATCGAGACGATGCGCCGCGAAGGATATGAGCTTCAGGTCGGACAGCCGCAGGTTATCATAAAGGAAATCGACGGCGTGAAATGCGAGCCCGTCGAGCTTCTCACCATCAACGTCACAGAAGAGGCTGCCTCAAAGATGATTGACATGGTCACGCGCCGCAAGGGCGAGCTCACATCCATGCAGACGCAGAACGACCGCGTGCAGCTCGAGTTCCAGATTCCCTCGCGCGGCATCATCGGCCTGCGCAGCAATGTGCTCACGGCCTCCGGCGGCGAGGCCATCATGGCCCACCGCTTCCTCGAGTATCAGCCCTGGAAAGGCGAAATCGAGCGGCGCACTAACGGCTCGCTCATTGCCCTCGAGGCCGGAACCGCCTACGCCTACGCCATCGACAAACTTCAGGACCGCGGCAGATTCTTCATCTTCCCGCAAGAGGAAGTCTACGCCGGTCAGGTCGTCGGTGAGAACGCCAAGGACAACGACATCGTGGTGAACGTCACAAAATCCAAGAAGCTCACCAACATGCGAGCCTCCGGCGCCGACGACAAGGCCCGCATCGTGCCTCCCGTGGTCTTCTCTCTCGAGGAGGCTCTCGAATACATCAAGGGCGACGAGTATGTGGAGGTTACCCCCCACCATATCCGCCTGCGGAAGATAATCCTCGACGAACTCGAGCGCAAACGCGCCAACCGATAATGACACCCTTCAGCCTCAACATCCGCGGACGCCTCGTCGAGTACGACGAGCGCCCGTTGGTGATGGGCATCGTCAACTTTACTCCCGACTCCTACTTCGCCGGCTCCCGCGCCTTCGGCACCGACGACGAAATAGCCCGCCGTGTAGCGTCCATGATGGAAGAGGGCGCTGACATGCTCGACGTCGGGGGCTACTCCACCCGCCCCGGATGCGAGGACATCTCCCCCGAAGAAGAGGCCCGGCGACTCGAGCACGGACTGCGCATCCTGCGCCGCGAAGCCGGTCCCGACATTCCCGTCAGCGTCGACACATTCCGTGCCGACATCGCCCGCCTCGCCGTCAGCGAATGGGGAGCGGACATCGTGAACGATATCTCCGGAGGCGCGCTCGACCCCGGGATGTTCCGTACCGTGGCTGAGATGCACGTTCCCTATATCCTCATGCACATGCGCGGAACCCCGCAGACAATGACCGGTCTGTGCGACTATTCCGAAGGTGTCGTAGCCGGTGTGCTCGCCGAACTCGCCAAGGCCGCGGGCGACGCTGCCCTCGAAGGCGTCGCCGACATAATCCTCGACCCCGGATTCGGATTCAGCAAGACCCTCGCGCAGAACTGGGAACTGATGGAAAACCTCGACACGCTCCGCGTGCTCCGGCGCCCCCTGCTCGTCGGAGTCTCCCGAAAATCCATGATAACAAAAGGTCTCGGCATCTCCACGGACGAGGCACTCAACGCCACTTGTGCGCTCCACGCCTTCGCCCTCGACCGCGGGGCCGACATCCTCCGCGTCCACGACGTCCGCGCCGCCCGCCAGGCCGTCGAAATGTACTCCCTTCTCAAATCCCGATAGATTCAAGTCCTCTCCACCTCTAATCCAAAGCCGCCGTGATCAGTTTCGGAATAAAAGACATCATCGACATCGTACTTTTTGCGGTGCTCCTTTATTATATCTACCGCCTGATGAAAGAATCGGGCACGATAAACATTTTCTACGGAGTTCTCGCTTTCGTTGTGGTGTGGGTCGTGGCTTCCGAAATATTCGGGATGAGACTGATCGGAACCATCCTCGACAAGTTCATGAGCATAGGGCTGCTCATCCTCGTCATTCTCTTTCAGGACCAGATCAAGCGCTTTCTCGTCGAGCTCGGCTCGAACAGGCGCTGGCGCTTCCTCGCGAAATTCTTCCACCGCCACCGCGAGGACTACGAGGCCGAGGACCGGAAATGGGTCCTCCCCATCGTTTATGCATGCATGAGCATGAGCAAGAGCAAGACCGGTGCCCTGATTGTCATCGAACAGTCCGTCCCCCTCGACAACTACGCCAAGAGCGGTGACATTATCGACGCCAACATCAACATGCGCCTAATCGAAACCATCTTCTTCAAGAACTCGCCGCTCCACGACGGAGCAATGATTATCGCCCGCGGACGCATCGAGGCCGCGGGGTGCATCCTCCCCGTAAGCCACGACTCGGACGTGCCCCGCTCCCTCGGACTCCGTCACCGATCGGCCCTCGGCATAGCCCAGGCCACCGACGCAGTGGCCGTGGTCGTTTCGGAGGAGACAGGAAACATCTCTATGGCACACCGCGGAAAGCTCGACACGCGCCTGAGCACCACCGAACTTGAAAACCGCCTCAACGCGCTCTCGATGCAATAAACCCTCGTGCGCGCGCGTTATCCTTAGTATGAAGAACATTTTCCGCAACTCAGTCGGCGCTTTGTGTGCCCTTGCCATATTCGCGGGCCTTCAGGGATGCCGCGGACCCAAGCTTGCTACAGCCAACGAGCAACTCGACCGCGGCGAATACTTCGACGCCGCAAAGACCTACCGCAAAATCTACAACAAGCTCACCAAGCGCGAGGAACGCCAGCAACGCGGCGAGGTGGCCTACAAGATGGCACTCTGCCACCGCGAGCTCAACCAGTTCGCCCGTGCCGCGGCGGCATACCAGAACGCCCAGCGCTACGGCTACGGCGATTCCGCCCTCTTCCTCGACATTGCGCAGATGCTGCACGCCGACGGCAAGTATGCCCCGGCGGTGAAAGCTTACGAGGAATACCTTGCGTGGCATCCCGACGACGAGACGGCCCTCACCGGGCTCGCGGGAGCGCGTATGGCCCTCGAAAAGAAAGGTCAGACGCGATACGTAGTGCGCCAGGCCAAGCTCTTCAATTCCAGGCGTTCGGACTTCGCTCCAATGTACCTCGACAAGAGCCACGACCAGCTCTACTACTCCACCACCAACGAAAAGGTGACGGGCGACCGCCGCTCCGAAATCACCGGAATGAAAAAGTCGGATATCTGGTTCGCTACCAAGGATGAGAAAGGCCAGTGGAAGCGGCCCGAGCCCGTCGAAGGCGAGCTCAATTCCGACGCCGAGGAGGGAATTGTCTCCTTTACCCCCGACGGAAGCACAATGTATCTCACCAAAGCCCGCCGCGAGCCCAATTCCAACACCGGCGTGGAGATTTACACCTCCCAGCGTTCCGACGCCAAGTGGAGCGCTCCCGTGAAATTTGAAATCACCGCCGACACCCTCTCCAACTACGGCCACCCCGCCGTCTCTCCAGACGGGAAGTGGCTCGTCTTCTCCAGCGACATGCCCGGCGGCCAGGGCGGTCGCGACCTCTGGCGCATAAACCTTACCGAACGCGCAGGCTCGCTCGAAAATCTCGGCGAATGGATCAACACACCCGGCGACGAGGTGTTCCCCTCTTTCCGCTCCGATTCGGTCCTTTACTTCGCCTCCGACGGCCATCCCGGCTACGGCGGCCTCGACATCTTCCGAGCCGAGCTCACTCCCTCGGGCGGTTGGAAAGTCGAGAACATGGGCGCCCCCGTGAACTCCGCATCCGACGACTTCGGCATCACCTTCGGCCCCGGCGAGACAGGATTCTTCAGCTCCAACCGAGGCGACGGCCGCGGATATGACCATATCTACACCTTCGAGCTTCCCGAGCTGAAAATTCTCATCAGCGGATGGGTGCTCGACAAGGACGAGGAGCCCGTGCCCGGAGCCGTAATCCGCATCGTAGGAAACGACGGCTCCAACCAGAAACAGGTCGCACGCGACGACGGCTCCTTCTCCTTCCCCCTCGACCGCGGCGTGAGCTACACCATGATGGCCGGAGCCAAAGGATACCTCAACCAGCGTCAGGAATTCACCAGCGACCTCGCGGAAGAAGACGCCGAATACGGCGTGGACTTCATCCTCGCCTCTATCAACAAGCCTGTCGTTGTCGACAACATTTTCTACGACTTCGACAAGGCTACCCTCAGGCCTGAATCCAAGACAGCTCTCGACGAGCTCGCCCAGGTGCTCCGCGAGAATCCCAACGTGACAATAGAGATGGCCTCTCACACCGACCGAAAGGGCACCGACGAATACAACATCGACCTCTCCTCGCGCCGCGCGCGCTCCGTAATCGACTACCTCATCAGCGTAGGCATTCCAGCAGACAGGCTCCAGAGCCAGGGCTACGGCGAGTCGCGGCCCAAGACTATCACAAAAAAACTCGCACGCGAATATCCGCAGTTCAAGGAAGGCGACGTCCTCACCGAGGAATACATCCTCGCCCTCCCCGAGGCCGATCAGGAAGCCGCCGACCAGATAAACCGCCGCACCGAGTTCCAGGTCCTCAGCATCGACTATCAAATGTTCTGACAGCCATGGAATTCCGCACGCCCGTAGAAATCGAGCCTTCCTCACGGAAGCTGACCCATTCCGGACCGTCGCCGCTGTTTCTCGGCTCCTGTTTCTCGGACAACATAGCCTCCCGCCTCCGCCGCGACGGCTTTTCCGTCGTGTCGAATCCGGGAGGCGCACTATATAATCCGGCCTCCATCTCCGCTATTGTTCTCCGGGCCCTCAGCGGCGAGGATTTTAAGGAAAGTGAACTCGTACCCGGGCCTCGAGGAAGCCATCTCCTCGCCCTCGCCACTCCATTCAGCGGCGAAAATCCCGGTAAAATCATTGCAGACGCGAACTCTGTCCTTGACTCCGTCAGGACTTGCCTTCAGCCCGGGGCTCTATGTTTCCTCACGCTCGGAACAGCTTTCGTTTTTGAATGGAAAGCCACCGGAACGGTCGTAGGCAACTGCCATAAGCTCCCGGCGCCCCTCTTCAGCCGCCGGCGCCTCGGAGTGGACGAATGCGTTGAACTGCTCTCCCCCGTCATCGACGCGCTGGAGAATCTTGGTGTCTCTACCGTACTGACTGTAAGTCCCGTGCGCCACACTGCCGACACTCTCCACGGCAACAGTCTCAGCAAAGCCACCCTCCATCTTGCCGTCGACGCGCTCTGTCAGCGCTTCCCCGCTTCCGTCACCTACTTCCCGGCCTACGAAGCCATCATCGACGACCTCCGCGACTACCGCTTCACCGCGCCCGACATGAAGCATCCCACCGACCAGGCCGCCGACTACGTCTACGAACTCTTCTCAAAGTCGTTTTTTTCACACGAGACCCTTCTCAAAGCCGCAGAATGCCGCCGTGAGTCCGCTCGCCTCGCACACCGTCAAATTCTCTAAAGAAGTGTCAGAAATCAAATACCTCCATACCGACAGCCGCTCGGTCTTCGACCCGGCCCATACCCTCTTCATCGCCCTCCACACCGGCCTCGCCGACGGCCACCGCTTCATCCCCGCGCTTTATGCGCGCGGTGTGCGCGACTTCGTCGTGGAACGTGGCTTCGACACAACGCCTTTCCCCGGCGCACGCTTTTCCGTGGCCGACAACACCCTCCTCGCCCTCAGGCAACTCGCCGCCGATAAGGTGCGCGACTCGTCCGACACCCAGCTTGTCATCACCGGCTCCCGTGCCAAGACAACCGTCAAGGAACTCATCTATCGCACCCTCATGCACCAGGGCTTCGGAGTGGCCCGCAGTCCGCGCAGCTGGAACTCTCAGATAGGCGTCCCCGCAGGACTGTGGGAGAACATGTCCGGCGATGAAAAAATAGTTGTCACCGAGGTCGGTGTCGACGGCCCCGGCCAAGCCGCTTTCTATGAGCCGATTCTCCGCCCGGAAGTGGCCGTGCTCACCCCCGTCACCGGTCTCCACGACGACGCATTTCCCGGCGGACACAAAGAGAACATCCGCGAGATGCTTCGACTGCTACAGGGCGCCCGGACCATCGTATACGACGACTCAGATCCTGATGTCGCCCCCCTTGTAGCCGAGATGCTTCCCGATGCAAAAGCGGTGGCCGTCAAAGGAATAACCGAACTTGCAGCCCGCGCCGTCGATGAAATTACTGAAGTCGCCGGCTTCCGTTCATGCGCAAGGTCCGTCCGGCGCCTCCCGCAGGTCAGCACACGGATTGACGTCGACGAAGTCCCCGGAGAGTCCGTACTCATCCGCGACCACTTCACCCACGACCTCCGCTCACTCCGCGATGCCCTCGACTTCATGCGCCGCCGCTTCACCCCCGAGCGCCGGAACACCGTAATCATGAGCGACTTCGTTCACGAAAGCCACTCCCCGCGCGAAACCGAGGAAATCTACCGCCGGGCCGGCGGACTTCTCCGCGCTTTCGGAGTGGACCGTGTGATAGCCATAGGCCCGGAATCCTCACGATACTTCCGCCATCTCTCCCTCGGCGAAGACTCCCGGGCGTTCCGCTCCACGGAAGAGCTGGAAGACGCTGCCGACAGCGCCTTCTTCGCCGGACAGCTCATTCTCCTCAAGGCTGAACGCAAGTTCCATCCCGAAGCCGTCTCCGGCATTATCGAGTACCCGCGCCACGACACCACCCTTGAAGTTGACCTCGACGCCCTCCTCTACAACTACAACTACTACCGCTCCCTCCTTCCCGAGGGAACGGGACTCGTCGCCATGGTCAAGGCCTCGGCCTACGGTATGGGCTCCCTCGAAATAGCCAAGACCCTCCAGAGCGCCGGCGCCGCATACCTCGCCGTAGCCGTCGTCGACGAAGGCGTCGCACTCCGCAAAGCCGGAGTGACAATGCCGATCATCATCCTCAACCCGATGACCAACAAGTACGACGCCCTCTTCAAGTACGGTCTCGAACCAACCGTGTTCACAGTCGAGGAACTCGACCGCCTCGTCCGGGAAGCCGCCGTCAACGACGTCGCGGAAGTCCCCGTACACATCAAACTCGACACCGGAATGCACCGACTCGGCTTCACCGCCGGGCAGATTCCCGACCTCGTCCGCGCCCTCGCCTCGGCCACGCCTTCCGTGCGCGTGAAATCAATTTTCTCGCACCTCGCAACTGCCGACTGCCTCGATATGGACAGCTACACCCGCTCGCAGCTCGAAAACTACGAGACCATGAGCCGCAGCCTCCTCGACGCGCTTCCCTACGCCGCGGAAGTCAGACGCCACCTACTCAACACCGCCGGAATCGAGCGCTACGGCCACACACCCTCGGCATACGACATGGCCCGGCTCGGCATCGGCCTCTACGGAATCTCGCCTGTCCCCACCCTCGAAAGCGGCCGCAGGCTCAAGCCCGTAGCGCGCCTCGTTTCCACCGTCATTTCCCTCAAGGAATGGCCCGAGGGCACACCGATAGGCTATGGATGCCGTGGAGTGACAACAAGGCCCTCGCTCATCGCAACCGTGCCAATCGGATATGCCGACGGCGTAAACCGCCATTTCGGCCGCGGCGCGGCAAGATTCGTAGTGAACGGAGTGGAATGCCCCACAATAGGCAATATCTGCATGGACCTCTGCATGGTCGACGTAACCGATGCCCCCGGCGTCAGCGTGGGCGACCGCGTAGTAATCTTCGGCCCGGAAGCCCCCGTCGAGCGCCTCGCCGAAATCCTCGACACAATTCCTTACGAAGTCCTCACCTCCGTATCGGCCCGCGTCCACCGCACATACCTCAAGCACTGATGCCCGCACCCGTCAAAGGCCGCTTCGCGCCCTCCCCTTCGGGGAGAATGCACCTCGGCAACGTCTACACCGCCCTCCTCTCCTGGCTCTCCGCCAAGAGTCAGGGCGGCAGATGGCTCCTCCGCATCGAAGACCTCGACCCACAGCGCTCCAAGCCCGAGTTCGCCCGGCTCATCGAGGACGACCTCGACCACCTCGGCCTCGACTGGGACGAAGGGGGCCTCGCCGGGGGATGCTGCCAGAGCCTCCGCGGCGATATATACGAAGAATATTTCTCACGGCTCAAAGCCCTCGGCCTCACCTACCCCTGCACCTGCCGGCGCGCAGACATACTCGCCACCCAGGCCCCGCATCAGAGCGATGGCCGCGTAGTCTACGCCGGCACCTGCCGCCCTGCCCCGACGCCACCCTTCCCGCCCTCGCACGCCACAGGAGCCACACGGATATACGTTCCCGACGAAGTCATCTCATTCACAGACCGCGTCTGCGGACCACAGACCGTCAACCTCGCGGACTTTTGCGGCGACTTTATCCTCCGCCGGGCCGACGGCGCGTGGGCCTACCAGCTCGCCGTCGTGGTCGACGACGCACTCATGGGCGTGAGCGAAGTCATCCGCGGCGACGACCTCCTCCTCTCCACAGCCCAGCAGCTCTACCTCTACCGCCTCCTCGGTTTCCCCGCTCCGGACTTCGCCCACGTCCCCCTCGTCCGCAACGCCGACGGCCTCCGCCTCTCCAAACGCGACCGCGCAATGGCCATGGACGAACTCCGCGCCCGGCATTCCCCCTCGGAAATCCTCGGCCTCGCCGCCGCCGAAGCGCGCCTGATTGACAGCCCCTGCTCCGTAACTCTCCGCGAACTGCTTGAACTATTCCCCGCCTCAGGTGTTTTTAAGGTAAAATAACCCCCTAAAACATCCTCAACCATGCCCTGCAAGAGAAAAAACAAAGCCGAAGAGACCGTAAAGGACGCCGGACGCTATCCCGGTGTTGCCGTCAACAGCGCCGACAACAACAAGACTGACCGCACCCTCGAAAAAGAACGCACAGCCACCCTAAACAACAACCCCCGCAACACCGACCTCTGATTCACGACCATAATAATCCCACCCTCATCCCGCCGAGCCCCCCTCGCCGGGATTTTATTTATGTCTTGCTCGAATAACTGGAGATTTTGAGCTCAAGCATTCTATTTAACACGAGTTCGATATAAGAATAAGGATGCCGGGAACGCGCCAAGCATCCCGGCATCCTTGTTGCTTATAATCAATGGACTCTAAAACTATTTAAAACTCTTATATTCTACGATATCAAACTCATGGCCTTCATTTCACGTAGACCTTCCGGGAACGGCTTACCACGACCTCTCCATGTACTTTAGTTGGGTCAACCTTGAGTCCTGACAAGTCGTAACAGTCCTCTCCGGCGAGCGATTCGACTTCGACTGTTTCTAACGACGTTGACAAAGTATTCACTACATGTATGGTATATTCTGGAAGTGTCGCCGGAATACGAGTGGAAAAGGCGTCCAAGCTCACCCCAAGTTACGGGACAGAACTCGATGAAGACAGCGGGAGGCGCGAGGGGGCGTAGCTGCGTGAGGCGTGTGGTGTTCTCGTTCCACAGGCCGACATGGTTGATGGCCGGGGAGCCGGGTAATTTCTCTGCGGAGCAGAGCGACGGGGTCGATAATGCGATTGTGGCGCTTTCGGGCGGGCAGTAGATAAATTCCTTATCTACGAGGCGG
>CABUIC010000037.1 GCA_902491515.1 uncultured Porphyromonadaceae bacterium
CAAAATATCTATGACTCTGGCAAACAATTAGTTGGATATTTTCTGAATATCCCTATGTAGTAATTTAGAGGTAGCAAACAATAAATACTGTATCATGATTACCGAGAGTAAAGTTACTGAAATTTTCTGTATTGCGGATGATTTTTGCAAGGAATTTGAAGTCGAGATGGCGAAAAACGTACTTCCGTCTTCTCCCTTCGCATCGAAACGCCGCAGAAAGCGCATAATGTCCGATGCGGAGGTCATAACGATTCTGATCTGCTTCCACTTCAATACCTACCGCAACTTCAAGCATTATTATCTGTTATGCGTGTGCGGACATTGGAGACATCTGTTCCCACGCCGGTTCTCGTACAACCGTTTCGTGGAAATCATGCCGCGTTGCTTCGTGGCACTGACAATGTTTCTGCGTCTTGCCTGTTTCGGAGAATGCACCGGCATCAGTTTTGTTGACAGCACCTGTATCCCTGTAATCCATAACAGGCGTCAGTTCAACATGAAGGTGTTCAAAGGTATCGCGGCAAAGGGCAAGAGCACCATGGGATGGTACGTCGGCTTCAAACTGCATCTCCTGTGCAACGAAAAGGGGGAGCTTGTGAACTTCGTCCTCACCCGCGCCAACGTCGATGACCGCGAGGTGTCAGTCATTGACACTCTGACAGATAAGGTGTTCGGCAAACTGTACGCCGACAAGGGTTATATCTCGCAATCGCTTTTCGGACATCTGTGGGACAGGGGGGTGCATATCGTGACCGGCCTGCGCTCGAATATGAAACAGCGCCTCATGCCGCTTTACGACAGGATAATGCTCCGCAAGATAAGCATCATCGAATCAATAAACGACATGCTCAAGAACGTGGCCCAGCTGGTGCATTCCCGCCACCGCAGCATCCACAATTTTATCATGAACCTGCTTGCGGCAATGGGTGCGTATTGCTTCTTCTCCACAAAGCCGGAAGTCAATTTCGATTACGAGGTGCCTGAGTCCAACGGGCAGCTCGTCCTCTGGCTATAAACTGCACCGGTTGAAAAATCAGGCGACCAATGACTGGCCGCCCGATAATTCATGCCTAACTGTAATGTCGCCGAGTTGGATATCGTTATCCCGAACTCGCGTTATAAGGTATGGGATGCATGGGCATCAGAAGGTCCTGAAGGGATGTCGGGGTAGGGAACAGGCTCGTCTTTTTCTGAACAGGCTGCAAATGCCAGCGGCGCCGGAAACGCGAAAGCCAATGTCCCTCAGCAGGTTTATGTTTTTTTTCATAAGATTACGCTCCGGAGGCCCGGCGGAGATATGAATTAAGAAAACGTGAGCCAACTATGCCACGTCGTAGTTTGAAGGTCGTAGGAAACTGTTGGAACTGATGTAACAATTGCTACCACGCTAAGCGCGAGAGAACCACTATGCTATCCTTGTCCTTGAAGAATTTCCTACGTCCTCAAACTACAAGATAAGCATAGTGCTTCTTATTTTGCTAAAAAAAGTCGGACGGGCTTTGGCCTATCCGACTGCAAAGTTAAATCTTTTTTATAAAAAATCTGTCATGTTTGACTCAAAAATTGAGGCAAATGGAGATAGGAAACCCAAATGCGGAGAGAAGCGTCCGCTTTTGCGTCGGATGGCTCTTATTCCTTCGCGGGTACGAAGGTGTAGGCGCCGAGGTCGAGGGCACGGGGAACGCCGTAGAAGTCGGCGGCGGGGAAGTCGGCGGGGTAGAGGGTGCGGTCGGCTGCGCCTATGGCCTGGCTGTCGGGGCGCAGGCGATAGTCGAAGATGTAGTCTTCGCGGACGGTGTAGTAGAGCGGGTCCTCGCCCCAGATGCAGTTTATGAACTCGTTGTCGTCCTTGCCCTCGGCGCGGATGAGGCAGCGGCGCACGCGGACGTCGGTGCCTTCGAGCGAGCCGTGGGAGAAGTCGTCGCCGAGGCCGTAGACGATGGAGTTGTTGAATTCGGCTTTGAGGTATGGTAGGCCGCTTTCGTCATCGGCGCCGGTCTTGGGGTCGCTGCTGACGTGGGCGAGCCATATCGCCGGGCCGGAAATGGCCGAGAAGAGGTAGTTGTTGGCGAAGGTGCATCCGCTGAAGAGGTGCTCGCCGCCCTGAAGGTAGACGAGGCCGTCGGCGGCTTCGGCAAACTCGGAGCCGAGGGCTCGGATCCGCGAGTGGTACGCCTCGAGGGCCGAGCCGGCTGAGTTGTGGAGCCGTGAGTTGATGATGGTGAGGGGTGCGGAGTCGACTGTGACGCCCTGTGCGGTGTTGCGGATGTCTGTGTGGCTGATGAGGTTGTCGGTGGAGGTGCCGAGGATGAAGACTCCGGTCCACTGGTTCGACATGATGTCGAATGAAATGTCGGCCACGACGTTTCCGGTGCGGTCGCCGCAGAGGTTGACGGGGGCTTGGGGGGTGCCGAGGCTCCGGAGGGAACCGCGGACAACGAGCATGGCCTTGTCGTGGAAATGGAGCCGGGCGCCGGGGTCGAGGGTGAGGGTGGCGCCGGGGGCCACGACGAGCGAGTCGTAGATCTGGTACGGGAGTTCGGCCGTCAGGTGTGTGTCCTGCGCGAGGGTCAGGCCGCGGAGACGCCGGACATTCTGGCCCGTGGCGGCGAGTACGACCGAGCGCTTCACGCCGTTGGTGGTGAAGTCGAGCGAGGCGGTGATTTCCGTGGGCTTTGCGGTCGCGTTTTCGGGGAGGGTGGCCTCGACGAGCACGAAAATAGAGTCGTTGGCACGGATTTCCACGTTGGAGAACGTTTCGCCGCTGAGGCCGTCAACGTTCATGCGGAAATGTGTGGCGTCAGGGCCGGAGATGCGGATGTCGGAGATGTTCAGGCCTTTGGAGTGGCGGTTGTAGACCACCATGCGTGATGTCGGCGAGGGTTCGTCGGTGAAGATGAGGCCGAGGTCGAGGGTGTCGGCCGGGAACTCGGGCTGGTCGGAGGGCGATGCCGTGAAGCCGTCCTCGATGCACGAGGCGGTCCCGAAGAGCATGGCGGCTCCGGAGAGAAGAAGAAATATGCGGAAAATGAGCTTGTTCATTTGGTTTGTAGGCCTGACGGTCCCGTCGGGGGAGCCGTCTGCTTGGTAATAACGCAAAAATCAGGCCGAATATTGCCAAAAAATTGTTATCTTTGCAGGATATGAAAAAATTACAGACAATTCTGCGCCCTGCGGCGCTGGCGGCGGCCGTGCTTCTCGGGTGCGCGGGCGCACGTGCCGCGCGCATCGACTCCCTGTCATTGGTCTCGCCGCTCCTGCCGGAGCCGATGGCCGTAAGGGTGATAGTGCCCGATTCCCCGGCCGATTCCATCCCCACCGTCTATCTTCTCAACGGCTACGGAGGCGACTGCACCCAGTGGACCACGACCTGTCCCGAGCTTCCCGCCTACGCCGACGCATACGGCATGCTCATGGTGCTTCCTTCGGGGATGGAGAGCTGGTATGTGGACTCGCCCGTGCGTCCCGATATGCAGATGGCGTCCTTCATCACTAAGAAACTTATTCCCGAGATTGACCGCCGCTACCACTCCGACTCGTCGCGGCGCGCCATAACGGGCCTGAGCATGGGCGGCCACGGCGCCCTCACTCTCGCGATGGACAATCCCGGACTTTTTGCCGCCGCCGGAAGCACCAGCGGCGGAGTGGACCTCAGACCTTTCGCAGACCGCTGGGGACTTGTCGGACTGCTCGGAGAGCCGGCGGAAAATCCCCTTGTGTGGGAGAAGGTTAGCGCTGTGGCGAGGGTCGACTCCCTCAGGGAGAAGGCCCCGGACCTCCGCATCATCTTCGACTGCGGCACGGACGACTTCTTCGCCGGCGTGAACGACGAACTCCACCGCCGGATGCTCGCCGCAGAGGTACCCCACGACTATATCTCGCGCCCCGGAAGGCACTCCCATGCCTACTGGCGCAACTCAATAGCATACCACCTCCTCTTCTTCGACCGCCTTTTCCGAGAAAAATGATAGTCCGAAGCCTAAGACTCACCAATTTCAAGAACATCGCCGACGCGTCGCTTGATTTCTCTCCGAAAATCAACTGCCTTCTCGGCGACAACGGTATGGGCAAGAGCAACCTCCTCGACGCCCTCTACACCCTGAGCTTCAGCAAGAGCTTCTCGGGTCTGACGGACGCCATGCTGGTGAAGCGCGGCGAGGAATTCTCCCTGCTCTCGGCAATGTATTTCCGCCACGGACTCGACGAGGAGCTGACCCTCGGCCTGCGTCCGCCCAGGCGCAAGGTGCTCAAGCGCGGAGGCAAGGAATACGGGCGACTCTCCGAGCATATAGGCAGCTTCCCGCTGGTCCTCCTCTCGCCGGCTGACAATGCCCTCGTCGACGTGGGAGCCGAGGAACGGCGCCGCTTCCTCGACCAGATTATCTCGCAGAACGACCCTCGCTATCTCGAGGCACTCGGCCGCTACGCCACGGCCCTCCGCCAGCGCAACGCCCTACTGCGCGAGGGCTCTGCGGACCGACAGCTTTTTCTGGCTCTCGAGCTTCAGCTCGACCGCGCGGGCTCGTACCTCACGGCGGCGCGACAGAAGGCCGTCGGCGAGCTTCTGCCCATCTTCGGGAAATATTACCGGGCCATCGCCGCCACGGACGAGGGCGTGGCAATGACATACCGCTCGGGCATCCTCGACAGCGGATGTTCGCTCACCGAACTACTCGAGCGCGAGCGGCGCCGCGACGAAATCCTGAAGCACACCACCGTAGGGCCGCACCGCGACGACCTCGAGCTCACCATCGGCGGCCTTCCGGCCCGCCGGGGAGCCTCCCAGGGGCAGATCAAGACCATCACCACGGCGTTGCGCCTCGCCCAGTACGAGCTCCTGTACCGCGGGCTCGGCATCCGCCCACTGCTCCTCCTCGACGATATCTTCGACAAACTCGACACCGGCCGCGTGGGCCGCATCATGGCGCTCCTCGTCGACGAGGACGGCCCCTTCGGCCAGATTTTCATAACCGACACCAACCGCCAGCACCTCGACGAAACCGTGGCCGGCCTCCCTGCGAAGACACCCGCCGGGGAGGACACCTGCCGCCTCTGGAGCGTGGCCGACGGCGTGTTCACACCCATTCCCTTCGGTCATGAAGAAAGTTGAGGCCCGGAGCGTGGGGGAAATCATGCAGGGCATGATCGACATGGCCGGGATGGGCGACGACTATGAGCGCTACCGCCTCTGCTACCTGTGGAGCGAGGTCGTGGGACCGGCGATAAACCGCTACACCGCACGCCGGTACATCGAGGGCACGACGCTCCACGTATTCATCACCTCCGCCTCTCTGAAAAACGAAATCTCATACCTCCGCCCGCAGCTCGTCAGCCGCCTGAACGAGGCCGTGGGCAAGGATATTATAACTGACATAATGATTCATTGAACGCTATGGCTAAACCCGTCATCGCCGAAACCCCTTATCTTTTCCGCCACAGGCTCCCCGTCCAGATTCGTTTTAACGACATCGATCTTCTCGGGCATCTCAACAATGCCGTGTATCTCCAGTTCATGGACCTCGGCAAGGCCAACTATTTCCGCCAGTTCATGGACGGCGGCCGCTTCAACTGGGACACCCTCGGTCTCGTAATCGCAAATATCAACATCAATTTTCTCGCGCCGACATTTATCCACGAAGACCTCGAGGTGCAGACTGCCGTGGCCTCCATCGGCGCGAAGAGCCTCGTGCTCGACCAGCGCGTGTGCTCCATCACCACGGGTGAAATCAAGGCCTCAGCCATGGTGACGATGGTGTGCTACAACACAAAAACAGGCGCCACCGAAGCCATAAGCGACGAGTGGCGCCATAAAATCAGCGTTTACGAGGGCCGGACCCTGTAATTATTTCAGCTTCCCCAGCGCTTCCGCTATGCGGCGTATGGCCTCGCGGATATTGTCGTCGGAGGTGGCGTAGCTCAGGCGGATATAGCCCGGAGCGCAGAAGGCCGAGCCTGCCACCGTTGCCACATGCGCCTCCTCGAGGAGGTACATCGCAAGGTCGGAGTCCGTCTCTATCGTCTTGTCGCCGAAGCGTTTGCCGAGATAGGCGCTGACCTCGGGGAAGAGGTAGAAAGCGCCCTGCGGGCGGTTGACCTTGAGCCCGGGGATTTTCGAGGCGAGCTCCACCACGAGGTTCCTGCGGCGCTCGAAAGCTTTCCGCATCTCCTCCACACAGTCCTGCGGCCCGGAGTAGGCAGCCTCAGCTGCTTTCTGGGCGATGGACGACACGCCGGAGGTCATCTGCCCCTGAAGCTTGCTCACGGCCTTGGCCATCTCTGAGGGGGCGGCCACGTAGCCTATGCGCCAGCCGGTCATGGCGTAGGCCTTCGATACGCCGTTGATAACGGCCACCCGTCCCTCCAGCTCGGGGAAGGATGCCATCGAGGTGTAGGGCTCGCCCGTGTAGTTGATATGCTCGTAGATTTCATCGGAAAGAACGAGTATGTCCGGTCGGTCGGCGAGCACGTCGACGAGGCCCTGAAGCTCTCCGCGGGAGTAGACGCTGCCGGTGGGGTTCGAGGGAGAGCATAACAGAACGGCGCGGGTGCGGGGTGTGAGGGCTGCGCGGAGCTGCTCCGGAGTAATCTTGAAGTCCTGCTCGATGCCTGTCAGCACAGTCACGGGGACGCCTCCAGCGAGCTTTACCATCTCCATGTAGCTCACCCATGCCGGAACGGGAATGAGCACCTCGTCGCCGGGGTTCACCGTGGCGAGGATGGCGTTGCACAGGGCGTGCTTCGCGCCGTTGCCTACTACAATCTGCTCGGGGGCGAAGTCCACGCCGTTTTCCCTCCGGAGCTTCTCGCTCACGGCCTTGCGGAGGCTCAGATAGCCGGGCACAGGGCTGTAGAACGAAAAATTATCGTCTATCGCCTTCACCGCCGCGGCCTTGATGTGGTCGGGCGTGTGGAAGTCCGGCTCACCTACCGAGAGGTTGATGACGTCCACGCCCCGGGCGCGGAGCTCGGAGCTTTTCTGCGACATTGCGAGGGTCTGGCTCGCGGCCAGCGACTGCACTCTGCGGGATATGTTCTGCTGCATCGTTGTATTTATATATAATAAGGAGTATTCGCGGCCAGTTGGGCCCGCGCAGTGCAAAGTTACGAAAAATTTCGCTTGCCGGGCAGCGGCGCCGACATGTTTTTTCAAGGAGGGCTCCGAAGTGTTAATAGAAGACATTAATTAAGTTAAAAACGTTAAAGTTGGGGCGTTCCGTCCGTTTTCGGACAAAAAATGGAGGAAAATCAAAGTTTTTTAATTTTCTTTGTACTCGATTTGACAAAGAAAAAAGAAACTGAAGCAAGTACCCAAAGACGTCACCTTAGGATTCTAAACACCGTGATTGACTTAAAGGATTGGTAGTCACATTGTTCTAAGAGCTCAAGCCGTCTGAGTCGCCCATCTCCCGGATTCGCTTCATGTCCGGAGCCGCTATTGTGGCCTAAAGCCCGCCGCTTTCACGCCGCATACCCCCCCCTCGCTTTCTTCCACCTTCAGCTAAATACAAAACATTTTATATCCAAGTTAAACTTTAAACACCCCTTGCATGAAGAACATTTGTTTTCAAATGAACCGGAAGGCATGGCTCGCGCTGGTAATGGTGCTTGCTATGGCGTTCCCGGCTTTGGCGCAAAAGATCACAGTCACCGGTACTGTGTATGAGCCCGACGGCATGCCTGCCATCGGCGCCAGCGTCGTCGTTCAGGGCGCAGCCAACTATGGCGCCGCAACTGACATTGACGGTAACTTCCGTCTCGACGTGGACCCCAATGCCGTCCTCACAGTATCGTACGTCGGCTATGAGACGCAGAACGTCGCTGTCGAAGGCCGCACGCACCTCGAAATCCACCTCGCCGTGAACACCGTGGCCATGAACGAACTCGTGGTCGTAGGTTACGGTACGGTGAAGAAATCCGACGTTACCGGTTCCGTATCGGTCATCAAGCCCGATGAAATCGAAGCCGGCCTCGCAACCTCGGCCAACGACCTCCTCGTAGGTGCAAGCCCCGGTGTCGTTGTTACCACCGACGGCGGTAACCCCGGCGGCGGCGCGAACATCCGTATCCGCGGCGGTGCCTCCCTTAACGCTTCCAACGACCCCCTCGTGGTTGTCGACGGTGTGCCCATGAGCGGTTCCTACGGCTCCAACAGCCCTCTCACCATGATCGCTCCTGACAACATCGAGAGCATGACCATCCTGAAGTCCGCTTCCGCAACCGCCATCTACGGTGCCCGTGCATCCAACGGTGTGATCATCATCACCACCAAGAAGGGCAAGAGCGGCCGTCCCCAGGTCAGCTTCTCCGCTAACTTCCACCTCAACCAGGCAGCCCGCCGCTGGAGCGTGCTTGACGGCGACGCATACCGCGCGACCGTAGCCAAATATGCTCCCGACTCCGAGAACCTCCTCGGCACGGCCAACACCGACTGGCAGGACGAAGTGCTCCGCACATCCTTCTCCCACGACTACAACCTCAGCGTCGGCGGTACCGCAGGATTCCTTCCCTACCGCGTGAACGTAAGCTACACCAGCAACGACGGTATCATCAAAACCTCCCGCATGCAGCGCACGACCGTGGGCATCAACCTCAACCCGAAGTTCTTCAACGGTCTCCTGCAGATCAACGCTCAGGTGAAGGGCAACTACGTGCTCGATAACAACGCCGACACCGGCGCCATCGGCTCCGCAATCAACTTCAACCCCACGCTTCCCGTATATACCGCCTACAAGACCTCCGGCAACCTCGGCGCTCCCATGTTCGGCGGCTACACCTCGCTCATCAACCAGGACGGCAACCTCGAGACCAACGGCGGATTCAACCCCGTGGCACTTCTCAACGGTGTCGACAACGGCAACAAGGTGTACTCCTCGAGCGGCAACCTCCAGATTGACTACGCTCTCCACTTCCTCCCCGAACTCCACTTCAACCTCAACCTCGGCTATCAGGTTGTGAAGGGTGAGACCAACAACTACAACCTCCCCAACACACCCCAGGCATGGAAGAGCAACTACATGAACGGCGCCGGCCAGCACTACTACAACTACCAGCTCGGCCGCAACACCATGCTCGAGTTCTACGCCAACTATAAGAAGGAATTCGCCGCCATCAAGTCGAGCCTCGACGTACTCGCCGGTTACACCTGGCAGCGCGACGACTACCACCGCCGCTACTGGACGCACATCAACACCATAGGCTACACCAGCCAGTACGATGCCGTCAACAACGCATGGACCGTCAACGAAGACCCCGCATCCAAGGATAACATCGGCTTCGCCTACGGCTCCACCGAAGAAGCCCGCAACTACGTCGGCCGCGAAGCCAACCAGCTCAACCTCCTTTCGTTCTACGGCCGCTTGAACTACAGCTTCGACGACACCTACCTCCTCACTGCAACTATCCGTGACGACGGCACCTCCCGCTTCTCCAAGGACACCCGCTGGGGTCTCTTCCCCGCCGTGGCCCTCGGCTGGAAGATCGCCAACATGCCCTTCATGGAACCCTACACCGACAAATGGAGCGAACTCAAGCTCCGCGCCGAGTGGGGCGTGACCGGCCAGCAGGCCGTGGCTTCCTACAACAACTACACCGCAACTTACGAAATCTCCCAGAACTCCGTTCTCTATCCCAGCCCCGTAATCTACGGCCCCAACAACGCTGCTACATGGGTTAATCCTCTCTATCCCACGCCTTTCGACGAAAGCCTCAAATGGGAGGAGACCACAACCTGGAACGTCGGTGTCGACATGGGCTGGCTCAACAACCGCATCACCGCAAGCATTGACTGGTACCTCCGCAAGACAAAGGACCTTCTCGCATATGTGCCCGTGCCCGCAGGTATGACCACCACCAATGCAATGAACCGCAACATCGGTGACCTCCGCAACCTCGGTCTCGAATTCAACATCGGCGCAAAGCCCGTAGTGACCAACGACTTCACATGGAGCACCGGCCTCAACGTGGCATGGAACTCCAACAAGATCACTGCCCTCACCGGTTCCTCCGAGGAGGATGAGAACTTCGTTCTCGGCGCACACGGCAACCCCGCTTCGGCAAACGCCGGTGACATTCAGGTTCACAAGGTGGGCTATCCCGCCAACTCCTTCCGCGTGCTCGAACAGGTATACAACCAGGACGGCGACCCCATCCCCAATGTATATGTTGACCAGAACGGCGACGGCGTCATCGACGACGGCGACCTCGTGATCAAGCACAGCCGCGACCCGAAGGTGACCATCTCCTGGAACAACAACTTCTCCTGGAAGAACTGGGACCTCGGCTTCGTGCTCCGCGCCTCCATCGGCAACTACGTCTACAACGGCATGCGCGCAGGCAACACCAACCTCTACAACCTCCGCGGCCAGGGCAACATCATGAACAACGTTCTTGAAAGCGACTTCTACTTCAACGACGGTTCCGCCGTGTCGAACCTCGTCCGTTCCGACTACTTCCTCGAGAACGCCGGTTTCGTTCGCTGCGACAACATCACCCTCGGCTACACCTTCCAGAACCTGATGCACGACAAGCTCCGCCTGCGCCTCTTCGCCGCTTGCCAGAATCCTTTCGTCATCACAAAGTACAAGGGTCTCGATCCTGAAGTGTTCAGCGGTGTCGACTCCAACGTCTACCCCCGTCCTGTCACCTGGACCCTCGGCCTCATCGCTTCTTTCTAATTGTCTTACCTAAGTCAAAATCAAGTTAGCATACTATATGAAAACTATAAATAAAATCTTTACGGGCATAGGCCTCCTCGCCATGAGCGCCTCCTTCGCCTCCTGCGTCGGCGACCTCGACGTGCCCCCGAAGGATCCCAACAAGCTCACGCCCGAGGTCTTCGCTCAGGACCCCGACGGCTATCTCGACCGCGGCATCGCGGAAGTGATGCAGGGCGCTACTACCGCAGGCCCATGGGGCGCCGATAACTCAATGCTCGGCTTCGGTGACGCCGGTGCGGGCACTTTCACCCGCACGGTCTTCAACATCGAGGAAATGTCGACCGACAACTATTCCTGGCTTCAGTTCTCCGATGCCGGTTACTATGAGCTCGTGACCATGAACCTCGCTCCTGACAACGAGATCATGTATATCAACTACTCCCGTCTCTACGGTATCATCGCCCTCGCAAACCAGTTCATCCGCACTGTCGAGAGCGGCGCTTACCTCACAGAGCAGAGCGCCGAGCGTGCACAGCGCGCCGCTGACTATGTCCGTCAGGCCAAGGTGATGCGCGGTCTTGCATATTACTACGCTCTCAGCGCATACGGCAACATCGGCTACATCGACGAGACCGCTCCCTCCGGAACGACTCCCACCCAGTACACCCGCGAGGAGGCTTTCAACCTCATCGTCTCTTCCCTTGAGCAGGTTTCCGAAGAGTGGGGCAACACCTATCAGGTACCCGCTTACGGCTACGTCGGCAAGGAGGCCTGCGACGCTCTCCTGACCCGCTTCTACCTCAACGCTGCAACCTGGATTGGCACTCCCATGTACGACAAGTGCTGGACTCTCTGCCAGAAGATTATCGCAAACCACAGCGGTGGCGTCGACAACTCCGGTCTCGCTCAGAGCTATAAGGCCCTCTTCGGCGCAAACAACTACGAATACGCTTCGCAGGGCGCACGCGAGAATGAAATCATCTGGACCCTTCCCCAGAACGGCATGTCGCTCCAGAGCTATGGCAACTCCACCTTCTATATCGCCACTGTCTGCGGTTCCTACGACGGCATTTCCTCCGTCGGCGACTGCAACCTCAACGCACAGTGGACCAGTATGGTGGCCCGCCAGCAGCTTTCCGAAATGTTCAACTTCGACCGCGACGGTTACACCCAGGACCTCCGCGCCGAACTCTGGAAGACCTCCAAGGACGGCTTCGAAATCGGCAACTCCACCATCATGGGCAACGCCGGCTATGGCAAGGGCTACGCTCCCATCAAGTTCACCAACTTCGCCTATGACGAATGGGGCAATATCGACTCTGCCGCTTCGCCCTCTTCCTCCAACACCTTCGCTGACGCAGACTGGCCAGAAATCCGCCTCGCCGAGATTTACCTCAACGCTGTCGAGGCTCAGGTGCTCGGTGGTGCAGGTTCCCAGTCCGAGGCCCTCAAGTACATCAACTTCATCCGCACCCGCGCAGGCGTTGATCCCTGGGGCGTTGCTGACCTCACCGCCGCAAACGTCCTCACCGAGCGCGACCGCGAGCTCTATGGCGAGAACGACCGCCGCACATCCCTCATCCGCCACGGCAAGTATGCCGGCGGCGCTTACCTCTGGAACTGGAAGGGCGGCACGCACGACGGCACCGCAACTCCCGAGCACATGAACCTCTTCCCCATCCCCACGAAGGTCATCTCGTTCTCCAAGTACAAGCAGAACCCCGGTTACACCAAGTAAGCTTTCAAGGGACATCTAAGTTCAAATCGTAATTCACCTAAGAACACAATGAAGAAAATTGCATATATCTTCGCGATAGGCGCCGCACTGCTTGCTACAACTTCCTGCAAGCAGAACACCGAGCCCAAGTTCGACAGAGCTATGTCCATGGAGCTCAATACCCCGCCTCTCGCAAACCAGCTCTTCACTCTGACCCCCGAAGGGGTTATCGACCTCTCCTGGTCGCAGCCCGACTGGGGCTTCGCCGCAGCCGCAAAGTATCAGGTGGAAGCTTCCTTCGAGGAGGATTTCCACTACTACGAGAACGACACCCCCGCCAACTACTTCGTGATGCCCACGGTCTACACCAAGTGCGCAGCACAGGTGAAGATGGAGGACCTCGCTGTGGCTATCTGCACACTCCGCGGAATTTCTGACCCCGCTCAGTACACCGACGAGCCCGCACGTCCCGTCTACCTCCGCGTTCACGGCTACATCGACGGCATTCTCGAAAGCTCCGTCTACTCCAATTCCATCAAGCTCGACCAAGTGAAGGAGTACTGCGCTGTCCGCGTGCCCGGCAAGCTCTACCTCGTAGGCTCCCCCGAAGGATGGCTCGGTCCTGAGGAACCCAACGCCGCCCACTACGCCGACTGGGCTCTCCTCGAACCCGAGGACGCCATCGACTCCAAGGTCTTCAGCGGTTCCTTCGCAATCCCCGCCGCTCCCATGTTCCGCTTCTATACAGCCCTCACCGGCTGGGACGCCGACACCTGGGGCTCGCAGAAGGATGACAATCCCCTTGATTTCACGCTGACCGACGGCCAGTTCAACGGCACAATTGACGGCCCCGGCTTCAAGGGTTCCTACAACTTCGCCGATTACTCCGGCGGTACGATGAACTTCAAGGTCGACCTCAAAGCAAAGACCATCCTCATCACTACAGAATAAATTCCGAGATCCCTTCCGGCGGCCGAGAGCCGCGGCCCGAGGCCGCCGGAATTTCATCCATCTTAATTTTGTAATCAACCACTGATATATGAAAAAATTCAGCATACTTCTGATGGGCGTTATGGCTCTCGGTCTCTTTTCCTGCCAGGATGAGAAAACCAATGCCCTCCCCCAGAAGAATCCCCAGCTTCCGGTGATGAGCGCCGACGCGCTCGTTGTCGACGCCAAGCTCCCCGCTACGCTCGACCTCACCGCCCTCGACAAGGCCGAGTCTCCCATCGTGGTCGGCGACCTCGTCAGCTGCGCCAACTTCCCCGAAGGCTACGAGCTCAAGCTCGTCGGTGAAGTGGGCCGTCAGGAAACTTTCGAGAATGTAGGCACCATCGACCTCTCCCTCGCCGAGGATTCTACAATCGTCACCAACGCCGACGATTTCGAGGCCGCTTACGTGGCAGCCATGGGCAAGAGCGCAAAGCCCAAGCAGGTATTCTTCCGCATCCTCGCCTATGCCGTGAACGGTTCGGCCGAGGCCCGTCTCGGCGGCGCTGACGTCTACTACGCCGACGCCAAGTCCACCGTCACTCCCTATGACCTCCATATCGTTATCGAGGACGCTTACGGCCTCGTCGGCACCGCCTGCGACTGGAAAGTCGCCAACGCCGTGATGCTCAACCACAGCGGTCTCAATCCCTACGACGATCCCATCTTCTCCCGCTACTTCGACATCACCGTGGCTGCCGCTAAGGCCGGCTGGTGGTGGAAGGTTATTCCCCAGAGCACAATCGCCGCCGGCGACTGGGTACAGGCTGCAAACGCTCAGTTCGGCCTCGCCGTCAACGGCGACCACGCTCTCAGCGGCGACCTCCTGCCCATGCGTGCCGAAGGCGACGGCTTCTACGCGCCCCAGGCCGGTAACGTCAACGAAGCAGGCGTCTACAACTTCATCGCCGACATGGAGAACCAGTCCTATCAGTTCGAGAAGGTGTTCGACATCCTCTACATCAACGGTGCGTACAACCTCTTCGACTGGACCAAGGCCGCTCGCCTCTTCAGCACCGACGGCAACAAGTACTTCGGTTTCGCCGAACTTCAGGGCGACGTCAAGCTCTACGGGCAGCCCGACTACGAGGGCATCGTCTACGGCAAGGGCCTCGGCCCCACGGGCATTGCTCTTGGTGGCGGCAACATCTCTATCCGCAAGGGTGGCTTCTACATGTTTGTGGCCGACCTCGAGAAAGGCACAATGCCCCGCGAGGTCATCACAAGCCTCGGTCTCATCGGCAACCACAACGACTGGGCACGTCAGGACAACCTCACGCCCTCCGCTGACTTCATGACCTGGACCGGCACCGTCACACTCGACGGCGAATACAAGATCCGCATGAACGACAACTGGGACTACAACCTCGGCGGCGACGTGAACTGCCTCGTACACAACGGAGCCAACCTCTCCGCTCCCGCCGGCACCTACGACGTAACCCTCGACCTCGCTCACGCTCCCTTCACACTCACTCTCGTGAAGAAGTAAGAGCAAGTCTTTCGACTTCATTTCGCCCGGACCCCAAAGGCCCGGGCGAATTTTTTTGCCATTTTCTTGACTTTTCGTAGCGGATTTTGTAATTTTGTGGGTTGAATGGACCATTGTGCCATACAAGCCTTTTACCATTGAATTAATCTTTCTAATCACGATATATGTATAGAACCAATACGTGCGGAGAGCTCCGCATCAGTGATGTCGGCCGGAAGGTCGTTCTCTCCGGATGGGTCCAGCGCGCGCGAAAGATGGGCGGAATGACTTTCGTCGACCTCCGCGACCGCTACGGTATTACCCAGCTCGTGTTTAACGTCGAAAACGACCCCGCGCTCACCGAGCTTTCCAACCATCTCGGACGCGAGTTCGTCGTTCAGGCAACCGGCACCGTCGCCGAGCGTACAAGCAAGAATCCCCAGCTCCCTACCGGCGACATTGAGATTATCGTCGACTCCCTGAAGGTGCTCAACCCCTCGGAAGTTCCCCCCTTCACCATCGAGGACGACACCGACGGCGGCGACGACCTCCGTATGCGTTACCGCTACCTCGACCTCCGCCGTGCCTGCGTGCGCAGGAACCTCGAGCTCCGCCACCGCATGACCATGGAAGTCCGCCGTTATCTCGACTCAAAGGGTTTCCTCGAAATCGAGACTCCCATGCTCGTAGGCTCGACTCCCGAGGGAGCCCGCGACTTCGTCGTGCCTTCCCGCATGAACCCCGGGCAGTTCTACGCCCTTCCCCAGTCGCCGCAGACCCTCAAGCAGCTCCTCATGGTCAGCGGCATGGACCGCTATTTCCAGATTGTGAAATGCTTCCGCGACGAGGACCTCCGCGCCGACCGTCAGCCCGAGTTCACTCAGATTGACTGCGAGATGAGCTTCGTCGAGCAGGAAGACGTCATCAGCACCTTCGAGGGAATGGCAAAGCACCTCTTCAGGGAACTCCGCGGCGTGGAGCTCAACGAGCCCTTCCTCCGCATGTCCTGGGCCGATGCCATGAAGTACTACGGCAGCGACAAGCCCGACCTCCGCTTCGACATGCGTTTTGTCGAACTCATGGATGTCCTCAAAGGCTCCGGCTTCAGCGTGTTCGACAATGCCGCATATATCGGCGGTATCTGCGCCAAGGGTGCCGCGCACTACACCCGCAAGCAGCTCGACGCTCTCACGGAATACGTCAAGCGTCCCCAAATCGGCGCCAAGGGCATGGTATACGCCCGTGTCGAGCCTGACGGGACTGTCAAGAGCTCCGTCGACAAGTTCTACTCTCAGGAAAAACTTCAGGAGCTCAAGGCCGCGATGAACGCCGAACCCGGCGACCTCATACTCATCCTTAGCGGCGACGATGCCATGAAGACCCGCAAGCAGCTCTGCGAGCTTCGTCTCGAGATGGGTCGCCAGCTCGGCCTCCGCGACAAGAACAAGTTCGCATGCCTCTGGGTTGTCGACTTCCCCATGTTTGAATGGAGCGACGAGGAAGGCCGCCTCATGGCCATGCACCATCCCTTCACCCATCCCAAGGACGAGGACATTCCTCTGCTCGACACCAATCCCGCGGCTGTACGCGCCGATGCCTACGACATGGTCGTCAACGGCGTTGAAGTCGGCGGCGGCTCAATCCGTATCCACGACAGCAAGCTTCAGGCCAAGATGTTCGAAATCCTCGGCTTCACTCCCGAGAAGGCCCAGGAGCAGTTCGGCTTCCTCATGAACGCCTTCAAGTTCGGCGCGCCCCCTCACGGCGGCCTCGCCTACGGCCTCGACCGCTGGGTATCGCTCTTCGCCGGCCTCGATTCCATCCGCGACTGCATCGCCTTCCCGAAGAACAACAGCGGACGCGACGTCATGCTCGACGCCCCCGCCGCTCTCGACGACAAGCAGCTCGACGAACTCTGCCTCAAGGTGGAGATTCCCGAAGACAAGAAGTAATAATCACCGATAAGCGATAGAAACCTGCGATGCGTATCCGTGCCGTCATTTCGGTCCTCGAGAATTTCGCACCTCCGGCGCTTCAGGAGTCCTGGGACAATACCGGGCTCCAGATTGGCAATCCCATGGACGAATGTTCGGGAGCGCTCCTCTGTCTCGATGTCACCGAAGCCGTTATTGCCGAGGCCGTTGACCGCGGATGCAATCTCGTCGTGTCCCACCATCCCCTGATTTTCAAGGGACTCAAGCGCATAAGCCCCGCCACCGCCGTCGGACGCACAGTCCTCGCGGCAATTCGCGCCGGTGTCGCCGTCTACTCCACCCATACGGCACTCGATTCCGCTCTCGGAGGTGTTTCCTATGAGATGGCCCGCTTGCTCGGGCTTCGTCCCGTCGCCGTGCTCGACCCGAAGGCCGCGCGCAGCGTGCGCCTTGAGGCTTCAGTCCCGGAGGAAAACGCCGACGATGCCCGGCTCGCACTCCTCGACTGCGGATGTGCCTCGACCGTCACGGTCCCCGCCTCGCGCCAGTCGCTCGGTGAAAACCGCGACGCCGACTCCCTCGACTGGGAAACGGAGGTCGAGCCACGCGCTCTCGTCAGTGTAAGCGTCCCCGACTGGGAGCTACGCAACGCCCTCAGCGCCCTTGACGGCCTTGCCCTCGGGAGCCGAATCGAGCTTCACGTCTCCCGCCTCGAGGATTCCTCCGCGACTCTCGGCCTCGGAGTAGTGGCCCGAGTTACCGACGGCGACGGAATCCCCATGAGCGCTTTCGCCGAAAAGGTCAAGCGGACTTTCGGAGTCAAGCGCCTCCGCATCTCCTCCGGCGTCAACCCCGATGCTCCGGTGCGCGTTGTGGCCCTATGCGGCGGTTCCGGCGGCGAATTCATCCCCAATGCCGTCCGTGCGGGAGCCGACGTCTACGTTACCGCCGACATCCGCTACCACGATTTCGGCGACTTCAATCCTGAAATTTGCCTCATGGACGTCGGACACTTCGAAAGTGAAATTTGCACAAAAGACATTTTCTATCGCCTTCTTACAAAAAAAATTCCTAACTTTGCAGTCTATAAGTCGGAGTTGGAAAAAAATCCCGTAAACTATCTGTAATATCATAATATGGCAACTGAAAAGAAAACCGACGCTCCTATCAGCGTCGAGGAACGCCTCAAGAAGCTCTACAGCCTCCAGAGTCTGCTCACTCAGATCGACCGTATCCATCAGGTCCGTGGCGAGCTCCCCGAAGAGGTGAAAAAACACGACGACACTGTCATCGGTCTCAACCGCCGTGTGGCCAACTATCAGGGCGAAATCTCCGAGCTCCGCTCACGTCTCGTCGCCCTGAAGGGGAAAATCGAGCAGAAGCAGCAGCTCATCGCACGCTACAAGGAACAGCTCGACAACGTCCGCAACAACCATGAATTCGATTCCCTCACAAAGGAGATGGAATACGAATCTCTTCAGATTACCCTCGCCGAGAAGAATATCAACGAGACCGAGCGCGCCATCGAGAACCGCGAGGCCGATATCAAGCGCACCGAAGAGGAAATCGCCGACCAGATGCACATCCTCAACGAGAAGAAAGCCGCTCTCGAGACAATCGTCACTGAGACCCGTGCCGAGGAGGAAAAACTCCTCATTCAGGCAAAGGCCCTCGAGGAGTTTGTCGACGAGCGTACTCTCAAGGCCTTCAAGCGCATCCGCAGCAACGCCCGCAACGGTCTCGGCATCGTCACGGTCGACCGCAGCGCCTGCGGCGGCTGTTTCAACCGCATCCCCCCGCAGCGTCAGATTGAAATCCGCATGCACAAGAAGGTAATCGTCTGCGAATACTGCGGCCGCATTCTCATCGACCCCGCTCTCGTAGAAGAAGAAAATAATTAATATACAAAATATTAAACATCAGCAACGTGTAGGGACGCGCCATGTCGCGTCCGCCCGGACCGGGTGTATCTGAATATTGATTGTCCCGAACGGTCGAATTTCCTGCTTTTGTCCTGATGTTAACCTCACCCATCCCAAGGCCGCGCGCGAGGCTCGTCCAAGCTTCAGCGCGGCCTTTCGGAGTATAATCAAATCCCTCTCCATGTCCTCCGGACCTCTCTCCCGCCTCCTCGCCGCTCTCCTCTGTGCCCTCCTGCTCCTTGCCGGAGGATGCAAAAGCTCCCGCAAATCCTCCCGTCCTCCTTACTCCAAAACCGAGAAACCGCGCCCCGGAAAAAGCTCCGACGAGAAAGTCAGGATAGTCGAGAAGTCCGACAACGACCTCGTGGCCGAGGCCAAGCGCTGGCTCGGAACCCCTTACCGCTACGGAGGCACGGAAAAAGGCAAAGGAACCGACTGCTCGGGGCTCACCATGACGGTCTACCATAGCGTTCTCGGGCTTAAAATTCCCCGCAATTCCGCCGAACAGCAGAAATTCTGCACTCCCCTCAAACGCAACGAACTTCAGGCCGGCGACCTCGTATTTTTCTCCTCCGCAAAGGGTAGGGGTCGAGTAAGCCACGTAGGCTTATACGTCGACGAAGGCATCTTCATCCACGCCTCCTCCTCCCGCGGCGTAATAGCCAGCAGTCTCGACGAAAACTACTACGCCACACACTACCACTCCTCCGGCAGAGTCCCAGGTATCAAAAAATCAAAACAATCGAAACCGGAAAAACCCTGCGACACCGGTAGGGACGCGCCATGGCGCGTCCGCCCCGAAAATACAAACTCAACTCCGGCTGCCCCGGAACCTCCCGCTACCGTCCCGGCGCCCCCGGCTCCCGCATCCACCGCTACCTCTGCGGCCGCCCCGGCTCCCGCGGCGCCAGCGCCTGCAGTGCCCGTGGATCCCTCTTCCGCGTCGCCGGAGGGCAGTTCTGTGGAGTCCCCGCTCATCCCCAATCCTCCCATAGCCCCCGCGCCCGCCCCGGCCACTCCCGTCGCGCTCCCCGATTCCGTCCCCTCCTCGGTGGTGGCCGACTCAATCGCCGCCCGCGTCCGTATGGCTTTCTGATAAAAAGATGAGCATATCCGACGACATAGCGGGACGCATGCGGGCCATGGCCGACGAGGCCGAGGTCCGGCATCTTATGCGCTTTTTCAAGACGGCGCCCGGCCAGTACGGCGAGGGCGACCGCTTTCTCGGGGTGCGTGTGCCTCTCACGCGTGCCCTGACTCAGGAATACAAGCGCCGCATGGAGCTTTCCGACATCCAGCCACTCCTCGATTCCGAGTACCACGAGCTCCGCCTCGCCGGATTTTTCCTCCTCATAGAAATCTACAACCGCCTCAAGAAGCGCCGCGACTTCCGCGGGCTCCGGATGGTTGTCGACTACTACCTTTCCGTCATCGACCGCGGAAACAACTGGGACCTCGTCGACATGGTAGCCCCGAAAATCCTTGGCGACTGGCTCACATTCAACCCCGACGAAATACCCCTCCTCGACCAGCTCGCCGCCATGGACGGCCGGCTCTGGCATCAGAGGGTAGGGGTCGTCGCCAACTGGCGCCTCATCCGTGCGGGAATCTACGACCCCACGCTCCGCATCGCCGAGCGCCTCCTCGGCCATCCCCACGACCTCATCCACAAGGCCACCGGCTGGATGCTCCGCGAAGTCGGCAAGCACGGCGGCCTCCCCCAGCTCCTCGCCTTCCTCGACCGCCACACGCCCACGATGCCCCGCACAATGCTCCGCTACGCCATCGAACAACTCCCCGCTCCCCAACGCACCCACTACCTTAACCTCCCGCGAAAATAACCGCCTAACAAAGGAAATTCTATGGAACTGTGCCAAAATTTCGTCGGGGAGAAATTCATAGAAATCATCTCGTCATAACCCATTGAAATGTAGGGACGCGCCATGGCGCGTCCGATTAGGCGAAGGTATTTTTTTGGGGCAAATACGGGGTGCGATTGCGACATAAGAGTGCGTTCGGGTCGTCAATGTATTCCGATGTCGGTAGTCCTCCGAAGCGAAGAGCCAAAAGCGAGGTATACAAGTGCTCTGCTATGATTTGACTATGGTTAACTTACTACTTTTTAATATTTGAGAGTCACCATATGACTATGAAACGCAACATTAGCAGAGGCACATAGCCCTCTGCTAATGTTGCGAATTATAATTTTATATAAAACATGGGGTATACTCTGTTAGAAATTCATAATCTTATTTTACCAGTAAAACCATTGATTTTAATAATATAAATAAGTAGGGATATTCAGTTAATGGCCTCAAACGCACTTAGGGAGAATGGCTAAGAATGGCGTATACGGAGATGGGTGTTGGTCGGGCTGCGATTTTTGGGTTCTCAGACGGTAAAAACTGTCAATGTAGCAACACAGGGATATGACGGGTCGGCCCC
>CABUIC010000038.1 GCA_902491515.1 uncultured Porphyromonadaceae bacterium
ACTACGACTTCGGCCCCCGCCGCTACATCTCCGCCGCCCCCTTCTGGCGCGCCCCAGACCCAAAAGTCCACGAAATGCCCGGCGTTTCTCCATATATATTCTGCTTGGCCAATCCTATACGTTATACAGACTTGACTGGCTTTAAGCCCTCGCCATATGAAGCAGCGCTGATGTCGGCTGCGGTCTATAAAGATGATGATTATTCCGATTTCATAAAGGATTTAAATGATTTAAAATGGGTAATTTCTGACCATAAAACTGATATACAAAAGAATCATCATGCATATACTGGAATAGGCCTCCAATCCATGTTGTTTCAACGGACTAATGATGATGGAAAGACCGAATATGCATATGTATATGCCGGTACAAATTCCTGGGAGGACGGTGTTGAAGATGTGCTTCAGGTTGCCGGATTGGCTCCACAATACGCCAAAGCTATTGAAAATGCTAAAACTCTGCATGAGGAAATTGGTGGCGATGAACTTACATTCGTCGGACACTCTCTCGGCGGAGGTGAGGCAGCAGCAGCAAGTATGGCAACCGGACGCGATGCCATTACTTTTAATCCAGCCGTTGTCAGTGGGCTTACATCGCTATTCAACGGTTTGGGAGAAGGGGGTAATATCGACAATTATATATCAGCCACGCCAAAGGTGTTGGGACTAAGTATTAGTGTAGACCCTGTTACCAATTTTCAAAGGAGCGCCTTTATGACTCCAAAAGGTAACATTATTCACGTACCCACTGCTTTTTATCCCACCCACAGTATCAATCGTTTAGTCAGAAGCTTAAAACCTTAAATTATGAAACTGAGATTTTTTATTTTTACAGTTCTTCTTTTCTTATTCTCCGGATGCATTTATATCCGGATGACACATCTTTCCAAGCAGGACCTGGAATGGATTAAACCGTATAATCTCAGCAAGACTTATGAGTTTATATCTAACGAGGGCAATGTCAGCAGGATGGACTACACATCGAAGTTTATTGCAAATTCAACAGACCCCTTTTATTTCAGTTCTGCAGGAGATTGGACATACGAGGCGAACGCATCTTATGATTTTCAAATCAAGTCAAAAGCGGATACCATCGATGGCAGTTTTGGAGTAAAAAAATTTCTTGATGCTCCGACATTATCAATGCGCTTCAATTTAGGAGCTCGTTTTTCTAAATACAAAGATGGGTTTCTCAATCAATACGCTCCGTTAAAGCCAATAGTTTTTAAACATAATGGAAAAACGTTCCGCGACTGCGTAATTGCCGACTCTACGAATTCCCGATACAGTCCTCATTGGCGGTATAAGGCGACGGAGAGGGTCGAGACCTTCGTTATCAGCAAGAAATACGGCCTGATTTACTATAAATTCGAAGACGGCGAAGAGTTCTTCAGAAAGTTCTGACAAAGAACTAATTAAACCATTTACACTGAATCCACTTCACAAGGCTCGACTATACAGCAATGCTTCAACCGACTTCCAAATACGATGTCTCCTACTTCCCCGGCGGATACTTCGACAGCAGCGGCGGCGTCCATTACATGCACCTTGACTATCAGGGCTCCGTCGTTATGGAAACCGACTCCACGGGCCATATCGAGAAGCACCGCGGCTACTATCCCTACGGCGAGCCTTGGACAGAGAGCACCAACAAAAAAACACTCGCGGCGAGCGTAGCGCAGCCGCAGACCTACCAGAGCAAGGAGCGCACCGCGGCCACGGGCGACTACGACTTCGGCCCCCGCCGCTACATCTCCGCCGCCCCCTTCTGGCGCGCCCCCGACCCCAAAGCCCACGACTACCCAAACATCTCCCCCTACGCCTTCTGCGCCGCAAACCCAATCAGATACGCCGACCCCACGGGGATGCACCTGTATGTAATGAATCACGAAGGTGACGTGATAAAAACCGAAATTGACGAGAATATGGATTATATCCAAATCGTCAATGACAAGGGAGAAATACAGGCACAGTCCGAGATCTACGATTATGGAACGATTAAGTTTGAAGGCAAAAAAGATGTCATCACTCATATAAATAAAATTCCTGTCAAGGACAAAAATGGGAATCAGATACAATACCAAACCCTTAAAGTTGACGGTGATGAAGCGGGAAAAGAAATATTTGAATTTTTAGCCGATAACATAACCGGAAATAATGGAGTTGAATTTTCCTTAACTCAAGTTGGGGCAGAAGGCTCTGGCGCCAATTATATCACGACAAGCAATTGCAAAAAAACAGAATATGGTGCCGGACAGCTCTATTATTCCAAGTTTCAGTATAACTGGTATCTTCGAACCATGATTCATTCTCATCCCCAAGGAGAACATCCAAGTGAAGGAGACGGAACCTTTAAGAATGAAATATCAAACACACAAAATAAAAAAAACCAACATGTTCCCATTTTCCAAATTTACCATGCCAAAACTAAAAAATATATTCCCTATTGACGTAGTGCGAATATCGTTCCTTATTACGGTGATTGTATGTATTTTTACAACACCGGTCTCGACAGCACGCGGTCTTGATGAACCATCTCCGGTGTGGCTTATCGGCGTGGAGATTTCGTGCCCGAAACTATTTACTCAAATTGACAGCATTATAAGCAATACGGACCTTACAATAACCGTAAAACCAGAACGGGCATCATTAATTTGTCCATCGAAATATATCAATATTTTTGAGCCCCGAATCGTAAGCGGAGAGGGAAAGCCTTGGAATGAAACAGTCTTTTGGCTAAAACTTTACTCAATGGAAGAAGACGATTATTCCTATGACAGATACTTCTTCAAGATTGGTGATCACATTTATACGTCCTCCGACTGGCTTCCAACGCTCTATACACGGAAGAATAATAAAAAAATGTATTTAGGGAAAAAACATCTCACTTTGTATTATTTTGACCCTTCCCCTTTATGGCTTTTTAAAATCGAGTACGGAAAGATTACGCAGGCCATTTACCATGTCAGTGAGCTCGATGACTTTCAGGAACCGGGGTATGACCTCTTGAATCACATGATTATTTCAGAAGGAATAATGGAGATAGAACCAACTAAATAAGATTAAGCGATGAAAAGAATGCCATATTTGATTGCAATTATTCTCAGTATTGAGGTTTGCACGGCAAAAGATGATTCGGTAAGTGTATACTTCGACTGGTGCCTTATAAAGGACCGTCTGCTTCTGGAACGGATTGACTCCCTGTTGAACCTTTCGGACACCACCGGATATTGGGAGTTCGACCCGGGAGTGTCGCAGGCCCTGATGAGGGCAAGAAGATACTACAGAGTCGATGTAGAGAACGAGCCGGACACTCTGACGCTATATGACGGCAAAAATCACACCGTGACGATCACTCATTTCAACGAGCCCACCACCGACGCGAAAAATGCCGTACGATACAAGGACCGCGTCTATTACTTTACAAAAGGAGCCGATTTCCTCGAATATTACGATATCGGCGGATGGCAGTTCTATCCCAAGGGCGACACCCTCCCGACGCAAGTCTGGCATCTGGAATTCCGGTGTCCTGCGGAGAAAGTAATTTCAAGGTGACCCCCTCACCACTTTCTTTCCCTGCGTGCAGTTTTTCCGAAAATTTTGCGTATCTTTGCAGACAGGACAACAACAAACTTCAAAAGTCTCGATAATATGAAGAAGCATAATTTCTACGCAGGACCGTCGATTCTGAGCGACTATACGATTCAGAACACGGCCGACGCCATCATCAACTTCGCCGACACGGGTCTTTCCATCCTGGAGGTGTCGCACCGGAGCAAGGAGTTCCAGGCCGTCATCGACGAGGCCACGGCTCTCGTAAAGGAGATTCTGAACGTGCCGGAGGGCTTCAGCGTGCTCTGGCTGGGCGGAGGCGCCTCGATGCAGTTCTGCATGATTCCCTACAACCTTCTGTCGACCCGCGCCGCCTATCTCGACACGGGCACCTGGGCCTCCAACGCCATCAAGGAGGCCCGTCTCTTCGGCGAGGTGGACGTCGTGGCTTCCTCCAAGGACGCCAACTACACCTTCATTCCCAAGGACTACACCATCCCCGATGGTATGGACTACTTCCACTACACTTCGAACAACACTATCTACGGCACCGAAATCCGCAAGGACCCGGAGGCTCCGTGTCCTCTGATTGCCGACATGAGCTCCGACATCTTCTCCCGCGCCATCGACTGGAGCAAGTACGACGCCGTATACGCCGGCGCCCAGAAGAATCTGGCTCCCGCGGGCGTTACGCTCGTGATTGTCCGCGATTCGGCCCTCGGCAAGGTTGAGCGCGTGATTCCGACGATGCTCGACTACCGGACGCACATCAAGAAGGGCTCGATGTTCAACACTCCTCCCGTGCTCCCCATCTTCTCGGCCCTTCAGACGCTCCGCTACTACAAGAGCCTCGGCGGCATCCCCGAGCTCGAGCGCCGCGACCTGGAGAAGGCCTCCACGCTGTACAAGGCCATCGACGAGAGCCGTATGTTCGTCGGCACTGTCACGGACCCCGCCGACCGCTCGATCATGAACGTATGCTTCGTGATGCGTCCCGAGTTCAAGCATCTCGAGGCTGAGTTCGTCGACTTCTGCGCCGGCCGCGGCATCGTGGGCATCAAGGGCCACCGCAGCGTCGGCGGCTTCCGCGCCAGCCTCTACAACGCCCTTCCCCTCGAGAGCGTGCTCGTGCTCGTCGAAGCCATGCGCGACTTCGAGGCCACGCACTCGTAAACCATCAGCACCCTGAGCATCATGAAAATCCTCGTTGCCACCGAAAAGCCCTTCGCCGCCGTAGCCGTCGAAGGCATCCGCAAGGAAATCGAAGCCGCCGGCCACACCCTCGAGCTCCTCGAGAAGTACACCTCGCGCGATGAGCTCTACCGCGCCCTCGCCGACGCCGAAGGCCTCATTGTCCGCAGCGACATCATCGACGCCGAGGCCATAGCCAAGGCTCCAAAGCTCAAAATCATCGTCCGCGCCGGCGCCGGATACGACAACATCGACCTCAAGGCCGCATCGGCAGCCGGAATAGTTGTCGAAAACACCCCCGGCCAGAACTCCAACGCCGTGGCCGAGCTCGTCTTCGGCATGGCCGTGGCCGCCGCCCGCAACGGCTTCAACGGCACCTCCGGCTTCGAGCTCCGCGGCAAGACTCTCGGCCTCCAGGCCTTCGGTCAGGTGGGCCGCAACGTGGCCCGCATCGCCCGGGGCTTCGAGATGGAAGTCTGCGCCTTCGACCCCTTCTGCCCCGACGAGGTGATGATTGCGGCCGGCGTGCGCCCCGTCCACAGCGTCGACGAACTCTACGCGTCCAACCGCTTCGTATCCATCCACATCCCCGCTACGCCGCAGACCGTCGGCTCCATCGGCTACGAGCTCATCGCCTCGATGCCCAAGGGCGCGGTGCTCCTCAACACGGCCCGCAAGGAAGTAATTGACGAAGAAGGCCTCAAAAAGGCCCTCGCGGAGCGCACGGACCTCAAGTACTACGCCGACGTGAAGCCCGGCAACGCCGCCGAGCTCGAAGAGCACTTCCCCGGCCGCGTGTTCTTCACACCCAAGAAGACGGGCGCCCAGACCGCCGAGGCGAACATCAACGCCGGCATCGCCGCTGCGCGCCAGACCGTAGCCTTCTTCCGCGACGGCACTGACCGTTTCCGCGTGAACTGAACGGTCCTCACCGCCAAGCTCTTACATCCCGCCACGGCCCCGTGCCGCCGGCGGGATGTTTCGTTGCGGGCGGAGCAACATCCGCATTTTCCGGCGGCTGGGGTGCGATATTCTTTTGGCGGATTAGAAATTATTGCTTATTTTTTGTGGCGAAATACATTTTGGAAAGCGTTTATCGACGCTCAGTCTTGACGACTTGAAACTTCGCAAACTTCAGAATGAGTCAGGAAAGAGGCAGCGGTAGCATGCGAAGACCTCAAGTCGTGGAAGCGGGCGGGTGGTATGGTTCTCACGCTTTTCATTTTCCCAACATCCAGACCGCCGAGAAAGGGGACCCCGAGGCCCGTTTTTTTGCAATGAAAAACAGACTTACCCATCTGCGCACGCTCCTCGCCGTGATGCTGTGCGCGCTGATGTCCGTGGCCTTCACGGCCTGCGGCGATGACGACGACGAACCCGGAGACACCTCGAAGGTGGTAGGCACCTGGTACGGAGAAGACTATGACCACTTCTACTCCAACGTCAGCATCACCTTCAACTCCGACGGCACCGGCTCGGCCACCATGGAGCGCAACGGCGCCTACCTCTCCGTCTACCGCGCACAGTTCACATACAAGGTTAAGGGGAACAAGGTGACGACCCCGGGAACCATGGCCAACGCCAACTCCGACGGCGAGACCAGCACCCAGGACTTCAACAACACCTACGATGTAGCGGGCACAACCCTCTACGTCCGCTCGGGCAACAGCTGGTACACCGGCAACGTCCGTTCCTACCACAAGTAATCCACACCCTCAAACGCTGCGAAGGCCTATGCCTGCCGGGATTCGCCCGGGGCCGAGGCCTTCGCCATACAAAAACAATTCTACTACTTCAAACATCCTGATGAAGCCGGTGCAAAATTACTGACAATAGCCCACCCGCGCAATACCCTCTTCTGAGTATTTATTTCGCCTCCGGGGCTCTTGCAGAAGTCGGTTTTTATTCGTACCTTTGAACTCATTTCCGCTCTCCAGCAATACACCATGTCCGACTTCGTTCACCTTCACGTACATACGCAGTACTCCCTCCTCGACGGGCAGGCTTCCGTGGAAGACCTCGTCGACAAGGCCATCGCCGACCCCGGCATGCCCGCGCTCGCCATCACCGACCACGGCGACATGTTCGGCATCAAGGAGTTCTTCAACTACATCTCCAAGAAAAACGGCGGCACCAAAAAGGCCGTCAAGGCCGCCGAGGCCACCCTGGCCGAGGCCCGCGAGGCCGGCGACGCAGAAAAGGCCGCCGAGGCCGAGGCCGAAATCGCCGCCCTGCGCAAGAAATACGTCAAGCCCATCTTCGGATGCGAAGTGTACGTGGCCCTCGAGGACCTCCACACTCACGTCGACAAGAAAGACACGGGGCGCCACCTCATCGTCCTCGCAAAGAACCGCACCGGCTACAAGAACCTCATCAAGGTAGTCTCCAAGGCCTGGACCGAGGGCTTCTACTCCCACCCCCGAACCGACAAGAAGGAGCTCGCCGCCCACCGCGAGGGCCTCATCATATGCTCCGCCTGCCTCGGCGGCGAGATTCCCCGCCTCCTGCAGGCCGGGCTCGACGACGAGGCCGACCGCGCCGTGGCATGGTGGAAAGAGACCTTCGGCGACGACTACTACATCGAGCTCCAGCGCCACAAGGCCACAGTGCCCCGCGCGAACCACCAGACCTACGAAATCCAGAAGGCCATCGAGCCCAAGCTCATAGCCCTCGCCCGCAAGCACGGCGTCAAAATCATCGCCTCCAACGACTCCCACTTCGTCAACGAGTCCGACGCCGAGGCCCACGACCGCCTCATCTGCCTGGCCACCAACAAGTACCTCGCCGACGAGAACCGCATGCTCTACACCAAGCAGGAATGGCTCAAGTCGTCCGACGAGATGTCGGCCCTCTTCGCTGACCTCCCCGAAGCCCTCGAGAACACCCTCGAGATTGCCGGCAAGGTCGAGGAATACGACATCGACCACGCCCCGATCATGCCCAACTTCGCCATCCCCGAGAGCTTCGGCACCGAGGCCGAGTACCGCGAGCGCCTCACCGAGGAGGACCTCTTCAACGAGTTCACCCGCGACGAGCACGGCAACGTGGTCCTCTCTCAGGAAGACGCCGAGGCGAAAATCAAGAAACTCGGAGGCTACGAGAAGCTCTACCGCATCAAGTTCGAGGCCGACTATCTCCGCAAAATCACCTACGAGGGCGCCGCGCGGCGCTACCCCGACCTCACCCCCGAAATCCGCGAGCGCATCGACTTCGAGCTCCACATCATGAAGACCATGGGCTTCCCCGGCTACTTCCTCATCGTCGAGGACTTCATCCGCGTGGGACGCCACGAGCTCGGCGTGTCCATCGGCCCGGGGCGTGGCTCCGCCGCCGGGTCGGTCGTGGCCTACTGTCTGGGTATCACCCAAATCGACCCCCTCAAGTACGACCTCCTCTTCGAGCGCTTCCTCAACCCCGACCGTATCTCCCTCCCCGATATCGACATCGACTTCGACGACGACGGCCGCGAGGACGTCCTAAACTACGTCACCCGCCGCTACGGCGAGGCAAACGTGGCACACATCATCACCTACGGCACAATGGCGGCGAAATCCGCCATCAAGGACGTGGCCCGCGTCTGCCAGCTCCCCCTCCCGGAGAGCAACCGCCTCGCCAAGCTCATCCCGGCCCACATGCCCGTGGTCAACGGCAAGGAGCTCAAGCCCACGCTCAAGAACTGCTACGAATACCTCGACGACTTCAAGCGCGAACTCAACGGCCCCGACCGCCTCGTCCGCGAGACCCTCGAATACGCCCGCCAGCTCGAAGGCAACGTCCGCAACGTCGGCGTCCACGCCTGCGGCGTCATCATCTGCCGCGACGACATAACCGACTGGGTGCCTGTCAGCACAGCCACCGACAAGAAAGACGGAAAAATCCTCGTAACTCAGTACGAGGGCCGCGTCATCGAGGAAACCGGACTAATCAAAATGGACTTCCTCGGCCTCAAGACCCTCTCCATCATCAAGGAAGCCCTCGCGAACATCCGCCACACACGCGGCTTCGACCTCGACATCGACTCCATCCCCATCGACGACAAGAAAACATACGAACTCTACGGACGCGGGCAGACAATCGCCACCTTCCAGTTCGAGTCGCCGGGCATGCAGAAGTATCTCCGCGAGCTCCAGCCCACTGTCTTCGAGGACCTTATCGCCATGAACGCCCTCTACCGCCCGGGCCCCATGGACTACATCCCCGACTTCATCGCCCGAAAGCTCGGCCGCGAGCCCATCGTCTACGACATCCCCGAGATGGAGAAGTACCTCAAGGACACCTACGGCGTCACCGTCTATCAGGAGCAGGTCATGCTCCTCTCCCGCCTCCTGGCCAACTTCACCCGAGGCGAGAGCGACACCCTCCGCAAGGCAATGGGTAAAAAGCTCATCGACAAGATGAACCACCTCAAGGGCAAATTCCTCGAAGGCGGTCAGGCCAACGGCCACAAGAAGGAAGTCCTCGAGAAAATCTGGGCCGACTGGGAGAAATTCGCCTCCTACGCCTTCAACAAGTCTCACGCCACCTGCTACTCCTGGGTCGCATACCAGACAGCCTACCTCAAGGCCAACTACCCCTCCGAGTACATGGCCGCCGTCCTCTCCCGCAACCTCTCGGACATCGCCAAGGTGTCCTTCTACATGGACGAATGCAAGTCCATGAAAATAAACGTCAAGGGCCCCGACATCAACGAATCCTTCGCCAACTTCTCCGTCAACGCCCGCGGCGACATCCGCTTCGGTCTCTCCGCAATCAAGGGCGTGGGCGGCAACGTCGTGGCCTCCATCCTCGAGGCCCGCGAGAAAGGCGGAGCCTTCAAGGACATCTACGACTTCGTCGAGCGCGTCCCCGCCGGCACCATCAACCGCCGCGTATTCGAGGCCCTCGTCAAGGCCGGAGCCTTCGACTGCTTCGAGCAGTACCGCCGCGAAGACCTCGTATCCGAAATCGACCGCCGCGGCGAGACAGCCTCCGAGCTCATCCTCCGCTACGGCGCCCAGTATCAGAACGCCATGCGCCAGCAGGAAGCCAGCCTCTTCGGCTTCGACGACGACGACCTCCGCCTCGCCGCCCGGCCTCAGATTCCGCGCGCACCCCGCTGGACCGACATCATGCGCCTCGACCAGGAGAAGGAGCTCGTCGGAATGTACCTCTCCGCCCATCCACTCGACCCCTACTTCATCGAGCTGACTTACGGAATGTCGCGCACCCTCGCCGAGAAAAACGAGGCCCCCGGCCGCCCCGGGCAGACCGCCTCCTTCGCCGGAATGGTCACCGCGCGCGATTCCCGCGTCCTCGCCTCCGGAATGGAGATGCAGATAATAAAGTTCGAAGACTTCTCCGGCTCCTCCGACTTCACCCTCGTCGGCAAGATGATTCCGCAGCTCGGCCACCTCTGCGAGCCCGGCCGCGCCATATACGTCACCGGAAAGTACAAGACAGCCAAGGACGGCACAGTCCGCTTCTACGTCGAGACAATCCAGAACCTCGACGACCTCAAGGGCCACCTCGTCTCCGCCCTCACCGTCCAGCTCTCCGTGAACTCTCTCAACGACGGACTTGTTGAACTCCTTGAGGAGCACCGCGCCCCCGCGCGAATCCCCGACGGCGAGGACCCCGGCATCGACCTCAACTTCCGCCTCTTCGACCCCGACATCAACCGCGGCGTCACCCTCCACTCCAACATCCGCGTGCGCCCGACCAAACAGCTCTTCAACCAGCTCAACGACCTCGGCGCCGAATTCCGCGTCGAACGCGTCCGCGGTTAGCCTGAATTACTCCTTATTATATATAACAACCTAAAAACAGAACCCCGACAATGGCAAAGACATTCACCGACGCCGACATCAAGGACATCATCGCCTCCGGCCGACCCGTCATCGTAGACTTCTGGGCCACCTGGTGCGGCCCCTGCAAGGCCCTCGGCCCCACAATAGACAAGCTCGCCGAAGAGTACGCCGACAAAGTAATAATCGGAAAATACAACATCGACGACGAGAGCGACTTCGCCGCCGAGTGCCGCGTCCGCAGCATCCCCACCCTCCTCTTCTTCAAGGACGGCAAGCAGACCGACATCCGTTCCGTAGGCCTCGTCTCCGAAGACCTCCTCCGCACCCGCATCGAAGAGCTCCTCGCCCTCTGATACGGAGCGGCGGCTTCCAGCCGCCTTCGCCAACGTAAATTATTGAATTGTAGGGACGCACGGCTCGTGCGTCCTTTTTTTAGCGTCAAAGCCCGGCAGCCCGACAACGTATTTCAAACCAGCCCGTTCCCGGCCTTGATGATGCCGATAAGGATAGGCTTGATACCCCCGACGAAGCACTCCACCGCTATCACCATCAGTATCAGCCCCATAAGCCTCATCATTACATTGTTGCCCGTCTCGCCGAGGATAGGCACAATCTTCGTCGAGGCCCGGAGTATCAGATACCCGAGCACATATATAAAGAGAATACTCCCCACAACCACAGCCGTCATCACCCAGTTCTGAGCCTGGTCCATGAGCATGATGCCGTTGGCTATCGCTCCAGGGCCGCAGAGCATCGGGATTGCCAGAGGCGTCACCGTGATATTGTTCGCATAGGTCTGCTCCTCCTCCTTCGACATCTTCGTGCTCGTATACTGGGCGTTGAGCATGTCGAACCCGATTTTCAGGATGATGATGCCCGCCGCGATGCGGAAGCCGTTGGTGCTGATGCCGAAAACGGTGAATATCACCTGGCCGCAGAACGTGAAGCCCAGCAGTATCACCGTGGCGATGAACACCGCGCGCTTCAGTATGGCCTTGCGCTGTGTGTCGTCCATTCCCTTCGTCATCGAAAGGAACACAGGCATCGTGCCGAGCGGATTCGTCAGGGAGAAAAACGACGTCAGGCAGATAAAGAGAAAAGGCAGGAAATTGTCGTCGATCATGGCGCTCTCGGAGGGGGATTGGTTTTCGCCCGCAAAGTTAGCAAAAAAAATTCCTCCCCGATGTAATTTTTCCGCCTTTTTTTGCGTCTTATAGGCATATGGAAAATATACTTATCGCTGAAAACATCACAAAGGACTTCACGGGCCACCGCGCCCTCGATTCCGTATCCCTCGCCGTACCCCGCGGAAAGGTCTACGGCCTCCTCGGCCCCAACGGCGCCGGTAAGACCACCCTCATCCGCATAATCAACCACATCACCGCCCCCGACCGCGGAACCGTGACCTTCGACGGCCATACCCTCACCGCCGCCGACACCGCCTGCATCGGATACCTCCCCGAGGAGCGCGGCCTCTACAAGAAAATGAAGGTCGGCGACCAGGCCCTCTTCTTCGCGCGCCTCAAGGGCCTCTCCTCCTCCGAGGCCACCGCGCGTCTCAAGCAGTGGTTCGAGCGCCTCGAAATCTCCGACTGGTGGGACAAGAAAGTCGAGGAACTCTCCAAGGGCATGGCCCAGAAAGTGCAGTTCATCGTCACGGTCCTCCACCGCCCAAAACTCCTCATCTTCGACGAGCCCTTCTCCGGCTTCGACCCCATCAACGCCGGAGTCCTCAAGCGCGAAATCCTCCGCCTCCGCGACGAAGGCGCCACCGTGATTTTCTCCACCCACAACATGGCTTCCGTCGAGGAGCTCTGCGAGAACATAACCCTCATCAACCGATCCCGCGACATCCTCTCCGGCCCCGTCGCCGAAATCCGCGAGCGCTTCTCCGACAATTCCTACCGCCTCGCATACCTCGGCTCCCCCGACGCCCTCGCCGCCGCTGCCGAATCCGTGGGAGCCGGCCTCGAGCCCGGAGCCATCGACCCCCTCGGCAACGCCACCGCAACCCTCCGCCTCCCGGCCCCCGACGCCGTCCGCCCCGTTCTCGCGGCCGTAAACGCCGCCGTCGACATCCGCGAGTTCTCCCCCCGCATCGCCTCGATGGACGACATCTTCGTCCGCGCCGTCCGCGAAGCAAACCAGGGATAAATATAATCTGAGAAAGAATAACTTAGCTAAATAAGCTAACTTAGCTAAAAATCTCTAAATTCTAAACTCTAAATTCTAAATTCCAAGAAAGTGTCCTCCGTCAGCCTCATAATCTCCCGCGAATACCTCGAGCGCGTCAAGCGCAAGAGCTTCATCATCACCACCATCCTCACTCCCCTCCTCATGCTCCTCCTCATGGCGGCCCCCACCCTCATAATCCTCTTCTCCAGCCCCGAGGAGCGCAAAATCGCCGTCATCGACGACTCCGGCCTCATTGCCCCCTACCTCCGGAGCACCGACGAGCTCAAGTTCGTGAACTTCACCCAGCCCCTCGACTCAGCCCGCGCCGACCAGGACTTCGAGGCTATCCTCGTCCTCGACGCCGACATCGTCAGCCAGAAAAAACCCGCCGCCACCCTCTACACCCGCGGCGCATCCTCCATGATGACCGAGCAGCTCCTCTCCGAACAGATCGAGAAAGCCATCGAGGACCGGCGCATCCGCGCATACGACATCGAGAACCTCCGCCAGATTCTCGACGAGGTCCAGACCTCCCTCACCCTCTCCACAATCCGCATCGACAAGGACTCCGACTCCGAGACCTCCTCAATGCTCTCATACATCATGGGACTCGTAATGGACATGATGCTCTATATGTTCATCCTCATCTACGGCCAGATGGTCATGACCTCGATCATCGAGGAGAAGAACAACCGCGTACTCGAACTCGTCGTCTCCTCCGTCAACCCCACAGCCCTCATGCTCGGAAAGATTGTCGGCGTCGGTCTCGTAGCCATAACCCAGATTGTTATCTGGGGCGTACTCCTCGCCATTGCCTCCGCATGGGCCCTCCCTGCCCTCTCCACCGTCGCCGCCACTGCCGGCGACCCCGAGCTCACAGCCGTGATGTCCCAGCTCGGCGACCCCGCATGGCTCGCCTCGCTCTTCGGATGGCTCCTTCTCTTCTTCATCGGCGGATACCTCTTCTACTCAGCCATATGGGCCGCGATAGGCTCCTCCGTCGACAACATCCAGGACGCTTCCCAGCTTTCGTCCATCGCCACTGTCCCCGTCATCATCGGCATCGTCTGCTCCATGTCCATCATCCAGGACCCCGAGTCCTCGATGGCCGTATGGGTGTCCATGATTCCCTTCACATCCCCCATGGCGATGATGAGCCGCCTCCCCTTCGGCGTACCCCTCTGGCAGACCCTCACATCCCTCGTAATCCTCTACGCCTCCTTCCTCGCCCTGATATGGCTCGCCGCCAAAATCTACCGCGTCGGTATTTTCATGTACGGCAAGAAACCCACCTTCGCCGACCTCATCCGCTGGGCAAGATACAAGTAATAATTCTACACTCTAAACTCTGAATTCTAAATTAAAATTACTACCTTTGCAAAAAACTTTTCCCACTATGGCAGAAATCAAGTGCATCGGTATTCTCACCTCCGGAGGCGACGCCCCCGGCATGAACGCCGCTATCCGTGCAGTCACCCGCTCCGCTATCTTCAGCGGACTCAAAGTCAAAGGAATATACCGCGGTTACCGCGGTCTCATCACCGACGAAATCGTTGACTTCAAGACCCAGAACGTCTCCAACATCATCCAGCAGGGCGGTACTATCCTCAAGACCGCCCGCTGCAAGGAATTCCAGACCCCCGAAGGCCGCCAGCTCGCCTACGACGTAATCCGCCGCCATGAAATCGACGCACTCGTCGTAATCGGCGGCGACGGCTCCCTCACGGGCGCACGTATCTTCGCAAACGAATTCAACTTCCCCATAATCGGCCTCCCCGGCACCATCGACAACGACCTCTACGGAACCGACACGACCATCGGCTACGACACCGCCCTCAACACCATAATGGAGTGCGTCGATAAAATCCGCGACACCGCCACATCCCACGAGCGACTCTTCTTCATCGAAGTCATGGGACGCGACGCCGGATTCCTCGCCCTCAACGGTGCCATCGCCTCTGGCGCCGAGGCCGCAATCATCCCCGAAATCTCCACCGAGGTCGACCAGCTCGCCGAACTCATCCAGAACGGCTTCCGCAAGAGCAAGAACTCCTCCATCGTCCTCGTTGCCGAAAGCCCCGTCACAGGCGGAGCCATGGGCCTCGCCGAGCGCGTCAAGAACGAGTATCCCGGCTACGACGTCCGCGTATCAATCCTCGGACACCTCCAGCGCGGCGGATCCCCCACGGCCCACGACCGCATCCTCGCCTCCCGCATGGGCGCAGCCGCAATCGACGCTCTCATGGAAGACCAGCGCAACGTAATGATAGGCATCAAGAACGACGAAATCGTCTACGTCCCCTTCACAAAAGCCATCAAAAACGACAAGCCCATCAACCGCGAACTCCTCAACACCCTCCGCCGCCTCTCAATCTAAAATGGAGGACAGGAGGGGCGCCTACCAGCCGCCGAACCCTCCCGCCGCCCCCTTTTTCTCCCGCCATGAAACCAGCAATCGCCTTAATCACCCTTTCCCTCTCCCTCCTCTTCCCCTTCTCCCTCGCCGCCGAAGCTCCCGCCGACTATTACCAAAGCTGCGAAAACAAGTCGGGCCGCGCCCTCCTCTCGGCCCTCCACTCCGTCGTAGGCCCCCACACAACCGTCTCCTACGACGGCCTCTGGGACCTCTACCGCACATCCGACGTCCGCCCCAACGGACACCTCTGGGACATGTACTCCACCAAGGAATGGATTCCCGGACAGAAACAGTGCGGCTCCTACAAGCTCGTCGGCGACTGCGTAAACCGCGAGCACTCATTCCCCAAAAGCTGGTTCAACGACGCCAAGCCGATGTACTCCGACGCCTTCCACCTCTACCCCACCGACGGCAAGGTCAACGGACAGCGCTCAAACTTCCCCTACGGCGAGTGCGCCGGAGGAACAACCCTCCCCTCCAACGGCTCCGTACGCGCCCTCGGACGCCTCGGCACATCGACATTCCCCGGCTACACCGGCAAGGTCTTCGAGCCCGTCGACGAATATAAAGGCGACTTCGCCCGCTCCTACTTCTACATGGCCGCCGCCTACAACGACCGCATCGCCTCCTGGTCCTCCCCCATGCTCGCCGGCAACGCCTACCCCGCATTCTCCTCCTGGGCCGTAAACCTCCTCCTCAAGTGGCACCGCCAGGACCCCGTCAGCCAAAAGGAACTCGACCGCAACGAGGCCGTCTACGCCCGGCAGCGCAACCGCAACCCCTTCATCGACCATCCCGAGCTCGTCGAGTTCATCTGGGGCAACCGCTCCTCCGAGCCCTGGTCCTCCACCATCGGCGCCGAGCCCGAAATCCTCCTACCCGCCGCCGGCTCCTCCGTCGGCCTTGGCCTCACGGCCCCCGACGTGGCCCTCTCCCGCACCGTGGCTGTCCGCACCCTCAATGCCGACGCCCCCCTCACCCTCTCCGTCGACGGGCAGGGCTACTCCGTGGCCCCCGCATCCATCCCCGCCGCATCCGCCAACACCCCGGAAGGCGCCTCTGCCACAGTCTCCTTCACCGGCACAGCCCCCGGAGCATACCCCGGCACACTCACCGTGGCCTGTGGAAAGCTCTCCGTCCGCGTGTCCCTCGCTGCTGAAATCGTCGACGGCCTCCCCCTCCTCCCCGCCGAGAACATCACCGACGAAGGCTTTGATGCCGTCTGGACCTACGTTGGCGACGAGCGCACCGACGGCTCATACCTCCTCTCCGTCAGCGACCGCGGAGGCACACTCCTCTCCGGCTACCCCCGCGCCGTTCCCGCCCGCGCCGGACGCTTCACCGTCACAGGCCTCGCCCCCGAGGCCGAATACACCTTCTCCCTCGCCGGACAGACCCTCGTCTCAGCCACGCGCTCCGTCACGACAGCCGAGCCCGTGCCCTCCGTCGAGTTCTACTTCGAGGGCGACCTCCACTTCGCCGCCGAGCCCGGAGTCCCCTCGCCCGTCGCCGAGCTCCTCATCGAGACCGACAACGTCGACGCCCCATACTCCGTCGCCGTCGCCTCTCCATTCCAGCTCTCCCTCGACCGCACCGAATGGTCTGCCTCCGTCACCCTCTCCCCCGAAGACGACCGCCTCTACCTCCGCGTCCTCTCCGAGCTCGAAGGCGACTTCTCCACTACCATCGTCGCAACCGTAGGCCAGTTCCGCATCGACGACGCCACCGTCTCCGCCGAAATCCGAGCCCCGCAGGCCGACTTCCTCGAGACCTTCGAGAACTACGCCTCATCCCTCGGCTCCTACGACGCCCACGAATATAAGGGCACAGCTTGCCTATGGGCACTCGACGACACCGGGATATGGCCATCCGACCGCGCCCACTCCGGCGACTACGCAATCCGCGGCGGACGCAACGGCAAAGGCCTCCTCGAAATGAAGGAAGACCGCACCGCCGGAATCGGAATGCTCCGCTTCTTCGCCCACAAATGGAACACAGACGAAACCCCCGAATTCGACGTCCAGCTCTCCACCGACCGCGGCACCTCCTGGACAACCCTCGGACACCTCAAAATCGACTCCCAGGAATACAAGGAGTACACCCTCCCCGTCAACGCCCAGGGAACAGCCCGCATACGCCTCCGCCAGACCGCCGGTAAGCGATACCTCATCGACGACCTCTCGCTCACATCCCACACCACGGGCCTCGCCGACCCCGAAGCCCTCCACAACCGCTGGGACGCATTCGCCCCCGCCAAGGGAGAACTGAAGGTCGAAGCCCAAACCGAAGTCGAAATCTCCGTCTACGCCCTCGACGGGCGCGTCCTCGCCGACAAAACCAAGACAGCCCCCGGCAGACCCTTGGTACTCCGCGGCCTCGCCCCCGACGTCTACATCATCACCGACGGCACCCACCCCCGCCGCACATTGGTAAAGTAGGAACGCGCTTCTGCGCGTCCGCTCCGTAAAAATCCCTGCGCGTCCGCTCCGCAAATAATCCCCACCCGGCCCACGACGAATTGTAGGGATGCACGGCCCGTGCGTCCTTCCGACTCCCCGGCTTACGGGTTAAACTATGTTAATCCAGAACAACTTCCCGCATTTTTAATTAGGGATATTCAGTTAATGGCCTCAAACGCACTTAGGGAGAATGGCTAAGAATGGCGTATACGGAGATGGGTGTTGGTCGGGCTGCGATTTTTGGGTTCTCAGACGGTAAAAACTGTCAATGTAGCAACACAGGGATATGACGGGTCGGCCCC
>CABUIC010000039.1 GCA_902491515.1 uncultured Porphyromonadaceae bacterium
GGCATTACGAAGACATTTGTCCCTTTTTATTCGTCTTTTCCAGAGATTTTCAGTAACTTTGCGGCACGATGGCTAAACCGATAAGAAATACACCTATCCTTACAGGTCGGGATGCATCTGTATTCCGTTTTGAGATTTCGCAACTCCCTTCTTCCGACGAGAGAAGGAGGGAGCGGAAACGTATTGCCGCAAGTGTAGAACAATTGAAGTCGATGATTGCTTTACTGCCGCGATGAATGCGTTATTGCAGACATTCCTTTCAAACGCATCTCTCCCCAATCCGTCCTGTTGCCTTTTGATTGTGGAAACCCCGACATGACAGACTATTTTCTCAATTCGGCCAAGCCGGATATGCAGAAACTGTTGTCGGTCACTTACTACCTTGAGGCGGAGGGAAAAACCGTTTTGTTTTTTACTCTCTCCAATGACAAAATCGCGGAAATAGAACATAAGAAAGGCGGAGAGCCATTTTTCTCAAAAAGCTTTTTCAGAAAAATCAAGGATAAATTCGGACGTACCAAACACCGTTCCGACTATCCTGCAGTCAAAATCGGACGATTTGGTGTAAACAGCGAATACCGAAACACTGACAGTCACTGGGGCTCCCGCACTCTTGATTTCATCAAATATTGGATGATTACCGAAAATAAAACCGGTTGTTGTTTTATTACCGTTGACGCCTATGCCACAGCAGTGGGCTTTTATATAAAAAACGGCTTCAAGTTTCTGGGTGAAAAAGAACGGAAAGGATACGAAGAATGGGAAAAAGCCAATGCGGATTTTCGAACAAAGAAGTCAATGGACGAAATTCCTACTTACGCCATGTATTTCAATTTGCTGTCATTAGTGGACGACTCCTATATTCCGGATTCCATTTGAAACGATAATGTTTTTCCGGGACAGACAGGCGCCCGACGCATGATTTTGACTTTCCACATTTTATCCGACTCTCTGCGTCTTATCCTTCGGCATTAGCGAGCGCAGGGCTTCTTCAAGCGACTCTCCGCTGCCGAGCCCCATTCTCGTCCTCAGCCTCCAGCGGGCCTGCTTGACCGACTCGGGACGTATCGACATCAGACGCGCCACGTGCTTTGTCTCAAGCCCGAGCGCCACAAGCGCCGCGAGGTTCCGCTCCGACTCCGTGATGCCGTGGCAACGGGCCTGAAGATTGTCGAAAAACGCAGGATTCAGCTCCGAGAAAACCGTCAGGAAGGCCGTGCGCGTTTCCGCCCCGGCCTGATACGACCTGAGCGCCGAGGTCAGCCGGGCCGCAGTCTGAGCACTCCAGCGCCGCCTCCGGGTCCGTCAGGTCGTTCATGAAACTCCATTCAAGGCCGAGCGTCAGCGTGTCGGCCTCGGGCGAGACCGCGCTCCACCCGAAAGGCGCCACCCGCCTCTCCCCGCCTCCGCAGGAGCCGAGAAGCAAAAGGAACGCCCTCGAGCACATTATCCTCCGGAACTTCTCCATCGAAGGGACCCGCGGCGGCATCTCCTACACCGGCGAAGGGGGCACCTTCTCCCCGAACATCTACCTCCTCTCGTACAGCGAAAGCCTCTCCGAGGACGACCTCGCCAACTCCCTCCTCAAAGCCCGCGGAAAAATGACGATCAAGCCCAACTGCTTCATCTCAAGCTTTGACAACTCCCTCGGAGGCGTCTGGAGCAACTACACCTATTATATACCCGGCGGAGCACTCGACTCATACGCCCCCTTCTACCACAAGAGCCTCCACGATATGTTCTTAATCGAGATTGCCGGCGGCTATTTCCGCACAAACGTCACATGTGTCCCCAATATTCCCGGCGTCGAGATAAGAGCCGTGGACTTCGGCGGACTCAAGACCGTGGTCTATTCCTACACTACCCCCTGCTTCATCGAAAAGCCCATCGCAGACCTACAGTACATCGGAATCCGCTACACCGTCAACGGCGTGGCCATGTACACAAAATACCCCGCGCGGCCCATCGTCTCGGGCTTAGCCGACGCCATCGCCGACGCCGGAGAAAGCCTCTCCGCTACCATCGCAGGCCGCACACTCCGCGTGGACAACGCCGCCTCCACCCCGCTCTGCACCATCTTCGACACCGCCGGCCGCAAGCTTCTCGAAGCCGAAGGCGCAGAAGTATCCCTCGACGGCATCCCGGCGGGCTTCTACGTCGTAGCCGTCAGCGACGGTAAAGCCTCCCGCACCCTTCGCGTAGCACTCAGATAAAGCCGCTCCCACTCCCCCTCATTCGGCTCCGTGCCGCCCTTCCGGCGACGCGGAGCCGAAAATGTTAATCTCTGTAATTCTCTTGCACATTCCCCGGCGTTTCATTAACTTGCGTGAGAAATCCATTCATCTCACCTCACCATGGAAATTACTCTTCCGAAACGTCGCAACGGTCAGGCCCCCGAAACAGTCTCCACCGGCGAGAGCATCGTCATAATAGGCGCTAACGGCGCAGGAAAAACCCGCTTCACCTCGGCTGTCGTTGAATCCCTCGGCCAGCAGGCCTTCCGCATGTCGGCCCTCGACGCCCTGTACAACCGCAATCCCGACGGCCGCACTCCTCTCGACGACCTCCTCGCGAGACTCATTCAGGACGAGATGCTCAACCTCATCGGCTACAAGCTCGCCCTCGCCGACGGCAAGGAGGCAAGCCTCAGGCCTACGCGCCTCGACCGAGTGATAGCCCTCTGGCAGGCCGTCTTCCCCGGCAACAGAGTCCTTATCGACACCGGAAAGATTCTCTTCTCCCGTGGCTTCGACGAAAAGGCATACTCCGCCTTCCGCCTCTCCGACGGCGAGAGGGCCGTCCTGTATTATGCCGGGGCCGTCCTCTACGCTCCACGCAAGGCCGTCGTCTTCGTCGACTCCCCGGAGATGTTCCTCCACCCCACCCTCACCTCCTCCCTCTGGAACCGCATCGAGGAGATGCGCTCCGACTGCACTTTCTGCTACACCACCCACGACCCCGGATTCGCATCCTCCCGGAACGGCGCCCGCACCGTTTGGGTCCGCGACTGCGACCCCGCCGACGCGGCATGGGACTACGACATCCTCCCGCCCCAGTCCGGAATTTCCCCGGAGCTGTACATGACCCTCGTGGGAGGCCGCAAGCCCGTCCTATTCATCGAAGGCGACGGCGAGCACTCCATCGACGCAAAGCTCTACCCCCTGATCTTCCCCGACTGCACCGTGCGCTCCCTCGGCAGCTGCAACAAGGTCATCGAGGCCGTCCGCACCTTCAACGACCTCGCTTCCTTCCACCAGCTCGACAGCACAGGCATCGTCGACCGCGACCGCCGCGACGAAACAGAAGTGGCATACCTCAGGGGTAAGAACATAATGGTCCCCGAAGTAGCCGAAATCGAGAATATGCTCATTGTCGAAGACCTTGTCCGCGCGATGGCGCGCCGTAACGGCCAGAACCCCGACCGCGTATTCGACAAGGTCCGCAAGACAATAATATCCCTCTTCCGCGCCGACCTCCACGAGCAGGCCATGCTCCACACCCGCCACCGCGTCAAACGCACCATGGAATACCGCGTCGACGCCCGGTGCCGCGACATCGCCACCCTCGAGCGGCATCTCGAGAATCTCCCCGCCGAAATAAACCCCCGCGGCCTGTACGAGAAGTTCTGCCGCGAGTTCCGCACCTACGAGCAGTCCGGCGACTATCCGGCCATCCTGAGGGTATACAACCAGAAATCAATGCTCATTTCCAGCAACGTCGCGCAGCTCTGCGGCTACCGCAACAAGGACCGCTACATCGAGGGCGTCATCAGCACCCTCCGCCACGGAGGTCCCGAAGCCGAAGCCATACGCGCCGCCGTCCGACACACCCTCGGCGCAAAATAGGCTCCGTTTTGCCCGATTTTGATATTTGCGGATTTTTTTGTATTTTTGCCCGATAAAATACACCTCTTCCAATAGAAAACACAGCAATATAAAATATGTCAGAGAGAAACGAAGAATACAGCGCCAGTAATATCCAGGTGCTCGAAGGCCTCGAGGCCGTGCGCAAGCGCCCGGCGATGTATATAGGCGACATTTCCGAAAAGGGTCTCCACCATCTCGTCTACGAAGTGGTCGACAACTCAATCGACGAGGCCCTTGCAGGCTATGCCAGCCACATTGAAGTCACTATCAACGAAGACAATTCAATAACCGTCGTCGACAACGGCCGAGGAATCCCCGTCGACCTCCACGAAAAGGAGCACAAGAGCGCCCTCGAAGTCGTCATGACAGTCCTCCACGCCGGCGGCAAGTTCGACAAGGGCTCCTACAAGGTCTCCGGCGGTCTCCACGGCGTCGGCGTCTCCTGCGTAAACGCTCTCTCGACCTACCTCCGCGCCGACGTCCGCCGAAACGGTAAGGTCTACTCCCAGGAATACTCCTGCGGCAAACCGACTTCCGAGCTCAAGATTATCGGCGAATGCGACTCCACAGGCACAAGCGTAACCTTCCGCCCCGACGGCTCCATATTCACTACCACCGTATACCAGTACAGCATCCTCGCCAACCGTCTCCGCGACCTCGCTTACCTCAACGCCGGAATCCGCCTCACCCTCACCGACATGCGCGACCTCGACGCCGACGGCAATCCCCGCAAGGAAACCTTCTACTCCGAAAAAGGCCTCCGCGAGTTCGTCGAGTACATCGACTCCAACAAGGAATCCCTCATCAACGACGTAATCGACCTCAACACCGAGCGTGGCGGAATTCCCGTGGAAGTGGCACTAACATACAACACCACATCCAACGAGAACATCTACTCCTTCGTCAACAACATCAACACCATCGAGGGCGGCACCCACCTCACCGGCTTCCGACGCGGCCTCACATCCACCCTCAAGAAATACGCCGACGACAACAACCTCCTCAAGAACGCCAAGGTGGAAATCAACTCCGAGGACTTCCGCGACGGCCTCACAGCTGTTATCTCCGTGAAGGTCATGGAGCCCCAGTTCGAAGGCCAGACCAAGACCAAGCTCGGCAACAACGAAGTCATCGGAGCCGTGCAGACCGCCGTAAGCGAGGCACTCGCCAACTACCTCGAGGAGCACCCCGCCGAAGCCCGCACAATCGTATCCAAGGTTGTCCTCGCTGCCCAGGCACGCCACGCAGCCCAGGAAGCACGCCGAAAGGTTCTCCGCAAGACGCCCCTCGTCGGCGGCGGCCTCCCCGGAAAGCTCTGGGACTGCTCGTCCCGCACCGCCGAGAACTGCGAGCTCTTCCTCGTCGAGGGTGACTCCGCAGGCGGTACCGCAAAGCAGGCCCGCGACCGCACATTCCAGGCCATCATGCCCCTCCGAGGCAAAATTCTCAACGTCGAGAAAGCCATGGAACACCGCATCTTCGACAACGAGGAAATCACAAACCTCTTCCGCGCGATGCGCGTCACCCCCGGCACCGAAGAAGACCCCAAGGCCCTCAACATCAGCAAGCTCGCATACCACAAGATCATCATCATGACCGATGCCGACGTCGACGGCGCCCACATCGCAACTCTCCTCATGACCTTCTTCTTCCGCCGCATGCGCCCCGTCATCGAACAGGGATACCTATACCTCGCCACGCCCCCGCTCTACAAGTGCAAGCTCGGCAAGAACGAGGAATATTGCTGGACCGACCAGCAGGTCCAGCAGTTCATCTCCCGCTTCGGCGAGAAGACAACAGTCCAGCGCTACAAAGGTCTCGGCGAGATGAGCGACAAGGAGCTCCGCGACACCACAATGGCCCCCGGACACCGCATGCTCAAGCAGGTCACCATCAGCGACGCCGCCGAGGCCGACCGAATCTTCTCCATGCTCATGGGCGAGGACGTGGCTCCACGCCGCGACTTCATCGAAGCAAACGCTAACTACGCCAACATCGACGCCTGAGCCATCGACTCCTCGGGCGTGGCAAACAATGCCGCCGCCCGGGGCGTTTATGATTTACATACATATTTCAACTACATATGGCACGCAAGAACCCTTCCACACAGCGCATCCCCAAGGACCTCCATCTCGAAGTCGAGAACTTTATTTCCGGACAAGGCTCCCGGACCTTCAACTACAAGCAGGTCTCCCGCGCCATTGGAATCGAGAACCCCGAGCACCACCGCGCCGTGGCTATGATTCTTGCGGGTATGGCTTTCGACGGCGACATCCTCGAGGTCGAGCCCGGAAAGTACAAGGCCATTACCCGCTCGACCCAGGCCGAAGGGATTTTCCAGCGCCGCTCAAACGGCAAGAACAGCGTCCTCACCGACCCCGACGGCGAGCAGATTTTCGTGGCCGAGCGAAACTCCATGCACGCCCTCAACGGCGACCGCGTGCGTGTCACCGTCGCCGCCAACGTCAAGGGCAAGGAGACCGAGGCCGTGGTCACGGAAATAATCGAGAAGAACCCCCAGACGTTCATCGGGACGCTCAAGGTCGACAAGAACTTCGCATACCTCGAGACAGACTCGAAGTTCCTCGCCACGGACATATACATCCCCAGGACTAAGCTGAAAGGCGGAAAAACAGGCGACAAGGCCGTGGCCCGCATTACCGAATGGCTCGACGACGCCAAGAACCCCCGCGGTGTGGTCCTCGACATCCTCGGAAAGTCCGGCGAGAACGACACCGAAATCCACGCCATCCTCGCCGAGTTCGGCCTTCCGTACAAGTACCCCGACAATGTCAACAAGGCCGCAGAGAAAATTCCCGACGACATCAACCCCGAGGAAATTTCCCGGCGCCTCGACATGCGCGACGTCACCACCTTCACCATCGACCCCAAGGACGCCAAGGATTTCGACGACGCGCTCTCCTTCCGCAAGCTCCCCGACGGAAACTACGAGATTGGTGTCCATATCGCCGACGTGACCCACTACGTCCGCCCCGACTCACCCCTCGACAAGGAGGCCGAGAGCCGCGCCACGAGCGTTTATCTCGTCGACCGCGTTGTCCCCATGCTCCCCGAGCGCCTCAGCAACGGCATCTGCTCACTCCGCCCCGACGAGGACAAACTCGCGTTCTCCTGCATCTTTACAATGACCCCTCAGGGAAAGATTCTCGACTCCCGCATCTGCCGCACGGCTATCCGAAGCAACAGGCGTTTCACCTACGAGGAAGCCCAGAACGTCATTGAGACCGGAAAAGGCGACTTTGCAGAAGAAATCCTCGAGCTCGACCGCCTCGCCAAACTTCTGCGGGCAAAGCGCTTCGAACACGGCTCCGTGGACTTCGACCGCGAGGAAGTCCGCTTCGACATCGACGAAAAAGGTCATCCAACCGCCGTCTACTTCAAGGTCTCCAAGGACGCCAACAAGCTCATCGAGGAATTCATGCTCCTCGCGAACCGCACCGTCGCCACAACAATAGGCCTCACGCCCAAGGGCAAGAAAAAAGCTAAGGCTTTCGTTTACCGTATCCACGAGCAGCCCGACCCCGACAAGCTCCTCGCCCTCGCCACCATAGCGCGGCAGTTCGGCTACAAACTCCGCACCACGGGCACACCCAAGGATATAAACAGCTCCCTCAACCGCCTCCTCGAGGACATCAAGGGAAAGCCCGAGGAAAACTTCCTCTCCATAATGGCCGTCCGCTCAATGGCAAAGGCCGTATACTCCACCGAGAACGTCGGCCACTACGGCCTCGGGTTCGACTACTACACCCACTTCACCTCGCCCATCCGCCGGTACCCCGACATGATGGTCCACCGCCTCCTCGAGAGATACCTCGCCGGAGGACGCAGCGTGAACGCCGAGAAACTTGAGGACCAGTGCAAGCATTCCTCCGACATGGAACAGCTCGCCGCGAACGCCGAGCGCGCATCCATCAAGTACAAGCAGGTCGAGTACATGGGCGACCATCTCGGAGAAGTATTCTCCGGAATGATTTCCGGCGTCACCGAATGGGGTTTATATGTAGAGCTCGACGAAAACAAGTGCGAGGGACTCGTCCCCGTCCGCGACCTCGCCGACGACTTCTACGACTTCGACCAGGACAACTTCTGCCTCGTCGGACGCCGCTACAACAACCGCTACCGCCTCGGCGACAAGATTCAGGTTCAGGTGGCCCGCGCCGACCTCCAGCGCAAGCAGCTCGACTTCGTCATCGTCGACGAGAAGAACCCGCCCCGCACTCTCGACACCCTCGGCTCCAAACCCGCCCCCAAAGGCGCCTCAAGACCCGACGACAAACGGCGCAGAAGAAGAAAAAAAGCATAATTTCACTCTGAATAATTGGACAGCATTGAACTAAAGGGACTCCGCTTCCGCGCGAACCACGGCGTTCTCCCGCAGGAGACACTCGTCGGGAATGATTTTGAAGTCGACGTCAGACTCGACTTCGACGCCTCGCGCGCCATGCTCGACGACGACCTCGACGCCACTCTCAACTATGCCGCCCTCGCCGACATCGTCTCCCGGGAGATGGCTGTCCCGTCAAAGCTCATCGAGCACGTCGCCGGACGCATCCGCCGAAGCCTCATCTCAGCCTTCCCCGCCGCGACAGGCGGACGCGTCTCCGTCGCAAAGCTCGCGCCTCCGGTTTCGAGGCAGATGCAGGCCGCCGTTTTCTCCACCGAATGGTCCCGCTCCTGAATCTCCATCCGCCTCTTCCACAAGAATAAAAAACCATCATACCTCACAAATATGTCAAAAGAATTCAAGCGCACGCTCATCACCACCGCACTCCCCTATACCAACGGTCCCGTCCACATCGGCCACCTCGCCGGCGTGTACGTCCCCGCCGACATATACGCCAGATACCTCCGTCTCTGCGGACGACCCGTCACCCTTATCGGTGGAAGCGACGAGCACGGAGTGCCCATCACCCTGAAGGCGCGGCAGGAAGGCGTCTCCCCCCAGGACATCGTCGACCGCTACCACAAGCTAATCAAGGACTCTTTCGAACAGCTCGGCATCTCTTTTGACATTTACAGCCGCACGACCTCGAAAATCCACAACGAGACTGCCTCCGAATTCTTCCGACACCTCTACGACAAGGGCGAGTTCATCGAAAAAAGCTCCATGCAGCTCTACGACCCCGAGGCCGGACAGTTCCTCGCCGACCGATACGTCACCGGCGAGTGCCCACACTGCCACAACCCCAAGGCTTACGGAGACCAGTGCGAGGCTTGCGGCTCTTCCCTCAACGCTACTGACCTCATTAACCCCAGAAGCGCCATCACAGGCGCCACTCCCGTCCTCCGCGAGACCCGCCACTGGTTCCTCCCCCTCGACAAGTGGGAGCCCGCTCTGCGCGAGTGGATTCTCGAGGGCCACAAGGAATGGCGCCCCAACGTCTACGGCCAGTGCAAGAGCTGGCTCGACCTCGGGCTCCAGCCCCGCGCCGTCTCCCGCGACCTCTCCTGGGGAGTTCCCGTTCCCGTCGAGGGCGCCGAAGGAAAGGTACTCTATGTCTGGTTCGACGCGCCCATCGGTTACATCTCCAACACCAAGGAACTCCTTCCCGACTCATGGCACACCTGGTGGAAAGACCCTGAGACTCGCGTCATAAACTTCATCGGAAAAGACAACATCGTTTTCCACTGCATCGTCTTCCCTGCCATGCTAATGGCATACGGCGACGGCTTCCAGCTCCCCGACAACGTCCCCGCAAACGAATTCCTAAACCTCGAAGGCGACAAAATCAGCACCTCCCGCAACTGGGCCGTCTGGCTCCACGAGTACCTCGCCGACTTCCCCGGGAAGCAGGACGTCCTCCGATATGTCCTCACGGCAAATGCCCCCGAGGCCAAGGACAACGATTTCACCTGGCGTGACTTCCAGGCCCGCAACAACAACGAGCTCGTAGCAATTCTCGGTAACTTCGTGAACCGCGTCACTGTCCTCACCCACAAGTACTTCAACGGTGTCGCTCCCGCCGCCGGCGCTCTCGAGCCCGTCGACGAGGCCGTCTTCGCTCAGATCGACGCCCTCAAGGCCGCTGTCAGCGAAGCCATCGAGTCCTTCCACTTCCGCGAGGCCCTCAGCCGCGCAATGGACATCGCTCGCGCCGGAAACAAGTACCTTCAGGACTGCGAGCCCTGGAAAATCGCGAAGTCCGACATGGACCGCGTGCGCACCATCCTCAACGTAGCCCTCCAGATCTGCGCCGACATCGCCATTGTAATGGAGCCCTTCATGCCCTTCATGAGCGCCCGCCTCGCCAGAGACCTCCGCCTCGGAAAGCTCTCCTGGCAGGAACTCGGCTCCCGCGCCCTCGTTCCCGCCGGTACCTCTATCGCTGTCCCCGAACTTCTTTTCGAGAAAATCGACGACGACGCAATCAAGGCTCAGACCGACCGCCTCGAGCGCATCAAAAAGGAAAACATCATCAAAAACTGGCAGCCCGCGCCCCGGCAGGCCGACGTCGACTTCGATTCCTTCATGAAGGCCGACCTCCGCGTGGGAACCGTTCTCGAATGTGAGAAAGTAAAGAAGAGCGACAAGCTCCTCAGGTTCCTTATCGACGACGGAGGCCTCACACCCGGCGGACGTACTATCGTCAGCGGCATCGCCGAGCACTACACCGACCCCGCCGCTCTCGTAGGCCGTCAGGTCGTTTTCATCGCCAACCTCCCCGTCCGCAAAATCAAGGGCATCGCCTCCGACGGTATGATTCTCTCGGCCCTCAACGCCGACGGGTCCCTTTGCGTCATTGCCCCCTCGGCTCCCGCCACACCGGGCGCTCAGGTGAAATAATTCCTCACACCCATCCCGAAACTCCTTGTTCGCGTATGAAACCACGCATCCTCATAATCTATACCGGCGGAACCATCGGTATGATTGAAGACCCGAAGACCAAGGCCCTCAAGCCCTTCGACTTCACTCATCTCATCGAGAACGTCCCCAAGGTCAAGATGCTGGACTACATCATCGACAACATCCAGTTCCATCCGCCGATCGACTCCTCCGACATGAACCCGGACCACTGGACAGACATTGCCCGGAGTATCGCCGACAACTACGACAACTACGACGGCTTCGTCGTCCTTCACGGCACCGACACCATGGCCTACACCGCCTCGGCCCTCTCCTTCATGCTCGAGAATCTTCATAAGCCCGTGATTATCACAGGCTCGCAGCTCCCCGTCGGCGAAGTCCGCACTGACGGCGAGGAAAACCTCATAACTGCCCTCCAGATTGCCGCCGCTACCGACGAGGCCGGTCGCCCCATGGTACGGGAGGTCGCGATTCTATTCGAGAACTACCTCTGGCGCGGCAACCGCTCCACCAAGCGCAGCGCCGACAATTTCAACGCCTTCAAGAGCAACAACTACCCGTCCCTCGCCAAAATCGGCCTCGGCATTCAGTTCGACCGCGACGCCCTCGCAAAAGTCGAGGAAGTCCGTCCCCTCAACCCCCATTACCGCCTCGACCCCGCCGTCATGGCTATTGACCTCTTCCCGGGGCTCAGGGAAGAGGTTCTCCGCCACATGCTCGCCACTCCCGGCGTCAAGGGCATAGTGCTCCGTACCTACGGCGCAGGAAACGGCCCCACTTCCAAATGGTTCATCGATGCCCTCCGGGAGACTGTCGAGCGCGGAGTGGTCCTCCTGAACGTCACCCAGTGCGTGAACGGCGGCGTACACCCGACCCGTTACGTCGCCGGAGACATCCTTTCCGCCACCGGCGTCATCTCCGGCTCCGACATTACTTTCGAGGCCGCCATCACTAAGATGATGTACCTCTTCGGCATGAATCTATCGCCTCAGGAAGTGCGCACCTATCTCCGGCAGCCCCTCGTCGGCGAAATGACCGCTTTTGTATAACCCGACCACCTCCCCCCCAAGTTTCGGTCTATGAATATCAGACGCATCTTCCCATTCCTTTTCCTCCTGACGGTTTCTCTCGCCTCTCCGACGGCCGCCGGCGCCCAGACCCCGGCTCCTGCCGCTCACTCCGCGCAGTGGCAGGCCGCTGACACTCCCCGCGAAAGCGCCTGGGTGTTCATCGAAGACCCGGCCTCCGCTGAGAAAATCGACATCGCCGTAAGGGAACACTACGTCCTGATTTCTGTTAACCGTCCCACACCAGTCAAGGTCTTCACCATCCTTGGACAGCCCGTCGCGACCCGCACGATTCAGCCCGGCACCGTCCGACTCCGCCTCCCTATCCGGGGTATCTACATCCTCAAGGCCGGCGAGACAACCCGCCGCATCAACATCTGACCCCACCACTATTCTTTCGCCATGCTTAAAGTCAAGATAATAAATCGCTCCGGAAACGAGCTTCCGGCCTACGAGACCCCCGGTGCCGCAGGAATGGACGTCAGGGCCTGCCTCGAAAAGCCCGTCACACTCGCTCCACTCGAAAGAGCACTCATCCCCACGGGCCTCCGCGTTCAGCTCCCCGTCGGTTATGAAATGCAGATTCGCCCCAGAAGCGGACTCGCCCTCAGGCATGGCATATCGCTCGTCAACACCCCCGGCACCGTCGACGCCGACTACCGCGGCGAGATTGGCGTTATTCTTATTAATCTCTCCAACGAACCTTTCGTCGTGAACGACGGCGACCGTATTTGCCAGATGGTCATTTCAAGCTACACACGCATAGAGTGGGAACCCGTCTCCGAAATCGACCGCACTGTCCGTGGCGACGGCGCTTTCGGCCACACGGGCATTTCCTGACCTATGAAACGCACTTCCCGATTCCTTATCTTTGCAGCACTCGCGGCCTTCTCTGCCGTCTGGGCCGGCGCTAAACGAATCGATTCCGACGGCACCCGGCGCGACCGCGACAGGCTGAAGGCGGCCTATATCTACATCGAGGCGGCCAACGCTTACGCCGACGAGCGCTTCGACGACTATTACATGCTCCTCAGGCGAGCCGCCGCTCTCGACCCCGACGATCCTTTCATCGCCGGCGAAATTGCCGAGATGGACATGATTTCACCCCTCACCGACAGCATCCGTGGCGAAAAGGCATACGCCGACATCCGCCGCCGCTTCCTTGCCGCACCCGCCGACCTCCAGATCGCCGACTCATACATCAAGGCCGCATCGAACATCGGAAACGTCGACGACCTCCTCGAGGCCTGGACCATTCTCGACTCTCTCCGCCCTGACAGAGCCGACGTCTCCCTCAACCTCGCCCAGGTCCTCGTAATCAAGTCGCTCAGAGGCGACTCCGCCGCATATCCCCGCGCGCTCGCGATTTACGACCGCCTACTCGATGCCATTCCCGGCGATATCGGCATTACTTCCCAGAAAATACGCGCCTTCTCCGCATGGCGCGACACCGCCTCAATCCGGCACGAGATTTCACGCCTCGTCGCTACGGCCCCCGACAACGTCAACATCAATCTTTACGCCGGCGATACATACGCCGCCCTCGCCATTCCCGATTCCGCTCGCAAATACCTCGACCGCGCCCTCGAACTCGAGCCCGAGAGCGGAAGAGTGTTTATCGCGAGAGCCAGGTTCTTCGAGAATTCCGGCGATAAGGAAGAATTCGACCGCGAGATTTTCAATGCCCTCCAGGCCTCCGACCTCGAGTTTGACCCCAAATTCGAAATCCTCGCGCACTACGTCTCCGGGCTCTTCTCCGACCCCGCCAACCGCCCGCGAATCGACGCCATGTTCGCCCGCCTCCTCGAGCTTAACCCAGGCGAACCCCGCCTTCATGCCCTCTACGGCGCTTACGAGGAATCTCAGGACAACAACGACTCCGCAATCGAGCAATACTCCTACTCTCTCGACCTCGACCCAATGCAGAGCGATATCTGGATGGCATACCTCCGGCTCCTCAGCATCGAGGAACGCGTCGCCCCCGCTCTTGAAGGCGCCAGACGCGCCATGAAGCTCTTCCCCGACGAAATCACATACCCACTCGCAGCCGCCGGAAACCTCCTCTTTCAACAGAAGAAAGAAGAGGCCCTCGCTCTCCTCGACAGCGTAAGCCCCGCAGCTCTCACCGACCCGATCAAGGCTTCGAGGCTCCATGGCTTCCGTGGCGACCTCTTCGAAGCCGTAGGCCGTCGCGACAGCGCATACGCAGAGTACGACCGCGCCATCCGCCTCAATCCGCGCAACTCTATGGCCATGAACAACATGGCTTACTTCATGGCTCTCGACAGCATTAATCTCGACCTTGCCAAGACTTACGCCTCGATGGCCGTATCCGACGAACCCGAAAACCCGACATACCTCGACACCTACGCCTGGGTCGAGTTCCGACGCCGCGACTTCCCCGAAGCCAAACGGCTCATCGATCTGGCGATGCAGGCTTACCTCATTCCCGCCGATTCAGTAGTTGAGGAAGTCTGGATTGACACGGCCTGGTCCGAACAGGACTCGGCTCTCGTCGTACCCGAAGAAGAGGTGGTCGTTGATGAGGTCAATGAGGTCCTCGAACCTTCAGGCGAGATTTTCGACCATGCCGGCGACATATACTTCTGGAACGGCCTCCACAAGGAAGCCGCCGAATTCTGGGAAAAAGCCGCTATTCTCCTGCCCGAGGATGAAAAAATCAGAAAAAAAGCAAAATTCAAAACTTATTTCTTTGAATGACCGCATTTTATAGACATACTCTCGCCATTTTAGCCGCGGCAGCGCTGATGCTCGCCGCCGCGTCCTGCCATAAGAAAGCCCCCGCCGGAACCGAACCCGTCCCTCCCGTCGATTCCGTCCCTGAGATTATCACACCCCCGCAGGCTTCTCTCCTTCCTCAGTTCCCGGCATCTTTCGGCAACTGGACTTCCCTTGAGGTTCCCGTCTCCGTAAATCTCTCGGCCCCGAAATCCCTCGGCGCCTCCGGGCGCGCCACTTTCGTAAACGGCCGCGAAATTCTGATTTCCCTGCGTCTCCTTGGCTTTGAAATCGCCCAGCTCTATGCTGACGAGGACTCCGTTTTCGTCCTCGACAAGGTCCACAGGTACTATGCCGCCGAGTCCGTAGCGCGCCTCGGCGCTCAGACCGGCCTCACTCTCGCCGACATCCAGGGATACCTCCTCGGCCGCCCGCTCCGGCCCGTGCCCGAACTTCAGGGCATTGGCGTCGTCTACGACTGGAATGCCTCCTCTCAGAGCCTCGCCGCCGTCGGATTCACGCGCAACGGCGTCCCCGCCGCCGCAATTGCATACGCCCCTTATGTCGACACCCCCGCCGGTCCGACAGCCCCCGAAATCAGCCTCGCCGCAAAGCTCGGAAAGACCGAGATTAACCTCGGCCTCACCTACCGCCTGTCTTCCGCGAAATGGAACGCCGTCTCCGCTCCTCTCGGATTCAGGCGCCCGGGCGACAACTACAGACGCCTTGACGTCAACCAATTGTCCAAAAATCTCTGATGCGCCGTTTCCTACCTTTCATTATCGCTCTTTCCCTCCTTCTCGGCTCCGCTCTTTGCCCCGTAGAATCTGACGCCCGCAGGCGAAAGCCCGCGCGCCGTGAGGCCCCCGCGCCTGCCAAAAAGAAGCAGGCGCAGAAAAAAAACGCCCCGAGAACCGCTGGAGACGTACGTCGCGAAAAGAAAAAGACTGCCGGGGAAATCGAACGCACTCAGAAGGACATTGCCGACAACGCCCGACAGACTCGACGACAGCTCAACAGGCTCGGAGTCCTCGACAATGAAATCAAGTCCTCTACCGCCAAAGTCGGCGACCTTCAGGCGCGGGTCAACGTAATTTCCCTGAAAGTCAAGGAACTCAGCGACACCGTGGACCGAACGCAGCTGAAAGTCGACCGCCTCCGCGACTCTTATTCCCGCAACCTCACTGCTATGCGCCGCCAGCGTCAGGGCGTCTCCGACATAGCTTTCATTTTCAGCGCCGGGTCTTTCTCCGGTATGATGAGCCGGGTTCGCTATCTCCGCGAGCTGTCACTCGCCCAGAGCGCGCGCACCCGTGAGCTGAAAGCTCAGCTCGACACACTCCGCCTCCGCCGACTGCGCCTCGATTCCCTCCGCGCTGACCTCGCCGGAACCCTTGCCGCCCAGAAGGCCGAGCACACCCGCCTCCGGAACTCACGAACATCCGCGTCCCTTCTCGTCGACTCCCTTCGCCGCGAAGGCTCCTCCCTTAAAAAAGTCCTCAGCGAAAAACAGGCCCTCGCCAGACGCCTCGACGCCGAGCTCGACCGTATAATCGCCGAAGAAGCCCGACGCGCCGCCGAAGAAGAAGCCCGCCGACAGAAAGCCGCCGAAGAAGCCGCACGCAAAAAAGCCGAAGAAGAAAAAAAGAAAGCGAAAAAGTCAGAGAAGTCCGAGAGGTCCGAAATCGACCAAAGGTCGCTTGCGAAGCAAGAGAAGTCCGAGCGCCCCGAGAAGCCCGCAACCCCTGTCTCGCCCCTCTCCGGCGGTTTCGCCGCCAACAAGGGAATGCTCCCCGCTCCCGTCGACCGGCCTTACACCATCTCCTCGGCCTTCGGCCGGAACTCCCATGCCGACCTCTCCCGTATCGAAATCCGGAACAACGGAATCGACCTCCGAACCTCTCAGGGTGCCTCCGCAAGAGCTGTATTCCGTGGAACTGTCAGCTCGATTTTCCGCCTCGACGGATACAACAACATCGTAATCCTGCGCCACGGAAGCTACCTCACCGTCTACGCCGGAATCGGCGAACTCAAAGTCCGCAAGGGGCAGGAAGTACTCGCCGGACAGCTGCTCGGGACCCTCGTCCCCGACCCTGACGACGACAACCACCCCACTCTCCACTTCGAAATCCGTCACGAAAAGACAAAACTGAATCCTGCCGAATGGCTGAGATAAACAAATCCGCCCGATACATCCCGTGAGCAATCTTACATCCACTGTCCTCAAGGCGCTCGGCGTATTCGGCGGAGTGCAGGGCCTCAACATCCTCGCAGGGGTGGTGCGCACTAAGTGTGCCGCTCTATGGATCGGGCCCGAGGGAGTGGGCCTCATGTCGCTCTTCGTACAGACCATCATGACGGTATCATACCTCACCCAGCTCAGCCTCCGTCAGAGCGCCGTCAGGGACATTTCTCTCGTCGCAGCCGACCCTCGCAGTCCCAGCGCTCGCCTCCTTGCTCTCAGCGCCCGGCGGCTCGGCCTCGTCCTCGGTCTCTTCGGAATGTTCCTCACC
>CABUIC010000040.1 GCA_902491515.1 uncultured Porphyromonadaceae bacterium
TTTTTCAAGCTGCCGATTCAACTTTTTTCAGGGCATTCTTATCCCGAACTCGCGTTTATAGTCTGAAAAGTTTAAGGATCAAATCCTTAAATTCAATGGCGACATCGCCATTCACCACGATTCACCTCCAAATATAATGGCATAATAATAGCGACCAGTTTATAACGCGCTGATAATCAGCAGGAGAATTGAGGACTTCTTTCTTCAACGAGGATGAATACTAATCTGACTAGTAAATAGATGCCAAAGGCGCCTGCGCTTGGGGGCTTGGCGGGGCTTCCACACAACTGCCCTCCGGATAACTGACGCGGCACTCAACCTCCATCCGGAGAATTGACGCTGGGCCGGGAGGGCGATGGGGGTGCGGGCGCTTTTGGGAAGGCGGGTCTTAACGCCAATTACCGTTTCTTCCTTTGCCGTTTGACGAAAAAGTTGTACTTTTGTGAATAATTACATGGGGAAGGTCTGTCTTTTCCCCGCGAATCTACAGTAATGCAGTCAGAAACAGAAAAGTCAATGCGCCGGATTCTCGAAGAAGAGAGCCGCGCCATTCTTAACATACCCGTCACCGACGACTACGAAAAGGCCGTCGAAGCCATCGTCGAGCACGTTCATCGTCGCGGCGGTAAGCTCGTCACTTCCGGCATGGGAAAAGCCGGGCAGATTGCCATGAACATCGCCACGACTTTCTCCTCCACCGGTACTCCCGCCGTAAACCTGCACCCCAGCGAGGCACAGCACGGCGACCTCGGGGTTGTATGTCCCAACGATATCATGCTGCTGATAAGCAACTCCGGCAAGACTCGCGAAATCCTCGAGCTTATCGACCTCCTCAAGCGTCTCTACCCCTCCGGTATTCCGATTATCGCGATTACCGGAAACAGGGACAGCACACTCAGCCGACTCGCCGACATAACCCTCTGGACCGGAGGAGCCCCCGAGGTGTGTCCTCTCGGTCTCACACCCACCACCTCCACCACGATGATGACCGTCATCGGCGACGTCCTCGTGGTAAACACAATGAAGGCCATCGGTTTCACCGTGGAGGACTATGCCCGGCGCCACCACGGAGGGTATCTCGGTCAGGCTGCGCGCGAAGCGGCCTCCAACATCGACTCCCCCGCCGTATGAAAAAGATAATTTGTGTGGGCGAATGCTCCCTCAACATCGTTTTCGGCCCTGACGGGCAGCCCTCAGGCTCGATGCCCGGAGGACGCATCGCCAACGCCGCGGCAATCCTTGCCCGGACCGGTCTCCCCGTTCTCATGGCTTCCGAAGCCGCCGCCGACCCTGTCGGCGACATGGTCGTGGCATTTCTCCGTGATGCCGGCGCCGACATTTCAGCCATAGACCGTTTCACCGGCGGACGCACACCGCTCAACCTCTTCACCGAAGACAACTCCGGCGTCCTCGCCCTCACCCGGTACGAGAAATACCCCGACGAGGACGGCTTCGACATTGTATGGCCCAGAATTGAGGAAGGCGACATCCTCGTCTTCGGAGGTTTCTACGCCCTGGACAGGCGTATGCGCCCGAAGCTTTCGAAATTCCTCGAATATGCAAAGGAAATGAAGGCCGTGCTCGTATATCTCCCGGGCTTCCTCCCCGAACAGGAGCCACGCATCACACGCGTAATGCCCGCGATCCTCGAAAACCTTGAGCTCGCGGACATGGTCATCACCCGCAACGATGACCTGAGCCTCATTTTCGGTATCGACGAGGACAAGTCCTGCTACAACAGGCACATCAGCTTCTACTGCCGCTCCCTCATCAACGTCGACCCATCCTGCGGCACAATCGCCTACTGCGGCGGAAAGGAATTCTCCACCGCCCGGATTCCCGACAGTTTCTCCCGCAGCCTTCTCTGGAACGCCGGAGCCATCGCAGGAGTAATCGAGGCGCTTGTCGCCGCACCTTTCGGAGCCGAAGGGCTTGACGAGCCCCCGGCATCTGTCCGCGAGGACTTCCTCCGCCATGCCCTTCAGGCCGCCCGAAGAGCCACCGATGGCCTCTCCGGCTCATGGCGCATGTGCCCCTGACCTCTGAAATTAATCCACCTTAAATATATCCCCTATGTCTTCTCCTGGATTCGCCCCTGACAGTTCCGACCTCTTCGCCACTGACCGCGACATGCGCGTGGCCGTGGTCCGCACGCTCTGGAACGGCCACATCACCGAGCGTCTGCTCCACGGTGCTCTTGACACCCTTGCAAAAGCGAGGCTCCATCCCGACGATGTAAACGTATTCGAAGTGCCCGGTGCCGTCGAGCTCACCTTTGCGGCTTCGCGTCTGATCGAGACCGGATACTACGACGCCATTATTGTCCTCGGATGCGTCATCCGGGGCGGAACGCCGCATTTCGACTACGTCTGCCAGAGCGTCACTCAAGGAATAACCAACCTCAACAGCGAGTGCGACATCCCCGTGATTTTCGGCGTCCTCACGGTCGACACCGAGAAAGACGCCCTCGACCGCGCCGGCGGTTCCCTCGGCAACAAAGGCGCCGAAGCCGCCGAGGCCGCAATTGCCATGTTCGATTTCATGGCCCGCGTGCAGGACATCTGAAACTCTTTCGGCTTTTGAGTTGTTTTAATGTAAATTAACATTCAACTTCAACTCACAAAGCTATGACTCCTCTGAATTCCACGTCCTCCCGAAGGTCTTCGACCCCAACTTGGGTATGGGTCGTAATCGCCGTAATCGTCGCAACACTCACCGTCGCATGTCTCCTGTACATAGGCTGGTTCGACAACGAGACTCACGTCGACTCCCCCAATGGCGACAACGTCACCCAGCAGTACAATCTCACCGAAGCCCGCGCCGACGAACCCGGCGAGGCCGACTGGCAGAACGCCGACAAGCGCTCTCTTCAGGAAGTGATTGTCGACCCCGACGAGGCCTCCTCTTCTGCCGAATAAGCCCGTTTCCGCCCGACGGCGTGGCGGCATACAAATTCATCTCTATGCTTGACTCATGAAAAGCTGCCCTTCCGTTTTACGCACCATTACGCTTGCCGCGCTGGTCTCCCTGGCCGGAGCCTGCGGCTCGCGTCCTTCTTCTTCCGACCTGCTCCACGATGCCGAGACCGCTTACAACAGCTCCAACTACATCGAGGCGCAGGCTCTGTGCGACACCCTCGTTCTCCGCGCCAGAAACGGCGAGGAGCTCCCTCCTGACCTTGCCTGCCGGGTCGCTCTGGTTCTCGTCAGGCTCGGAGAAGTCTCCGAGCTCGAGAACGAGAACATAGTCAGCGCCTGGCAGAGCCTCGGACGTGCTTTCGAGGAGAATCCCGACTCTCTCACAAAGTTCATCCGCACCCTCCCTCAGGACGATCAGGCAACTCTTATGATGCTCGCACGTCTCAACGTCCGGAGCGACACACTCGCCCCGGCCGAATATCCCGATGAATTCCACGCCTCCGAAGCCGACTCCATAAGGGCGGCACAGAAACAATGAACGAATCCTGGCAAGACAAGCTCCGCGCAATGCTCGACGCTCAGGGCGGATACTCCCCCGAGCCCGAAACCGAAACTCCGGTCCATCAACAACCGGAGGCCCCGAGGCAGAAAAGCCCCCTCTCCATTCTTTTCGAGCGAAAAGGCCGCGCCGGAAAGCAGGCCACGATTGTCTCCGGCTTCGAGCTCGATGACCGCGTCCTCGCCGATGTCGCGGCAACTCTCAAAAAGAGTCTCGGAACAGGCGGCTCCGCACGTGGCGGGGAAATCCTCATTCAGGGCGACCGCCGCGACGATGTCCGCAAAGCCCTCCTCCGCATGGGATTCAAAGTAAAGTAATCCCCCTCTCCAACCTTTCAGTCTCCATTTCTTGCTCACAGTCTACAAAGCATCCGCAGGGTCCGGAAAGACCTATACACTCGCGCTCACTTACATTTCCACCCTCCTCGGCATAAAGACCACCGACAAGGATGGAAACGTGCGCTACGTCCTCAACTCTCCGAAGCGCGCGCCCGGCGGCCGCCGCTTCACAAACCGCCACAGGTGCATACTTGCAATCACCTTCACGAACAAGGCCACGGCGGAGATGAAAGAACGCATCATCATGCAGCTCGACCGCCTCTCGGAGCTCCCGGCTCCCGGACAGCCGGACTCTCCCTATGCCCCGGAGCTCACCGCGCGCTTCGGATGCTCGCGCCGGGAGCTCGCCGAAGCCGCCGCCCTCGCCGAGAAAGAGCTCCTCAGCGACTATTCCCAGTTCAACGTCAGCACCATCGACTCTTTCTTCCAGACCGTCCTGCGCACATTCGCACGCGATGTCAACCATCAGGGAGACTATGCCGTCGAGCTCAACGATTCCGACGCCGTCGAGGCCGGAATAGGCCTCATGCTCGATGAAATCAACTACGGCGACCATCCCGACGCACGGAACATAAAGAGATGGGTCGACACCCTCACCGCAAAGAAAATCGCAGAAGGCAAGCGCTTCAACCTCTTCGACACAGGTTCCGAAATCCGCGCAAGCCTCCGGAAATTTGTCGAGAAGATGTGCGGCGAGCAGTTCCGCCGCCGCTCCGGCGAAATGGAGAAGTACCTCGCCTCAGGAATGCTCCCGCGCCTCGCCGCAAGGGTCGCGGAAGAGCTCGACAAGACCATTCCGGCCGAGGCGCGCAGGCTCGGAGAGCGCTTCGCCCGCGAATTTGAGGGCCGTGATGCCATTTTGGATAATTTAAAGTTTGACCTCAGAAAAATAATCGACGCCCTCCGCCGCGCCGAAGTTCCCGACAGAAAGGCCGTCGGCCCCGATGCCACCAAGGCCTTCATCAATCTGGCCGAATGGAAGGAAGGCGACGAAATGAAGCCTCTTTTCAACGTCTCAAAAATGCCGAAAGTCGGAAAAGAGACCCTTTTCCCTCCCGGCGCCTTTGTCGCCGCATGCGCCGAACTGGCCCGCGAGGCAAGGGCCCTTCTCGTGCGCCATTCCCTGCTCACAGACCTGCTCGCGGGCTGCTACAATCTCGAATTCCTCGGCTTCGCTTCCGAATTCATAAACGTATACCGCAAGGACAACAATCTCATCCTCCTCTCCGACACAAACGAACTCCTCAAGCGGATTATCAAGGACGAGGAAATGCCTTTCATATACGAGCGGATGGGCCTCGAGCTCACGAACTTCATGATTGACGAGTTTCAGGACACTTCGCGAATGCAGTGGGACATCCTGAAGCCTCTCGTCTCGAACAGCCTCGCCTCCGACAACGACAGCCTCATCATCGGCGACGTCAAGCAGGCGATATACCGCTTCCGCAACTCCGACAGCTCGATGCTCGCCCACGACATCGAGAACGTCGACTACCCCGACAAGCACATCACCCGCGGCACACGCCCCGAGGAAAACACCAACTACCGCTCCGCCCACGACATCGTCCGCTTCAACAACTCGATCTTCACCGTCCTCGCCGACATCGACCGCGTGCCCGCTTATGAGGGCGTGAGGCAGTCTCTGCCCGCTCAGACAGCCTCAAAGCCTGCATACGTCCGTATTGATTTCCGCGCGAAAGGCGCCGACAAGGAGACGGATACCCTCGAAGCTCTTGTGGCCGACATCCGGCGCGAGCACGAGGCCGGGTACTCCTGGCGCGATATAGCCGTACTCGTCGACAAGGGTGTCGTAGGTACGAAGATTGTAAACTACATCATGGCCGAGGCCCCGGAGATTCCCGTCATTTCCGACGAAGCCCTCCTCCTCGACCGTTCCGCTGCCGTCAGGCTTATCCTCAGTATGCTCCGCATAATCGACGAGGCATACGCCCTCACCGGCCTGACTCCCGAGCAGCGCGAAGACAGAAAATCAGCGACGAACCGCGAGATTTCACGGATGGTCAGCCGCTTCAACTTCTACCTCGGCGAAGGCGCCTCCCCCTCCGAGGCCCTCGAAAAAGCCGTGGAAGATACCCCCGATGAGGCCGACCGAATCCATGACGACATCGACAGGGTCCTCCGCCTCCATCCAGCCAACCCCGCCGCCCTCGTGGAGACTATCGTCGCGGCCCGACTCGGAGAAAATATCCGCAAAACGGAATACGTCTTCATCGCGGCTTTCCAGGATGTAATGGACTCTTTCTTCGCCGTCCACGAAGGAGCCGGAATAAAGGCATTCCTTCAGTGGTGGGACGCTCACAAGGACAGGCTCTCCCTCGCTTCCGCCCCGGAAATTGATGCTGTCTCCGTCCTCACCGTCCACAAGTCCAAGGGCCTTGAATGGCCTTGCGTGCATATCCCCTTCTGCAACTGGGACATGTCTCGTCCCGACCCCGACATCTGGTACGACATCCGCCCCCTGCTGGAGAAATACCTTCCCGACTGCGTCGCGCTCGCCCCCCCGAGGCTCCTCCTCGAGTCCTCCGCACTTTACGGCCTTGACGACTCCCCGCTCAAGCCTCAGTACGACCGCGACATCGCCGAACAGACCGCCGACCGCATGAACATGACCTACGTAGCATTCACACGAGCCTCCAACGAGCTCACCGCCACATGCCCCGGCTCAGCCTCCGCCGGCCGGACTTCGTTCCGCGGAGTCGGTAACGACCTCTTCCGCGCGTTTGGCGAATCCGGTGCATACCACCTCGGCGACGATTCCCTGACGGTCCCGCTCGTCCTCGCCGCTCCCCCCGAAGACCCATCCGGCGCCGAAACCCCGTCATTCGTTTTTTCCCTCGGAGCTCCCACTGCCAAAGCCTCCGCGAAACCGGCCGACACCCCGGCCATCGAAGGCTCAACATACCGCGTCGTCCTCCGCGAGGACGCCCGCGAGCTAACCGCGGTCGAGGACGCTGTCACCGAAGCAATAATTTCCATCGGAGGAGAAGAGGATAAGGAAATCGCAGACACTCCGGGGGAATATTCCGACGAGCGGATGCGCCTCGCCGCCGAGCGCGGAACAAATATCCACAACGTCCTCTCCACAATGCGCCGCATCGACGATATGGACAAGTCCGTCAGCTATGTCGGAAACCTTGCAAGGCTCGGCAAAAACGAGCGGCGCGAGATTTCCCGCATTCTGCGCGACGCATTCGCCCGTGGCGGTGAACGGGTGGCCGCATGGTTCGCCGACGACATCGAAGTCCTCCCCGAGCGAGAGATTTTCGACCCGCGGACCGGCGAGACTCACCGTCCCGACCGTGTCGTGGTCTTCCCCGACGGACACCTCGAGATTATCGACTATAAGTTCACAACCGAGGCGCGCCCCTCCCATCGCCGCCAGATCGACCGCTACAGACGCCTCCTTGCCGAAATATATCCCGGGCGCATGATTCTCGGATTCCTGTGGTATCCCGAGCAGAATTTGATTGTCGAGGCTTAGAGCCGGGTCTTAGAACCACTCCGCGTCCTCAGACGTTTATTATTGAAAGAATCTCAAGGATATGAAAGCAAAGACAGCACTCATAGCCGCAGTCACCGGCCTCGCAACCCTCTCCCTCACATCGTGCCTGGGCTTCGACGCGGTCCTCGACCCCGGAGACACCTACTGGAGCGTGGACGATTATATCGGAGCCCCGGGATACTGGGGCCCCGGCATCTACGGTAACGGATGGGGTACACCGCCCCCGCCTCCGCCCGCTTTCGGTCCTTCCTACACCCCCGGATACTTCCCCGGATACAATCCGGGCCCGCAGCTTCCGCCTCCCAACCGCCCCTCGCGCCCTCAGGGACCGGGCAACATCAATCCTCCGGCAGATCCTCCGAGCGCGACAACACCGCCCTCCTTCCCGACGACACCCTCGGGTACAACCCGCCCCGGCAACAACGGCCGCCCGCGCTAACCCAAATGCCGCCGGCCCGGGCTCTCATCTATTCCCCGGCCAGAATCTGCTCCGCGTGAGCCTTAGTCTTAACCTCTTTCGGTCCGATTACCCTCAGAACCGTCGCCGTCTCAGGGTCGATAATGAACGTCGTCCGGAACGTACCCATATATTTACGCCCGTACATACTCTTCTCGCCCCACACTCCGAAAGCCTCCACAAGACGGTGGTCCGTGTCAGCTATCAGCGGAAATGGCAGCTCGTTCTTCGCCTTGAATTTTAGATGCGACGCCGCCGGGTCGACGCTCACACCCACAATCTTGTAGCCCGCCTCGAGAAGCGCGCCATACCCGTCGCGGAGACTGCACGCCTGCGCAGTGCACCCCGAAGTAAGATCCTTCGGGTAGAAATACAGGGCAAGCCTGTGCCCCGCAAAATCACTCAGACGCACCTCGCGTCCCTCTTCATCCGTCCCGAGAACCTCGGGAACCTTGTCGCCTGCAGTAAGCATAGTTTCTTGATTTTATTGAGTTTACTTTATATTCGTCATCCCTTCCGGCTCGTCATGAACATATCCAGGTCCGTTTCCTTGTCGAGACCAAGCTTCTTCCTCAGCCTGTACCGCGCCGTGTTGACGCTCTGACGGCTGATGCCCAGGTTGAGCGCAATCTCCTCCGAACTGTACTTCATATAGATTAGCATCGATATCAGCTCGTCGTTTGGCGTCACCGTCGGAAAATCCCGACGCAGATCCGGGATGAAATGAGGATAAATCTCCATGAAATACCGACGGAAAAAGACGCCCGAGCTCAGTTCCGCGCCCCGTCCGGGCGTAAGCGTTCAGAAGGTGCTTCTCAGTATACTGCACCATCTCGACATCTTGCCGCACACGCATCGAGTCGAGCTCCGCCTCCGCGCCAGAACGGGAGCAACCCGAAAAAAACAGAACGCCGGCAAGCGCAAAAACGATAAAAAAAGCCGTTTTCATATCCATCCCGCAAAAATAGCAAATTCCCCCGAAAAATTAAATCCAAATCCCCCGAAATAAATTCCCCCCTCTCCCTCCCGCACCGCCCGGTCCCGCCGCTCGGCCGATATGAAGTGATGTAAACTTGTAAAAGAACTATTTGTTCTGGTAATTGATTCTGTTTAGCATAAGAATTAATTTTTAGCCAGAGAGAAATTCGCGGAATGTGTACACAATTATGTACATAAATTTGTTTAAATCATAAGAATGTATTAAATTTGCAGAAAAAACAGACATACTATGGAAGCAGTATCAATGAGAGATTTCCGCGAAAATCTCGCCGGCAACTTCAACCGGGCGGACAAGGGCGAAACTGTCCTTATTCGCAGAAGAAACAAAATTTATACTCTTACAAGCGTAGGAGCCGAAGATCTGATGCTCACCCCCGAACTTCAGGAGAAAATCGAGCGTGTCCGTCAGGAATACCGTGAGGGCTCGTCCAAAACCATTTCCACAGTTCAGCAACTCGACAATTTCCTTGACTCGCTGTGAACTATACAATCACATTCACTTCCTCCGTTGAGAAAATCATTGCTAAATGGAAGAAGTCCAATCCGATACTGTTCAAGAAATTGCGAAATATTCTTCTGGCCATAGCCTCAGATCCTCGCAAGGGCATCGGACGTCCTGAGCCACTTGTTGGAGGCGAAGGAATTATCTGGTCCCGCCATATCTCCGCCAACGATAGAATTATTTATGAAATCAACGATCTTGAGGTAAATGTATTGGTTATCGACCTTGAAGGTCATTACGACGATAAATAATAAAGCTGGTTTCGGCTGTTAAATACGGAACGTTGATGGAACAGTACTTAGAACCTACAAAAGATGAAGTAGTTATGGCGTTTATTGCTTCATGTATCGAGGATGTGGCGAAGCGTCTTGATAAGCCGTATCTTGAAATTTTCGAGAGGATGGAGAAGGTCGGTCTTATCGACAAATATCTCTATCCTTTTTATGAGACTCTTCATACGGAAAGCCGTGAAAATCTGACAACAAGCCTTATAGACACTTTAAATCGCTGGGAAAATGAAAAGTGAGAATGGAATTCTTGAGGTTTACCATGCCGGAACAGAAAAAGTAGAAGCTCCGAACTGCGAAGTAGGCCGAATTAATCTTGATTTTGGTAAGGGCTTTTATTTAACCGATATCTACGACCAGGCACTGAATTTTGCCAGAGCCAAGGCGATGGACCGTAAGAGTCGGGGAATAATCAATGTTTATCTTTTGAATAAGGCAGCGCTCCTGCAAGAAGCTAAGAGCTTGATTTTTGACAAGTACGATTATGCGTGGCTGGAGTTTATCGTAGCTTGTCGAAACGGTGAAGATGTATGGAAAGAATATGATTATGTCGAGGGTGGAGTAGCGGATGACAGAGTGATTAACACGGTAAATCTTTATATTCAGGGATATATATCAAAGGACCGGGCTTTGCAAAATCTACGTTATCTTAAGTCTAACAATCAGATTTGTATTCTTAACCAAAGTTTGCTTGACCGCCATTTGAAATTTACTAACAGCTTGATATTATCGGAATAATGGACTATTATAATCAGGAAGTCATAGATATTTTGCGCTGGGGGCGGATAGGCGCCATTGTCTGTCGCATAGCTGAACTGCGGAAAATCTCTCCGCTTCAGGCACTCAAGGACTTTTACCGCAGCCACACCTGCAGTCGTTTTCACGACCGCAAAACAGGCCTATATCTTTACAGCGATTACTATATAGCTGATGAATATATGCTGGAAAAATCCTTGGGATAATGTATAATTCTCTTATCCCGGCAGAATCAATGGGGCCGGGCGGCGGGAGGGGAGGCCGAAAATCTCGCCAACGTGAGGCTCGCTGAAGAGAATACGGGTCAGGGTGTCGACAGAGTGGTCGAGGTCGGGGCGCGATCCGGGCCTCGCGACCCTGCGCTCGCAGATGCCTTCGCGGATTGAGAACAAGGCGTTGTTAGCCTCTATTACGGGGTCGCGGAGGGCGACTGACACCCGTAGACCCGGGTGGGCCTGAGCGAGAGCCGAGAGAACCGTTTCAGCGGAGACCACGCGCATCATGGCTCCGGCGCGGAGTCGGGGCCGCGGGGAGTTTTCGGCGTCGCACCGGACCGTGACCGGGAGATTGCCTGGAATTTCGGTGCGCAGGGCCGCGAGAACTGCCTCGGCGGAGTCTTTCGAGTTGTCGAAGAGGGCATGCACGCTTATTCCCTCCCCGGACTCGGGGTGGGAAGCGAAAAGGATGGCTCCGGCGTCGGAGGACTCGCCGGCAGCGATGACGTGTCCGCCGTCGAGGCCAATCTGGCTGCAGAGGAGACAGAAATCGCTGTCGGTCAGAATCGTGGACGTGTCGCGACCGCGGGCTATGGCGCGCAACAGTGCGGCGTCGGGCTCGAGACCGGTGACGGAATGAGGAGAGGGAAACTGATGGATGGCGGTGAAGCGGACCTCGGAGATGTAAACTGTCGTAGCGAATCCGAAACGGTCGAAAAAGAAATAGAGGCGCCGCGCAGGCGGAGTCAGGGAGGCGAAAGCCGTCCCCTTCTCCGCCTCTTCGGAGAGGACGCGGCGCATAAGGGCGCTCATCAGCCCTTTGCCGCGATGGCCGGGGAGGGTTGTGGCGCGGGAGATGTTTAGGAGGGGGAGTTCGCGACCGTGGAATGCGAAGGAGTAGGTGCGTGCAATCATACCCGCGAGACCTTCGGAGTCAACGCGGACGTCGGCGTCGGAGGCGAGGAGGCTGTCGAAGAACCAGCGCGAGCGTGAAGCCCTCATGCGGCGGTATGATTCGTTGAATATGTTGCGGTATGTGTCGATGTCTTTCATAGTGAATCCGGGATGGTAGGGGGAGGTCAGTCCTTCCAGTAGCTCCGGAGGGGGTATTTGCTTGGGCGGAGCATCAGACGGAGCCCTGCGGAGAAAGTGAAGTAGCTGACCATCCAGTTAATAAGGACTACGGCCTTGTTTCTCATGCCGAGGAGGCTCAGGAGATGGACCGTCATCCACGTTATCCAGGCAATCCAGCCGGACAGGTGGGTCGAGCCCATGTCGACGACGGCGCGGTTGCGGCCAATTGTCGCCATGGTTCCCTTGTCCCTGTAGCGGAAGGGGCGGTCGAATTTTCCGGAATTGAGATTTTTCCCGAGGGTACGGGCCTGCTGGATAGCCACCTGGGCGAGCTGAGGGCATCCTTTCGGATATCGTTCGGATATGTGGAGGGAAATGTCGCCGATGGCGAAGACTGAGTCGAGCCCGAGGACGCGGTTAAACTCGTCGACAATCCATCTCCTTCCTGGTCCGGGAGCGACGTCGGAGCCGGAGGTCTCAAAGCATTCTCCGGTGACGCCTGCGGTCCAGATGACGGTTTCTGTGGGGATGGAAGTTCCGTCTGTGAAGCTTACGAGGCCGTCGGCGTAGGAGGTCATTGTCTTTTCGAGCTGAACATCTACCATGAGCTGTCGGAGGGCCTTGAGAGCGTCGGCGCTTGATTTCCGGCTCATTGTGCGGAGGAGAGCGTCGGAGCCTTCCACGAGAACCACCCGGACTTCATCGCGGGAAATTGCGGGGTATTCGCGCGGAACGACGTATCGCTTCATCTCGCCGAGCGCACCAGCCACCTCCACTCCTGCGGGACCGCCTCCTACGACGATGAAAGTGAGGAGCCGGGCCCTTTCGGCGGGGTCGGTGGCGATAGACGCCCTCTCGAGGCGGTCGAGGACTTCGTTGCGGCAACGGATTGCCTGCGAGATGCTTTTGAGGGTGTAGACGTGCTTCCGGAGGTCCGGGATGTTGAAGAAGTTGTTGGTCGTTCCGGCAGCGAGCACCAGGGCGTCGTAAGGGATTGTCTCGAACTGGGTGTGGATTTCCTTGCGGGCGAAGTCGATGCGTCGGACGTCTCCGAAGCGGTACTGCACGCCGCGGACGCGTCGGGAGCGAATTTCGCGACGGAATGGAAAGCATATACTGGAGGACTCGAGGCCGGAGGACGCCACCTGATAGAAGAGAGGAGGGAAGGAATGGTAGTTGTGGCGGTCGACGAGAGTCACGTCCCAGAGCTTCTTGTCGAGGGTTTTCGCGAGGTTCAGACCTGCGAATCCGCCCCCTACGATAACGAGGCGGGGACGGGATATGGAGCTGTTGTGGTGTTGCATAAGGGCGGGTGTTGATACAGATACAACACCCGCCCCGCATGAAAAGTTTTTAGCCGTCAGATCAGAAGAGACTCCAGCTGACGGTGAGTCCGGCCATTACGATAGCGACCATGCTCATGAGTTTGATGAGGATGTTGAGGGAAGGGCCGCTGGTGTCCTTGAAGGGGTCTCCGACGGTGTCGCCTACGACAGTTGCCTTGTGGACGTCGGAGCCTTTGCCGCCGAAGTTGCCTTCCTCGACAAATTTCTTGGCGTTGTCCCATGCTCCGCCGGCGTTGGCCATGAAAATGGCGAGGACGAAGCCCGCGGAGAGGCCTCCGACGAGAAGGCCGATTACGCCCGGGACTCCGAAGACGAGGCCAGTGGCGATGGGAGCGATGATTGCGAGTACGGAGGGGAAGACCATCTCGCGCTGGGCTCCCTTGGTGGAAATCTGGACGCAGCGGGCGTAGTCGGGCTCGGCCTTACCTTCGAGGATGCCCTTGATTTCGCGGAACTGACGGCGCACCTCGTCGACCATGTGGGCGGCGGCGCGTCCGACGGCGTTCATTGTCAGGCCGCAGAATAGGAATGCCATCATTGCGCCGATGAACATGCCGGAGAGGACCTTGGGGCTCATGAGGTTGACTTCGTAGAACTGCATGAAGTCTGTGAACGAAGCCTCGTGGACGGGCACGACGCGGTCGCCGAGGGTGATGAAGGACTGGCCGAGGCGGTCGAGACCGATGCGGATTTCTTCGATGTACGATGCGAGGAGCGCCAGACCTGTGAGGGCCGCGGAGCCGATGGCGAAGCCCTTTCCGGTTGCGGCGGTAGTGTTTCCGAGGGAATCGAGTGCGTCGGTGCGTCGGCGCACTTCCTCGCCGAGGCCGCTCATTTCGGCGTTGCCGCCGGCATTGTCGGCGATGGGGCCGTAGGCGTCGGTGGCGAGTGTGATTCCGAGGGTCGAGAGCATTCCGACGGCGGCGATGCCGATTCCGTAGAGCCCGAGAGCCACGTTGGAGAAGTCGAAGCCTGAGGCGAACCAATAGCTGAGGATGATGCCTACAACGACGGCGAGGACGGGAACGGCTGTGGAGACCATGCCGAGGCCTACTCCGGAGATAATCACTGTTGCCGGACCGGTCTTTCCGCTCTCGGCGAGCTTGCGGGTGGGTTTGTACGACTGGGAGGTGTAGTATTCCGTTGAGCGGCCGATGACGATGCCCACGAGGAGGCCTACGACCACGGAGCAGGAGACGAGCGCCCAGTTCTCGAGGCCGAGGGCCCAGAGGATGAGGAAGGTCGCTCCGACGATGAGGATGGAGCTGAGGTTTGTTCCTGTGGCGAGGGAGCCGAGGAGGTCCTTCATTGTGGCATTTTCTTTCGTGCGGACGCTGAAGATGCCTATGATGGAGAGAAATATTCCGACGGCTGCGATGAGCATCGGGGCTACGACGGCCTTGTACTGCATGGCGGTGTCGCCCGTGGTGAGGTATGCGGCGGCTCCGAGGGCAGAGGTGGCGAGGATTGAGCCGCAGTAGCTCTCGTAAAGGTCGGCGCCCATGCCGGCCACGTCGCCCACGTTGTCGCCCACATTGT
>CABUIC010000041.1 GCA_902491515.1 uncultured Porphyromonadaceae bacterium
ATTTGTGCCCTTAGCCATGGGATAAAAATCGTATGTTTTTATCCCGAACTCGCGTTAATTCAAAGCATCAGTCTGAGGGAGATTCCCAGTTCTCTCGGGCGGCCTTGCTGGGTAAAGCCGCGGCCCATGCTCATGAAGTAGAAGACATCGTAATCGGTGGCCGTGAGATTCCTCGCCCACAGCCTCAGAGTCCAATGGCGCGCCGAAAAGCTCAGTCCGGCCCCGGCCAAGGCATAGAAGGGCTGCGAAAGAGTGTTCGCCTCGTTCCAGTAGATGCGCCCCGCTCCGCGGACCGACGCCTCCACCCCGGGCGTGACGCCAAGGAACTCCAGACGCGGAATGCGCCAGTTAACCTCGCCGAACAGGGTATGCGCCGGAGCGTATGGCACATGCTTGCCTCGGTAGTCGGCGCGGCCGTCGTTGTAGCTGCGGAAAGTGGCGTCAGTGTAGCCATAGGAGAAGCGAAGGCTCAGGTCGGCCGTCGGCTGCCATCTGCCGGTGAGCTCCACGCCCATCGAGCGGGTGCGGCCCGCGTTGGTCATTATTCGCCCCGTCACCATCCCGGGCGGGAACACGGTCAGCTGCTGGTTCCGGCAGTCGATGAAGAAAGCCGTAAGCTCGGCGGACAGACTCCCGTCCGGCAAGCCGCCCCGCACCCCGGCCTCATAGTTCATGCTCGTCTCGGGCGCATAGCTCACAATCTCATCGAGGGAATAGAGGCTGGTCATTCCCATAACCTCCATAATGCGCTGCTGGAGCACATCGCTGAACATCTGCGTGTTGTACCCTCCGGCCTTGTAGGCCCTCGAGACCGACGCATATACCTCGTGGTTCCCGGCGAAGTCAAAGGCCGCAGAGACCTTAGGCAGGAGCTCCAGATAGTTCTTCGACAGCCGGGCGCCGTCGTCTATTCGGATGGGCGTGTGGCTGTACACATCCCTGCTTCCGTCCGGGAGTACCTTCCAGGTGGTATAACCCGTGTTGCACCGGCTGTTGTAGCTCAGCGTCGTATGCTCGAAATCCAGGCGCAGACCGGCCTCGAGGGTCCATTTCCCCAAGTGCAGGGCGCTCTCGTGGTAGAGCGCGGCCCCGGTTGCCCCGAGGTCGAACTCGCTGCCGAGCGTGAAGCGGCGGGAGTCCCATTCTATGGGATAATAAGGATTTATCTCATTCCGGTGAGCCTCTATCAGCCGCGCTATGCCCTGGTCCTTGAAGGTGACGGGAGCCTTCATGTCGGTGCTTCTGTAAAATACGAAGACACCGCCGAGCCAGCTGTATTTCTTATGCCTTCCGCGGGTGAAGAGGTCTTCGGTGAAGGCCCATTCCTTCGAGTCCTGAGTGAGGGTGAACACGTTGTCGGGCGTGAAATCCTGGTCGAGGTCCATTCGCGAGGCCATGTACTGCAGCGAGGTGTTCGAGGTCACCACCACCCTCTTTCCGGCCCAGGCAACGGTCAGACCGTCGGCCACAGTGGTCCGCCGGTAGGCGCAGGTGTCGTTGTAGGCAATCACGCCCGTTTCCACCGGCGCGTAGGGATAGCCGTCCTGGCGCGTATGGCCGAAAGCCACGGTATTTGTCAGCGCCAGCGCCGCATTGGGGCGCCATACCGTCTTCCAGCGCGCGGAGCCCTGATTCTCGGCCCCGGTCTTCTTACCGGTGTATTCGTTTCTGAAAAAACCGTCGGTCCGCGACCATCCGCCGTTCACGCCCATCGCAACCCGGGGCGACACATGGCCGTAGTACCCGGCAGTCAGCCTCGCGGAGTTGGCCGTGGCGTATTCGGCCGAAGCCCTGAGACCCTTCACGGTCCATGGAGATAGCGTGAAGACGTTGATCTGGCCGCCCATGGTGTTTCGTCCGTTCAGCACGGCTCGCGCTCCGCGGATCACCTCTATGCGCTCGATGTCGGTGAAGCCGAAATCGTAGGCGTCCTTGTTCATATAAGGAATATTGTCAACGCTGAGACCCACCACAGGCTGGTCGATGCGCGCTCCGAGGCCGCGGGAATAAATCGACGAGGTCATCCTCGAGCCATAGTCGGGCATGAAGATGTTGGGCGCAATCTCCCCTACCCCCTTCACGGCGTCGATGCCGAGGCGCCGGACCTCGGCACCCGACAGACGGGTCACGGGCTCGGCCACAGCTGTTCCAGTGGGATCATTCTTCACCCCTATCACCTCCAGCCCCTGAAGCCTGTGGGCCGGACGCACGGAATCCGCCGCTTCCGAGCCGCGAAGCCCGAAAACGCCGAAAGCGCAAAGGACAGAAATTCCAAAAAACCGTTTCATGCCCGCAAAGTTAAGTATTTCCCCCGACACGACCAAAGAAGGCGCTAAAGAGCGGCCGCGATTTTCTTTATCGAGGCCAGACGGCTCATGAACGAAGGATTGGCCTTGGTCATCTGCATATTATAGTCGTTCTGGAGGCCAAGCAACATCTCGGCGGGAATATCCATCGAGGCTTCAATCAGTAGAGCCAATTCTGTATTGACCGCACGCTTTCCTTTTATGACCTCATTCAGTAGCGAAGGTGCGACTCCAATATTTTCAGCGAGTTGCACCTGAGTCACACCCCGCGCCTCAAGTTCATCGCAAATAAGCTCTCCGGGATGAGTCGGTTCGAAAGGGTCAAGATTGTTGGCAATCATCCCGGTCGCCACGTCTTTTATCGTAATCATATCATTCATATCACTTATCGGCTATTCAATCGTCTTTTTCCACAGCTGTTCGAAGCGGCGGGCTACTGTGGGGGCGGAGTTGTGGGTCTCGACGAAGCGGCAGGCGCGGAGGCGGTAGTCGGCGAGGAGGGAGCGGTCGCGGGCCAGACGCAGAATCTCTCCCGTAAAGGCAGAGGGGTCGAAGGGGTCGGGATTGATTATAGGGAGAGGCTCCGGCTCGCCTATGAAGCGGGCAAACTCCGGCTCGGCTCCGCTGACCGGCACAGCCCCGAGAGCCATGCCGAGGAGCGCCGAGGTGGCGGGAGTGTGGCTGTAAAGCTGGTCCACAAGAACATCCACCCCGCCAAGGAAGCGGAGGAAGTGGTCATAGGGCATATTGGGGGGCATGAGAAGCTCGAATTCCCCGGGATGCCGCGCAGCGAGAGCCCGCACTTCCCGGAAAAGGATATCGGCGCCCTTGTGAATCTCCCGCCCCTTCTGGGCGCAGAGGTATATTTTCAGCGGGGCGCTTTCGGGCTTTGCCTGAGGTTCAGGCAGTTCGTCGATAGCGATAGGAATGCCGCCGTAGGCCGAGGGCATTTCCGGACGTACCGTCTCCACCACTTTCTGGTATTCATACAGGGCAGACACCACCCCCGACATATTGTCATAGAAAAATTCCGTATAGTCGGTCAGCTCCGGAGCAAGCCACGATTCGACCCTCGCATCCGGAGTTCTGGCCCATGGCGTCGGACCGGTACCGATATTGAACTCCGAATAGCGCAAGGGGGGATTTCCGCCGGTCAGGGCCTTGACATAGAGCGAGTCCGCACCGAGGGCGGTAAGGAAGAGCGGACCATTGGCCTTTTTCAGGCGCAGGAGAATGTCCCGGAGGCGTGCAGGTCTGAGCGAGGCGAATCCGGGACTGGCGAACTGGACGATGTCGAAGCCCTTCAGGTCGCTCGCCAGAAGAGAACGGAGCTTCACCCAGAGCAAAGCTCCGCCGATTTTGCCGCGGGCGGGACGGGAAATGTCGATGTCGCGTCCGGTGCGGAGCCAGCCGCCGCCGTCGGAGGCGAGGGTCACGTCGTGGCCCAGCCCGGCGAGACCGTGCGAAAGGGCACGATGGTAATTGCTTGCATCTCCGAGAAGAAGTATCCTCATAGTTCCCTGCGGTGTCTGATTGAATAGAAATAACCCTGGCTGAGATAGAGCAGAGCCCTGAAGAAAGGCAGGGCTGAGCGGTGAGCCTCGAGAGGAAGCCTTACCGCCGCGGCGAGGTTTCCGCGGAGGACGCGCATGGCCGCTCCCTTCGCACGGGCCACGGCCGGGTCGAGGGCCGCGCGCTCGCTCGTGGTCGGATGGTCGTGCACGCCGATAAGGATTCCTGAAAACTCCCCGTGCAGCCCGAACCTCACGAGCCTGTGGAGAAAGAGGTTTTCTTCCCCGGCTCCGAGATATGGGGCCCCGATGCCGGCGAGAGGGGTAAAACGCGCGCCGACCCTTTCGAGCGAGCTCCTGCGCAGGGCTATTTCAAAGGAAATCGCCCAATATCGGGGCCATGGTCGTGCGAGGTCGTGGCCCGGCGGCGGAAGCCGGCGTCCCGTGTGGTCCGGAACTTCGGCGAAGGTCGTGAAGTAATCAAGGTCAGGGCGGCTCCTGAACAAGGCAATCACAGCCTCCAGCCCTTCGGCGGAAAGGCGGAGGTCATCGTCCATAATCATGAGATAAGGCGCGCTCGCGGCATCTAGACAGTGGTTGCGGTTGAGGGAGAGTCCGCGGTCGCGGAAGAACAGCACCACGGTGTCGCCGCGCGAGTGCAGGGCCTCTGCGGCCGGAAGGAGGTCCTCGCCGCCGGGATTCTGACAGCACACGAGATAGCGCACACCCTCGACCCGCGGCCATTCCTGCTCCAGGGCCCTGCGCAGCCCGTCCTCGCCGAAAGTGGCGACAAGCACCTCAAGTTCCGGTATCATCGCGCGTTCCTAATAAGTCCTGAGGAAAGAAAAACACTGTCCATGCGCCCGGCCGTGGCCTCCCGGGGCCAGTGGGGATGGGTGGCGAAGACAAGGTAGAAAAGCGAGTCGGCCTCGAAACGCCCCTCGTAGAGCAGGAAGCCTCCGTTGTCGCCCGTATGGAAGACCTTGCGGGGCAAGCCGGGACGCTTCTCGATGAAGAATCCGTAGCCGTAGTCGGTGTAGGGAAGGTCGGTGCGGATGTGCCCCGTGTGCGCCTCCCGACGGGACGCCGCCGACATGAGACGGTCGCCGTACAGCGCCTCGTCCCACTTCAGGAAGTCGAGGGCCGTGGTGTAGAGTGCGCCGTCGGCCTTCGTGGGGAAGAAATTCGCCTCGCCGTAGTCGTTCTCCTCCCATTCTCCGGCCTCGTTGCGGATATAGCCGTGCGCCATGTTCCGCGGCTCGCAGCCGGGATGGAAGTAGGCCGTGCGGTCCATCCCTGCCGGGACAAAGATATTCTCCGCCATCCAGTTCTCAAACTTCTCACCCGTGCTTTGTTCGATTATAGGCAGGAGGAGCTGGAAGGTGGGATTCTGATACTCGTATTTCTCGCCGGGAAGGAATGCCACGGAGTCGAGCCGCTCGAAGAAAGCGCAGGATTCCTCCCAGAGCGCAAAGCGCTTGTAGTCGTCGAGAGTGGCGAAGGGGCTGCGGTGCCACGCCGTGTATGCCTTCCATTCCTCAGGGGTTCGGGGCCGCGAGTCGGGAAGGCCGGAGGTGTGGCTCAGAAGATGCGCGATGCTTATTCTCCTGAAAATCGAATCGGTGTACTGCGGAAAAAAGCGGGTCAGTGTGTCGCCGAGGCTCAGTCGGCCGCGCTCCTGAAGCATCAGGGCGGCCACGGCGGCGAACTGCTTCGACACGGAAGCTATGCAAAGGACCGTCGAGTCGGTCATCGGCGCGCTGAGCGAGTCGAGCCGCGCGAGGCCGAAACCGCGGTCATAGACAATGCTGTCGCCTTTTTTCACAAGTACAACAGCGCCAGGAGCATCGGCCGGGAACATAGGCTCGAAAATCGAGTCAAGGCCCTGCGTCATAGCTGCGAAATCCGGACTTTCGGGCGACTTCGCGCATCCCGTGCCGAGAAGCGCGAGACAGAGGACAGCAATATATTGAATGAGTCGGTTCATTTTCCGTAAAAAGGTTTTAGCAGGAGATAGGCGCCGCGGATGCCGAGCCTCGCGGTGTGGTAAATATATGAAAGCGAGAGTTTGCGCCAAAGACTTCCCGCCGAGCCGCGGAGCCGGCGGAACATTTCCCGCCCCTGCGCCGAGCCTTCGCGGGCGGCAAGGCCATAGTACTGCGCCCGTTTGATGTCGGCGATGAAACGGAGACGCTTTGGCGTATGGGCCTCAATCGAAAGCAACGCCGTCTCCATCCGTCCGATCATTCTGGAATAGTCCGACCCTGTGATGCTTTCGGATGTAGATCGGACAAACACCGAGATGCCCTCGAGTTTGCGAATCTTAGGAGCAGTCTCGAGCAGTCGCGCGCCAAGCTCGATGTCGTCCCAGAGGCCTACGGCGGAATTCCAGCCCCGTACGCGACGGAAGAGCCCTGTCCGGGCCGCATAGCGCTGGGTGGCGAAATTGCCGTTCATTATATTGGTCCAGCAGGTCGGACGGCGTGCGAAACCGCACTTTCTGCGACCGAAGCCGTCGTAGCTCACATCCCAGCCCAGGATGTCGGCAGAAGAATAAGATTTTATGGCATTCAGCACCTTTCCGATATGGTCGGGACCGAGAAGGTCGTCGGAGTCGAAGAACATGGTCCATGGCGTCACGACAGCCTCAAGGCCGCGGTTGCGGGCCGCTGCGGCTCCGGGGCGCTCTTCCGAGAGGACGCTTGCGGGGATGTCCATGTGGGCGGCGGCCCATGCCTCGGCCACGGCGCGCGAACCGTCGGTCGAAGCATTGTCGACAACAACGAGCCTGAAACCGCGCACGGTCTGCGCCGCAAGCGAGTCGAGTGTCTCGCGGAGGAGTCTCTCACGGTTGTAAACCGGAATGACAACAGTCAGCAATTCATCCGCAGTTTCAGTCATAAAGCAATAAGTTTTACAAGCCTCGCTCCGCCACGCAGTCCGAGACGGTAGCTGTAAAAAGCCACGGCGAGAGCAAACCTCATGCGGAGGCTTTGGGGCTGCCCGGCTGCCTGACTATACAACGGCAGCCCCTCGCCGGGACGCTCGCGCTCGAGGTAGCCGTACATCGTGGCGCGCTTGATGTCGAAATAATGGCGTTTTTCCTGAGGAAATGTCGCCTCCATGGCCTTCAGCGCCGGCTCCATCCTGGCAACCATCCCGGAATAGGAATCGCCGGTTATCGACTCGGAGGTATGGCGGACGAGCACTGTGGACTCTCCGTGAAGGGACACTGTCGTCGGCCTCAGGGCAAGAATCCGAGAGCCAAGCTCAATGTCGTTCCATATTCTCACCTTCGTGTTCCATCCCCCCGCTCGGCGGAAAAGCCTTGTTCGGGCGCAATAGCGCTGAGTGGACATTGTTCCGGCAAAGAGGAGGTCCCACCACATCGTGCGTGGCTCGACGTTGAAGACGTGTCTGCGGCCTGAGGCCGGACCGCCCTGCACCTCCGTATCCCAGCCGATTACGTCGGCTTCCGGATGGGCCTCTATGGCGTCTAACACTCTCCGGAGATGCCCCGGATGCATGAGGTCGTCGGAATCGAAATTCAGGGTCCATGGCGTCTCCACCAGCTCCAGACCGCGGTTGCGGGCCGCGCAGGCCCCCGGAGAGGTCTCCGTGACTACCGCCGTAGGGATGTCAGGATGCTTCAAAGCCCAGGTCTCGGCCACGGCGCGCGAACCGTCGGTCGAAGCATTGTCGACTACCGCAAGGCGGAAGCCTCTCGCCATCTGACCGGCAAGGGAGTCAAGGCATTCCGCAAGGAGCTTCTCGCGGTTGAAGACGGGAATGACGACAGTCAGCAATGCGCTCTTATCCATGGTTGCACAAAGTTACAAATTTATTTCGTGAAAAAAAATTCGCAAAACGCTTGCGTAATTCGAAAAAAGAGCTTAACTTTGCAGTCGCAAACGCGAAAAGCCACTTGACAAAATCGGCTCCTTAGCTCAACTGAATAGAGCATCTGACTACGGATCAGAAGGTTACAGGTTTGAATCCTGTAGGAGTCACAAGCACTCGCCAAGCCTTTGACCGTTTGCGAATTCGGCTCCTTAGCTCAACTGAATAGAGCATCTGACTACGGATCAGAAGGTTACAGGTTTGAATCCTGTAGGAGTCACAATCCCTTGGTCCCCTCCGGGCCGAGGGATTTTTATTTCCGGCGCTTCTTGCGGCGCACGACCGAAGGCTTCTCGCTCCGGGGCGCCCGACAGGTTTCAGAGGCCGCCTTCATCTCCCGGAGCTCTTTTAAACTCATAGGCTTAAACAATAGAGGACTACGCGTCTCCGTCTCCTTTTCAGAGATTTGGACCTGATTATATTCAAGGCTCAGGTCACTTTCGGCAATGCTGTCATTTTCTGAAGGAATTATCACGTCGACATACGGCGCGGTGCCTTTTGGGAGGTGTTCGGCGCCGGTGTAGCCGTCCTTGCCGATGCGCTTGCGGGCGTTTGCGCCGATGAGGAAGGCCACTTCGAGTCTGCGCCCCATCTCGCGGAGCTTCGAGATGAAGAAGCGGGCCGCGCGAGGCTTGCCATACCATTCGCAGAGGTAGAAGAGGGAATCCATCACGCAGACACGCGCACCGGAGGCGGCGACTGTCTCCTCGATTTCCGACAGGAATTTCCCGGGGTCGGCCGGGTCGAGGTCCGCGAGAGCGATGTCGACGCGGAGGAGATTCCGCGGCGAATTTGCACGGGTGCGCTCGCCGAATGAGCGCGAGGAGCCCTGAAAGTCGAAAAAAACGACCCGACGAGTGTCGGATACAGCTTCGGCGATGCGCAGAGCGCGCTCGGCGGCTTCCGCGGAATTATTGCCGAGGACACAGGCGATTTCAGCGGCGTGCCAGACATTTTTGTAGAGATTGAGGTTTTCGGAGGTGCGCGCGGCTATCCCGCGGCATTCTTCGGCTGTACGGTAGGTGAACATATTATTAATGATGACTTATAATTGAGAATTTGAGCTGCAGAGGTGTCGACAATGCAAAGTTACAGGTGAAATCCGGGGATTCGACGGCGGCATGGCGCATCCTGCCATTTAACAAAATGCAACGCTCTGTTATTTTCTTCGTAACATGCTTTCACTCCGGGGCATAAGCCTCCGGACAGCCGTGCCACAGAAATGCCGTTTTATTTTTGAAAATTTTTCCGGGAGGCTCCGACGCCCGATTAGGGAACAAATTACGCGCGAAACGCGCGGTTTTCGCATTTTTTCCGTAACTTTGCTCAAAATATACATTTTCCAACCGGTCAAACACATTCTCCACTGAAGATGAAAATTGCAATCGTCGGCGCGTCGGGCGCTGTAGGTCAGGAATTTCTCCGTGTTCTCGGCGAACAGGATTTCCCTCACATCGAAGAGCTCCGCCTCTTCGGCTCCAAGCGCAGCGCGGGCTCGGAATACACTTTCGACGGGCGCCGCTGGACCGTCCGCGAGCTCACGGCCAATCCCGATGATTTCAAGGACATTGACTTCGCCTTCGTCTCCGCAGGCGCAGGCGTGAGCCGCCAATACGCCAACATCATCACCTCCGGAGGAGCTTTGATGATTGACAACTCCAGCGCATTCCGCATGGACGCCGACGTGCCACTCGTGGTTCCCGAGGTCAACGGCGACGACGCCCTCACCGCTCCGCGCGGAATCATCGCCAACCCGAACTGCACCACCATCCAGATGCTCGTGGCCCTCGCGCCCATCCACAGGATTTCGCCCGTGCGCCGCGTGCATGTGGCCACATACCAGGCCGCCAGCGGAGCCGGAGCCGCCGCCATGGAAGAGCTCCGCGAGCAGCACCGTCAGATTGCCGCCGGCGAGGAGCCCGTGGCCGAGAAGTTCCGCTACCCCCTCGCCTACAACCTCATCCCCCACATCGACGTCTTCACCGACAACGACTACACCAAGGAGGAGATGAAGATGAACCTCGAGACCAAGAAAATCATGCACGCCCCCGACCTCGAAGTGAGCGCCACCTGCGTGCGTGTGCCCGTGATGCGCGCCCACAGCGAAGCCGTCTGGGCCGAGACGGAGCGCCCCGTGTCCGTCGCGGAGGCACGGAAGGCATGGGAGGCCGCGCCCGGCGTGGTGCTCGTCGACAATCCCGCGGACGCCCGCTACCCCATGCCTGCGATGGCCACCGGCACCGACCCCGTGTACGTGGGACGCGTCCGCAAGGACCTCGCAAACCCCACCGGACTCGCATTCTGGTGCGTGGGCGACCAGATCAAAAAAGGCGCCGCCCTCAACGCCGTCCAGATCGCCCAATACATCCTCGCCCATCGGGCCGGCCTCTGAAATTTATAAATCATATACGTCTTATAAATCTCTAACATTCTAAATAAACTTCCAATCAGCGCTCCTCTCGTCACCGACCCCGTCCAGATATTTTTCATCGTCCTGGTGATTATTCTGGCCTCGCCGCTCCTCCTGAACAAGCTCAAGATACCTCACATCATAGGTATGATTGCGGCAGGAGTGGTGATAGGGCCCTACGGCTTCAACGTGCTTGACAACGATTCGTCCTTCGCCGTATTCGGCCAGGTCGGGCTCCTCTACCTGATGTTCCTCGCCGGACTGGAGATAGACATGTACCACCTGCGGATGAACCTCAGGCGGGGCCTCCTCTTCGGAGTGCTCACACTCTTCACCCCCCTTGTGCTCGGAGTGCTGACGAGCGTCTACGTGCTCGGCACGAACTGGGTCACGGCCCTGCTCTTAGGCTCGATGTACGCCTCCCACACCCTCATCTCCTACCCCGTGGCCGCCCGCTACGGCATCACTACCGCTCCCGCCGTGCTCATAGCCATCGTGGGCACGATTATCGCGGTAACGGGCGCCCTCCTCGTGCTCGCCGGAGCCGTCAACATTCACCGCGAGGGCTATTTCAACCCCGGCGAAATCCTCTGGCTCACAGCCAAGATGGCCCTCTGGGGCGTGGGCCTCGTGGTTCTGTACCCCATCGTCACACGCCGCTTCTTCATCTCCTTCAGCGACCGCGTGACCCAGTACGTGTTCGTGCTCGCCCTCGTGTTCCTCGCCGCATGGACAGCCACGCTCATCGGCCTCGAAGCCGTGCTCGGAGCCTTCTTCGCGGGCCTGATTCTCAACCGCTTCGTACCCCCGACGTCGCCGCTGATGAGTTCGATAGAATTCGTCGGCAACGCCCTCTTCATCCCCTACTTCCTCATAAGCGTGGGCATGATGATAAACATCCGTGTCGTGGCCAACACCTCCACCCTCACCGTCTCGGCCATCATGCTCGCCGTGGCCCTCGCCTCCAAGTGGCTCCCGGCCTTCATCACCCAGAAAGCCAACCGTCTCGACAGCCACAGCCGCGAAGTGATTTTCGGCCTCACGGCCGCACATACCGCCGTGGCCCTCGCCGTCGTCACCCTCGGCTTCCGCATGGGAATGTTCGACGAGACCATCCTCAACTCCACCATCCTCGTCATCCTCGTCACCTGCGCCCTCGCCCCGGTAATCACATCCGCCGCTGCATCGAAGCTGAAGGTGAAGATGCTCACCGAAGACACCGAGAACACCCCGATTCGCGCGACGAGGGTCAACAACACGCTCATCCCCGTGGCCAACTCGCTCACGGCCGAACCCCTTGTGGAAATGGCCATGCTCATGCGCAACAACCGCGGCCGCCACAGCTTCTACGCCCTCCACGTGCGCAACGAGAACACCCCGGCGGCCCGGGCGCAGTCGGCCCACTCCCTCTCGGCCGCCCGGAAAATCGGAGCCGCCGCCGAAGTCGAGGTCGAGACCGTCGAGCGCTACGACATCAATACGGTCACGGGAATCCTCAACGTCATCAACGAGCGAGACATCACCGAAGTGATTCTCGGCATGCACCGGCGCGCCACAGTCATCGACTCCTTCTTCGGCGCGAAAGTCGAACAGCTCCTCAAGGCCACGAACAAGATGCTCATAATCACGCGCTGCTTCATCCCCGTAAGCACCGTCACCCGCATCGTGGTATGGGTGCCGCGCGACGCACAGTTCGAGACCGGGTTCTCCCGCTGGGTCCGCGCCCTGGCGCGCCTCACCCGCCAGCTCGGATGCCGCATCATCTTCTGTTGCCGCGACGACATCCAGCCCCTCATCCGCGGAGTCCTCTACCACGAGAACTACGGCATCCGCTGCGAATTCCGCACCGTCGACTCCTGGGACGACTTCATCATGCTCTCCAACCGCATCCTTGACGACGACCTTTTCGTAGTCGTCAGCGCGCGCTCCACCTCCGTCAGCTACAGCCCCGATATGGCAGGAATGCCCGCCTTCCTCCAGAAATATTTCTCCCGCAACAACCTCATGGTCATCTATCCCGAGCAGTTCGGCGAGACCGTGCCCCTTACCTCCTTTGTCGACCCCCTGGCCAGCGACCTGTCCTCGCAGCCCTCGCCCCTCTGGGTCAAGTTCCGCGCCCAGTGGCGCCGCGCCTCCGACCTCCTCCTCCGCCTCACCCACCCCACCCACCGGCGCAGAGGCGAGTGAAAAAGCGGTGCGAACGCCGTGACAAATTTGCCGTATAAATCGCAATATGACAGTCATAAACGTGTAGGGACGCGCCAGTGGTGCGTCCGCATCGAAGAAACATTTTTACAATGGCAGACCGACACCAATTCCGCGCAAAATGGCATGACTACAATGGCGGAATGTACTTCGTCACAATCTGCTGTGCCGAAAAACGGCACCTTTTCGGGGAAATAAACCGGAGCGAAATGCATTTGAACGAATGTGGCAAGATTGCCAAGGACATGATTGACGAAATTTCTCTTCATTTCCCGTCTTCCCAAGTCTTGAATTATGTGATAATGCCAAATCACATACATTTGCTGATTGCAATTGACCGCGACAGCACATCGGCCACACCCAACCATGAATACGGATGTCTAAAACAAAAATGTCATATAGACTCTGTAAACCAGGATTTTCACCACAACAGCGCATTGGCGCAAATCATTGGCCGATTCAAATCATTTACAACCAAAAAATGTCGCAAAGTTAATCCGTCGTTTACTTGGCAGTCGAGATTTTATGACAATATTATCTCCGACCAAAAAACATATCTGTTAGTTATGAACTACATCGACAGCAATATCGAGCGCTGGGCAAACGACTGTTTCTACTCCGACAAGAGGATACCTCAGTTATATTATTGATTACCATCGACCTGGCGGACGCGCCACTGGCGCGTCCCTACACGTTTTCTATTGGCACTAAGCAATATACACACATTTGTTAGAGCCGCTGTCGCCTCCCGATTTGCAAATTCGGGGAATTTGGCGTATTTTTGCACTTGGAATATTCCGCTTACCCGAATTACATCTTACTTACATATGATTACTCAGGAACAATTAAAAGAGACTTTTGAGCGTATGCTTGCGCTGAGGAGGTATCTTTGACATCGACGGGAAGAAAATAGCCGTCGAAGAAGAACAGCTCCGCACAATGGCCGAAGGATTCTGGGACGACCAGGCGGCCGCGCAGAAGCAGATGAAGAAAATCAAGGACCTCCAGAAGTGGGTGGCCGACTACGGGGAGCTCGAAGGCGCCGTCGACGAGCTCAAGCTTGCCATGGAGTTCTTTCAGGAGGAAATCGTCGGCGAGGACGAGGTAGACGCGGCTTACGCCAAGGCCACGAAACTCGCCGAAGAGCTGGAACTCAAGAATATGCTCCGCCGCGAGGAGGACATCATGAGCGCCGTCCTCAAAATCAACTCCGGAGCCGGAGGCACCGAGAGCCAGGACTGGGCTTCGATGCTCATGCGCATGTACATGCGCTGGGCCGAGAAATCAGGATACAAGGTCAGCGTCGCCAACCTCCTCGAAGGCGACGAAGCCGGCATCAAGACCTGCACGCTCAACATCGAGGGCGACTTCGCCTACGGCTACCTCAAGAGCGAGAACGGCGTACACCGCCTCGTCCGAGTAAGCCCCTACAACGCCCAGGGTAAGCGCATGACCTCATTCGCCTCAGTGTTCGTCACGCCCCTCGTCGACGACACAATCGAGGTAAAGGTCGAGCCCGCCCTCCTGAGCTGGGACACCTTCCGCTCCGGCGGCGCAGGCGGCCAGAACGTCAACAAGGTAGAATCCGGCGTCCGGCTACGCTACCAGTTCACCGACCCCTACACCGGAGAGCAGGAGGAAATCCTCATCGAGAACACCGAGACCCGCGACCAGCCCAAAAACAAGGAGAACGCCCTCCGCCAGCTCCGCTCAATCCTCTACGACAAGGAGCTCCAGCACCGCATGCAGGAGCAGGCCAAGGTGGAGGCCGGAAAGAAGAAAATC
>CABUIC010000042.1 GCA_902491515.1 uncultured Porphyromonadaceae bacterium
ACGGCAAGAATTCGCGTTCTCCAAATATTTTTTGCCATTTAACACTATTTTAACATCCGACCCCGCCTCCTAAATTCTATACGAATTATAATTCTTATAAGGCTTATAAATCTTATAGGAATTATAAGTCTCATGCAAATCAGCGCATTACTGAATATACGCTGTGAGCACCTCAAGCTCGCCGGCCTCGGGGCTGATATAGACTCTGCGCACCGATGCCGGAACCAGAATAGTATGGCCCTGCCGGAAGGGCAGGACGGTGCCCTCGTCGTCGGAAACGGTGCCGGAGCCACGGGTGGCCACCAGCACGCGGAAAGAATTGTAGCGCGACACCGGTAGCGTGAAGCTGTTGAGGATGTTTATGACCGTCACCGTGAAATACGGGCACTCCTTTAGGACAATCTCACGGTTCACCACCGGCTCGAAATGGCGCATATAGTCCTCGTGGAGGCGGAAGTCTATGGCATCGAGGGCAAGCTCGGTGTGGAGCTCGCGCGGATTGCCGTTGAGGTCGAGGCGCTTGTAGTCGTAGATGCGGTAAGTGATGTCCGACGGCTGCTGCACCTCGAGCAACAGCGTTCCGGCGCCCGCGCTGTGTATGCGCCCCGCGGGGATGTAGAAAAAGTCGCCGTGGCGGGGATAGAACTTTGCGAGAAGGTCCACCACCGTGCCGTCCGAGATGTGCTGGCGGAGTTTTTCGGGCGTTGTAGTGCTCTGAAGGCCCGAATAGATATATGAGCCCGGGAGGGTGCTGAGGGTATACCACAGCTCGGTTTTTCCGGGCGAGTTGTGCCGGCTGGCTGCGAGCCAGTCGTCGGGATGCACCTGAATCGAAAGGTCCGCGCACGCATCGATAAGCTTCACAAGAAGCGGGAAGCGCGTGCCGTAGATTCTGAAAAGCCTCGGGCCGAGGATTTCCCCGGCGTGCGCGGCCATGATTTCCGAGAGAGTCTTTCCCGCGAGCTCTCCCGCGCCGGCGGCGGCACGGGCCTCACAGCCCGAAAGGTCGGAAATCTCCCAGCTCTCCCCCACGGAGGGTCCACGGGAAGGCTCGCCCTTGAAAGCGGCGATGCGCTCGCCGCCCCATACGACCGTCTTGTAATAGGCTTCGAGTGGTATCAGGGGCAGTGTGCGCATCGGGATAGAAATAAGTCAGAAGAATTTGCGGGATGTCAGGCCAGACACAGGATGAGCACCTGAGCGGCTACAACACGCATGAACATAGTCAGAGGATAAACCGTGGAATAAGCCACGGCGGGGGCGTCGTTGCCCGTGGAGCCGTTGGCGTAGGCGAGGGCCGGGGGATCGGTGTACGAGCCCGAGAAGAGGCCCATGATGGTGAGGAAATTCAGCCTGTCCTTTCCGCGGGCCACGCAGCCCACCACGAGAAGAGGCACCACAGTGATGACAAAGCCCCAGATAACCCACCACATACCCGTGGTGTTGAACACGGCGGCCGCGAAACCTTTGCCGGCGGAGATTCCCACCGAGGCCAGGAACAGACAGATGCCCAGCTCGCGCAGAAGCAGCGAGGCCGACGAAGATGTGTACGTGACGAGCTTAGCCTTGTAGCCGAAGCGGCTGAGGAGAATTGCGACGACGAGCGGACCGCCCGCGAGACCGAGCTTCATGCCGAAGCCGAGGTTGACAGAGCCCAGGATAATGCCGAGGATGATACCCACGAATATCGTGATGAGGTTCGGCTGGTTGAGGCGCTTCATGGAGTTGCCGAGGCGCGAGGCCAGACGCTCGATGTCCTCGAGATTACCCACCACGGTCAGACGGTCGCCCATCTGGAGACGCAGGTTGGGCGACGCGAGGAGATCGACGCCCGCGCGGTTGACTCGCGTGGCGTTGAGCTGGTAGCCGTTGTGGAGACGCAGCGAGCCGAGGGCCACGCCGTTGTACTTGCTCTGCGTCACGACAATCCGCCGCGAGAACACGGGCGTCGGAGCCGACTCCCAGTCCATCTCGACCTCCGGGCCGATTACGGCGTTGAAGCGTGCGGCGTCGTGCTGCGAGCACACGATGAGGAGGCGGTCGCCAGTATGGATTTCAGTAGTGGATTTCGGGATGATGATTTTCCCCTCCTTGTCCATCAGGCGGGAAATGACGAAATTGCACTGCACGACATCGTGGAGCACACGGAGGCTCATGCCGTCGACCAGCGCGTTCGTCACCGACACGGACAGAAGGAAAGGCTTCAGGTGCGAGTCTTCCTGCTCGTCCTCGATCTGCTTGATTTCATTCTCGGTCTTGATGCCGAAGACAGCCTTGATCACGAACATCGAGGCGATGATGCCCACCACGCCGAGAGGATAGGCCGCCGCATAGCCCGAGGCCATGACATTCGCCGCCTCCGCTCCGCCGGCCATCTGGCTCACGGCCTGCTGCGCGGCCGCGAGGCCCGGCGTGTTCGTCACGGCGCCGCTCATGATGCCGACAAGCGCCGATATGTCGCTGATATTGCCGAAATAATAGATTCCGAGCACTATCGCCACATTCAGGAGAATGGCCGTCACGGCCAAAGCGTTCAGCCTCATGCCGCCCTTCTTGAACGAAGAGAAGAAACCGGGGCCGACCTGGAGACCGATGGAGAAAATAAAGAGAATCAGGCCGAATTCGCGGACGAACTTCAGGATCGCATCATCGACAACATAGCCGAAATGACCCATAAGAATCCCCACGAACAGGACGAAGGTTACTCCCAGCGACACGCCGAAAATCTTCATCTTTCCGATGAAGATACCCATGGCAATCACAAAGGAGTACAGCACCAGAGTGGAGGCTATCGAAGTCGAGCCCGGTGCCAGTAGTTCCGCAAACATGTCCATGTCAGAAATGAGCTATTGAATCGTAGTTGAAAATTGCGGTGCAAAGATACGAAATTTTCTCCGTATACTCAGCCTATGAAGTTCAATAATTGATTCGGCATCGAAATTATATGGTCGGCGTACGCCTCCTTCAGCTCCAGAATCGTCCTGAATCCCCACGACACCCCCACGCTTTCGATACACGCCCGCCGGGCCGTCTCGATGTCCACGCCCGAGTCCCCGACGTAAAGACAGTCCGACTTCGGCGTCGGATAGAGGCTCAGCGCCTTGAACACTATCGAAGGGTCAGGCTTCGTCGGAAGCCCCTCGACATGCCCCAGAATTGCCTTCCAGGCCGCGTCCGGGAAGAAATGGGTGATGAGCCGCCGCACGGCCGACTCGTACTTGTTCGACGTCACGGCCAGCCCGAATCCGCGCCCCGTCAGCTCCTCCAGAAGCTCCGGAATCCCCTGATAGGGACGCGTCGCGTCGCAGCAGTGCTCGTCGTAGTAGGCTGTGAACTCCCGGCGCATACGCGCCACGTTGGCCTCGTCGCGGGCATCCTCCGGGAGAGCCCGCTCGAGAAGCTTCGTCACGCCGTTCCCCACCATCGTCGGATACACCCACATCCCGTGCTTGGGATAGCCAAGCGCCTGAAGGGCATGGTTCGTGGCCGTGGCGAGGTCCTCGATGCTGTTCAGCAGCGTGCCGTCGAGGTCGAATATTACATAGCTTTTCATCTTTCGTTTCAACGTTGCGCGGGCCCTCCGGGTTCAGAACGGATAGCCCACAGAGAAATGGAAATTGGCATCCCGGCTCCACTTAGGATGGATCAGAGGCCACGGCTCCTGATTCGCCGCAGGGTTGTGCGCCTTGAATCCGAGGTCGAGTCGGAGGAGGAAGTAAGTGAAGTCCAGGCGCAGGCCCACGCCGTAGGCCAGCGCTATCTGTTTGTAAAACTTGTCGAAGGCGAAAACTCCGCGCGGCTGGGTCTCGTAGCTGCGGATGGTCCAGATATTTCCCGCGTCGATGAACAGCGCGCCCTCGAACACCCAGAAGAGCTTCGCCCGGTACTCGGCGTTCAGGAGCAGCGAGATATCGCCGCACTGGTTGATGAAGTCCGTCACCGAATTGCGAGCGTCGAAGGCTCCCGGACCGAGGGTGCGCACACCCCAGCCTCGCACTCCGTTGGCGCCGCCGGCGTAGAAGCGCTTCTCGAATGGCACCATCGTGGAGTTCCCGTAGGGATAGGCGATGCCGAAGCCCGCATGGAAAGACAGCGCGTTGCGCGAGTTGAGGTTCAGCGTATAGGTATAGTCCGCCTCGCCCTTCACATACTGCGCGTACTGGATACCCAGAATCTTGTAAACCCCGTCCGACCGGTGCTGACGCACGGCGCTCGAGATGGCGTAGAGAAGGTTGCCGGCGGTCTCCACCGACGCGCGGAAGGTCGACACCGAAGGCTGGATGGCGAAGGCGCTCTGCTGTGCCGTCGGAACACGGCGGTTCGTCCGGTAATACGTATAGCCCATGCGCATGATGAAGTGGTCCTCGTAGCTGTAGCGCAACAGTGGATTGTCCGGCGCGATCTGGTCGATGAAGTCGTAGGTCGAGCGTGGCAGCCGCACATAGTTGATGTCCACAAGGTCGTAGGTGTGGCGCTTCATGAATCCCGGCCGCTGCTGCTGCCACTTCCATTTCCAAGCCCCGCCGGCGATGATGCGCGTATACTCCGGCCGCTCCTGATAGTTGAAGCTCACCGCGAACTCCGTGGAGGCCATGACCCTCTGCTTGAAGCCCTTCGACAGGAAGGGGCACTCGAACTTCGGGAAGGTGATGCCCACCTCCCCGGCGTATTCCGAGTAGCGGTTGTTGATAAGTCCGTCCACATTCCCCGAAAGGCTCTCGTAGGCCGCGCGGAACTTGGCCGTCAGGAGCTGTGAGCCGTGCGCCAGGTTGCGGTGCTGGTACGTGAGCCCGACCCCGAATCCGAGGTCGCCCTCCGAGTTCGTGCCCTCGAGCTCCACCGACACACTCTGCTTCTTGTTCCTCGAGATGAACACGTAGGCGTCCAGAAGCCCCGTCGGCGACTGCGGAAGCGACACGGGCACAAGCTCGATGTTTACAAACTTCACGATGCTCATGCGCCCCAGCGCCTCGTAGGTGCGGTCCACGGCCTTGGCCCGGTAAAGCTCGCCCGGCTCGAGATAGCATTTTTCCTCAAGGATATACGGACGCAGATAGCGGTCCCGGCCATAGATGATGTCAAGGTTCCGCGCCGCCACGGTGTCGAGCGCGCCCGCCGAGCGCAGAGCCTCGACCGAGCTGATGTTGTCGGCCACAACTATATATACGCGCGCGAGATAGTAGGGCTTGTTGCGGAAAACCTCCCCGGCCTCACCCTCCGGCACGGCCACTGGCGCCGCCCCGCGCCCCTGCGGCGCACGGAGGTTCATCGTCAGCGCTGTCTCCTTGCTCCCGGCCACGGTGTCGGCCGTGTACGTTATACAGTCGCGGTTGAACTCATAGTAGCCCGCGTTGCGCAGGAGCTCCACTATCCGCCCGCGCTCCTCGTCAAGGCGGTTGCGGTCGAAGAGCGCGCCCGGCTCGATTTCGTCGGTCAATGCCGTGTCGCGCAGCACGATATCCCGCACTGCCGAGTCCGGGATGTTGTACGATATACTCTTGATATAATGAGACTTCCCGGCATATATGCCGTATTCCACACGCATCTTCTTCGGCTTCGTCGAGAGCGTGTCCGCGACAACCCGCGCGTCCATATACCCGCGGTTCACCAGCGCCTGCCGCAGTTGACGCGCCGAGGCCTCCGTCAGTTCCCGGTCGTAGATTACGGGCGCGTGGCCTATGCGCCGGAGCCAGCGGTTGTACCACTTCGTGCTGTCGCGCCCGGAAAGGCTGTATGTGGCAAGCTGAAGCTTCGCGAAGCCCAGAACCTTGTGGTTAGGCTGCTGACGCAGGAAGTTGTAGAGCTCCTCGGTGCGGATTTCCTCGCCGTCCTTCACCCGTATGTCGACCCGGTCGAGAAGATACTCCCCGTCGGGCACATGCTTCGTCGAGCTGCAGCCCGCGAGAACCGCCGCCGCCAACACGAAGAGTATCAGTCGCACTGCCCCGGTCATCAGTCGTCAAGCGGAAGTGTGAAGATAAAACTTGCCCCTCCACGGTAGGACGTGTCGACGCGCACGTCTCCTCCGAGGATGCGTGCAATCATCCGGGCGATGTACAGCCCGAGTCCCACGCCCTGGCTCGACGGGTCCAGCTTCCTGAACCGCTCGAAAATCACTTCCTCCATACCCTTGCGTATGCCGGGACCGGTGTCGCTGACCCTGAAACGTATCTCACCCGCCTCCCGGTCAGCTTCGACGCTCAGACGCACCGTGCCCCGTTCCGTGAATTTGACGGCATTCTCAAGCAGATTTATGAGCACCTGACTCACGCGCTGACGGTCGGTCACCAACACGATGTGCCGGACATCCTCGCTCAACTCGTACTCCAGCTTCACATCCTGCCGGAAGCTCTCCGCCACACTGTCTGTCACGAATGTGCATATCGACTCCACAGGCTCAGCCATGCGACTTATGCTCAGCTGCTTGCTTTCCAGCGATGCCGTGTCGAGCACATCGTTTATCAGCCGTTGCATCAGCGCTACGTTCAGCTCTATCGTGCGCCCGAACCGATCAAGGAACTTGCGCTTGTCATCCGGTATGCAGTCCACGATGAGCTGCGAGCATTCGCTGATGGACTGAAGCGGAGTCTGGATTTCATGGCTCATATTGTTGATGAACTCCGTCTTGAGCTTGTCCGAGGTATTGGCCTCGTCGCGGGCCTGCTCGAGCTCCGTCTTCAGCTGCTCGAGCTTGTCGCGCTCCTCCACGAGAGACGCGTTAATCCGCTCGATTGTCACCGAAGACTTCGCCACCCTCTTTTTCTGCCGCCAGAGAACTAACGCGGTCGTAGCGAGCAGTATAGCAATCAGAACGGCACAAAAGCTCACTATTCTTGTCATCACCAGCTCCCGCCTGTTCAGCTGGGCCTCCATTTCCGACGTCTCGTTCTTGAAATCGTTTACCGAATAAGCTATCTCGAGCTCCCGGATACTCTCCGCCTGACGGTTCTTCAGTCGCGCCATCAGCATGTCGGCATACACCCGGTACGCCTCCAGCAGTACATCCTTGTCGCCAGTCTTCTCCGCCGCCGTAATCAGCGCGTTGTAGAGTATCTCTCGGAACGGCAGCGGTCGCGAGTTGTTCGTCAGGCGGTGCAAGATGATAGGAACGGCCTTCGCGTACTGTTCCGTTGCCATCAGATAGTATATTTCCGCTCGCGTGTCCGCCTTCATGTCCGCGGCTATGTCCGTGTTGCGCCCGGCGATTTCCTGAATCGCCTCCCAGATTCTGTCCACTTCCGGCCGGCGAAGTCCAGCCGAGTTCGCGAGCATCCGCCGGTAGATATTGTAGCGCGAGTTGTCGAGGTTGCGGTATATCCGCCCGTCGCGCCTGTAGTGCGACTCCATAGAGTCTATCGTCCGCAGCAGGCGCCGGTCGCTGTCAAGAGCCTGACGGTAAAGACCGAAGTTCGTAAACGACACGGCATTGCGGCTATAGACCACATTCCGCACCTGACCCGTTGTCAGCGGAAGCTCCGACAGCGCATCGTTGAGCTTGACCGTATAGTGTTCCATCATCTGCCCCTCCCCGAGATTGCCCATATAGACGCAGATGGTGAACAAAGCCTTGAAGCACTCCCACTTGTCTGTCGGGGGATTCGATATATACCTCGCAATAAGGCCGTTGAGCCTGTTCTCTATAGGAGCGTCCAGTATCACGCTGTGGCCGATTTCCCTCATGATATTCTCGAGTTCCACGAACAGCAGCGTCTCCTTCGCAAGGTCAGTTCCGCTTTTCGCCTTTTCCTTCGCGAGCTGAAGGCACCGCAGAAGCATCTTCTCGTCCTCCGAATAGTAGAACGCCCACTGCCGCAGCATGTCAAGCTCGATTATTTCGTCGCCCGTACGTACTGCGATGTCGTAGATCTTGAAGATGATTTCACGGCTCTCGCTCTTAGGGCCGAGATCGTAGAGATTATAGAGAATCTTGACGCTGTCCGATGGCGTCCGCGCATACGACAGCCTTTGATAAAGATACTTTTTCAGCCGTACCTGCTCCTCAGGCGTCGGGGCGTTGGGTATCGCCGGGATGGGGAGCTCCGGACGCGGAGCGCCTGCCGCAGGAAGCGCCGCTCCCAGACAGAACATCCATAAAAGCAAGTATTTGATCAGTTTTGTCATAACTTTTTCCTTTTCCACTGGCCGCGCCACGCGGCCTTCCGGCTGGTTCAACCCACAAAAATAGCACTTATCGGCCATTCAAGCAAATTTTTTTCTTCTCTTCGCGGATTTCTCGCTATTTTCATGTAATTTTGCAGAAACTATCTCTCTATGGGACGACTGATGTCTATCGATTTCGGCCGCAAACGTTGTGGCCTCGCCGTTACCGACCCGCTGCGTATCGTCGCAACGGGCCTCGACACCATACCCACCGCAAGCCTCGACACCTTCGTCCCGGACTACGTGGCCCGCGAAGGCGTCGACGCAATAATCGTCGGCGAACCCCGCGACCTCCGCGGCAACCCCTCCGAAAGCCAGCGCTTCCTGCGCCCGGCTATCGAGAGACTCCGCCGGAAACTCCCCCCGGGATTCCCTATCGACTTTTTCGACGAACGCTTCACCTCCGCCATCGCACACCGCGCCATGATTGACGGCGGACTCCCTAAAATGGCACGGCGCGACAAAGCCCTCGTCGACGAAATGTCGGCAACAATAATCCTGAACGACTACCTTCAAAGCAAACAATACTCCCAGCAATGAAACTTCCCGTATACCTCTACGGCCACCCCGTCCTCAGGGCCGTCTCCGAGCCCCTTGACGAATCATATCCCGACCTCCGGAAACTCATCGACGATATGTTCGCCTGCATGTACGAGTCGGAGGGCGTCGGCCTCGCGGCTCCGCAGATCGGACGGAACATCCGCCTCGTCGTTATCGACGCCGACCCCGTCAGCGACGCATTCCCCGAATGCAAGGGCCGCAAACTCACCCTCATAAACCCCGTCATCGAAATCCTCGACGGAAAGACCGAGACCCGCGCCGAAGGATGCCTCAGCCTCCCCGGACTCTCCGAGAACGTCCCCCGCGTTGAGCATATCCGCCTCTCGTGGGTCGACGAGAATTTCCAGCCCCATACCGAGGAAATCTCCGGTTTCCTCGCCCGCATCGTCCAGCACGAGTGCGACCACCTCGAGGGTAAGCTCTACATCGACCACATCTCCCCCATCCGCAAACAGCTCATCCGATCCAAGCTCAACAGCATCATCAGCGGAAAGACACGCGTCGACTACCCCGTGAAGTACGCGCCCAAAAAACGCAAGTAATCCCCTACCCCTCCTTATAAGACATGGCAGACGATAAAAAAGTAATCTTCTCGATGGTGGGCGTATCAAAAATATACCCCCCGCAGAAACAGGTTCTCAAGAACATCTACCTCTCTTTCTTCTACGGTGCCAAAATCGGCATCATAGGCCTCAACGGCTCCGGTAAGTCCTCACTTCTCAAGATTATCGCCGGCGTCGACAAGGACTTTCAGGGCGAAGTCGTTTTCTCCCCCGGCTACTCCGTAGGATACCTCGAGCAGGAACCTAAGCTCGACCCCGACAAGACCGTAATCGAGATTGTACGCGAGGGCGTAAAGCCCGTAATGGACCTCCTCGCCGAGTTCGAGAAAGTCAACGAAGCCTTCGGCGACCCCGACGTCCTCGAGGACCCCGACAAAATGGACGCCCTCATCGCACGCCAGGCCGAACTTCAGGATGCCCTCGACGCCGCCGACGCATGGAACATCGACTCCAAGCTCGAACGCGCCATGGACGCCCTCCAGTGCCCGCCCGACGACCAGCCCGTCTCAACACTCTCCGGAGGTGAGCGCCGTCGCGTGGCCCTCGTCCGCCTCCTCCTTCAGCAGCCCGACGTCCTCCTACTCGACGAGCCCACCAACCACCTCGACGCCGAGTCTATCGACTGGCTCGAACAGCACCTCCGCCAGTATCCCGGCACAGTAATCGCAATCACCCACGACCGCTATTTCCTCGACCACGTCGCCGGATGGATTCTCGAACTCGACCGCGGCGAAGGAATACCCTGGAAGGGCAACTACTCCTCGTGGCTCGAACAGAAGACCAAGCGCATGGCTCAGGAAGAAAAACAGGCCTCAAAGCGCCGCAAGACCCTCGAGCGCGAGCTCGAATGGGTGCGCATGGCCCCCAAGGCCCGTCAGGCCAAGGGCAAGGCCCGACTCAACTCCTACGACAAGCTCCTCAACGAAGACCAGAAACAGCGCGAGGAACGCCTCGAGATATTCATCCCCAACGGCCCCCGCCTCGGCAACAAAGTCATCGAAGCCCACGGCCTCGCCAAGTCCTTCGGAAAGAAAACCCTCTTCACCGGCCTCGACTTCTCCCTGCCCCCCAACGGCATCGTAGGCGTGATCGGCCCCAACGGCGCCGGAAAGACCACACTCTTCCGCCTCATAATGGACCAGATGAAGCCCGACGCAGGTTCCTTCGAAGTCGGAGAGACCGTAAAAGTCGCATACGTCGACCAGACCCACCACGACCTCCTTCCCGAGAAAACCGTCTACGAGGTAATCTCCCAGGGCGTCGAGACCTTCCGCATGGGCGGACGCGACGTCAACGCCCGCGCATACCTCTCCAAATTCAACTTCGCCGGAGCTGACCAGGAAAAGAAAATCGCAGTCCTCTCCGGCGGCGAGCGCAACCGCCTCCACCTCGCAATGGCCCTCAAGGAAGAAGGAAACGTCCTCCTCCTCGACGAACCCACCAACGACATCGACGTCAACACCCTCCGCGCCCTCGAGGAAGGCCTCGACGACTTCGCCGGATGCGCCGTCGTCGTAAGCCACGACCGCTGGTTCCTCGACCGCATCTGCACCCACATCCTCTCCTTCGAAGGCGAAGGAAAAGTAGTATTCTACGAAGGCTCCTACAGCGACTACGAAGAATACAAACGCCAGCAGAACGGCGGCAAAGAACCCCCCCGCCGCCGCTACCGCAAACTCATGGAATAAAACCCACTCCCCCACCCGCCCGGCCCCCCGGGCGAGTGTTTTTTTCATATGTGCTTCAGATGGAAGGCGGCGACGGGGGACGGGAGGGTGTAGGATGAGAGGAGGGCGGTCAGGGCGCCAATCGCGGGGTCGACGGAGTATGTGCGGACTGTGGCGGCGGTGCCGTCGGTGGTGCCGACGACCATCAGCGGGCGGCCTTCGTAAAGGAGAGTTTTCATCGCCGTGATTGTCTCCCCAGGCGCGAGAGCGGCATCTTCAGGCCACTCCACTGCCTGCGGAACGGCTTCCGCGGCGGAGCCTCCCGCGTTCAGCCGATAGATATTTCCGGACGTATACGCGTAGCAGCACGCCCGCGAGGGGAACTGCAGGCAGAAATCATAGCCGAGGACCTCGCCTATAGGCGACAAATCCAGAGGATAGACTGCCTCAGCAGTCTGCGACATTTCGGCGGGCGTGATGTTGATATCTGCAAGGAAGCGCTCGCCATTGTCTCTTTTCATCACCGCCAGAAGATGGCCCGGCTCGCCGCCGCCCGACATAAACTCGAGGTCGGCTCTCATGCGCGAGGGATTGAAGGCGCCCCCGGGCGTGAAGACCTTAGCCACCGAGCCGGCATGGGCCGCGCCGTTCAGGAACACGGCGACGGGATTCGTAACGCCCACGAAGCCGCGGCTCTTTCTGTCGAAAAGCCATACGCGGTAGTTGCTTTCCCGGGCCGGAAAGACGTAGGGCGCGAGGTCGTAGGTGTTGATATAGGCATTCTCCGAGGTTCCGATTGCGGGGCGCAACACGAATTCGCTGTTCTGGCGCCCGTAGATTTCGCCCCCGTCGATGATATAGACGTCCTATCAGCTCGGACTCGAGGAGCCGGTAGCCCTCCGGGGGCGCCGGGTCGTGCCAGTCGACATAAGCGGGCCGCTCACTGATTCCGCGCAGGGCGTATTCGCGGGCGAGAGCGGCCTCCCCGCGGAACTGATGCACGCGGGCGAGGGTAGCCAGGGCGGCCGTGCGGTTGAAGCGCAGGCGTCCCGAGTCCGGAGTGCCCTCCCCCGCCTCCAGCGAGCGTGTGAGGTCGGCGAGTATCTTTTCCGTGACCTCCCTGATTGTCAGGAAGTCCCCGGCTGTCTGCGTCAGGCCTGTCATATAAGGAATACCCCTGCCATCCGGATTGTACAACCGTCCGCGATAGCGTATTGAATCCTGCCTGTATAAGTTCTAACTTTGC
>CABUIC010000043.1 GCA_902491515.1 uncultured Porphyromonadaceae bacterium
CAGACCCCTCTACAAGCAGAAATTCGATGTTTTCAAATTTTTGTCATGTACTTAAGACTGGGGCAAGAAAACCGAACCGGGCACCTTCGACGACTATCTTAACAATACCAAGAACAACACTTTCGCCGCCAACTACCGCATCCTCATCGACAAAATCTACGAGACGAACCCGGACGCGAAAGTGGTGATGTGTACCCCGCGCAAGGGCTATGGCTTCAACGGCTACCTGCCGGAAACCTGGGACCAGCCCATCAACGGCCATTACCTCAGGGAATATGTGGACCTCGTGCGTCAGATCGCTGAATACGAGGGCATTCCCGTCGCTGACTTCTTCAACGAATGCGGCGGCCAGCACAACCTCCACCGCCTGTCGTACGACGTTGCCCTACACCCCAACGACGCCGGATGCCAGCTTATGGCCAACGTACTCGTCCAGGCATTGCTCAAAGTACTGCCATGAAGACCCTCCGCATCCTTGTCGCGCTGACATTCAGTATTCTGGCATTCTCCGTAGGCGCCGAGGAGAACGATGACATGCCGACAAACGCCGTCGGGATATACCTCACAGACGGCACGAACTATAGAATCGGACTCGATGCCCGGCCCTCGGTGATAATAGATGACAACGAGCTTACAATCAGAGCCAATCACGCCGACTTCGCCATCTTAGACTACGTCAGAATGCATAAGCTCACCTTCGAGACAACCGAAACTACGGCAATCGGAAGCATTCGCGTGGAGAACAGAAGGCTCATATTCAGCGGTTTCGCCGTCGGAACGCCATACGCCGTGGCCGACATCCGAGGAGACGTACTTTCCTCGGGGCTCCTCGGAGTTGAAGAGACTACTTTGCCACTTTCTCCCGGAATATATTTAATCTCGGCCAGAGGAAACGCCCTGAAAGTACTGGTAAAATAAACCGTACAGTAAACAAAATTGAGCCGCACAGCAACGGCATCACCCGCACGGAGATTGCCGAGGCCATCACCCATATCGCCTTCTACGCCGGCTGGCCGAAGGCATGGGCCGCTTTCCGGCAGGCAAAGGAAGTATGGAAGGTCGAGACAGAGGCATCCTCCGCTAAGGAGAAATTCCAGCAGGAGATAATTTTCCCCATCGGCGAACCCAACACCGCATACGCCAAGTACTTCATTGGCAACAGCTATCTCGCCCCCATTTCCAAGGAACAGATTCCCTTCGCCAACGTAACCTTCGAGCCCCGCTGCCGCAACAACTGGCACATCCACAAGGCTGAAAAAAGTGGCGGACAGATGCTCGTAGGCGTCGCTGGACGAGGATGGTACCAGGAAGAAGGCAAACCGGCGGTAGAAATCCTCCCCGGCACAGTCATCAACATTCCCGCCAGCGTCAAGCACTGGCACGGAGCCGCAAAGGACTCCTGGTTCGCCCACCTCGCATTCTCCGTCCCCGGCGAGCAGACAGAAAACATCTGGCTCGAACCCGTGTCCGACGCCGAATACGACCTCTTGCCCTGAATACGTCAGGATTATACCGGACAAAAAAAGCTCCGCCGCGGCGGAGCTTTTTCGTTTATTGTCGGGTGGGAAAATCAGCTCAGGATAAGCTTGGTTACTTTGGAGCCCTGACGCTTGATGAATATGCCCTTGGAAGGATTGTCCACGCGCATGCCCTGAAGGTTGAAATATTCCGCGGGAGCATCGTCGCTGTCGGCGCCCACGGAGCCTATGCCCGAAAGGTCCGTCCACTCAGTGTATTCGATGCGGTAAGTGTTTTCCCATGTGCCTGCGGGCATCTCAGGAATGCGGAGCTTGCCGGGAGCGAGGTATTCATCCTCCTCTTCGTCCGGATATTCCTCATCGAGAGGCTCCTCGACGTATTCCTGACGGGTGTAGGATGCAGGATAGTCCTTGTTTTCGGCCATTTCCACTTTGCCGCGAACCCACTCGTTGAGATATACCTCCGTCTCGCCCCCGAATGTAGCGGAGTCATAGGCGAGAATGGCCAGGTCGTGGCCCCAGCGGTCGTAGGAAGCGCTTTCGTATGTCACCATCTCGAAGGGATCGCCCTCGTCCTCACCGGAAAGGGTAATCGAGAGCTCGTAGCCGCCGAAATCGTCAGTGACGCTGAACTTCTCCACATTCGTGCCTTCCTCGTTCACGAGAGTCGCCGTGTAGTTCGCACCGGAGTACTCCACATTGATTTCGCCGATGTACATTCCCTCGGAAGTGTACTTGGCCTTCTTGAAGCGGTTGGGACCGATGCAGAAAGTGGACATTTCAGGGAACTGGCCGTCAGTCTCCAGCCATTCGATGTCGGAATATTCCTCGCCGTCCTCCCACGAGGGGCCTTCTGCGGCGAAGGGATCGTCGACATAGGTCTGGTTTTAGATGCGTGTGGCCTTTCCGTCGACACCGTATTCCACGAACAGACGTTCAACGGGGACCACCTCCTCGCCGAAAATCGTGCTGACCACTACTTCCGTGACATTGCCCTCGGTGTTGCGGGTCATCGTGCGGCGGTATGAGTTCGAGTCGCGGTTCCAGCCGCCGTTGTACCAGTTCTTCTCGATATTGCTGATGATGAGCGAAGTCATGCGGGGGTCGTATTCCCGCTTGAGAAGCATATAGTTCTCGAAGGGCTCGCCTTCCCCTTCAGACACCTAGCGGAGACGCTCGACAATGCGGCCTTCGGAGTCGTAGGTGTAGCTCGTGCGGATGATCTGGCCCGAGGCGGCGTCGGTGTCAAACTCGATTGCGGGCAGTCCCTGACCGTTGTAGGTCGTCGTGTAGGAGGTGGTCAGCTCCCAGTCCTCGCCGGTCCATTCGTAGAGGGCGTGGCCCGTGGGTTGCCAGTCGGCGGCTGACTCGGCCCGGCGCATGGAGCTACCGGCCGCGGGGGCGTCTGCGCGCATCTATTTCTTGACGAGCTCCGCGCGGGAGGCCTACACCTTCTTCATGGCCAGCAACGACGCCGGAGCCGCTTAGGCGCCGGGGATGCCGATGATGGCGGCGGCTAAAGCCGCGTAAAGAGTAGTTTTCTTCATAAATATTTGGAAATGATAATGATTATTTGATTCGGAAATTATATCCGAGGGTAATGTCGAGAGTCATGGAGCGCGAAGCGCTGAACGTATCGGCCTTGGAAGAGGGGAAGATATTCCCGAGCCCATAGTAGAAACGTGCCTCAAGAACTACGGAATGCCTTGGCTGCACATAGAATTCCACCCCGAGTCCTCCGGCTATGCCGTAGTCGAACTTGCCCGTAATGTCAGCCGTAAGCTGCTCTGTGCGCCGGGGACGCTCGGGCCATGAGGAATCCGACCCTGGCCTGGTATAGTCGAAGTTCGAGCTTGTTGAACTTCCAATCATGTAAGAGATTTCAGGACCGAGGTTCACGAAGCCCTTAAAACGGGGACTCCCGAAATAGATATGGCTCAGTATGGGCAGATTGATGTAGGTCAGATGCCGGGAATACCGGAGCGGATTGTCCTCCCCGAAATTCTCGCTCCACCCGCGCTGGACCCAGCCGAGCTCGGCGATTACGCCGAAAAACTTCTCCTCCGAATAACGGAAGGTGACCGCTCCCGTAGACCCCATGAGCCAGTTCTGGCTTACCGACGGCGAAAAGGACACGCGGCTCATGGCCAAGCCCGCGCGGCCTCCGAGCCATATATGCGGCTCGTAGTGGGTCTCCGCACGGAGGCCCGTGACGGCGGCGAGGAGAATGAGGAGGGTCGAGGCGAGGCGGCTTGGCTTCATATCGGGATAAGAGTCAGTGAATGGTGCAGTCCGTGCCCGTGACAGGCAGATAGTGGATGATGTAGAGCGCGTCGTTCACGTATCCGCTGTCCTCTGCGTCCGAAGCCCGGACAAGGCGGAAGGTGCTCTGTATACCGCGGTACTCCGCCGGGGTCTCCGGCGAGAAGACTCCGAGGTTGGCCCGGAGATTCTTGACGAGCATACAGCCGAGGTCGTAGCCCAGAAGCCCGCGCGAAGGGATGCTCTCGATCATAGGCTCGCCGTACCAGCGAAGGAAGTCGGAGGCGATGTTGCGGGCCGAAAACGAGTCGAAATCGTCGTTGAACCGCGAATAGATGCTTGCACCGAGAGTGTGGAGCATGTCCTGGGCGTCGCCGCGGAATGTCACCCACTCGGGATAGCCGAAGAGACGCATCCCCGTGTCGGGATTGGTCACGCGGAAATTGTTGAGCGCATGGGAGAAACGGTTGAACTCACCTATGCTCCCGGCCGAAGGCACAATCACATAAGAGGCCTCTGTATTGACGGAGAGCCTCTCGAGGTCGAGGCTCGTAAGCGTGCCCTCGTAGGGAATCTCGATGAACGGCACTCCCTCCTCCGTGAGGCGCCCGCGGAGATAGGCCGTGAAGGCCTCTTTGTCGTTGCGGCCCTCCGTATTGCTGATTATCACGGGAGTGGCGTCCTTGAGCTCGGAAATGAGATAGCCGACAGCCTTCGCGTACATGTTCCGGTGGTCGATGTTGGTCTGCACCACGCGGGGCTCCGTAAGATACAGCGAGTCTGCGAAGTCCAGAGTATTGACGATATACCCCTTCACACCGGCCTTCAGCGCCCTGGAAATGAATCCGGGGCTGTCCGGAGCGACTATTACCGCGGCGGAGCGGACCTCCTCGCGGCCGAGAGCCTCGTCAAGCGAGCCGGAAGCGATATCCACCGCCGTGACCGCAACGGTCTCCCCGCGGTGGGCGAGCGTGTCGGCGGCAATGAGAAAACCCTTGTAGAAATCCGTCGCCAGACGCGCCGGACGCGAAATCTGCTCCTCACCGAGTCCGAAAGGCAGAAGAACCGCTATGGAGTACGGACTCACTTCGCCACGGACCGTAGCGCTGTCCGCACCTGATGGCTCCGGAGCCACGGGCAACTCGCCCTGAGCCTCGGCCTCGTTGACCACCGACGTGCTGTCTATTGTATATTCGATATGAACGGGCCTGAGTCTGTTGTTGTCCGTCTGCTCCGGAACCACCGCGTCCGAGCCCTCGGCCTCCACCTCTATGCGGTCGCGGAAATCGTCGACCGGAAAGTAGAGAGTCGTGTTTTTGCGCAGACCGTCGGCCGCCCCGGGATTATAGGCCACGATTTCCTCGCGGGTCAGCCCCAGACGCTTGGAGAGCCCGTAGACCGTCTCCGACGAGCTGCGCGGCGTATAATAGAAGCACGGACGGCCGTTGACCGTGGTCACAGGCAGAGATACGCGGCCAAAAGCCAAAAATGCGCCCGCCGTAAAAGCAACGAGCATCAAACAAGCGAAAATCCTGCCTGAAAAATGCCTCAGGATGTTCATATTTCTTCTTTATAGTGGATATATTTGCGCAAAAGTACAACAAAAGCCCCGTTTAGCGGGGCTTTTGCGTGTTAAAAGTTGTAAATCGCTATTTGAGCGTACCGGCCTGAGCCTGCTGGATCATCTCCTGCGAAGCCGTGATGTAGATTTCCACACGGCGGTTCTGCGCGCGTCCGGCCTCAGTGTCGTTGCTCGCCACATAGTCGGCCATAGGGATGCCCTTTGCCGAAAGACGCGTAGAACTTACGCCGGAATTGAGAAGATAGTTCTCCACGGCGTCCGCGCGCTCGTCGGCCACCTTCGTGTTGGCCGCAAGCGAGCCCTTGTTGTCGGTATATCCGAAAATCTGCACATTGGTGCCGGGGTTCTGGATAAGGTTTGCGGCGAAGCCGCTCAGGTCCGTCTTGGCCTGCGCGGAGAGCTTGGCGCTGTTGAAGGGGAAGAGAATGCCCCCGTCGAAAGTCACCTTGATGGCCTGCAGACCGTTCTGGTCAGTGGTCTGCTCCACTTTAGCCTGATTGGCCAGCTGCTCCTGAAGCTCCTTCTGCTGCTTGTCCATACGGTTGCCGATGAGAGCTCCGGCTCCCGCGCCGACAGCCGCGCCGATGGCGCTGCCGATGCCGGCGCCCTTGCCGCCGCCGATGAGGGCGCCGATGCCCGCGCCGAGAGCGCCGCCGCCACCGCCGCCGATGAGAGCTCCCTTACCCGTGTTTGTCATTGAATTGCAGGCCGTCTGGCCTATCAGCATGGCACCTCCCGCCAGAGCCAGGAGTGCGAGTCGGATTGAATGCGTTTTCATTTTTCGTGAGTTTTTCGTTTGTTGTACCTGTTGAATTAGTTTGCAAAATTAACAAAAATGCTCCTTACTATGTTTCTCCCGTTCCGAAAAATTAACTAACTTTGCAAAGAGAATACTAAGCTACAGCACACCCATGAACCACCTCAATACCTATGCCGGCTCCGGCGAAGCACACAAGTCCCCAAACAATTTCTGGGCCCACGCCCTCGCAGCCATTGCCATCGCAATGTGGGGCTACAGCTTCGTCTCCACCAAAGTCCTCCTCGAGAACGGCATGGGCCCCACACAGATATACATCTGCCGATTCATCATCGCATACATCGTAGTGCTCTGCATCAGCCATAAACGATTCTTCTGCCACTCCCTCCTCGACGAATTCCTCATCCTCGTCTGCGGACTCCTCTCCGGCTCCCTCTACTTCATCGCCGAAAACAACGCCCTCGAGTACACCCTCGCCACAAACGTCGCACTCCTCACATCCCTCTCCCCCCTCATCACGGTCCTCCTCGTCGCCTGCATCTACAAAAACGAGAAAATATCCATCGGCACATGGATCGGAACCGCAATAGCCTTCGTCGGAGTCGCCTGCGTCGTCTTCAACAGCTCCACCGACGTCCAGATCCGACCCCTCGGCGACTTCCTCTCCCTCCTCGCCGCCCTCAGCTGGTCAATCTACAGCCTCATCCTCAAAAAACTCAACGCCTTCTACGACGTCTGGTTCATCACCCGCAAAACCTTCTTCTACGGCCTCCTCACTGCCCTCCCCTTCCTCCTCCTCGGCGATGCCGGAAGCGTCAACCCCTTCGACATCCTCGCCCGCCCCGCCGTCTGGGGCAACCTCCTCTTCCTCGGACTCGGAGCCTCAACCGCCGCATTCCTAATCTGGGGAAACACCGTCAAACGCCTCGGCGCAATCACCGCCAACAACTACATGTACCTCCAGCCCATCGTCACAATGGTCGTCTCCGCAATCATCCTCCACGAGCGCGTCAGCTTCGTCGGAATCACGGGCATCGTCCTCATCCTCGGAGGCCTCTGGCTCGGCGACTACCTCACACGCCTCAATTTCGGCGCCCGCAAGTAAAAAACAGTCCGAAAAATTTGCATATCTCGAAAAATTCCCCTACCTTTGCACCGCAAAAGCACAGAACCGGTGCCTCAAGGAGAGGTGGGTGAGTGGCTGAAACCACCAGTTTGCTAAACTGACGTAGGAGTTATCCTACCACGAGTTCGAATCTCGTCCTCTCCGCAAAGAGCTGCAAGTCCCCGACTTGCGGCTCTTTTTTTGTATATCCCCTTCACCGATTATCTCAGTTTTGAAAGAATGTCATCCGGATTTTGGTGCATCTGACTGAATGCGACAATTTTCTTACCAAGATCCTTGATTGAGCCGCCGATGAAATAGACGGTATCGTCGATTATCAGGAACCGGTCATGCACATTCGTGCAATGTCTTACTTCAATACGGGGTTACTGGGCGTTATGACGGCGTAGGTCATTGCTTATTTGGGAGTGGCGCGGGTCGGTATAAATCATTGCAGATACACCGTCGCCACGCTTTGTCAGGACTTTCAGTATCCGGTCATCCACGTAGTTGTCTATCAGCACGATTCTCCTTGTTGCCTTCCTGATTAAATCTGAAATCAGCGAATAGGCATCGAATATCTGCCCCTCAAAGAAAAAAACCTCAATCGGCTCTGAGTCCTTATCGTCAAGACGCGTCAGCACCTCTTCAAATTTTCTGTCATGTTCAGACAGATGGCGATTTACAAGTAAGTAGGGATATTCAGTTAATGGCCTCAAACGCACTTAGGGAGAATGGCTAAGAATGGCGTATACGGAGATGGGTGTTGGTCGGGCTGCGATTTTTGGGTTCTCAGACGGTTTAGTAGATGACAAAAATTAATTTTTGTCAGTTATATGATTGATTTTTAATTAG
>CABUIC010000044.1 GCA_902491515.1 uncultured Porphyromonadaceae bacterium
ATTTGTGCCCTTAGCCATGGGATAAAAATCGTATGTTTTTATCCCGAACTCGCGTTAATAATCAATGGGTTAGGTTTATTCACTCCCTTTCCTTCGCCTCGGCGACCGAGGGGCGCGTGAAGCGAATGAGTTCCAGACGGTTGGCGGACTTTTTGACTATATCGAAACGCTGCTCGCCGAGCATGACAGTCTCTCCCTCTCCCGGAATGGTGCCCGTCTCGTGAAGAATATAGCCGGCGATGGTCTGATAAGCGTCGTCCTCGGGAAAATCAAGTCCGAAACGCTCGTTGAGCTCCGCAATCTCGCATCGGCCCGAGAATTCGTATATGCCCGGAGCTATCTCCTTCTCCGTCAGCCCTGAATTGTCGTGCTCGTCCTCGATGTTGCCGAAAATTTCCTCCACCAGATCCTCGAGCGTCAGCATCCCCGCGGTTCCACCGAATTCGTCGATGACAATAGCTATCGACCGCTTCTGCTGGAGAAGACGCCGCATCATCACGTTGGCCAGAAGATTCGCCGGAGCGTAAAGCACAGGCTTTATCCGCTCATGCCAGTCATTTTCCGGGGTAAAGAGCTCGCTCACATGAATATATCCCACAATGGAGTCGATATCGTCGCGGTACACGAGGATTTTCGAGCGCCCGCTCGACTGGAAAAGCTCAGACAGCTCCTCGCGCGTGGTCGTCTCGATATTGACAGCCACAAGTTCATTGCGCGGTATCATGCAGTCCCGAAGATGGGTGGTCGAGAAATCAAGGGCATTCTGAAATATCTTCACCTCGTTCTCCACAGTGCCCTTCGTCTCCTCGACATCGTCGATGGTCTCCTCGAGATAGTCGTTGAGGTCGCCTATCGAAAGAATACCCATCCCGCGCCCGTCGTTGTCCTTGATTCCCACCACCCTCATCAGCATACGGGAAAGCCACGCCGTGAAAACCGACACGGGATACAGTATCACGTAGAAAAGACCCACCGGAAGGGCGAAGAGCTTGAGGCTGTTGTTGGGATTGATGCCGAAAACTGTCTTGGGAAGAAACTCGCCCGTCAGAAGGATGACAAGAGTGGAGAGAACCGTCTGACACAACAGAATGCCCGCGTCATTGTGGATATAGAGCGCAATATACGGCTCCACGAGCTTCGCGAAGCCCATACCGTAAATTACAAGCATGATGTTGTTTCCCACGAGAATCGTGGAGATGAAAAGCTCCGAATTGGCGTAAAAGCGGTTGATGATTCCTGAAATCATACCGCCGCGCTGTACGTCGAGGCGCACGCGCACGCGGTCGGAGGTAACGAATGCCATCTCTATGCCCGAAAACAGGCCCGAGAACAGAAGGGATAAAAGAGTGATAGCTATCCAGACGGACATATGGAATTGTTGGAGTTTTTTTACTTTGTTGTCTTGAGCCTCCTCGGAGTCGCGGGTGTTGCGGATGGTTTGGCAGACCCCGACCTGAGCTCCCCGCTCTTGGGGCGGTTGCGGTGAAGTCCCGTCTCCTGAACCTCGGGAGTGGCCGCGGGAGCCTCCGCCCTCACCCGCTCGGAAGGACGAACCGGCGCGCCGCGCAGACTGTCCGGCTGACGCTCCGCACTGTCCTTGGGCTGGGGCCGCTGGCCCGGCAGGATGGCTGTGGGATTGTTGATGATGTAGTCCTTCATGCTCTGGTCGCTCTCGAAGCCGTAGCCCTCGAGAATGCGGTAGCTCCGCACTATGTGGATGAACGAGTCCGAACGGATGCGCCGCGTCTCCTGCTCCCAGAAGAGCTGCTCCGTCAGGAAGGAATCCCCCTCCGTGCTTACCATCACCACATTCCCGTCCAGCTGCCAGAGCCGCTTGCGCGAATAGTATATGGCCGAGTCGCACACCACCGTGCTCGACACCCGGTGGAAGTTGTCGTACTGCTCAAGCTCAATTCCCGACGGAAAGCGCCAGAAAGGCTCGGCAGTATCGTCGTACACATACCACACCGGCGTCTCAAGATGGTAGCGCGTATAGCCCGAGTCGCTGATGAAGGTGCTCACGTCCCTGGTGGTCATCGTCGGAGTACGTGAGCCTGCGTTGGCCACATAATGGCGCTCCTCTTCCCCGCAGCCCCCTCCGATAACAACAGGAAGGAACAAAAGGAAGGCGACACCCGTCAACGACCGCATGGCTGATCTCCCCGACGACGTGTTTAGTAAATCTTGCTCGGACGGAACCACATCTCGTTGAAGTTGATGCCGAGAGTGATGTTCAGGTAGTCCTCCTTGATGAGCGACTGGGGCGAGGCCTGACGGTGCTTCCACTCGAAACCGAGGTTCACCGTCGTCTTGAACGTCGGAACCGGGAAACCCAGACCCACGCTGAGGCCGTATTCGCGCACATTGTTCCCGCGCACTATCAGGTAGTCGCGGTTGAAATAGCCGCCCAGGCGGTAGTTGATACGCTGGCCGTAGCCCCCGCGGTAGTTCGGCACGAACTGAGCGCCCGCGGCAACCTTCCAGCGGTTGGCGAACTCGTGGGAGATGGCGTCGCTCTCGAATCCGCGGTACTTTGCCTTCGACCACGGCTGGTACGTGAAGTCCCCCTCGAACATCCAGCGCGGACCGATGCGGTAGTTAACGCCTGCGCCCCAGGTGTCCGGAAGACTGTAATTACCCTTCAGCTTGTGCGGATCCATCGACTCAGGCGACGACAGATTCTCCACGTAATAATACGTATTGGCGTCGCCTAGAAGAGTCTTCCCCGGACGGTAGGTCAGACCGAGGGTCAGCCGGTGGCCCGGCCTCGGGTTGAAGCCGTACTGGAGGCCCGCTGTCATGTTCCAGTCACGCACCTTCATCTCCTTCTGGAAAACGGCCTGCGAGCCCGCCTCCGTTATCGCGTAGGAATCGTTAAGAAGTGTGCCGAACATGTAGGAGAAATCGACCCCGACATAGAAACCCTTGAATATATTCCCGGCCACGCCCACATACAGCTCGTTGATGCTTCCCGAGCCCTGACGCGAGGACATACCGTTGGAAATCTCGTCGCCAAAGGAATAGCCCACCGACGAGAACGGAACCAGACCTATGCTCATGCCCATGTGGCGCCCGAGCGGAAACTGCATCGTCACGTAGTCCAGACCGCCGCCGAAATTATTGTCCGCCAGCTTCTCGCCCGCTTCGGTAGTCTCCGTCTGCCAGAGACACGTCAGGTCAAGCCCGAGATCAAAGAGAAAAGTCAGGGAGTCGATGGCCGCATATGATGCCGGGTTCATGGCATTGATCTGGCGCCCGCTCTGCATGGCATAGCCGACGCCGCCCATCGAACGCTGCGTCGAAGTCGAGCGGTCGCGCAGGATGCCGTAGCCGTAGCGCGAATAAGGTGTCATCGTGCCGTTCTGGGCAACTGTGCCCGTAACCGCGAATATCAGAAGGAGCGCGCTGACTGCCAGCCGTGCGCTGAAATCATGGATTTTCATTATAATTATAGTCGAGAAATCGTTTGAGTCCGAGATGGATAAGGTCATGGTTCACTATGAAGCCCCCGGGGAGCTCGCCTCCGAGAGTGTCGGCTATGTAGCCCGCGTCGCCGCCGGTGAGGATAGTCCGAGGACGCTCGTCCCCGAAGACCTTCGTCGCAAGAGCCTCGAAACCGTTGATTTCGGCTCCGACGCCGCGCACCACCCCTGAGCGGATGGCCTCCGCCGTAGAGCCGCCGAAAGGTTTTGCCTCGCCTTCCGGCGCGACGAGAGGAAGCGCCGGAGCGGCATCGTGGAGCGATTTGAAGCGTGTGCTCAGCCCCGGAGCGATGTTTCCGCCGCGGAAAGTTCCCGAGGCGTCGACGATGTCGTAAGTGATTGCTGTACCGAGGTCGATTACCAGCAAAGGCCTCCCCTCGCCGGCCAGCGCCATGGCCCCGAGTGCCGCCGCTATACGGTCAGCCCCGAGAGTCCCGGGCGTCGAGTAAGCGATGCTCATCGGCATACGGGACGCAGCCTCCAGCCTCACCACAGGGGAGCCGGCCACGACTGCCTCGCGGAGCGCACGCTCCACAGCCTCGTCGCCGCCGTCCTTCACCACCGAAGCGAAAGCCGCCCCGACAAGCTCGCCATCTTCCGCCGCACGGCGCACCAAGTCGGTGCAGGCCCGCGCGCACGAACAGTCGGCCGAGCGGAGATGACGCACAATCGTCCCCGTCTCGTCCCACAAAGCAAGCTTCGCCGAAGAATTGCCCCGGTCGAGCGTTACAATCAGCTTTTTCATAATAGCAGGGACAAAATTAATAAAACCTCCCGAATAATCACCCCACCCCCCTTAGATTTAAATAATTATTAACGCACTCCCCCTCCAAAAGCCAAAACTAAAGCCATTACCACGACAAATAATTTTGCCGTCACGCGAAAATTTCTTAACTTAGGGGCTGTTTTTAATACCTTAAATTTCAACCTCCATGACAAACCCCGTTTTCTGGCTCGTGCCGGCCGCGTCGATTGTCGCCCTCCTGCTTGCATGGTTCTTCTTCAGGCAGATGATGGGCGAGAGCGAAGGCACTCCGACCATGCAACGCATCGCCTCCCATGTCCGCAAAGGAGCGATGTCCTATCTCAAACAGCAATATAAGATTGTCGGCATAGCCTTCATATGCCTCGTTGCCCTCTTCTCGATTATGGCATACGGCTTCCAGCTTCAGAACCCGTGGGTGCCCGTGGCATTCCTCACCGGCGGCTTCTTCAGCGGCCTCTCGGGATTCCTCGGCATGAAAACCGCAACATATGCTTCCGCCCGCACCGCCAACGCCGCCCGCTCCTCCCTTAACCGCGGCCTCCGAGTGGCCTTCCGCTCGGGCGCGGTGATGGGTCTCGTAGTCGTCGGCCTCGGACTCCTTGACATCTCATTCTGGTATCTTCTCCTCGACCGGCTCGTCGACCTCCCCGGAACTGCCAAACTGGCTATGATAACAACCACCATGCTCACCTTCGGCATGGGCGCCTCGACGCAGGCTCTCTTCGCCCGCGTGGGAGGCGGCATCTACACGAAGGCCGCCGACGTAGGCGCCGACCTCGTCGGAAAGGTCGAGGCCGGAATACCCGAGGACGATCCCCGCAACCCCGCCACCATCGCCGACAATGTGGGCGACAACGTGGGCGACGTCGCCGGCATGGGCG
>CABUIC010000045.1 GCA_902491515.1 uncultured Porphyromonadaceae bacterium
GCCCTCCGGATGGGTGACGGGGCACTGAACCGCCGTGCGGATAATTGAGGGACCGAGGCGATTGCGCTTGCGGGGCTTCCACTGAACAGCCCTTCGGATGACTGACGCGGCACTGAACCGCTGTGCGGATAATTGACGGCGGGAGGCGAGCGCGCTTGCTGAGATTCCACTAAGCTGCCCTTCGGATGGATGACGGGGCACTGAACCTCCATCCTGATAATTGACGGCGGGAGGCGAGCGCGCTTGCTGAGCTTCCACTTAGCTGCCCTCCGGATGGATGACGGGGCACTGAACCTCCATCCGGATAATTGACGGCGGGAGGCGACGGTGCTTGCTGAGCTTACACAGAACTGCCCTTCGGATGGATGACGGGGTACTGATCCGCCGTGCGGATAAGTGGGGGACTTTTGGCGGTTGTTTTGACGTTAGGGAATGTTAAAGATTTTGTGGATTGGGGTGGATTTTGTAATTTTGTTGTCGGGTAAGTCCTACACGACCAGCTCCCTCTGAATCCCCCAGGTCCTGACCGAAGCAAGGGTAGGAGGTCGTAGCGGTGCGATGTAGTAAGCTTGCCCTTTTTTTATGCCTTATCGGGTAGGCGCGGGCGCTTCGCTGGCGCCTTTCGTTTTTTTCCGGACTTCTCGGATTTCTCGGACTTCTCGGACAACTTGGACGGCTCGGGCGGCTCGGGCTGTTCGGACGGCTTGGACGGCCGGGGGACTTGGGGGAGGGTGGAATAACTTGGCGGCCGGGCTCTTGTGTTGTAAGGAGTCCCGGCCGCGGTTTTTTTAGTGGGCTTTCATGAAGGCTTCCATGTCTTTGTCGCCTCGGCCGGAGAGGTTGACTACTACGATGTCGTCGGGTTTGAAGTTGATTTTTTCGAGGGCGGCGAGGGCGTGGGAGCTTTCGATGGCGGGGATGATTCCTTCTTTGCGGGCGAGAAGGAAGGCTGCGGCGAGGGCTTCGTCGTCGGTGACGGTGAGGACTGTGGAGCGTCCTTCCTGGGCGAGGAAGGCCTGGAGGGGGCCAATGCCGGGGTAGTCGAGACCGGCGGAGATGGAATATGCCTCGCGCGGATTGCCTTCGGTGTCCATCATTACTTTTGTCCGCGAGCCGTGGAGGACGCCAGTTTCGCCGACGGTGATTGTGGCGGCGTTGTAGGGGGTGTCTACGCCTTTTCCGGCGGCTTCGACGGCTACGAGGCGCACTGTGGGTTCGTTGAGGAAGTAGTAGAAGGCTCCGGCGGCGTTGCTTCCTCCGCCGATTGCGGCGATTACGTAGTCGGGGGTTTCGCGGCCTTCGGTTTCGAGGAGCTGGCGGCGGATTTCTTCGCTGATAATGGACTGGAAGCGTGCGACGATTGCGGGATAGGGATGAGGGCCGACAGCGGAGCCGATGAGGTAGAAGGCATCGGGGTTGCGGACCCATTCGGCGAGTGCGGCGTCGACGGCGTTGTTGAGGGTGGAATTGCCTTCGGTTGCGGGTACGACTTTGGCTCCGAGCATACGCATGCGCTGGACGTTGGGGCGCTGCCGTTCCATGTCGGTAGCCCCCATGAATACGGTGCATTCCATTCCGAGGAGGGCTGCGACGGTGGCGGCTGCGACGCCGTGCTGTCCGGCTCCGGTTTCGGCTATGATTTTTTTCTTTCCCATGCGCCGGGCGAGGAGTCCGAGGCCTATGGCGTTGTTGATTTTGTGCGCTCCGGTGTGGTTGAGGTCCTCACGCTTGAGGTATACGCGGGCGCCGTATTTGCGGCTTAGGGCGGGGGCGAAGTAGAGGGGCGACGGACGGCCCACGTAGTCGCGCATGAGGGCCGAGAATTCGTCGCGGAAGGCAGGATCGACTATTGCCTCGTCGAAGGCTGAGCGAAGCTCGGAGAGGCGTTTCTGAAGGTCTTCGGGGACGTAGGAGCCGCCGAATTCGCCGTAGAAGCCGTCGGCATCGACGGGGAGGAGGTCGGCGAAGGAGTAGGATTCGGATTTCTGTTGTTTCATTTTTTTAGGTGTATAAATAAAAAAACCGCTCCGGGAAGGGAGCGGTTCATGAAAAGGTGAATTTTTATTCCTTATACTACCAAACGCAGACGCATGATGGCTTTACCGCTCCGAGACCGAGGCGGCGCCACCAATACTTGTTGCTGAGGCAGTTGAGGGAAATCATGATGAGGTCTGAGGTTTATTCGGCTTTGCCGGCGGAACCGAGGACGTTTACAATCTTGTGGCGATAGAGTTTCTCCATGTTGTCGCGAGCCGGGCCGAGGTACTTGCGGGGGTCGAATTCCTGGGGCTGTTCGGCGAAAACGCGGCGAACGGCGGCAGTCATAGCGAGACGGCTGTCGGAGTCGATGTTGATTTTGCAGACGGCGCTCTTGGCGGCCTTGCGGAGCTGTTCTTCGGGGATGCCGATGGCGTCGGGGAGCTTGCCGCCGAACATGTTGATGGTGTCAACCTCGTCCTGGGGCACGGAGCTGGAGCCGTGGAGAACGATGGGGAATCCGGGGAGTTTTTCCATAACGGCATCGAGGACGTCGAAAGCCAGGGGCGGGGGCACGAGCTTGCCTTCGGCGTTGCGGGTGCACTGTGCGGGGGTGAACTTGTAAGCACCGTGGGATGTGCCGATGGAGATAGCGAGGGAGTCGCAGCCGGTGCGGGTAGCAAAGTCGATAACTTCCTCGGGGTCGGTGTAGGTGTGGTGGTCGGAGGAAACTTCGTCCTCAACGCCGGCGAGAACGCCGAGCTCGCCTTCGACGGTAACGTCGAACTGGTGAGCGTAGTCAACGACCTGCTTGGTGAGGGCAACGTTTTCCTCGTAGGGGAGGTGGGAGCCGTCGATCATCACGGAAGAGAAGCCGAAGTCGATGCAGCTCTTGCAGAGTTCGAAGGAGTTGCCGTGGTCGAGGTGGAGGACAATCTGGGGCTTTTCCCAGCCGAGTTCCTTGGCGTATTCAACAGCACCCTGGGCCATGTAGCGGAGGAGGGTCTGGTTGGCGTACTTGCGGGCACCGCTGGAGACCTGAAGGATAACGGGGCTCTTCTCGCCAGCAGCGGCCTTGATGATGGCCTGGAGCTGCTCCATATTGTTGAAGTTGAAGGCGGGGATTGCATAACCGCCCTTGATGGCCTTAGCGAACATTTCGCGGGTGTTGACGAGGCCGAGTTCTTTGTAGCTTACCATTATGATAAAAAGTTTTTGATTTGAGGATTCAAATATCAAAGGGGATGCCGCGGCGGGATCCTGCTGATTCGAATGCAAAGTTACAAAAATAATTCAAGTAACGCAAGCTAAAAAAAGTAATGAATCCGGAGAGTGAGCTGTTATTTTTGTCAAGCTTGCCTTCGAGGGCGATTCGCGCGCGGTCGATAATGGATAGCTTCGCGGGCTTGATGTGAATGCTTGATTTCGGAGATTTCCTGCTGAGGAAAATGATGGAGGAATGGAGGACAATAGCTATCCATTCCTCAAAAGGGACGATGGCGTGGATTCTGGCGAGGGGAATCTTGTGGAAGAGGGAATCGGGGTCGATGCTGTTGATGACCATAAAGTCGACAGGTCCGTCCATATCGATAGTGATATTATGGTGCTCGGCGGCGTAGTCAAAAAGCAGCGGCATATCGAGGCAGTCGGGGCTCGATGGGGCCTTGGAGTACTTCTTATATAGAGTGTCGATGACTTCGCGTGTAATCATATCTGCGTAATGTTTCAGTGTTAACGACGAATGGAGGGCGAAAGTTTCTGAATATTAAAAATCTTATAGTTTATTTAAATTTGAGACGGTTTTGTAACAAAGGGGTTCATTTGCGGAGCCATTTCTTCAACCTGAAGTAACAAAGGGGAATAAGCCAGGGGAGGAAAACGACGCCTGTGATTACGGGGCCGAGGAAGAGACGCATAGCCGAGGCTCCGATCGCGACAGCGGCGGCGAAGAGAATCAGCGCTGGGATGCCTCTGCCGAGGGTGAGGTGGTAACGGCGCCGGTAGACGAAGAGGACTATGGCAGTGTAGAGGGCATACCAAAGGATGTATGCGATTCCGAGCCCGACGAAGCCGAGCTGTTTCCATAAGGAGGTGTATAGGGCGAGCATGACCAGGGAGCTCAGAATTTCGGTTACAACGAAGGGGCGCCCGTCGCCCTTTGCGAGCATGACATATGCCAAGCACCATGAAACGGCCCTGAAAACGACACCGGCAATCGCGAGGCTGATGAATGGGAGCATAGCGAGGAAACGCCCGGAGTAGAGAATCCTGACCATCAGCTCGTCGAAGCACACGAATAGGACAATCACGGGCATGAGCACCCATATGGCGACGGACATTTCGTGGGAGACGAGGGTGGAGGTCCTGCGGGAGTAATCAATCTGAGCGGTGAGCCTGGGGTAATACTCCATCGAAATTGCAGTGAATATCATTCCGACGTAGTAGTTGACCATTGTGTAGCCGGACTGGTAGATACCGACATCGGCGGTGGAGGCCTCTCGGTTGAGGAAGATGGAGAAGAGGTATGATGCGAGCTGGGTCACGACGTCGCTGACGGTGAGGTAGAGACCGAGGACCACCATGGTCTTTCCGGCGCGGAGGCTTTGGGCGAAAGAGGGCGCTGTGACAGGGGGGCCGGGGACATTTCTTGATGCCAGACGCGAAAAGAGCCAGGCACCGAAAGGTATGGCGATAAGAGCGGGGATAATACCGTCGATGCGGAAGAAGAACAGTGAAGCGACGATAACGGCCGTGCCGAGCATGGAACCCCACATATTGGCAGATGCGAGGGCCTTGAGGCGGTTGAAGCTCTGGAGGATAGCGTTGTCGGCGGCTGTAAATGAGGTGAGGAGGAGGATAAGGGAGAGGATGCGGAATCCGTTGGCGTAGTCTTCGGAGCCGAAAGTCCAGCGGCTGAGTTCGGGGGCGAGTGCTATGGTGAGGAACATTCCGATGAGACCGAGGACGAGGCCGAGCCGCCGGGCGCTGAGAGCAAGGAGGCGAGCGCT
>CABUIC010000046.1 GCA_902491515.1 uncultured Porphyromonadaceae bacterium
ATGGGGCTCGCAGATCCGCTCCTACGTCTTCGACGACCGCCGCGTAAAGGACCACCGCACCAACTGGCAGACCTCCGACGTCGGAGGCGTCATGGACGGCGATCTCGACGGCTTCATCAAGGCATACCTCATGGAATTCGCCGAGGGCGCCGAACAATAAGCTCCTAACAACTCTTCTCTTTATACACCTATAAAATCATGACTCTACGCAGACTCCGCATCGCCGCTCTTGCGCTCCTCGCCCTTGTCACGGGCCGGAGCTACGGCCAGAGCACCGAGCCCTCCGACGACCAGCGCTCGCTCACAATCTATCAGATAATGGTCGCGTCCTTCCTCCACGGCGAGGGAGGCGCACCGGGCTACACAGCGATGTGGGGCCCCGACGGACACACCAAGAACGGCAACCTCCGCGGCGTGATCGAGGCCCTCGACCACATCAAGAGCCTCGGAGCTAACGCCATATGGCTCACGCCCATCTTCGACAGCACCAAGGCCGGAGGCGGCGAGAAGCTTCAGGCAACGGGCTACTTCACCAACGACTTCTTCAAAGTCGACCCCAACTTCGGCACCGAGGAGGACTTCCGCGAGTTCGTCGACGAAGCCCACAAGCGCGGGATGTACGTCATCCTCGACGGCGTCTTCGGCCACCACGGCGGCGTGACAGCCCCCTCGCCCACGGGCCATATGCTCGACACCACACGAGTGGAGAGCGACCGCCCCGACGGCGGAACGGGCAACATCAAATATCCCGAATCCCTGCCCTACATCAAGGAAGTGGCAACCTACTGGATGGACCGCTACGGCGTCGACGGCTGGCGCCTCGATCAGGCATACCAGGCCATGCAGGGCGGCCACAACTACTGGCTCGACATCCGCAAGGCCGTCGAGGAGACAGCCGCCGCCCGTAAAGCCCGCGGCGAGCAGTGGGGCACACTCGGCTACATGGTCGGCGAAGACTGGGGCCCCGCAGCGAGAGTGAACGTCGGCGTCTACCGCGACGGCGGCCTCCTCTCAGCCTTCGACTTCGAGGGCAAGGAGCTCATCTCCGGACCGATGCAGGAGCTCACAAGCGCCGGCCTCGAAAACGGATGGGACGACGTCCGCACCGTCCTCTCCCGCCCGAGCGTCCGCGGATATCTCAACGACACGGTCATTCCCAACCTCTACCTCACCAACCACGACGGCTACCGCGTGGCCGACCACCTCGACCCCGCCGACCCGCTCTTCTATCGGCAACTGATGACCCGCAACGCCATCCTCGCCGCTTACAACGGACCCATAACCCTCTACTACGGCGACGAGTACGCCGACCTGAGCCGCGACACCGAAGGCGGACAGAAGGACAACATCGCCCGCACCTCCGGCCATCTCGACCCCCGCACCCCCGGCGAGAAAGAACTCAAGAACTACATCGGCCGTATCATGAAGTTCCGCCGCGACAATCCCGCCATGTGGCGCGGAGAGGCCGCCTTCAAGCGCTTCCACACCCCCTCCGGAGCCGACGTCCTCGAGGTAGTCAAGACCGACCCCCAGACCGGCAACAAGGTGCGCCTGGTCTTCTCTACCGCCGACGAAACCCTCGTCTACCCCGCCGAGGGCGGACACAGCATCGCCGTCCGCGCATGGGAGCCGTATTTCGAACGAATCAACTGAAATTCATTCCATAACTAACCTTTAAAGAAACACACAAACCCGAATGACAATGAACCGTTCGACAACCCTCATCCTGAGCAGCCTCCTGCTCGCGCTCGGCCTCCTGAGCGTGGGCCTCTGCATCAAAGGCGCCGCCACCTACCTCGGCGACCGCAACCGCACAGCCTCCGTCCGCGGCCTCTGCGAGCGCGAAGTCCCCGCCGACAAAGTCACCTGGCCCCTCGTCACCCAGGACCTCGGCGACGACCTCACCGCCCTCTACTCCAAGGCCGAGCAGGTCAACGCGAAAATCCTTGAGTTCCTTCACGCCGGTGGCCTCACCGACAGCGAGATTTCCGTGAATCCCCCGGACATCGAGGACCGCCTCGCCCAGAGCTACGACCCCTCACGCGTGACTTCCCGCTACAAGATGACAAACGTAATAGTTGTCACATCCTCCAACGTCGAGAAAGTCCGCGCCCTCATCAAGCAGCAGAGCAAGCTCATAAGCCAGGGCATCGCGGTCCTCGCAGGCGACTACAACTACCCCACCACCTACGAGTTCACCGGCCTCAACGCAATCAAGCCCGAGATGATAGCCGAAGCCACCCACAACGCCCGCGAGGCCGCCGCCAAGTTCGCACAGGACTCCGGCAGCAAGCTCGGCCCCATCATCACCGCATCTCAGGGCCAGTTCTCCATCACCGACCGCGACCAGTACACGCCCCACATCAAGAACATCCGCGTCGTCACGACGCTCACCTACTGTCTCGAAAACTAAGCACCGCACAGCGCCTATGGCAGCCCGCAGACTGCTCGTAGTAATCAATCCCAAATCGGGGACGGCATCCAAGACGGGTGTCGCCTCCAGGATTGTGCGCAAGCTCGAGAAAGAAGGCTTCGACGTGACCGTACACACCACCACCGGCCCCGGCGACGCTACAGTCGCCGCCCGCTCGGCCGCCAAAGCCGGCTACTACGGAGTCCTCGCCTGCGGAGGTGACGGAACAGTCAACGAAGTCGCCTCCGGACTCTGCGACACCGACACCGCCCTCGGAATCATACCCCTCGGCAGCGGAAACGGCCTCGCACGCCACCTTGAGATTCCCATCGATGACCGCGCCGCCACGCGCGTCGTGGCCCGCGACAACGTAATCCCCTGCGACTACTGCACCGTCAACGGCCGACCCTTCTTCTGCACCTTCGGCGTGGGATTCGACGCCGTGGTTAGCCACGACTTCGCCCAACGCCCGGGCCGCGGCCTCATCAACTACCTCAAAAGCGTAATCGACGTCTTTTTCAAGTACAGACCCGAAACATACAGCATAACCACCCCCGACGGGACAATCACCGAGAAAGCCTTCCTCGTGGTCTGCGCAAACGCCTCCCAGTACGGCAACAACGCCTACATAGCCCCCGGCGCCAGCGTCACCGACGGAATGATGGACATAACCATCGTCCACGACGGAAACATCCTCGAAAACATACGCCTCGGAGCCGAACTCATCACCGGACTCCTCTACAAGAACAGCCGCATCGACTCCTTCCGCACCGACGAACTCAGCATCACCCGCACCTCCTCCGAGCCCGCGGCCGTCCATATCGACGGCGAACCCGTCACCCTCCCCTCCCCCCTCCGCATAAAAGTCCGCCCCGGAGGCCTCCGAATCTTCGTCCCCACCCGCACCACCCGCTTCGTCCCAATCCTCACCCCCATGTGGTGCAACACCCGCAACTTCCTCCTCGCCCTCGGAAGACTCTTCGGGTAAGAAGATAAACAAACCATGAAAAAGACTGAACCCAATCTGCCCATATCGCACTCTTTCGTAAACGATATACGTCTGATAATCGAACAGGGGCGTCGGAAGGCATATGCCGCTGTTGGAAATATCGTTTTAGCTACATATTGGAAAATAGGCCAACGCATTGTCGAAGAGGAACAAAACGGACAAACACGGGCACAATACGGCTCGCGGCTTATTTCCGACCTCGCGGACAACCTAAAGAAAGAATACGGGGCGGGCTATGGTAAAAGGAACTTGGCCTATTTTCGAAAGTTCTACTTGTCCTTCAGTAATTTGGAGATTTTGCACGAGCTCGTGCAAAATCTTACGTGGACTCATATCCGAAGTCTTTTATCCGTTACAGACCCGACGGCCCGTATCTGGTATCTGACCCAAGCCTCGCAATGTATGTGGAGCACCGAGACCCTCGGACGAAACATATCGTCTCAATACTACGAGCGCCGACTCGCTCAGCA